>CAJAIK010000033.1 GCA_903939765.1 uncultured Chlorobiaceae bacterium | reverse complement strand
GTAGTGCGACCGCCTTGCATGCCGGCCAGACAGCGACCATCAGCTTTACCTTCAGCGAAGATCCCCTTGCAACCTTTACGGCGTCCGATATTGCCGTATCCGGTGGCACCCTCAGCGGCTTGACCACTACCGGCCTTGTTCGTACGGCAACCTTTACGCCGACGGCAAGTCTTGCCTCCGGCACAGCAAGTATTACGGTTGCCAATGCGAGCTATACCGATGCCGCACTCAACCCTGGTGGAGCTGGCACCACCCCCTCAATCACCATTGATACGCTTGCTCCAACGGTAGCAATCACCAGTAGTGCGACCGCCTTGCATGCCGGCCAGACCGCGACCATCAGCTTTACCTTCAGCGAAGATCCCCTTGCAACCTTTACGGCATCCGACATTGCTGTATCCGGTGGCACCCTCAGCGGCTTGACAACTACCGGCCTGACCCGCACCGCACTCTTTACGCCGACGGCGGGCCTTGCTTCTGGCACAGCGAGCATTACGGTTGCCAGCGGCAGCTACACTGATGCCGCACTTAATGCTGGTGGAGCCGGCACCACCCCTTCAATAACCATTGATACCCTCGCTCCAACCGTAGGGATCACCAGCAGCACGAGCATTCTTCCTGCTAATCAGACTGCCACGATCAGCTTCACCTTCAGCGAAGATCCGGGTTCGAGCTTTACGGCATCCGACATTGCTGTATCCGGTGGCACACTCAGTGGCTTGACCACTACCGGCCTGATCCGTACGGCAACCTTTACGCCGACGATCTCCACTGGTGCAGCGACGGTGACGGTTGCCAATGCAAGCTACACTGATGCGGCAGGCAACAGTGGCAGTGCCGGCACAACCCCTTCAATTGCCATTACTAATCTTGGCCCGACGGTAACGGTCACTGCTCTCGATATCTCTGCCGATACCGGTACGAGTAACACCGATTTCATTACCAGAGAGGCTGCTCAGAGCATTACCGGCACGCTCAGTACGGCACTTGGAGCAGGCGAAAAGCTTTTTGGATCGGTAGATAATGGTTCCTCGTGGAGTGATATCACGAGCAAAGTGAGTGGTACGGCGATTACTTGGGATGGAGCAACACTTTCGGGCAGCAGCACCATCAAACTGGAAGTCCGGAACACCGCCGGTTACGCAGGATCTGCACTCAGCCAGGCTTACGTGCTCGACACGGTTCCGCCGACGGTAGCCGTCACGAGCGACAAGAGTGCCCTGAAAAGCGGTGAAACAGCTACAATTAACTTTACTTTCAGCGAAGATCCCGGTTCAACATTTACGGCGGCTGATCTTGTTATTGCTGGCGGCACCCTTGGCGCCCTGGGCGGCAGCGGTCTTGTGCGTACGGCAACCTTTACGCCGACGGCTGCTCTTGCTTCCGGTTCTGCGAGCATTACGGTTGCCAACGCGAGCTACACTGATGTCGCAGGCAACACGGGCAGTGCGGGCACAACCCCCTCAATTACCATCGACACTCTTGCTCCTACGGTATCGATCACCAGTAGCACAAGCGCAGCGCATGCCGGCCAGACCGCTGAGATAAGCTTCACCTTCAGCGAAGATCCCGGTTCAACCTTTACGGCGGCTGATCTTGCCATTGCTGGCGGCACCCTTGGTGCTCTCGGCGGCAGCGGCCTTGTGCGTACGGCAACCTTTACGCCAACGGCTGGTCTTGCTTCCGCTTCTGCGAGCATTACCGTTGCCAACGCGAGCTACACTGATGCCGCCGGCAACACGGGCAGTGCGGGCACAACCCCCTCAATCACCATCGACACTCTTGCTCCTACGGTATCGATCACCAGCAGCACAAGCGCAGTGCATGCAGGCCAGACCGCCGAAATCAGCTTCACCTTCAGCGAAGATCCCGGTTCAACCTTTACGGCGGCTGACCTTACCATTGCTGGCGGCACCCTTGGCACCTTGAGTGGCACCGGCCTTGTGCGTACAGCAACCTTTACGCCGACGGCGGATTTTGCCTCCGGTATAGCGAACATTACGGTTGCCAATGCGAGCTATACTGATGCCGCCGGCAACACGGGCAGTGCCGGGACAACTCCCTCAATCACCATTGATACCCTTGCGCCAACGGTAGCTATTACCAGCAGCAGGAGCACCTTGAGCTTTGGCCAGACTGCCGCGATCAGCTTTACCTTCAGCGAAGATCCCGGCTTGAGCTTTACGGCGGCTGACCTTACCATTGCTGGCGGCACCCTTGGCACCTTGAGTGGCAGCGGCCTTGTGCGTACAGCAACCTTTACGCCAACAGCGGGAGTCGCATCCGGCACAGCGACTATTTCCGTTGCCAACGCGAGCTACACTGATGCAGCTGGCAATACCGGTAGTGCCGGGACAACACCTGCAATAAGCATTCATACTCAGGCCCCTGCGGTAACGATAAGCGGTCTGGATATCAGTGCCGACACGGGCAGCAGCGATGCCGACTTTATTACCTCTGTGGCGGCGCAAAGCATAACCGGTATGCTGGGCGCCTTGCTTGGTGCTGAAGAGCAGCTCTTTGGCTCCGTAGATAACGGTGCCTCGTGGAGTAATATTACAAGCAAAGTGAGTGGGACGGCGATTAACTGGGATGGAGCAACTCTTTCGGGAAGCAGTACCATCATGCTGGAGGTTCGGGATGCTGCTGGTAACGCCGGCTCAGCAGTCAGCCAGGCTTATGTGCTTGACACGCTTCCGCCGACGGTCGCGATCACCAGCAGCGCCAGTGCATTGCATGCTGGCCAGACCGCCCAGATCAGTTTCACCTTCAGCGAAGATCCCGGTTCAAGCTTTACACCGGCTGACCTTACCGTAGCTGGCGGCACCCTTGGCGCTCTGGGCGGCAGCGGACTTGTGCGTACGGCAACCTTTACACCGGCGGCTGGTCTTGCTTCCGGTTCTGCGAGCATTACGGTTGCCAATGCGAGCTACACTGATGTCGCAGGCAACACGGGCAGTACAGGTACAACCCCCTCAATCATCATCGATACCCTTGCCCCGACGGTAGCCATTACGAGCGACAAGACGACACTCCTTGTTGGCCAGACCGCTGCGATAAGCTTCACCTTTAGCGAAGATCCCGGATTGAGCTTTACGGCGGCTGATCTTGCCATTGCTGGCGGTACCCTTGGCGCTCTCGGCGGCAGCGGCCTTGTGCGCACAGCAACTTTTACCCCAACGGCGGGCGTGAACGCTGGCGCAGCGAGCATTACGATTGCCAACGCGAGCTACACGGATACTGCCGGAAACAGTGGCAGTGCCGGTAATACCCCTTCAATCACTTTCGACACTCTCGCACCCTCGGTAGCCATAACCAGCAGTACGAGTGTACTGAGTACTGGTCAGACCGCGACAATTACCTTCACTTTCAGCGAAGATCCAGGTTTGAGTTTTACCGAAGCCGATATTTCGACGGTTAATGGCGCTCTTGGTGCCCTGAGCGGCACCGGCCTGACCCGTACGGCGATCTTTACCCCGACGGCAGGCCTCGCCTCAGTTGCCGCGAGCATTACGGTTGCCAATGCAAGCTACAGAGATGCTGCAGGAAACAATGGCAGTGCCGGTATAACACCAGCATTAACGATCACCACAACAACGTCAGGCGGTGGTGATGATGGACATGGTGATGATGGACATGGTGATGATGGTCATGGTGATGACGGTCATGATGGAGGCAGTGATACAATTCAGAATAAAATCATTTCAGGCAACAGCAGGGACAACACTCTCGATGGCAGTCGAGGCAATTACACCATGAAGGGTGGATCAGGTAACGACACCTATATTGTCGACAGTGCCAGTGACCTGGTTCAGGAGTTGGCGAATCAAGGAACTGATACTGTCAAGTCGAGTATTACCTATACGCTTGGAGTGAATGTTGAATACCTGATGCTGACGGGTTCTGACGGAATCAATGGTACCGGTAACACTCTGGCGAATATCATCATCGGCAACAGCGCGGGCAATATTCTTGATGGTGGAGTCGGCAAGGATTCCATGCAGGGAGGTGCAGGGAACGATACCTATATTGTCGATAACATCGGTGACGTTGTGAAGGAGTCGGTGAATCAAGGTATAGACAGGGTAGAGTCGAGTGTGACCTGGACGCTTGGAGACAATGTTGAAAACCTGACGCTGACGGGAGTTGATGCAATCAATGGAACAGGTAATGCTCTGGCGAATATCATTAACGGTAACAGTGCAAGGAATATTCTTGATGGCAAGGCGGGCGTTGACACTTTGAATGGTGGCGAGGGTTCTGATCTTTACCTTGTTGGTTTCTCTTCCGACCATCCGTCGCATGAGTTTGCCGATAGTGGACTGAGCGGCATTGACGAGGTTCGGTTCACCTCAACGACAGCAGGGACACTCACCTTGTATTCGGAAGATACCGGTATTGAGAAAGTGGTTATCGGTACAGGGACCGCCGCTGCGGCGGTGACGACGGGCATTACCGCGCTGAATGTGAATGCCTCGGCAGTGCTCAATGCTCTGTCGATAACCGGTAATGCCGGCGCAAACTCTTTGACCGGTACCGCTTTTGATGATATTCTTGATGGAGGCGCAGGCAATGACACGCTGATTGGAGGTGCTGGCAATGATATCTTGTTTGGAGGCAAAGGTAACGACATTCTGACTGGTGGTACCGGTAGTGACTCTTTTGTCTTTAACACAGCGCCCAGTGCCAGCTCGAACAGAGATACCATTACTGATTTTATGTCAGGGACGGATACCCTCCAGTTCAGCAAGGCTGTTTTTACCGGTCTTGGCGCTCTTGAGGGTGAGTTGAGTCTGGATCAGTTCTGGTCAGGTGCGGGAGTCACTACTGCCCATGACAGCAGTGACCGGATTATTTACAACACCTCGTCAGGCGCGCTCTACTACGATGCGGATGGCGCAGGCGGAGTTGCCGCGGTGCAGGTGGCAATTATCGGGACATCGTCCCATCCCGGTCTGCATGCTTCGGACATCCATATCATTGCCTGAAACACGGGTAAATCCGTGACAGATTTTATGCCGGCGGGAGTATTGCGAGAGTGATATTCCTGTTGGCATTTGTTGTTCTTGCAAGCTTTTATCCCGCTTTTTGATCTTCTGCATCTCTTTTTGCGCCCAAGTACAGGGCATACACGAGAACATATCCCGAAGGGAGTATATTTTTTCGCTTTTTTGGTAATTTTTAAGCATCCTTTAATAATGCTTTAAGCCATGAGAGGCTATCATGTTGGAGTCTTCACTGAAGGTTCTGTTCTTTGACGTTAAGGCTTTACGTTGGAAGTCGATGGCGTGAAAGTCTTTTTTACAGTTATAAAAAGGTGGACTATGGAGATTTATCGTTTTGGATTTGATGCCATGGGGGGGAGCGCAGAGGCAGTGCTTGTGTCAAAAAGCAAAGAAGAGGCACACTCCATAGCCAATCTTGTGCTTGAAGAGGTGGGGAGAATAGAGTTCAAGTACTCGCGTTACCGGCCCGGGAGCATTGTTTCCCGAATTAATGCTGCCGCAGGCAGTGACTCTGTCGAGTATGATGAGGAGACGGCATCACTCTTTGGCTATGCTGATACTCTCTATGAGATGAGCGATGGTTTGTTCGACCTTACCTCCGGGGTCTTGCGCCATGCATGGGATTTCAGTAAGGCGATCCTTCCTGAACCGGCCAAACTTTCCGGACTTCTTTCTCTTGTCGGCTGGAACCGGGTGGAACGGCAGGGCAATGCCATTCGTCTGCCTGAGGCGGGTATGGAGATTGATTTTGGCGGAGTGGGCAAGGAGTATGCTGCTGACCGTGCGGCGGCAGTTGTTGCTGCAAAGGGGGTGCGGCATGGCTATGTGAACCTTGCGGGTGATATACGGCTTGTTGGCCCCAAGCCTGATGGAACGCCCTGGGTTATCGGGATTCAGGATCCGCGCCACAAGGAGCTTACGATTGCTTCGATTCCGCTCCATGGCGGAGCGTTGGCGACAAGCGGTGACTATGAGCGTTTTTTTGAAGTGGAGGGCCATCGTTACTGCCACATTCTTCACCCCAGAACGGGATTTCCTGTGACTTACTGGCGATCAGTCACGGTTGTCGCTCCTTTGGCGATCACAGCCGGAAGTTGCACAACGATAGCAATGCTGAAAGGGGTAGATGCTTTGGCTTTTTTGGAGGATGCAGGGATGGGGTATCTCGCTGTTGACCAATCCGGCAAGATTTATCATAAAAACACGTAATTTCGGCCTCTGGCGTAACTCAATAACTTCTATTTTTATGCGAACAAAGATGAACCATCCAGTACTGAGGCGTGCTGCCGCTCTTTTTGCTGTTTTTCTGTCACTCTGTTTCAGGGTGAGCAGCGCTTCTGCGGCTGAATTTCTTGATCCTGAACAGGCGTTCAAGATCACGGCTGAGCTGAACAGTTCCCGTACGGTTTTGCTGCACTGGGAGATTGCCAAAGGGTACAAGCTCTATCGCGACAAGGTGACGGTCGGAGTCGAAAGCGGCAAGGCTGACCTGAAGGCTCCTGTACTGCCGAAAGGGATCACCATAACGGATTCTTCAACCAATGAGAAAATTGCCATCTATCATGACCGCCTGAACGTTGATGTACCTCTTGTCAAGGCTGACAGCCCCTTTACGCTGAGTGTTGTCTATCAGGGGTGTGCTGAGGATGGCCTTTGTTATCCTCCTGTAACAAAGCTTTTTAAGGTTGATCCTTCCAGGCCGGGTTTGCTGGTGGCGGATGGTGAGCAGGCAGACGCTCCTGCTCCTGTTCCTGCAAGCAATGGTGCTGTTGAAGCCGGAAAACCGGCACCGGCGGCTCCTTTGGCTGTTGATAGTGCAGCTCCTTCGAAAGCGGGCGCGGCGGACAATGACCTCTCTCTGGCAACAGCCACCCTTGCCGGGGGAAGTTTGTGGAAAATTTCCCTTGCTTTTCTTGCTTTCGGACTGCTGTTGTCGTTTACTCCCTGCGTTTTGCCGATGGTGCCGATTCTCTCCTCAATTATTGTGGGCGAGGGAGATGTTACCCGCCGTCGCAGCTTTCTGATGGCGCTCGCCTATTGTCTCGGTATGGCGTTGGTCTATACTTCGCTTGGTGTTGCTGCCGGGCTTGCGGGTGAAGGGCTTGCCGGAGCTTTGCAGAAACCATGGGTTCTGGTGCTCTTTGCGTTGCTGCTTGTTCTCCTCTCTCTTTCCATGTTTGATGTTTATCAGTTGCAGTTGCCAACCGCCCTGCAAAGCAAGCTTGGCAAGGCATCAGGTGGCTTGAAGCGTGGCCGTTTTTTTGGGGTCTTTTTTATGGGAGCTTTGTCGGCGCTTATTGTGGGCCCTTGTGTTGCGGCGCCGCTTGCCGGAACCCTTGTCTATATCAGCCAGACGCGTGACGTGCTTCTTGGCGGGCTGGCACTCTTTTCGATGGCCATGGGAATGAGTGTGCCGCTGCTGCTTGTTGGTCTTTCTGCCGGCAGTTTGCTTCCCAAGGCAGGTGCATGGATGATAGGCGTGAAATATGTGTTCGGACTGCTGTTGATAGCCGTTGCCGTATGGATGGTTTCGCCAATTCTCCCGGCTCCGGCAGTCATGCTTGCCTGGGGTGCTTTTGCTATTCTCTGTGCAGTTTTTCTCGGTGTTTTCGATGCGTCAGCCGCTAAACCGACGATTGCTCTCCGCTTTGGCAAAACCTTTGGTCTGGTTCTTTTTGTTGTCGGGTTACTCGAACTTGTGGGAGCTGCTGCCGGTGGGAGCAATCCGCTTGAACCGCTTGAACCGCTTGAACAGATGCGTGGAACATCGACGGCTGTTTCAGGAGAGGTGAAGGGAGTCAATTTTACCCGTATCCGAACGGTAGCGGAGCTCGATCAGGCACTGCTCTCGGCCAAAAAACCGGTCATGCTCGATTTCTATGCCGATTGGTGTGTCGCCTGCAAGGAGATGGACCGCTTTACCTTTCATGATCCCAAGGTTATTGAGCAGCTTGGCAATATGACATTGTTGCAGGTTAACGTGACTGGTAATAGTGAGGATGATCGTGCACTGATGAAGCGTTTTGGCCTTTTTGGCCCTCCAGGAATGATCTTTTTTGATTCTAAAGGGAAGGAGATTGCGGAAAGCCGGATCGTGGGTTTTCTTGAGGCTCGTGCATTTTTTGATCATGTCAGCAAGTTTGTAACGGGCAAGTAAGAAGGGCTGCCCGTCAGACCATCTCTTTCTGCTCACTTCCTGCAGATACTCCCGCAGTCTGCTTAAAGCTTCGGGAGTACATGCTGGAGTACCTCTCTTCCTGGTTTCGACCGGGTTTATGCAGTCAGGCGGGGTTCCCGTAGTGCACAGGGAACTCTTGCTCTCTCAGCCCTCTCTTTTACAGTATGGCAGCAGTTTCATTGTATGCCTCGATACGGACATTTGCCACTCCGCTTCTGACAAGTCCGATCTCTCTGGCTGCCGCTGGCGAAACATCGATAATTCTTCCGTGCAGGTATGGACCCCGGTCGTTGATGCGTACGACAACAGTTTTGCCGTTTTCAAGATTGATAACCTTGACGGTGGTTCCGAAAGGAAGGGTGCGGTGTGCCGCAGTAAAGTGGCTGAGGCTGAAATATTCGCCATTGGCTGTTTTTCTTCCCTGGAAGTTTCCGGCATAGTATGAGGCTTTTCCTTCGGCAACAAGAGCACGCCCTTCCGGGAACGTTGTCTGTGCGCTTGTTGATGAAGCTGGATTTGCCTCGTTATTTTCGGGTAACCACTGCATCCCGGAGGTGGCAGGATTGCGGAGTGCTCCAGTTGCTTCCGCATGGAGAATTTCCGGGTTCAGTGTGGCACAAAGCATCATTGCAAAGAGCGCACAAAAAACCGTTCCGGATTGAAATCGTTTTTTTTTCGTCATCATACAAAAAAGGTTACGAGCGTTTTGTAAAACGTTGTCATCTCGACCGTTTCAGAAACGGTCGTTGATCTTGTATTTTTGATGATCAGCCAGCGATAAAAGCTGATCGGCCTGAAGTAAGTGCTTCGAGTTTTACTCGAGCAGTTCCGGATTTTATGAGTCCGATCTCTTTTGCTGCGCTTGTCGACAAATCAATGATTCGACCTTTGACAAACGGGCCCCGGTCGTTGATGCGTACTATGACATCCTTTCCGTTTCGCAGATTGGTTACTCTTACCCAGGTGCCGAATGGCAGGGAGGGATGAGCCGCGGTCAGTTTGTCCATGTTGAATGTTTCGCCATTGGCAGTCTTGTGGCCGTGAAACTGATTTGCGTAAAATGACGCTCGACCTTCGGTAACAGGAAAGTGAGCCTTTTTTTGCGGTTGAGAGCCCTCT
Organism: uncultured Chlorobiaceae bacterium; assembly: GCA_903939765.1. GTDB lineage: Bacteria > Bacteroidota > Chlorobiia > Chlorobiales > Chlorobiaceae > Chlorobium. Next base: position 32,612 of record CAJAIK010000033.1, on the reverse strand, counting down.
TTTGTAAGAAAAGCGGGGCGGAGAGAGGCCTCAGCAGAGTTGTAAAGTGGGTTATAGTGTGTCGCGACGGCCGAAAAACCAGCTCGTCCCTGACTTGATCCGAGGGCGATGGTGATCAGGATTGCAACAAATGACAAGGAAAAAAATTGTTTTTCATGCTTCATACACTCATGGTTTAAATCCGCTGTTCCTTAAAGAATCCTTATGCAGGAACAGGTAAAAAATGAATAAAATCATTGCGATATTCAGTGATGCTTATCATCCCAATATAGAGAAAATATCCTAAAGCAAGAAATATCTGCTTCAGAGCTTGTCTGTAAAGGGGTTTCGGGCCTTTTTCGGTGTGGTTTTTTTGAAATTGAGCCATTTTTATCGTTTAATCTGCCCACTCTCTTGTCTGATATATTGTGAGTTGTGCAGTGTGTTTTTTACTCATTATTATGAATAAATATTCATTACGCTGCGGGGGGCGATGTTGCCGGGACTTTTTTTTTGTTGATGCGTCAAGCTCCTCTCCGGAAGCAAATTCAGGGGTTTCTTCGATTTAGAACTTATTGTATATATTGACGGGTTCAATTTTCAGATCAGACAATGACTGCTTTTTTTGTTCAATACGGTTTTCATTTTCCCTCGTTGATTTATGTCAAAAATATCGGAAGAAGCTGGGTTAGAAAATAAATCAGGGCAAGCGGGCATGAAACGGCTTGCAGGGCTCTCTCTTGCTGCTCTCGGGGTGGTTTTCGGTGATATCGGGACCAGTCCTCTTTACGCGGTTCGGGAGTGTTTTCATGGCGAGTATGGCATTCCCATCACACAGGCAAATGTTCTTGGTGTTCTCTCCCTGCTCGTATGGGCCCTTATCCTGATTGTCAGTTTGAAATATCTTACCTTTATCATGAAAGCTGATAATGATGGGGAGGGGGGTATTCTTGCGCTTACAGCACTGATTATCACGCAAAGCAAGAAAAAGGGTTATGAGCGCTGGTTTCTGGTGATCATCGGCTTGTTCGGGGCTGCATTGCTTTATGGAGATGGTATGATTACTCCTGCCATCTCGGTTCTCAGTGCGGTTGAGGGTGTGCAGATTATTGCTCCGGCATTCAAGGATCTTGTCATACCGGCCACCATTCTGGTCCTTTTCGGCCTTTTTTTCTTTCAGCATCATGGAACGGCAAGAGTCGGTGCACTGTTCGGCCCGATTATTTTTGTCTGGTTTGTGGTCATTGGTTTACTTGGTCTTGCTGAAATTATCCGCTACCCGCAGATTCTGAAGGCGTTTTTTCCGTGGTACGGGATCTCTTTTCTTTTAAGCAATCACCTCCAGGGTTTTATGGTACTTGGTGCGGTTTTCCTCTCTGTTACGGGCGCTGAGGCGCTCTATGCCGATATGGGCCATTTCGGAAAACAGCCCATTCGATTGACCTGGGTCTTGCTGGTGCTTCCGGCATTACTCCTGAACTATTTTGGACAGGGTTCGCTGCTGCTTGCTTTTCCTCAAGAGTCTCACAATCCGTTTTACAGCCTTGTGCCTTCATGGGCAATAATTCCCATGGTGCTGCTTTCGACTTTGGCAACCATTATTGCATCGCAGGCGCTTATTACCGGCGTTTATTCACTGACGCAGCAGGCAATCCAGCTTGGTTATCTGCCTCGTTTAACCGTGACGCATACTTCAGCCAAGCATATCGGGCAGATTTATGTTCCTGCTGCAAACTGGGCATTGATGATCGCGACCATCACGCTTGTTGCCGGTTTCGGTTCGTCAAGCAAGCTCGCTGCGGCTTATGGCGTGGCGGTAACAGCAACCATGCTTATCTCTACTATCCTGTTCTATTATGTTGCACGCGATCTCTGGCAGTGGAACAAGTTTGGGCTCAATGTGCTGATCAGCTTTTTTGCCATTATTGATCTCTCCTTTTTTGGAGCAAGTGTGTCCAAGCTCTTTCAGGGAGCATGGTTTCCATTGGCCATTGGTCTGGTGGTCTTTACCCTTATGCTTACCTGGAAGCAGGGGCGCAGCCTTTTGTTGCAGCAGTTGCAGGATCGTACCTTGACGATTGAAGAGTTCATGCAGAGTCTTTCCTTGCAGCAGCCTTATCGGGTGAATGGTCAGGCGGTCTATCTGACGGCGAATCCTGATGTCGTGCCTGTTGCCATGCTCCATAATTTGCGTCATAACAAGGTAATGCATTCGGAGGTGGCCCTTTTTCATTTCAGTACCGAGCGGGTACCGAGGGTTCCCAACAGTCAGAAGGTTGAGGTGACCAAACTCGGGGATGGATTTTTTAAGGTTGTTGCCCGGTACGGATTTCTGGAATATCCAAATATCCGTCAGGTTATCGCTCTCGCGAATCATCAGGGCCTCCATTTCAGGCCTGAGGCGATCAGCTTTTTCCTCAGCCGTGAGAAAATTGTTGCCGGGCTCAAGTCGAAAATGATTTTGTGGCGCAAAAAACTATTTGCCTTGATGTCTCGTAATGCTCTCAGTGCAACGGCATACTATGATCTTCCCTCTGGTCAAGTGATTGAGATAGGGGTTCTTGTGCAGATATAAGCGATGGTGCAGTTACCGTAAACAGGGACACAGAGAATGAGAATTGATGATTGAGCTTTTACAGCATATTGTTCGTAATCCGCTGCCATCATTGCTTGTTATTGGCAATCTGATCATCATCGAAAGTCTTCTCTCGGTTGATAATGCAGCGGTGCTGGCCACCCTGGTTATGGATTTGCCGCAGAAACAGCGGGCCGCAGCCTTAAAATACGGTATTATTGGAGCCTATCTCTTCCGCGGAATCTGCCTCTTTTTTGCCTCCGTTCTTGTGCAAATCTGGTGGCTGAAGCCGATCGGCGGGCTTTACCTGCTCTATCTCGTTTGGGTCTGGCTGAAGGGCAGAAAAACTCCTCAAAAGGAGGATGATTATTTCGACAAGCAGAGTAACTGGTTTTATCGATTGGTATCCGGCCGGTTAGGGGTATTCTGGTCGACAGTACTTCTTATCGAAATGATGGATCTTGCATTTTCGATCGACAATATTTTTGCCGCGGTAGCTTTTACCGACAATCTGCTGCTGATCTGTATCGGGGTTTTTATTGGAATTCTTGCAATGCGATTTGTTGCTCAGTGGTTTGTAGGTCTGATGGAGCGCTATCCGTTTCTTGAGACCTGCGCATTTATGGTTATCGGCTTGCTTGGTCTTAAACTGTCACTCTCGGCGGTGGAGCATTTTTATCCTGAAGTCGCTTTTATCAGATTTATGGAGGGTACGGATGGCGACATCATTACCTCAGGAGTGACGGTGGCCATTTTTGTTCTTCCTGTGCTTGCAAGCATCCTGGTCAACATTTCCCGAAAAGAGCGTTCATGAATCGGTAAAAAAAATGTTGTCCGTCACGGTATGGCGCATTATATTTTGTATACTCCATGTATATGGATTATATATACTTGTGTGCGGGATTGCCGTGTGCCCATTTTTACATGGGGGTATGGCCTTTTTTTCATTGTTTTGATCAACGAACAGCACTTATCGATGTCTTCAAATACCGGATTCAGTCAAAGGCTCAGGGAATATATCCTGCAAAAGCATGGTTCAATCAACTCGTTTTGCAAAACAGTCGGGATAAAATATCCGGCACAGATGACTCCTTATCTTCAGGGAAAATGCCGTCCCGGTAAAAAAATGCTTGAGCGGCTCAAAAAAGATGGTGCGGATATACAGTGGTTGCAGAGCGGTCAGATGCAGGATTCTCCATTGGCTTCGCTCAGCAGTGCTATGGCATTCTCCCGCTCCCGCATGGATATCGACAACTTGTTCCGTCAGGTACATATGAATGTTGGGGGCGGCAGTGACCGCTACAAGCCTGTCATTGAGGCTTATGCACTGATTGACCATTCGGAACGCCTTGTTGATATGACCGGATCAATTGAAGCTTTTTTGGGGTATGAACCCAATGCGTTGTCTGAGGTGAGGCTGGAGTCGCTTATTCATCCCGATGATTATCTGCTTGTGAAGAGCATGTTGCAGCGACAACGTCAGGATGATGATATTGTGACCCTTCAATCGAGATTTAAAAATGGCGCAGGCCTCTATGTGGGGGTAGAGTGGTGCCTCTATATAAAATGCAAGCCGATGTCAGATTTGAGAGAGTATACCATGATTTTGCGGAGGTCGAGCAGTTAACCTGGTACCCCTTCCTGTTTGTTCTGTTGTCTTGCTGTCGAGGGGCATTGGATGGAGCCCCACAATGGGGAAATTTTTTTATTCCATTTTTATTTGTATTAACCAGAACAGGTAACAATTGTTCATAATGTCCGGACTAACCGGAAAGGAGGTCAAGGTGATACAGTTCAGAGTTGGAGACAAGATTATCTATCATAAGCCAAAAAGCTCATTTCACCCTGGGCCGAGAGCAAAGCAGGTCTATCCTCTTGAACATGGGGAGGCCTATCATTATGTGGTTGACAAGTTCTGGACCGTCGACAAGGTTAATGATGACGGAACTCTTGATGTGGTTACCCGGACAGGCAAAAAAAACAGGCTACAGACCAGCGATCCCAATATCACCAAAGCTCATCTGTTTCAGCATCTTCTTTATCGCAAGCGCTTTCTCTGTTCGAGCGCAGCGTTGTGACCGGCCTGGCCCTTGCTGCCGGTTTGGAAAGCGTTTTGTGACCTGCCAGATTACAGGTGCATCGTTACTCTTGAGTTATCTTCAAAAATCTGGCACCTCTAAGGGTTGCCCAACTTGACGTTGCCTGTTGGCCGGACGGAAGAGTTGTTTGGGAAGAGAGTGTTGCATTGGTGAAATTGGCATCCATGATGTTGGCGCCTTTCATATTTGCTCCCTCAAGATTTGCCCCATCGAGATCTGCTTCAAAGAGGGATGCTCCTTCAAGATTTGCTCCGCTCAGGTTCGCATTGGTGAGCGTAGCCCGGTAAAGAACTGCGTTAGAGAGATTGCTCTTGCTGAGATCTGCTCCTTTGAGAAATGCACGGTCAAGGTTTGCGCCCTGAAGGTTTGCTCCCTGCATTCGTACAGATTTCATATCCGCTCTGTGGAAATTGGCATTGTGCAGATCAGCACCGGCCATGTCGGCATTGTTGAGTGCGCGGTTTTCAAAATTTGATTTGCCGGAAACCTTCGATTGCTTTTTTTTCTCTCTGAGAGTTTTTCCTGTGCTTATGCCATTTGGTGTGCCGGTACTGTTTTCATGAACAGAAGATTCAACAGGAAGAGGTATTTCATAGGTAATTGGTGCGCTTTCAGCTTCCCTGACAAATTGAGCGTTGTGCAGAGCACTCCATTGTGAGGTCGCTTTTTCTCCCGATGGCAGAATGGTGTTGTTTGAGAGCGTGGCCCCATTGAGATTTGCCTGTTGCACGAAGAGTGCCCCTTTCAGGTTTGCTCCACTCAGGTTTGCCCCCGTAAAATTTGCTTCGAAAAGAGTGGTGTTGGCCAGGTTGGCTCTCGAAAAATCCACATTTTCAGCCACAATCCATCGCAGATTTGCATCCTGAAGGTTTGCTCCTGTGAACATTGCGCCTTTCATGAATGATCCATTAAGATTGGCCTTGACAAGGCAGGCACCCGAAAGGTTGCTCTTTTTGAGATTGGCCTTTTTTATCAACGCCATCATAAGGTTTGCTCCTTTCAGGTCAGCCAGGTCAAGCGTGGCTCCGCTGAGTTCCGCATTGATTAAAACAGTTTTGCTGAGATCAGCTCCCGTCAGATTAACCCCTTCAAGTTCCGCCTCTTCGAGGTCAAACGTTTCACCGGGTTTGGCCATACGCATGGAATTCCATTCTGAAACACTTTTTTTCAGCGTATTGAGAGCCTCCTGATCGTAAGCTGAGGCCGTAGAGCCGGTTGAGAGTGCCAAACCAAGAAAGAGGGCGACCACCTTATGCTCTATCTGTTTCATGATGTTGTTGATGATTGATGGTTTGCAGACCCTCTCCCGGCACGCAGCTCCGCAGAGGTGTAGAGTTATATTCAAAAGTTATGAAATTTTGGCTCTATAAAGAAACTTTATTGCAATCATAAGTGGTTGATATGGTAATACGTTATTAAACGATACGTTGTTTTCAATTATTTAAGGAGTGTTGTGATGGAGGAGCCAGGTGTATACAACGGGAAAGTTCTGGTGGCTGGTGCGACGGGCAGAACAGGGCAGTGGGTGGTGAGACGTCTTCTGTATTATGGTGTTGCCGTAAGGGTTTTTTCGAGAGAGAGCGATAAGGCGCTTGCTCTTTTTGGCAAGAGTGTTGAAATCGTGACGGGCAAGATACAGAGCAGCGCTGATGTTGCCCGTGCGGTCGAGGGGTGTGATGCGGTTATTTCTGCGCTTGGTTCGAGCTCATACTCAGGAGAGTCTTCACCTGCCAGTGTTGACCGGGACGGGGTGATGAGGCTTGTTGATGAGGCGGCCAAAGCGGGGGTAAAGCATTTCGGGCTTGTCAGCTCTCTTGCTGTTACAAAATGGTATCATCCGTTGAATCTTTTTGGTGGTGTGCTGCTGAAAAAATGGGAAGCTGAAGAACAGGTGAGGAAGGTGTTTTCACAGGAGTCACACTCTTATACCATTGTCCGGCCCGGCGGGTTGAAGGATGGCGAACCTTTGCGTCACAAGCTTCGTGTTGATAGTGGTGACAGGTTGTGGAGCGGGTGGATCAACCGATCGGATGTTGCAGAGCTGCTTGTGCTCTCTCTCTGGGTTGAACATGCGAAAAATAAAACCTTCGAAGTGGTCAACGACATTGAGCAAGAGCAGTCGACTCTTGCTCAATACTATGATCAGATTCCGAAGTAGCAGGTTCTTTTGACTCATTTTGCCTGTCAGCCGATTTTGTTACAGATTCTCGATCGCTTGTATCAGTTCCTGGCCGCTGAAAGGTTTTTTGAGTGTGGTGTTTGCCCCGAGAGCATCGGCTATGACGAGATAGTTTTCAGGGCTCACTTTTCCGCCGCCTGAGATTGCAATGATTTTTATTGACGGGTACTGTTGCCGGACTTCAATAATGGTTTCAATGCCCTCCTTTTCGGGCATGATGAGGTCGGTGATCATCACGGATATGTCGCGGTGCTCCTGCAGAAGCTGCAGTCCCCTCATGCCGTTATCAGCCTCTACAACACTGTATTTTTTTCTCTGCAGCGTCATGCTGATAAATTTTCTGACAGCAGCGTCATCGTCGATAACAAGAATTTTCATAAGGGTTTCTTTGAGTGGGTTTAATAAATTACTTCATTGATTGCCGTGGCCAGTTGTGACATGGTTACTGGTTTTTTCAGGAATTGGGAGATTCCATAATTGTAGCGAGAAGAGGTTTGCTCAATATCCTTTTCGTAGCCCGTCATCATAAGCACTGGCAGGTGCGGTTTGGTTTTGTGCAGCTCTTCGGCAAGCTCCATACCGGTCATTTCAGGCATGGTCAAATCGGTGATGAGGAGGTTGAACTGTTCCGGATTCTTCCGGAACAGTTCAAGAGCCTGCAGGGGTGAACTCATTGCCTGAATTTTGAAACCGAGTTTTGTAATCATTATCGTCATCATCCTGAGTACCGCGGTCTCGTCGTCAACAAAAAGAATACTGCCATATCCTTTTGTACAGCTTTTCGTTACGGTTGCTTTTTCGGCTTGTTTGCCAGCTATTGGAAGATAGACGTTGAAGGTGGTACCTTTTTCCGGACGACTCTCAACAGCAATTTCTCCGCCAAAGTTTGTGACAATGCCGTGCACAACTGAAAGGCCGAGGCCACTTCCCTTGTCGACAGATTTTGTGGTAAAGAATGGTTCAAAAATGCGCTCGATGGTGCGCTCATCCATTCCTGCTCCTGTATCGGAAATGCTCAGATTTACATAGTTCTTTGCATGAAGTTTCGGAAGCAGTTTTCTCAGGCTGCTACTGGTAACAATCTCTTTGAGTTGAATCGTCAGCAGGCCGCCCGACGTTTCCATAGCATGGAATGCATTGGTGCAGAGATTGACAATGACCTGGTGGATTTGCGATGAATCGGCAAGTATATTGCGGCAGGTGCTGTCGAGATGCTTTTCGATGGTGATCGTCGACGGTATTGATGGTCGGAGAAGTTTCAGCGCTTCATCGACAATTTCCTGAACGCTGACAATCGTCGGTTTACTATCCTGTATTTTGCTGAATGTCAGGATTTGTGCAACAAGATTTTTTGCACGCTCAGCCGCCTTGAAAATTTCGTTGAAATATTCTTGCTGGAATGCATCGCTGCCCTGGATGAGCGAGCCCATTTCAGCATAGCCAAGGATGGGTGTGAGAATATTGTTGAAATCATGCGCTATACCGCCCGCCAGTGTTCCTATGGTTTCAAGACGCTGGGTTCTTCGCAGATTTGATTCGAGCATCTGGTGCTCTTTTTGTGCCATGATGCGATCCGTAACATCAAACAGTATACCGTCTATCCCGGTGAATTTGCCGCTTGGTGAAAAAACAGAGGTTTTTCGGTCTTCAACCCATTTGACGGAACCGTTTTTCGTGATGATACGGTAAAGAAGGGTTTGGGATGATCTTGCTGATTTCAGACTCCTGTTTGATGCAAAAAACATATTCCGCTCTTCCGGATGGACCATTCTGGCCGTTGCAAACAGTTCACGCTCAACCTCTTCATTGGTATAATTGCTCAAAAAATCACTGATGAGCGAGAGCAGTGTTGTTCTGCCCTCTTCATCGGTTTGATAGACAGCTCCCGGAATATTGTTGATCAGGGCTTGAAACTCTTCGATGATCCTTTGTTGCACCTCACTGCTTCTCAGGGCCTCTTCCGCTCTTTTCAGTTCAGTAAGGTCGACGACGAGGCCGCGCATTCCCTTGATCAGACAATTCTCAATGATGGGCAAGCTGTAGACCTGGCAAGGGAAGGTACTCCCATCTTTTCTGAGGGCAGTGTACATCTCGGAAACATTATGCCCTTTTTTTATTGCCTCAAAATGGCGCATTGCTTTTTCAGCATCCTCTGGAATACAGAAATTAATGGCGTACACTTTTTTGCTGGTGCTCTCGGGGGTGTAGCCGAAAACGTCGAAACTTTTGGCGTTCGAATAGCTCAAGGCACCCTTTTCATCGGTCTCAAAGAGGGTGAGTGGCAAGAGTTCGGTCAACTCCCTGAATCGTTTTTCGCTCTCCCGCAAGGTTTTTTCCGACAGTATCCGTTCCGAAAAATCGCGGCTGATTCCGAAGAGCACAGGCTTGTTGTTCCAGATACCCCTTGTAATTACTGTCTCGACAGGTATGAGCTTTCCCGAACTGGTTTTTAGCGGGACCAGACAGGATTTCCTGTTTCCATAAATCATTCCTTCAAGATTATCTTTTGCAATATCCCACTGCTCTTCGGGGTGCAAATCAAGCACATGTTTTTGGAGAACCGCTTCAGCAGCGTAGCCCAGCTTTTTTCCGACCGCGGCATTCGCGTGAATGATATTGCCCTCCATGTTGACAATAAAGAGTAGATCTTCAATAGTGTCGAAGAGCGATTCAAGGTTACTTTTTGCTTCAGTAATTGCCTCTTCCTGACGGGCCTGCATGATGGCCGAGCCGATGTGAGATGTAATGGTTTCAAGCCCTTTTCGGGAAAATTCCGGTATCTGGTTCAGCGTGTGTGAAGCGACATTGAGGCATGCAATAACTTCGCCACGGTAGGTTATCGGGAGTATGGCAATTGCCCTCAGTTTTTCCGTACTGAGCACAGGTTTATTTTTCAGGCCAAGTTCGTTCAACTTGTGATAGATGGGTTTTCCCTTCAGAATCAGTCGGGCATTTTCGGAGTCGAAGCCGTATGATTCTGAATGATTGATGAAGGACTGCGGCAAACCTTCATGAATGGTCAGTGAAATTGTCTCATCGTGGCGGTTGACCAGATAAATACCTCCGCAATCCAGTCCGGAAGCAAAAATGGCCGCATGAAGGCAGGTTTGCAGGGTCTCCTTGACAGAGGATGAGCGGTTAAGTTTGATGGCAAGATCAAGTTCAGCCCGGATAAAGTGTTCAACAGTCTTACGTTGCAGCGCATTTGCAATAATACCTCCGGCAAGCTTCAAGATGGAGATGGTTTCATCCGACCAATCTCTTTCGTGTGTCGTTGCATCAAAACCAATATATCCAAAGGGAAGTGAGCCTGCGACAAGTGGAATGACAATCAGTGATTTGATATCCTGGGATTCAAGGATCTCTTTTTCGGCTGCGGCAGCCCTCTCCATATCAGCGATCCGGGGAAGATGAATGATGTGGTTGTTTCGGATCTGCTCCATCCACCAGGGAAAGTTGCTCGTTTCAATGTTTTGCAGTTCACTGATTGCGGGCTTAACACCTTCTGCACACCATTCATGGGTGTTGTTCATCAGGCGAAGATCATCATGGAACTCGCATATGTAGCTCCGGTCGGCCTTGTCAAATTCACCGATAAGCTGAAGCGTGTCCGAAATCAGTTCATCAATATGGTCGAAGGGCAGGTTGATGAACTGATTTGAGAGTGCTGTTACGAGGCGCTCGAATTTCCGGCTGTGGTCGAGCGCCTCTTCCGACTGTTTTCTTATGGAGATATCCTGATGGGAGCCGACCATGCGAAGCGCATGGCCGGCAGTGTCGCGCTCGAAAACCTTTCCCCGGTCGAGCAGCCAGACCCAGTGGCCCAGTTTGTGGCGCATCCGGAGCTCAATTTCATAAACAGTGCTTTTTCCGGCAAAATGCTCTTGAAGCAGTTGCGTTGAACGGGGCAGATCATCCGGATGGCAGAGCGATAGCCAGGTGTTGATCGTGATCGGTTGAAGCTCATCAAGGCTGTAGCCGACAATCGAGGCCCATTCATCATTGATGATCAGCTCTCCGGTCTTGACATTCCAGTCCCAGTATCCAGCCTGTGTTCCTTCCACAACCATGCCGAGCGTCTTGTTTTGTGCTTCAAGGGTGCAGGCTCTCTTTTCAAGGGCATGGAGCTTCTTTTTGAGAGCAGCATTTTCCGTTAGCAGTTGCTCTTGCTGCGAGTGTAATTCCTGGCTTTCTTTTTGCATGATGCGTTACCGATTCAGGCCTCCTGCTGCATAAGCTCTTTTCATCAGTCTTTCTTTTCCTTCGTGCGGCAGTGTAAAATTTCGTTTTTTCCGGGCAATTTCTCCCTTAAAAGAGAAAAGTTGTCTGAAATTTTTTTGGTCAAAGCAAGGTTTTTCGGTTGATTCGTTGTTCTTTGCCCGTTGAAAGATATTGCGGTATTTCTCATAAAAAAGTTATTTCCTCTGGATCACTTTTTTATTGAAGAGGCTCATATCAATACCTGTGGTCACCAAAATATTTACCAGAACCGAGACGGTTATATACCAGGTCCATGCAAGTCCAAAAAATTTAAGCAGAAAGACAATGCCCATGCTTGCAACAAGTCCGATGCCGAGACTTGCAGGATGAAATGCCCGCTTGCTTTTTGAGAGGAGAAAGAGTCCCAAGAGGCCCCCATAGGTGAATGATGCGATTTCAAGACCAACCATGATGATTGCCTTGTCTCCCGCATCAAACATGAGTGCGATGATGATAAGCAGAATCGCCCAGAGGAGACTGATCAGTCGTGACAAGCCAAGAGAGCTCTTTCCGCCCAGAAGATCCGTCACTGTGGAGGAGGCCAGGGCGTTGATTGCTGAACTGTGTGTGGACATGGCTGCTGACAGGACGCCGGCGATCAGCAATCCTTTCAGTCCAGTCGGAAGATAGTGGACAATAAAAAAGGCAAATTCCCGGTCTTTTTCCATAGGTGCGCCATGCATGAATATGGAGAGCAGAGAGCCTACGAGAAGAAAAACTGAAAACTGGAAAAAAACAAAAATGCCGCTTCCTATCATGGCTTTTTTGGCTGATTTCAGATTTTTGCAGCAGAGAACGCGCTGTACCATCATGTGGTCGACTCCGTGCGATGAGAGCGAAAGCAGAATGCCTCCGATAAATGCGCTGAAAAAGGCAAATGGGTTTGTTAAAATATGCGGGTCCGGACTTATGATGGTGAGTTTGCCGGAGTTGGTAAGTGAGGTCACCATATCGGGAATCCCCATGTTGATGCTTTGAAGCAGGAACATGATGGAGAGGATGCCTCCGAGTAGGTAAAGGGCGAACTGGAAGCTTTCAAGCCAGACCACGGCCTTGATGCCTCCTGAAAGGGTATAGACCAGGGTGACAACACCGATGATCATGACTGACAGAGGTAACGACCAGCCAGTGACCACTTGCACAACCACGCCAGCGGCCAGAAACCTGATGGCATCGCCAAGGGTCCTGGTAACAAGAAAAATCACGGCAGCAAGTTTCTGCATGCCGGGACCAAAACGGATACCGATGATTTCATAGATAGAGCTGACACCTTCTTTAAAATACATGGGCAGGAGTATGAAACTGACCAGGATTCTTCCGATGATGTAGCCCATGGCAAGTTGCAGGAAACTCCAGTCACCCCGGAAAGCAAGACCGGGAACGCTGACGAAGGTGAGTACCGAGGTTTCTGAAGCGACTATGGAGAGCATTGAGACTATCCATGGCAGAGTATGACCACCGACAAAATAGTCACGGTTACTTTTGTTGCTTTTACCATGCCAGAGACCGAACAGGGTATTGCCAGCAAGAAAAAGAATAATAATGGCAAGATCGATATTCTGCATGAGCTCTTTCCTGAAGGTTAATAAGGCGGTATCGTTTTGATTCGTTGTGTTTGCCTGATTTCTGGACTCTGTTATGCATAGAGGTGAAAATCAGGCTTGATTTTCAGGAATTCAGCTTCGTCACCTTTCCATGACTCAAGGAGGATGCCGGTATTGCAGCCATTCAGTATGGAGGTGCGGATGCTGGAGCTTCCGGCCAGAAGATCAAATGCCGGTATGGTATCGTTAAATTCGTAAACGCCGTTTAAAAATTGCAACTCTTCAGGATAGAGTTCATTGAGTGCAGCAGTCATGGCCACTCCGGTGGCAAAGGAACGAAAGCGGGAGTGGTCGGTGACCTGAAGCCAGATACCGCCAATAACTTCCCCGCAGAACTTGTGAAATGTCGGTTTGAACCATACCGGGCGAAAGAGAACCCCTTCGAGGCCGTACTGCTGGCAGCACCGGGCAAGATCGAAGGGTTTGATAAAGGGAGCACCGGAAAGCTGGAAAGGGGTTGTTGTGCCTCGTCCTTCAGAGGCGTTTATGCCTTCAAAGAGGCACATTCCGGGATAAACCTCTGCTGTGGCAAACGTTGGCATGTTCGGGGAGGGAGGAATCCATGGTAGACCTGTTTCAGGGAAAAGCATGGAGCGTTGCCATCCCTCCATCTTGATGACGCTGAGATTGATATCAAGTTTTTTTATGTCGCGGTAGAAAAAAGCCAGCTCACCGGCAGTCAAACCATGCCGTACTGGTACCGGAAAAATGCCGACAAATGAGCGGAATGCAGGTTCGAGCAGTGGACCTTCAACAATTTCGCCTCCCAGGGGATTCGGGCGGTCAAGCACCATGATTTCAATATCCATGCCGGATACGGCTTCCATGAAGAGCGCAAGTGTGTTGATATAGGTGTAATAACGGGAGCCAACATCCTGAATATCAAACAAGATAAGATCAAGATTGTTGAGCAGTGCCTTGTCGGGAAGGAGTGACTCCGCAGAGTCGCCGTAGAGGCTCACCACTTCACAGCCAAGATCTGGCTGGTAGTTAACGGCAATCTGGTCCTGCTCAGTTGCGAAGAGTCCGTGCTCAGGAGAAAAAATCATGTTGACCTGTATACCCCTCTCTTTCAGCACATTCCATGAGTATTGCTGGTACTGGGTTACTGAACTCTGATTGACGATCAGTCCGATCTTTCTGTTTTGAAAACGCTCACTCATCCTGAGCAGGATATCCAGTCCTGTTGCGATCATCTCTGTATCCTGTTTTGTTTCGGTTCTTCCATGATGATAATACGGCCGTGGTCGACAATTGCATTGACCACGGAACTTCCGGGTTTTATGATTGCTCCAGGCAGGAGTACGCTGTTTTTGATGATACACCCCGCTCCGATGGCGCATTCCTTGCCGATGACGGATTGGGCGATTAGTGCATCGGGGCTGATGATGGCTTCCGGAGAGATCGAATGCGGAGCATGGCCAATTGCAAGATGCATTGGTTTTGCAAGGTCGGTCACTCTGGAGTTTGGATTGATATTTGCGAGCCAGTAGTTCTGCATGGTTCCGATGTCCATCCAAAGGCCCTCATGCCTGTAAAAGCTTAATCCTCCGTTATCAATAAGTCCCGTGAAGCCGGTATCGACAATTCCTGAAAATTCGGCTTTCATAAAACGGAATATTTTGGGACTCAGTATTGCGGCTCCTGTATAGATAAACGAAGAGAAAAGGCCTGTATTGCGCAAATTTCTGAAGTCTTTTACCAAGCCATCTTCAACACCGACATGGCCTATAACGGCAGCGTCCGGTGATTCAAAAAGGACAAGTGTTCCCGGGTGTCCTGAGAGCCGATGCTGCTGCACGAGTGCGTTAAAATCAATATCGGTAATAATGTCGCTGTTGACCAGAATAAAGTCGTCATCACCGAGAAGTTGTTCGCATTTTTTCAGCCCTCCCCCGGTACCGAGAATAACGGGCTCCTCTGAAAAAATAATGGTCAGCCCGGCAAGTTCCCGGGATTCAATGCATTGCCTGATAGCCTGGCCATGATGATGGATGTTACAGATAATCTCGGTTATTCCAGCCTGTTTCAACAGAAAAAAAGTATAGAAAAGGCTCGGGATATTGAGAACAGGAATCAGTGGTTTTGGAGTATGATCGGTCAACGGGGTCAGACGGGTACCAAGACCTGCTGCCAGAACGAAAGCTTTCATTCTCCGATTCCTTCAAAAAGTCTCTGCATGAGTTGTCCTGCTCTTTTGAGTTCGACTCTTGCGTTAATGTAATCGGGCAGATAGGCCAATGTTGGCGCAATTGAGTGTTCGAAGTTGTTGTTTTTTGCGATTCTGGTTTGGTAACAAAATGTTCCTGTTGCCTTGATATTTCGCTGAAAGGCTGAAATATCAAAATAGAAGAGGTATTCGTCGAAGCTCATGCTGGTCATCTGGTTGCTGCAGAGTGTCTGATAGTGGTATGCTTTCAGTTCTTCGGTCAGTAATGGGCTGAGCTGGACATAGGAGTCTTTTATCAGGGAAACCGCGTCGTACTGAGGCAGGCCCATGCGGGCATCCTGAAAGTCAATTATTACAGGCTTGTTCTGGTGAATAAGGATATTTCGGCTGTGAAAATCCCGGTGGTTAAGGACAAAGTGCTGTGGCTTGACAAGGAGCTCTGCAATGAGTTCAAACT
Source organism: uncultured Chlorobiaceae bacterium (assembly GCA_903939765.1). Classification (GTDB taxonomy): domain Bacteria; phylum Bacteroidota; class Chlorobiia; order Chlorobiales; family Chlorobiaceae; genus Chlorobium. The sequence continues at coordinate 17,289 of CAJAIK010000033.1, read as the reverse complement.
CATATCGTAATTTTCCGATCAACTCCTGGTCGAATGCTGGTGCAAAGTAGTCAAGCAGACCGTACTTGATAAAGAAATCAAATTCCATCATGAGCTTTTCTTTATCAAAACTGATACTGAAGGGAATCTTGTTGTTGTGCCCGCTTATTGCCTGAAGCTGTACAAGAATATCAATAATCTCCCTGTAATGGTCAGGAATAGTCTCCTCTATCGATGAATGGAAGAGGTTTTGCAAGAGCACTTCACCGCAGTCTTCAAGCAGCAGAATGTTTTTTTCAGCATCAATGGCCATGATTGCCGGCACGGGAAGAGCGTGTCGGGATAACAGTGCGTGTATGACCAGAAAGGGATAGGTGTCAACCGATGAGCTGTTCAGTGCCTGATCATAACAGGCAACGGCAGAGTTATTGATTCCTGTAACCCGGAAATATTGACGACTTGAGGCATCGCCCTGTATTTTTGTAATGGAAAGTGGCTTGCTGCAACAGGTACTGAAGAGAGCCGCGATATTTTTCTGGATGGTCATACGGCAACTTCGAAAAATCTTTTGCGGAAAACAAAAAAAGGCACCCTATACAGAAGATATAAGGTGCCTTTTGCGTAAAAAAAACGCTTACTTTTTGGGGGCAATAGCTGCTGAAACGCTCTGCAACACCTGATTGAGCGTGCCAATCAAGTTGCTGACAAGATCGGTCGCTGTTTTGCCAAGAGGCTCAATAAGTCCGGAGGCTGTTTTGATTCCGCTGGTCAGCATTTCAACCTGCTGCTGGGCAAGCTTTCCCAAGGTATCCAAAAGGTTGGAGATTGCGCCAGATACGTCATTGCTTGTTCCGTTCGACATGGCTATCCTCGTTTAATGTTATTGGAAAGGAGTGTTGTTGATAAATTTCATTCCACAATTTTCCTGTACAAATTCTCCCGCAATTTAAAATATTTTCAATTGCAGAGCAAATAGAAAAAAGAGAGGCAGGTCGGGGAGTGGTCAGGCTGTTGCTGTGCTGGTTAACAGGAGTTGGCGTCGTCCTGGTATCTAAAAAAACTCTTATATTAGGTTCGTAGGTTTGGGGTTTTCTGTACGCTATTATAAGCTTTTTCTGATTCAGGTGATGTTGTGAATTTTTTTCATCAATCGACACTGTAGCTCAAAACGAAAATAATCAAGAATAGGGATGAACAATTGAGTTACGGTACTTTTTACCTTATAAAAATATGAAAGCTATCATTTTATACGATAGTAAATCCTCAAATGGTTCTACTGAGGCGGTCGTCGATGCTATCGGACTCGGGTTGGTTGATGCTGGCGTTTATGTTGAAAAAGCAAAATGCAGCGCGATGGCTGACTACAGTTTTGTTCAGGATTTTGATCTTGTCATTCTTGGTGCGCCGGTTTACTATTTTGTCGTTGCTTCACAGCTTTTGGGGGCGTTGATTCATGGTAACCTGAAAAAAAATCTTAAGAGGAAAAAAATTGCACTTTTTCTGACATGCGGAAGCTCTCCGTCTACGGCCGCGGTGCTTTATCTGCCGCAGTTGAAAATTCATTTGATCCGCAATAAAATTCTTGCTGAAACAATTTTTCCACCAGATGTTCTTTCAGATGGTGATGCTATTGAGCTGTTTGTTGAGGATATGCTTTATCAATACAATAAACGCCCGAAATCCAGAGTTCTGTCGGCGAAGTGGACCGATGAGGCTCAGGAATGGTTTCAGTCCATGCCCTCCTTTATGCAGGGGAAGTTCCGGACCATGGCTGAAGAGTATGCCGAGGAGATGGGATACAAGGAGATTACCCTTGCCGTGCTTGAAGAGGCAAGGGATACCCTTGGCGGCACATAGTGGTGAACCAACCAGGCCAATAAAGATGATGAGTCGGGATGCTCTCTGACTCAGTTTGCTTTTTTATTGGCCGAGTGCTTTCCGATAAACTTGTTCAGGAGGATGACGATGGTAATGCCTGAAAAAAAAAAGAGGACAGGTGCGAAGAGGGAGGTGTATTGAGTGAATTCTTGCATGGTTGTTCGAATGGATAGTTTCTGGATAGTTATTTTCCGATGTTGTGATGGCGTTCAAAGGTGCCTGGCTTCAAGCAACAGGGCTTGCGGCTTAAGAGCTTCGCTGGGCGTTTCTCTTGGCTGGTTAGAGCCCATCACCAACTGAAATTACAAAATTCAGCATGCTTTAAAAGCTTTTTCATGATGGCTGAACTCCTGGAGTTTTTCTTTTTGCTTCTATCCACGCAGATGCAGAATGCACGACTGGAGAGTTTATGAAGTTTTTGGCGCTTTGACGGGGACTAAAGAAGGTGTAGATTTTGTTTTCATTTACAACGGTTCTATTAAATGGTCGTTGCTGCTTATGGGACTGGAACAGGTACGGGATACGCATCCGCTTGTTTATAAACACTTTAGTCTGCTCGATGATGGGCAAAGGCATTTCGAGAAAATCCTTGAAATAGATCGGTATTGGGAGCTGGTCAACAGTCGCGTATCTCAGGACGTGGTTTTTGACGGTGAGATGATGCCGAAAGGTGTTGAGATCAGCGGAGAGTATGATATCGTCTATGCAGGAGGAATTTTGGCTCTTTTTCATGCCGCGGTTATGGCTGAAAAGTATCATCGCTCCGTTCTTGTTTTTGACAGGAATGTTCCCGGAAAGTCAACTCGTGACTGGAATATATCAAGGAGTGAGCTGAAAAGTCTTGAAGAGACGGGTGTTTTTTCAGCAGATGAAATAGAGCGCAGTATCGCATGCCGTTACAAAACAGGCTGGGCCGAGTTTTTTGTTGAAGATGGCCGAAAAAAACGACTCTATCTTGATAGCGTGCTTGATTGTGCGGTTGATGCCGATGCACTGCTGCATCTTGCAAAACAAAAAATTGTTGCTGCTGCCGGTAATCAGGTATTAAGTTGCCTTACCTTTAAACGGTGCTTTCAGTTTTCGGGTCATGTTGTTGTTGAAGTTGAAGATCGGAAGCATGAAAAATTCTACTATAAAGCACGACTTTTTGCTGATGCCATGGGGGTTTCTTCTCCTGTTGCCCGGCAGTTGAATAATGGACAGCCACAAACTCATGTTTGCCCTACGGTTGGTACTCTTGCCTCCGGTCTGGAGGGAGTTAATGAAGAGATTGGTGAAATACTTGTCAGTATTGAGCCGGCAGATCACAGTTCCGGAAATGGGCGCCAGCTAATTTGGGAAGGGTTTCCTGCAGGGAAAAAGCAGTACACGACCTACCTGTTTTTTTATGATACTCTTGATTCGTGTAACGATAAGAGTCTTCTTGGATTGTTTGAAACCTATTTTACGAAACTTCCCTCCTATAAAAATCCGGGAGCTGATTTTGTGATTCATCGGCCTGTTTTTGGCATTATACCGGCATATTTTCATGACGGTTTTACCTTGGCTCGCGAAGTTGCCGCCGATAATATTCTTATGATCGGTGATGCTGCTGCTCTTGGTTCACCCTTGACTTTTTGTGGTTTTGGCTCATTTGTTCGTAATATCAAGTTGTTGACTGCCGGGGTGGAACTTGTTTTGCAGAATGGCCAACTGCAGAAGGGGAGTCTTGAGCGGGTGAATGCCTATGAGCCCAATGTGGCCACTATGGCAAACCTCATGAAGTATATGTGCTATAGCAAAGAGACTGATAGCCGTAACTTTGTCAATGAAATGATGAATGAAGTGATGATCGTGCTTGACCGCCTTCCGCCCCGTTATCGTGAATCGCTGTTCCGCGATACGATGGATCTTGCCGACCTCTTTGTTGTCGGAGTTCATGTTGCCTGCAGTTATCCTGGAATTTTAAGGGCCACGGCGAGCAAGCTTGGTTTGAATGGATCGATTGGTATGATAAAAAATATGATTGGCTGGGCTCTCTCGTCGAAATCCAGGAAAAATTAATATTTCTTAAACTTCTTAATTGCGTAACGATCATGGCAAAAGATGAAAAAAACGGTGGATTTTTTTCCAGATTCAAAAAAAGTGAAGCTGCTTCTGAAGCCACCCCACCCAAGGCGCAAAGCCGGGGAGTTGTTTCGACACCTGAAAGCAGGAACACCCTGGTGAGTGGTGCTTTGTCCAAAACTGCGGCTGTTGCCCCTGAGCCTGTTGAGGATCCGGCATTATCTGAGCCCCTTATTGATACCTTTGAAGCCATCAATGTTTATTGCCGTTCTCTGGTTGAAATTGGCACCTCGCAGTTGATGGTTGTTGATAGGGTACTTGGGATGCTTTCCAATTCGCTCAATAAAATTGTTGAAGGCTCTGGAACAAAAGAGTAAGTCGTCTCCTTCAGCTTTTTTCGGGAAGACGTTAATGGTTCAGCCACCTTTTCCTTGTTAATACGCTAAGCCATAGATCTTATGACGGATAATCAACAGCACCTGTTACCGGAGAGAGTTGTCAAGCCTGCGGCAGCAATTATCAGCGGAGCATTTCTCATCTCACCTTTGGGGCTACCTTTTTTTGTTCGCGGAGTACCGCGGATATTGCTTGCTGGCCTTGGCGGATTTTTGGCTGGAAATGTTGTGGACAAGGTTTCTGGCAAATTTGCCGAAAATTTGGGACAGGTTATGCAGCAAAGGTCGACCAAGAGTTGACCGCTGAGGGTGGCAGACAGATAATTGATCCATTGTCAACTCTCCATTGAATCAGGAACTCTCAATCCGTGCCGAACGTTTGAAAGCTTTATAACTCTTCATCCGGACTCAGGTTCCTCAATTTTTTTCGTACATCAATGGAAGTTGTTGGTAAAAGTAAGGCTCATGTCGTTCTTGATTCATGTTTTCATGAATCGATTCTTTATTTCTCTGATCATGAAAAGCTGCTGAAGTGCAATCCTTATTGCAGTAACGTCAAATATTTAAAGGATCTCGATATTTTTCAGTGGATTTTTGAGGTGGCTGATCCCCGAAACAATCCGATTACGGCAGTGTTTTTTGTCCGTCAACGGGAGGAGGTTTTTTCGTTTGACGATATTTACGGCCAGCAGTTGGCCTCGAGAGTGCAAAACAGGGCGCATCTCAATGGTACTGGAAAGCGGATTCGCTGGGAGGCGGTGCCTGATCATCCAGAAATTGAACTTGTCTCTCCCAACTCCTTTATCGGGCAGGCAAGTTCTGAAATATGCCTGCTGCATCAGCATGATGGTCGGACATCGGTCTATTTTGATACCGATATTGCTCTTGATTTTGATCTGTCGTTTCCCCTGAATCTTATGCCGGAGGGTATTCTGAGGTTTATGACTGAGGCCGTCATGTCGCAGATCATGCAACAGGCTACAGAAAGTATGCTTTGCCAGGTTCAGTCGGATATTTGCTGCACGTCGGCTGAACTTGCTGTTGAGGGTGGTAAAAAATAGGGCTGGGTTTTCTGCGGTTGTTTTTCCATTACCCTCTGTGTTGCATTGAAAAAGCTTGCAATTGTTCTTTCTTTTTATATTTTTTATACCCATAGGGGGTATAGGTATCACTCGCTTTTAGATCCGATTATTATGATTAAAACTGAACGGGACATGAATGATGTGATTCTGAGGCTGAAACGGGTTGCCGGTCAGGTTGAGGGGCTTGTCAGGATGATTGAACGGGAAGAGGAGTGTCCCCAGATCATTACGCAGTTTCAGGCGGCAAAGGCTGCTTTGGACAACACCTTTTCATTGGTACTTCACCGCAACCTTAAGGAGTGCCTGAGTAATGATGATTCAAAAAGTGTTGAAAAGATTTTGAAGCTCATCTCTAAACAATAAAAGAACATGAAGATATATAAGGCGTTGATCGGTTTCTGTATTGCAGGCGCTCTTGCCTCACCGCTTCAGGCAAAAACTGCTGACAGAACAATGAGGCTCTCTCTTGCTGACGCCATTACTCTGGCTCGTCAAAACAACTTCACGGTAAAGGCCGCCAAAAGCAGGGTTGATCAGGCTCAGGCGAGGGTGGTTCAGACCCGGCAGTCCTATCTGCCGAAAGTGACGTTGTCGGAGACGCTTGTTGTGACCAATGACCCGGGGGCAGCACTGGTTTTAAAGTTGCAGCAGAACATTGTACAGCAGAGTGATTTTATGCCTGAAAAGCTTAATAATGCTGATGTTATCAATGATTTTAATACATCTCTCCAGGTGATGCAGCCGGTTTACAATGCGGATGCGGCAATAGGGCGGACGATGGCCTTAACCTCCAAAAAAGGTCAGGAGCTTATGGCCCTGCGCACTGAGGAGAGTGTAGGACTCCAGGTAAGCAAAGTCTATTACGGGCTTATTCTTGCCCGAAAAAACATTGCAGCCGTTGAGCAGTCGATAAAAACCATGCAGGCACACAGCAATGATGCCGCCAAAGGTTACCGAGCCGGGTTGCTGACAAAATCTGACAAGCTCTCAACGGATGTGAGGCTTGCTGAGCTTCAGGAGCAGAAACTTCTGCTGCATGACGAGATAAAAAATGGAACGGACGTTCTTGCCGTGCTACTGAATCTTGAGCCGGGCGTAAGCATTGTGCCGACAGGTGATTTTGTTATCGATAATCATTTGCCGGATGGAGATAAAAAATACGTGCCGGAAAACCGTGCTGATCTCAAGGCACTCGAGACTTTTCGACAGGTTGCGGCCAGCCAGGAAGAGATTGTTCATGCGTCAAGGCTTCCGCGCCTGAACGCCTTCGTGCAGACCAACCTGCACAGCAATAACGTTTTTAGCGGGGGTTCCAGTTGGGCGCTTGGCATGAATATGCAGTGGAATATTTTTGATGGTATGGCAACAGCAGGTCGTGCACAGGAGGCCAAGGCTCAGGTGCGTGAGGCGATGTACAACTATGAGGCGGCAAAGAGCAACAGTCTGGCTGAGGTGAGCCGGTCGCTCAGGTCGCTGAAAACCGCTAAAGCAAGAATTGCCGTTGCCCGCAAATCTCTGGAGGAGGCCAAGGTAAGCCTTGATTATATCGGTGAGCAGTTCAAAACAGGGATGGCGATGACCTTTGAGCTTTTGATGAGGGAGCAGGCCTATACCTATGCCAAAATGAGGCTGAACCAGGCCTCCTATGATTATTGTGTTTCAAGAAGTGAGTTTGAATATTACGGTGGGAACTGAGAGGCTTTTGTAACTGAAGCAGAATAATGCCATGAGTTTGGATAGAAAAAAGAATTTGTTCCCTTTTCTGGTTGCCATTCCCTTGCTGTTTGCAGGGTGTGGCAATCGCGAGCCGGAGTCGATAAAGAGCGGGAGCAAGGTCTCTCCTGATGCTGTCGTGAGTGTTGTCGCCGTTCGTCGTGCAGTTAAGGCCGGGGGTGACGAGGTGCTGCTGGTGCCAGCATCGGCGATTTTTCGTAAAGGGGAGCTTACCGGTATTTTTGTCGCAGGGGCTGATAATCGTCTCTCTGTACGATGGATCAGTACGGGGCGTTTCATGCAGGGCGATCTTGTTGTTCTTGGTGGTCTGGATAAAGGTGAGTTTGTGGTGGGAGTTTATAGTCCTGAGCTTGTTGAAGGTGTAACGGTAATAAAAAGTGTGACTGCGGAGGATCAAACCAATGAATGAAGGTATTGCCGGTAAACTTGCAAAACAGTTTATCAATTCAAAGATTACGCCGCTCCTGATGGTGGCCTCTCTCCTGGTGGGTATTATGGCGACATTCATGACGCCGAGAGAGGAAGAACCACAGATTGTGGTGCCGATGGTTGATCTTTATATCCCCTATCCGGGAGCAACTCCCGCCGAGGTGGAATCACGTGTTGCCAAGTCGGTTGAGCGTACCTTGACTGAAATTCCCGGAGTGGATTATGTCTATTCAACCTCCATGCCTGACTTTGCGGTGGTGACTGTCCGTTATAAGGTTGGTGAGGATGCTGAAAAAAGCATGGTCAAATTGTGGTCGACACTGATGAAAAACATGGACAAGATGCCGCCAGGTGTTCAGTTCCCTTTGATGAAAAAGGTCTCGATCGACGATGTTCCGGTGCTTAATCTCACCTTTTGGAGCAAGACAAAAGATCCGTTCGAGCTTCGTAAAACTGCAGTCGGGGTGGCTGATGAGTTAAAAAAAATCAAGAGTATTGGTGATGTTGACATAAAGGGAGGATTGAAACGTCAGGTAAAGATTGTGCTCGACAAGGAAAAACTCCGGCAGTTCAATGTCAGCCCCCTGCAGATTGCCCGACAGGTACAGATGGCCAACAGCCAGATGACCTCCGGTGATTTCAAGCAGATGAATCAGGAGATCGTTGTCCGGTCAGGACGGTTTCTTGAGAGCGCCAGTGATGTCGGCAATATCGTTGTCGGAATCTATGGTGCATCACCCGTGTATCTGCGCGATGTTGCGAGCGTTGTTGACGGGCCTGAAGAGGTCAATAATTACAACTTCTTCGGCTGGGGCGCGGCGGCTCCAAAAGGGTCAGCATCAGGAGAGTACCCTGCGGTGACGCTGACGGTGGCCAAGCGTCAGGGAAGTGACGCTTCCAAGCTTGCCGACAAGGTGCTTGCAAGGGTTGAAGAGCTGAAGAAGAGTTCTATTCCTGCCGGAGTGACGGTGTCCGAAACGAGGAACTACGGTGCAACGGCAACCGACAAGGTCACGACCCTTCTGGAGCATCTGCTTATGGCGGTTGTTGCGGTAACGATCGTTGTTGGCTTTTTTCTGGGATGGCGCGGGGCTCTTGTGGTACTTGCCTCGGTACCGATCACCTTTGCCCTTACCCTGCTGATTTACTACTTGCTTGATTATTCACTTAACAGGGTGACCCTGTTTGCGTTGATCTTTGTTACCGGTATTGTTGTTGATGACTCGATCATCATTGCAGAGAACATTCATCGTCATTTTGCCATGAAGCGGCAGCCAAAACTGCAGGCCGCTATTACTGCGATCAATGAGGTCGGCAATCCAACCATTCTGGCAACCTTTACGGTTATTGCTGCCGTGCTTCCGATGGTCTTTGTTTCCGGTCTGATGGGTCCCTATATGAGTCCGATGCCGATTGGCGCTTCACTGGCCATGATTTTTTCGCTTCTTGTTGCGCTGATTGCAACGCCCTGGCTCTCTTTCCGTCTGCTTAAAACTGAAGAGGGGCATCATGAAGAGTATGATATTTCCAAAACCGCCTATTACAGGCTTTTTAACGCTATTCTCTCTCCATTTATCGAGAGCAGTTTCAAGCGATGGGTTGCGTTCGGGGTGGTTGGGCTTATGCTTGTCGGAGCTATTGCGTTGGTGCCGCTTAAGGCTGTACAGATGAAGATGCTTCCGTTTGACAATAAAAACGAGTTTCAGGTGATTATTGATATGCCTGAAGGTACGGCGCTTGAGCAGACAGCAAGAGTGACCAAGGAGATTTCAGCCTATCTGAAAACAGTGCCGGAAGTTCGCAGTTATCAGTACTATGTGGGGACTAATGCGCCTATCAATTTCAACGGTCTTGTGCGCCATTACTACCTGCGTCAGGCAAAGAACATGGGCGATATCCAGGTTAACCTTGTTCCGAAGGATGAACGCAAGGCGCAGAGCCATGATATTGCCAAAAAGGTAAGGGCTGGAGTACAGCAGATTGCCATGCGCTATAATGCGAATGCCAAGATCGTTGAAATTCCACCGGGCCCGCCGGTTCTTTCAACGCTTGTTGCTGAAATTTATGGCCCTTCGCAGGAGCAGCAGATTGCATTGGCCAAACAGGTCAAAAAGGTCTTTGAAGAGACTCCCGGGGTGGTCGATGTTGACTGGATGGTTGAGGCTGACCAGAAGGTATACAATCTGGTCGTCAACAAAGAGCGAGCTGCATTCCGCGGTGTCACAGCCGAACAGATAGCCCAGACGCTGCGCATGTCGCTTGCGGGCATGGATGTTGGGGTACTGCATACGGACAAGGAACTGGAACCTGTCATGATTCAGGTCCGTTTGCCTCAGTCCGACAGAACTTCCCTGCAGGATCTTTCCGGTATTTTTGTGCAGTCACAGGGTATGGGAACCTTGACAACCCGTTTGCGTGCCGGTGAGATGATTCCACTTTCAGAGCTGGTGAAGGTTGAAGAAAAAATTCAGGACAAGAGCATTTACCGAAAGGATCTCCGCCGGGTGGTTTATGTTACGGCTGATGTTGCCGGGGCGACGGAGAGCCCGGTCTATGCCATGCTCGATATGGATAAAAAGATCGAAAAGCTAAAGGTTCCGGGAGGATACCGGGTCAGCCCTCTTTATACGGCCAACCCAACCTCGGAGGAGAAGCTGTCGATGAAATGGGATGGGGAGTGGCAGATTACCTTTGAAGTTTTCAGGGATCTTGGCACCGCTTTTGCCGTTGTGCTTGTGATTATTTATCTTCTGATCATCGGCTGGTTCCAGTCTTTCAAGACGCCGCTGATCATGATGATAGCCATTCCGCTCAGTCTTGTGGGTATTATTCCCGGTCATCTGCTGCATGGTGCGTTTTTTACCGCAACAAGCATGATCGGTATGATTGCCCTGGCTGGTATTATGGTGCGTAACTCTGTGCTGCTTATTGATTTCATCCAGATTCGCCGGGCGGAAGGTGCTGATCTCAAGCAGGCGGTTATTGAGTCCGCCGCGGTTCGTACCCGGCCGATTATTCTGACCTCAGGTGCGGTTGTGATTGGCTCGATCGTGATGCTTTTTGATCCGATTTTTCAGGGACTTGCCATATCGCTGATCTGGGGTGGTGTTCTTTCAACCATTCTGACGCTCGTTGTTGTGCCGATTGTTTACTATATGGTTGAGAAAAAATCAGCAAAACGGTAGAGGAGATACATCGCATGATCGTTGAACAGTTTCGTACCGGTGGCGACAGGAACTTCGGTTATCTTGTCGCCGATGAGCTTTCCCTGGAAGCTCTGGTTATTGACGCCTCATTCAATCCTGACATGATTGTGCGGTTTGCCGTTGAAAGGGGTTTTGTGATTCGTTACATCTTTTCATCACATGGTCATGACGATCATACCAATGGCAACGCAGCCATCACTCTGTTGACCGCTGTTTCCCCTTTGCTTTACGGTGATACCTGTGCCCGGACTGGCATTACCGTAAAGGATGGGGCCCTCTTTCCTCTTGGCTCTCTTCAGGCGCGTATTTTATATACTCCCGGCCATACCCGGGATTCCATCTGCATTCATATCGGGGAAGCTCTTTTTACCGGTGATACCCTCTTTACGGGAAAGGTTGGCGGCACCAGCACTGAAGAGCAGGCACGTGATGAATATCTCTCGCTGCAAAAGCTCATGCTGCTGCCCGGCGAAACAAAAGTTTATCCCGGACATGATTACGGTACCTCTCCCATCTCAACCGTCAGCACAGAGCGAGTTTCCAATCCTTTTCTGCTTCAGGGTGATTTCAAGGCTTTTTTTGCCTTGAAACAGAACTGGATAACGTATAAAAAAATACATGGAATTGTATGATTTCTCTTTTTGAGAGAGGAGTTTTTGCAATTATGTCGTTTTTTTTTATAAATTAATTCATCGCGCCAATTTTGGGGATTAAACTTTGGCGTTCCTCCCTTTTTCTGCTTTATGATATAAAATCGGTGGCTTGTTGTTTCGTGTGCCGAACGATAAAAAATAGGTATTATCTGTTTTTTTAATCTTTAGTAACCTGATGACTATGGATCAGCTTATAACATTACGTACCCTGCCGGTATCTGCTCTCATGCAGAAAGAGTTTCACATAATCAAGGGAAGCTGTACGGTAGCCGAGGCTTTGCAGATTATGAAACGGAGCAAGGAGAGCGGCCTTATCGTTGAGCCTCGTAATGAGGACGATTGCTACGGTATTGTGACCGAGAAAGATATTCTTGAAAAGGTGATTGATCCGGGGGAGGATGTTCATCGCGATCCCTGGAATACTCCTGTTTTTCAGATCATGAGCAAGCCGGTTATCAGTGTCAATCCAAGTCTTCGCATCAAGTATGCTCTTCGCCTGATGAAGCGGAGCAATGTCAGGCGTCTTACGGTCATGGAAAACAATAAAATTCTTGGTCTCCTCAATATGACGGATGTGCTTCATGCTGTTGAGGAACTTCCTGTTCATGATGACCATGTTGCCCTTTAGCAGTCAGGGTACCTTGTACTGCTTTCCTTAGTATTACCAGAAAGACCAATTTCAATGAGCGGGGCGCTTGCCGGTTGCAGTGCCCTTCCATTTAATCAGTGAGGCTCCCTCTACAGCTTCATAAGGAGATTTGAGCGTATGAAACCATTTGATATTGTTATTGTCGGAGGCGGTGGGGCCGGGCTCTATGCCGCCATGGAGGCAATGAAAACCAATCCGGCACTGAATATCGCCGTTCTCTCCAAAGTTTATCCCAACCGTTCACATACTTCTGCAGCCCAGGGCGGCGCCAATGCTGCGCTTGGTAACAAGGCCAAGGACGATACGGTTGAGATGCACATTTTTGATACCATCAAGGGGAGTGATTACCTTGCCGATCAGGATGCTGTTGATGTGCTTTGCTCGGAAGCGCCAAAAATCATCCGTGAACTTGAAAATATGGGGACGCCGTGGTCAAGGCTTGAGGACAACACCATTGCCCAGAGGCCTTTCGGCGGAGCCGGGCGTCCACGCTGTTGTTACTGTTCGGATAAAACAGGCCATACCATTCTGCAGACGCTCTATGAACAGTGTCTGAGAAAAGGGGTCATTTTTTTCAATGAGTATTTTGCTCTGAACCTTTCGGTCAGCGGAAGTTGTTCGAACGGGCTGATTGCCATGAATATGAAGACCGGCAAGGTTGAAGCTTTCCCGGCAAAAACGGTGATTCTTGCTACCGGCGGTTATGCCAAAATGTACTGGAACCGGTCAAGCAATGCTGCTGGTAATACTGGTGACGGTCAGGCCATCGCCTATCGGGCTGGCATACCAATGAAAGATATGGAGTTTGTCCAGTTTCATCCCACAGGCTTGAGAAAGAGCGGTCTGCTTGTTACTGAAGGTGCAAGAGGTGAGGGTGGCTACCTGCTGAACAAGGATGGCGAGCGTTTCATGGCACGCTATGCGCCCGAAAAGATGGAGCTTGGCCCGCGTGACCTCGTCTCTCGATCGCTTGAAACGGAAATTCTGCAAGGAAGGGGATTTGACAGCCCGGCAGGGAAATATCTTCATCTTGATCTGACTCATCTCGGAGCGGATCTGATCAAATCGCGTTTGCCCCAGATACGGGAAATGTCGATGAACTTTGAGGGTGTTGACCCTATTGAGGAGCCAATTCCTGTCCGCCCGACGGCTCATTACTCAATGGGAGGAATTGATACCGATAACCAGACCCGGACAATCATGGATGGCGTCTATGCTGCCGGTGAGTGTGGCTGTGTCTCGGTTCATGGCGCAAATCGCCTTGGCGGAAATTCGCTGCTTGATATTCTGGTGTTCGGTCGTATTGCCGGTCGCACGGCGGCTGAGGAGGCAGGCAAATTCAGACCTGGTACGATATCGGAAGCCGAGCTGAACGAGCAGTTGCAAGAGGTCAGGGGAGGAATGCAGGCTTCTGGTCGCTATGAACGGTATGGCGAGTTGCGTGAAGAGCTTGGCCAGACGCTGGCACTCAACGTCGGTATTTTCAGGGAATCCTCCCTGTTGCAGAAAGGGATCGAGGATATTGCGGAGCTGAAAGAGCGGTTCAAAAAAGTCCGTATTTTTGATACAAGTGATGTATTCAACACGAACCTTATGCAGGTGCTTGAACTGAAAAATATGCTTGATCTGGCTGAAACTGTTGCAGCGGGTGCTTTTGCCCGTGAGGAAAGCCGGGGCTCTCATACCCGGATTGATTTTCCTGTACGGGATGATGCGAAGTGGCACAAGCATACGTTGACTACCCTGGTCAATGGTAAAGTCACTCTTGGTGAAAAACCGGTGACTATGGGTCGTTATGAACTCCAGGAAAGAACTTATTAACTATTTCGCTTATGACGTTGCCAACAGATCAGCATACAGAAGGGAAAAAAAATGTAACCTTCCGGGTTTTTCGTTTCAATCCACAGGTTGACAGCAAGCCATATTTTGATGATTATACCATTCCGGTAGAGAGGGGTATTACGGTGCTGAGGTCCTTGAATTATATCAAGGAGCATATTGACGGATCGGTCAGCTTCAGAGCCTTCTGTCAGGCTGGAATCTGTGGATCCTGCAGCATGAGGGTGAATGGACTGTCCCAGCTTGCCTGTACGACACAGGTATGGGATGTCCTTGCCAAAAGCAGGGAGCCAGGCATCATCAAGGTTGAGCCGTTGCGTAACCTGCCGCTCATCAAAGATCTGATTGTCGATATGGATCCGCTTGTCGGCAAGATGGTGCACTACTCGAACTGGATCGATTCAACGATGCCTGAGGCCCAGATGGGTAAAAAGGAGTTCCTGATTTCCGAAGAGGAGTTCCTTCGCTATGATAAAGCGACCGACTGTATTCTTTGCGCCTCTTGTGTTTCTGAATGCAGCATTTTACGGGCGAACAAGGAGTATGTCTCTCCGGCCGTGCTGCTGAAATCATACCGTATGAGTGTTGACAGTCGCGACTCCATGCATGAGCAGCGTATGGCCGAACTGGTCAAGGATCATGGTGTCTGGGACTGTACGCACTGTTATCGCTGTCAGGAGTCGTGTGTGAAAAGTATTCCGATCATGGATGCCATTCATGGACTGCGTGAAGATGCCATTGAGAGCAGGGGAAAGAATGATACCAGTGGCTCCAAACATGCGGAAGCTTTTATGACGGATATTGAAAAGAAAGGCAAGTTGATCGAGGCGACCCTTCCTATACGCACCAATGGCGTGGTCTGGACGCTGCAAAACCTTTTGCCGATGGCCATGAAGATGATCATGAAGCGCCGTACGCCGCTACCGCCGCCGCTGGTAAAATCGGTCAAAGGAATAAAGATATTCAGGACGATGTTCAGGGAGATGACCGAACATGTAAAGCAGGATCAGAAATCTCATAAAAAATAACAGGGGAGAACTGCTCGATGAAGCGATATGCATATTACCTGAGCTGTATCAATGAGTCCATGACCAAAGAGGTGGATCGTTCGATTGAACTCTGGCAGAAAGATCTTGGAATCGAGCTTGTCAAGCTCCACGAGGGTACCTGCTGCGGGGGGAGTAACCTTGAGTATGTCAGTCCGAAACATTTTGCGCTGGTCAATGGACGCAATATTGCCCTTGCTGAAAAGATGGGGCTTGACCTTATTGTCTCCTGCAATACCTGCCTCATGACGATTCGTACGGCAAAGAAAAAGCTTGATGAATCACCGGAACTGAAGCGAGAGATCAATGAGCTCCTGAAAAAGGAGGGGCTGGAATATCGCGGCACTTCTGAGGTGCGCCATCTGCTCTGGGTACTGGTTGACGATGTCGGGCTTGATACTATCCGCGAGAAGGTGAAGGTGCCGCTGAAAAACTATCGGATAGCTCCCTTTTACGGATGCCATATTCTCCGGCCATCAACGGTTCTTGGCCATGATAATCCGCTTGATCCAACCTCACTTGACCAGTTGATTGAGGCCTTGGGGGGAGAAACGATTCCCTATACCCATAAAAATCGCTGTTGCGGTTTTCATACCCTGCTGGTTGCCGAGCAAGAGTCACTCAATGTTGCGGCAGAGGCGCTTCAGGAGGCCATTGAGTCGAAAGCCGATTTCATTGTGACCCCCTGCCCGCTTTGCCACACGTCACTTGACGGCTATCAGGCCAAGGCGCTTAAAAATGCAGGTGTTGAGAACTCTATTCCTGTTTTTCATATTTCCGAAATGATCGGTCTCGCACTTGGATACAGTGCCAAACAGCTTGGTATTAAACGCCACATTGTCTGCTGAGGATGCTTCAGGGAGTCGGGGAGCTGATTTTTTGGTTGACGATCTTTCGGGAAAGTTTTAAAAAAGGCTGAAAAAACGTAACTTTGCACTTTTACTTTGCTCTCAGCCGGGGAATTACCGGATGATCTGACAGGCCTCTTGTTTTGTTAACCCATCAAATTATTGCATTGCATGCTCAAAAATGATCTTTTTCTTCGGGCACTAAAACGCCAGCCATGTTCCAGAACACCAATCTGGGTGATGCGTCAGGCCGGTCGTTATTTGCCGGAGTACCGTGCTGTGAGAGAAAAAACCGATTTTTTAACCCTCTGTAAAACCCCGGAACTGGCAACCGAGGTAACCATTCAGCCTGTTGAACTGATGGGTGTGGATGCGGCCATTATTTTTTCCGATATTCTGGTGATCAATGAAGCCATGGGCATGAATGTCGAGATTATCGAATCCAAAGGGATCAAGCTCACCCCGCCGATTCGCTGCCAGGCTGATATCGACAAGCTGATTGTACCTGACATTGATGAAAAGCTCGGTTATGTGATGGATGCGCTCAGAATGACCAAAAGAGAGCTCGACAACCGTGTTCCTCTTATCGGATTTACCGGTGCTGCATGGACTCTCTTTACCTATGCTGTTGAAGGCGGCGGATCGAAAAACTATGCCTACGCCAAAAAGATGATGTACCGTGAGCCGGCAATGGCCCATGCGCTGCTCGGCAAGATTTCAAGCGTTATCACAGCCTACGTGCTGAAGCAGATCGAAGCTGGCGCTGATGCCATCCAGATTTTTGACTCATGGGCAAGCGCTCTTTCTGAAGATGACTACCGTGTATACGCTCTTCCTTACATCAAGGAGACGGTGCAGGCAATCAAGGCAAAATATCCTGATACTCCGGTCATTGTTTTCTCAAAAGATTGCAACACCATTCTTTCCGAAATTGCCGATACCGGCTGCGATGCCATGGGTCTTGGCTGGGGAATCGATATTGGCAAGGCACGCACTGAACTCGGTGATCGTGTTGCGCTGCAGGGTAACCTTGATCCGACTGTTCTCTATGGTACACCTGAACTGATCAAGTCCGAAGCCTCCAAGATTCTTCGCTCTTTCGGTCAGCATACCGAACATTCAGGCCACGTTTTTAACCTCGGTCACGGCATTCTGCCCGATATGGAGCCGGAAAAACTGAAACTGCTCGTTGAATTTGTCAAGGAAGAGAGCGCCAAATACCACTAAGCGCACCCTCTCTTTTTCTTGTTTTGTAACTCCGCCCTGTGCCTTGTGCATGAGGCGGAGTTTTTTTTTGGGGAAAGTTTCTGAATCGGAAGCAGGATGATGAATATTGACGGAACGTGATAACGTCATCCACAGACGGTAGTCCCGCTTTTTCATTATATCCTGACTTCATACATAAAGTGAGTGAGTGTG
Source organism: uncultured Chlorobiaceae bacterium (assembly GCA_903939765.1). Taxonomy (GTDB): domain Bacteria; phylum Bacteroidota; class Chlorobiia; order Chlorobiales; family Chlorobiaceae; genus Chlorobium. The sequence continues at coordinate 86 of CAJAIK010000033.1, read as the reverse complement.
TTCGATAAGCCAATAAAATCAGGGGGTATTTTTGTTTTTGCCTTTGTAGTGCCTAATGAAATATATGTTTTGTTTTTTCTTTTTCG
>CAJAIK010000032.1 GCA_903939765.1 uncultured Chlorobiaceae bacterium | reverse complement strand
GGGTTGGCTTCGGGTTCGAAGGTCACCGTGATGCTGACGTTGCCGTTCGAATCGCTCCCGGCGCTGAAGTAGCGGAGATGGTCGATACCGGTGAGAGCCTGTTCAATGACCTGCGTCACGCTGTTTTCAACCGCTTCGGCAGATGCGCCGGGATAGGTGGCGCTGATGTTGATGGTCGGCGCCGCGATGCGCGGATATTGCTCGACCGGCAGGGTATTGATGGCGATGATTCCGCCGAGCATGATGCAGATGGAGATCACCCAGGCAAAGACTGGTCGCTCAATAAAAAATCCGGACATGGTATTGGTGCGTCTATATGTAATGGATTATTTCGCCAGCACGGGTGGCAGTGCAGCCTCGACGGTTTTAACCGCCATGCCGGGCTGGATTTTCATGATGCCTTCGTACACGACCTTCTCGCCTGCTTTGAGTCCGCTGCTTACGAGCCACTTGTCTCCGACAACCTCCGTAACGATGATAGGGCGAGGGTTTGCTTTGCCGTCCGCTCCGACAACCCAGACCGAAACCGACCCGTCCGCATTCCTGCTGACCGATTTTTGCGGCACGAGGATGGCATTCTCGTCTCTCCACTGTTCAAGACGTGCATGGACGAACATGCCGGGGAGGATTTCATTGCCGGGGTTGTTGAACAATATTCGCAACAGGACCGTACCTGTGCTCGGGTTGACCGTTACATCCGAGAACTTCAACGTGCCGGATTGCCCTTTGGGTTTTCCATCCACCAGAAGCTGGACAGGAGCGCTCCCGGCGCTGGAATTGCCCGCCTGACCTTGATGGCGCTGTCGCAGTTGTATCAGCTCCTCGCTCGACTGGGAAACGTCTACGTAGATCTGGTCGAGCTGTTGCACCACAGCAAGGGGGTCGGCCTGATTGGCATTGACCAGAGCCCCCTCAGTCACTTTCGATTGGCCGATTCGTCCGGAAATCGGAGACATGACTCTGGTGTAGTCGAGGTTGATACCGGCTGCGGAAACTTCGGATCTGGCGATGGCAACGTCTGCCCTGGCCTGGGCAAGGCTCGCTTTCGCATCGTCGTACTCCTGCTGGCTGACGCCACCGATTTTGACCAGCTCTTCGTGGCGGCCTGCTTTGGCCTGGACCGATTTCACGTTTGCCTCGGCTTTGCTGAGGTTGGCTTTTGCACTGTTCCAGGCCGCCTTGTAGGTCGCGGGGTCGATCTGGTAGAGTTGCTGACCCTGTTTAACAAGGCTTCCTTCCACGAAGAAGCGCTTCATAACAATGCCGCTGACCTGCGGACGGATCTCGGCCATACGTACGGCTGAAGTCCGGCCCGGCAGCTCTTTTGTCAATATCAGGGGTTCGGATTTCATGGTCACGACACTGACCTCCGGTTTCATGCTGGAATCCTGACGGTTGTCTGACGATCCCTTCGGCCACAGGTACCAGCCGGCAATCAGGGTGACAAGCAAAGCGGCGATGATATACGACCTTTTCATGATTGATACCTTATTCTTGTTGTGGGTTTGGCTTGGTTATCGGATGGCTTGAAGAGTCTGTCATGGATATTGAAGGGCATCAGGTTTTACCCCATCAAAGCGAATCGTAAGAATACTCAATGGCCATGAAGAGGTAACGATGTGATCTCTTTTGCCCGTTGCAATCTCCGCAATGATGTCGAGTTCCAGTTCGCTGTAGAATTTTCGGGCAGAGGTTAACCCGTCAAGAGCAAATGAAGCGATACCCTGCATGCTTGCCATCAGCGGGACACCACCTGCAAGCAGCATACTCCTATATCCATCGATACCCACAAACGCTGTTTTGGTATATTTGGCGGACTGGGCAATCATGACGGAAAGTTGACCGGGAGTGAAATGGTGAAGGCTCTGTGAGAGCACCATCAGATCAAACGATCCGGCAGAAAACTCTGACAGATCAAAAGCATTAATCAGTCGAAAAGAGAGAGGAAGCTTTTTTGCTGTCGCCCGACGATTACCCTCCTCAATATATATCGGAATGATATCTGAACCGGTAACAGTAACCGGCAGATTTTTTCGCTGCGCCTCTTCAGCGAGTGCCAGCGCCAATCCTCCCGATCCGCTTGCCAGTTCCAGAACCTTCACCTCCTGTTCTCCTCCTTTTATCACTTCATCAAGCAGAGATAACAGCATATAGACATATCGGGGGTAAAGACGCAACATCTGGTTCTGCCGGTCAAGAGCCTTGACCAGTTCAAGCTTTTCACTCTCGGGAAGTTTCCTGTCGTCCATATGTTCACTCTCGGTCGTACGCATAAGCCTGTCGAACAATTCCGGCAGAAAAAAGCCACCACCCAACTCCTTTGAAACCTTGAATCTTTCTTCAAGAAAGCGCGACACAAAGTCATCAGTTTTGGTTTCAAGCTCTTCCATACTCTGCCATGAGGCAGGAAAGCTGCCAGCCGAGCGAAGGTTTTCAAGAGCCTTGACACCGGCTTTTTT
>CAJAIK010000031.1 GCA_903939765.1 uncultured Chlorobiaceae bacterium | reverse complement strand
TTGGTTTTTTATCGCAGCAACATCGAAAGGAAAGGAAAAGAGTGAAAGACGAAGGTACCGAAGACGGGAATCGAACCCGTACGTCCATTGCTGAACACGGGATTTTAAGTCCCGGGCGTCTACCAATTCCGCCACTTCGGCATATCACAGTACATGACAGGACGAACAATTTACCATCTTCGCACTCTTTCCCAAAAAAATAAATCTTTTCTGGTCGTGCTCTTTTTTCTCTTATTATAGAAATGGTTACTGGTTGAAATGATCGAATCCCCTGATTGAGGAGAGGTCTATTTTCATTCCGTAAATATCGCTCAACTGCACACCTTCTTTTCTGTCGGTGGTTTCACCGATGACCGATATTGCCTTGTTATCAGCAATTACCCTGTACTCCTCTTTCGGGATGGTAAAGAGTAACTGGTATTCCTCGCCGCCCGTCAGTGCCCAGGTCAGTGCATCATCCTGCAGTTCATCGGCAATACGCCGCGTACTTCCGTGGATTGGAATACGGCCTTCTTCAATCATTGCACCGACGTTTGAATGACGGCAGAGATGTTGCAAGTCAGGGCTGAGGCCGTCGGAAATGTCGATCATTGAGGAGGGGCGGATATGGCGCGAATGGAAAAAACGGATAATATCAATTCGGGCAAGGGGGAGCAATTGCTGCTGTATCGCCTCGCGGTACTCCTGCAAGTCAGCCATCACATTTCTCTGGTAGCTCTCGTTGTTTTCGATATGGTTCAGCATGATCTCCTTTTCACGCATGAGGAGTTTGAGCCCGGCTGCCGCACCGCCAAGAGAGCCTGTGATGCAGAGCAGCTCTCCCGGTTGGGCACCGCTTCGGCGGGTGAGCTTTTCTTCTGCAACCTCCCCGATCATCGAGATTGAAATAAACAGACCCGAGCGTGATGAAGAGGTATCGCCACCGGCAATGGCAAGGCCGTACTCTTTGGCAGCATGGCTCATTCCCTGGTAGAGCTCTTCAACCATCTGCACGGAGAAAGAGTCAGGCACAGCAAGAGAGATCAGCGCATAGCGGGGAAGCGCATTCATGGCGCAGATATCGGAGACATTGACGCTGATGGCCTTGCTTCCAAGATGCCGCAGGGGAGTCGTCAAAAGATCGAAATGCACTTGATCGACCAGCATATCGGTGGTGGCTACCTGCAGAAGCTTCGCCGAAGGGGAATAAACGGCACAGTCGTCACCTATTCCTGTCAGGAGTTCCGGCACAGCCGGAAGGGTGGTTTCGGCAAGAGTGGCGATCCGATCAATCAGGCCGAACTCCCCGATTTCCGACATAGCTTTATATGACATATTTTTACGTAAATTAGATTTTAGCTCCGGTTTGTGGTATGGTGCGCTTTATTGCCACTCTCCTCCGCAAGGTTTTTACTATCAATAACAGAAAGACAATATCCTCTTTTTATGGGTTTTTTTGACAATTTCAAAATATCAAGGCTGAAGGAAGGGCTCGAAAAAACCCGCGATACGTTTCGGGAAAAGCTTGCCGTTATTACCAAAGGGAAAACGGAGATAGACGAAGAGTTTCTCGAAGGGCTTGAAACAATTCTTGTTGCCGCCGATGTAGGTGTGGAGACGACACTCGGGATTGTTGAAGCAATCACGGATCGGGCAAAGAGGGAGACCTACCGCTCGGAAGAGGAGCTGAACAAAATGCTGATGGAGGAGATTCAGCTCATGCTTGAAGAAACCGGGGAGGAGCACCCGCTTGATTTTGAAGCACCTCTTCCGGCAAAACCCTATGTCATTTTAATTGTAGGGGTAAATGGTGCAGGCAAGACCACCAGTGTTGCCAAACTGGCCCACAATTATGATAAAGCGGGTAAAAAAGTGATTATAGCGGCCGCCGACACCTTCCGGGCAGCAGCTTATGAACAGCTTCAGATATGGGCCGACAGGGCAGGTGTGCCAATGATCGGTCAGGGGCAGGGTTCCGATCCGGCCTCTGTAGTTTATGATGCCGTCAGCGCGGCAGTTTCAAGAAATGCCGATGTCGTGCTCGTCGATACAGCCGGACGGCTGCATAACAAAAGCCACTTGATGGAGGAGCTTGCCAAAATCATGCGAGTGGCAAAAAAAAGGATTCCCGAAGCCCCGCATGAGGTGCTGCTGGTGCTTGACGGTACCACCGGGCAGAATGCTGTGCAGCAGGCGAGGGAATTTACGAAGTTTGTCCAGGTTACCGGTCTTGTTGTTACCAAACTTGACGGGACGTCCAAAGGTGGCATTGTACTCTCCATTTCTCGTGAACTAAAACTGCCGGTCAAGTATATCGGTGTCGGCGAGAAAATCGACGACCTTCAGCTTTTCGACCGGGCGGAGTTTGTGCAGGCCCTTCTGGGGCGTGAGCGGAAATAGGGAGTCTTCGATGCCCATCCGGGGAATTCGCTCGTTTCGCCACTTGCCCTGAGCGGTATTTATTGCCAAAAATGGTAAACTGTTACCTCGACATTGTTTTTTGTTGTTTTTGATGCAATATTAGCAATTAAGTGGCGGGCACAGAGGGCCCGCAGGGGTGGATTGAAAGAAATGGCTCAACGTGTGTTCTTATTGTCATGAAAGAGGCAGAGAAGATTTGCTGTCTCAAGCGCCGGAAGATGGTTGAAACGCTGGAACGGTATGGTATAGCCAACCGTCGGGTACTTGATGCTTTTCTTGAGGTTCCACGCCATCTTTTTTTTGGGCGTGAAGCCATGGATTGCGCCTATAACGATGGCGCTTATCCAATAGGGTTCGGGCAGACCATATCCCAACCCTATACGGTTGCTTTTATGACAACCCTGCTCGTTGAGCGTTCTCCTTCGGGACGTGTGCTTGAAATCGGTACGGGGTCAGGCTATCAGGCGGCAATTCTTGATGCTCTCGGTTATTCGGTTTTTAGCGTGGAACGAATTTTTGAGTTGCATGAGCGGGCAAAAAAACTTCTTTCGAAGCTTGGTTTTGGTGTGGCCTGCCGTTTTGGGGATGGAACGCTTGGATGGGAGGATGAGGCGCCGTTTGATGGTATTGTGGTTGCGGCAGGGGCTCCAAGAGAGCCGGAGTCGCTGATGTACCAGCTTGCCGAAAGGGGCTGTATGGTTGTTCCCATTGGCGGGAATGGTTCACAGAAGATGACGGTTATCCGGAAGGAGGGTAACGATTTCAAAAGAGAGCTGTTCGATTATTTTACGTTTGTGCCGCTGGTCGGCAGGGAAGGTTGGGACGAAACTGTTTTTTAACAACATCTTAATGAAGGGATGATTTATGGCTGTAATGTCCAGCTTGCGGGATAAGACTCATATTATACTCTATACGCTTATGGCAGCGTTTCTTGCGCTGATTGTCTTTGAATGGGGTATGAATTTTACCGGATACAGCGGTAAAAAGCAGAATCAGGCGGGGAAGGTCAACGGAGAGGTTATCTCTTCAAGCCAGTATGATGAGATATACAAGGCGGTGAGTGAGAATTTCCGAAGGAGGAGTCCGGGAGCCGAAGTGACACCGGAAGTTGAACTGGGGATTCAGGAGCAGGCTTGGGCAGCCCTGGTCAAGCAGACCTTGCTTGATCAGCAGTTTAAGAAATTTGGCATTACCCTTCAGGATCAGGAGGTGGTTGAGGCACTCAATAGCCAGACTCCGCCGAGAGTGATTCAGCAATATTTTACAAATCCAGCCACTGGAGCCATAGACCGCAATAAACTGGAGAGCGTTCGTCGTGATCCTCGCGAAAAGGAGGTATGGTTGCAGCTTGAAAAGTATATTCGTCTGGAGCTCAAAGAGAGTAAACTGCTCAGGGCGCTGCTGACCCTCAATCATGTAACCGACCGGGATCTTGGTGATCTTGTCACCAAAGTGTACACCCGTTTTTCAGCCTCGTTTATTCCCTTTCCGTTAAGTTTTGCCGGCAGTGACAGCAGTTTTCCGGTAAAGGACGAGGAGATCAAAAAATATTACGATGAGCATAAAGAGCTCCTCAAACAGGATAAGCCATCAAGAAAAGCGGATTTTGTCTTTTTTCCCCTGATTCCATCATCAAAAGACAGTCTTGCTGTCCGTACCGAACTTGAAACCATTCGTGCGGAGTTTTCCTCCTCGGTTAATGACAGCGACCTTGTTAAAGTTCAGAGTGATAATCCGACAGGGATCAACAAAGCCTACAGTCGTGCCGATTTTTCTGTGGCCGCAGGTGATGCGTTTTTCATACCCTCGAATTTAACACCGGGTAAAATTGTCGGCCCGATAGCCGATCAGGGTATATACCGTTTGCTCAAGGTCAAGCAGGTGAGTCAGGCCGCACAGCCCGCAGCGAGGGCGTCACATATTCTGTTGCGCTTCAATCCTGCAAGCAGTGCAGATGTCCAGAGAGTGCGTGAGCTCTCCGTGTTTATCTTTAAACAGCTTCAGGCTGGAGTGCCTTTTGAGCTGCTTGCCAAAAAATATTCCGCAGATTCCGGCAGTGCCGTCAATGGAGGCGATATCGGGTGGATCACCAAAGAGCGTGTGGTGCCTCAATTTGCTGCAGCGGTTTTCAGTGCACGTCCAGGTTCGATTGTCGGGCCCATTCAGACCCAGTTTGGCCTTCACATTATCAAGGTGACTGGTTTTGACAGTCGTGCAGTGGTCTGCTCAGAGATTGACCGGAACATCAGGCCCTCTACGGAAACGGTCGACAGTGGACGACGACTGGCCACGGCATTTCAGATAAATGCCAAAGAGAGTGGTTTCGACAAAAGCGCCGCCGCTTCCAAGCTGACCGTCAATTCTACCGGAGAGTTTGTCAGACGTATGCCGATTTCGCAGATTGGCTACAGTGAGAAGGTGAGTGCATTCGCATTCAAAGCGGGAGAGGGTGACCTTTCGGACGTTCTTGAAACCGAAAAAGGTTTTTTTGTGATGCGATTGACCGCCAAGAATGACACCGGTTACCGTCTGCTTGACCAGGAGTTGAAAGCGAAGATCAGGGCTGAACTGGTACAGGAGAAAAAAGGTGCCGCGTTGGAGAAAAAACTTGCAGCAATGGCCAAGGCCCCGGGAGTGACGCTTGAAAAGATCGCGGCATCCCATGCAGGACTCAAGGTTGTCGTTGCCGACAGTATCCGGTGGAGCGATGGCTTTATTCCCGGCTACGGCGTTGATCAGCCTCTTGTGGAAGCCATTTCGGGGCTTGTTCCCTCCAGGCTCTCTGCTCCGGTAAAAACCAATGACGGTTACGCTCTTGCGGTTTTGGCAAACAAAGTTCTTCCTGCCGGTTTTGACTTGCAGGCCGAAAAGGCAAAGGCAGCCCCGCAACTGCTTCGGGCCGCACAGCAGCAGCAGCAGCTCTTCATTGATGAATATCTTGATGCTGTACGCAAAAGCTCGAAGATTGAGGATTTCCGACCCTGAAGAGCGTTGTAACCCGACTCAATGTGCTGCCTGGAACGCTTCCAGGCAGGCTTTGACTTCAGTTGATGTACCAAGCGTAATGCACTTTTGTGCAAGCACTTCGGTTTCAGCGATTGAGTAGCGTGACACCAGTGACTTGAGTTTCGCGATATCCGAGACAACAACGCTGAATTTCCTCAGTCCACACCCCAACAGAAAGGGCAGTGCGAGAGGGTCGGAACCCATATCGCCGCAGATCATCGCCTTGCACCGGTTTTTATTGGCAGACGTTATCACCCGGTGCAGTTGGCGGATTATTGCCGGATGGAATTTTTCAAAAAGATCCTGCACAATCACATTGTTTCGGTCTACGGCAAGTGTATACTGTGTGAGATCGTTGGTGCCGATGCTGATGAAATCGACACATCTGGTTATCTCATCAATGAGTTCGACCGCTGCCGGAACCTCGATCATTGCACCGACTCCCGGTTTTTCAAGCTGCGAATCGGCCTCAGCAGCCAGCTCCTCATAGTGTTTATCGATTATTGCCCTGACCAGGCGAATCTCATCGACTGAAATGATCATGGGAATCAGGATGTCGATATTGCCATGGATATTTGCCCTGATGGCAGCCCGGAGCTGTGCGTCAAGAATTTCCGGCAGATCAATCAGAATCCTTATGCCTCTCCATCCAAGGTTTGGATTTGGTTCCTTCACTGGAGAGTAGATCAGCTTGTCTCCCCCGATATCAAAAAGGCGTATGTCGAGAGGCATCGGCGTAATCGCTTCAGCCATCTCCAGGTAATAGGCATATTGCTCCGACTCCCTGGGCACTTTTGTCCCTTCGGTGAAGAGGTTTTCGCTTCGGAAGAGTCCCACTCCTTCTGCACCGGTGGCGACCAGAGTCTGCAGCTCCTCCTTGAAGTCAATATTGGCATAAAAGGTGATCCTTATGCCGCATTTTGTCGTTGCAGGAAGCGCAGCCGTGAGGGAGCTGTCGGCCTCATTTTTTATAGCCTCCTCATTTTTTTTCAGATAGCTCGCCAGAGTTTTCTCGTCAGGGTTTGTAATAACGGTTCCTGTGCTGCCATCAATAATCATCTGCATTCCCGTCGATACCTTCTGGGAAATATTGCCAAGCCCGACAACAATCGGGATGTTGAGTGAGCGGCATATCAGGGCAATATGCGAGGTCTTTCCCCCCGAATCCGTGATAAATCCTTTGACATTGCTTCGGCTTAAAAGAATAATATCGGCTGAAGAGAGGTTATCGGAGGCAACGATCACTCCTTCGGGAATCCATGAATGCAGTTTTCGTATTTGAAGGTTTCTGATAATGCGGTTCTTGATATCGTGCAGATCATCAGCACGCTCCTGGAACATCTGGTTATCGGAATTTATGAACTTTTCAAGATAGTGGTCGAACTCCTCCTCAATGACAAGATGCGCCGGTTTGCGTTCCGATTGTATCCGTCCGGAAATGGCTTCAATCAGCACAGGGTCATGCAGCATCATGATCTGCGCCTCAAAAAGATTGGAGTACCCCTTTCCAAGTTTTTTTATGGTGACCTGTTCAATTTTCTTCAGCTCATTTTCCGATCGCTGCAAGGCAGAAAGAAAGCGTTCAATCTCTTCGCTGATATTGTTGTCGTCCAGCTCCCTGATTTCATGCTGACACATCTCCCTGACAAAAGAGTAGCACTCTCCGATGCAGATTCCCCTTGATGCGCCGATTCCGGCATAGATGGCCTCACAATCCTTGACGGAGGGATCCTGTTTTGTTGTTTTGCTTGTAGTGTTCAGTAATTCTTTTTTTTCTGGCATAATGGCGTCTTAAAAGGGTGCTTCGTCATGAGTGATAAACTGTGCAGCATTTGATTTTCCCGTCTCCAGTGATGCGGGCAGATAATGCTCCTGATCGCTGGAACTCCCCGATTCTTCTCCGCCGGTAACATAGCTGTTGGCTGTTGACTGAAACCGTCCGTAATTTTTCAGGAAGAGCAACCGTATATCCCCGATAGGACCATTTCGCTGCTTGCCGATGACAATCTCCACCACATCTTTGGTCGAAGAGCCATCTTCGAAGGTCTGTTTACCATACATTTCAGGCCTGGAAAGGAACATGACGACATCGGCATCCTGTTCAATCGAGCCCGACTCCCTGAGATCGCTGAGCTGGGGCCTGCGGTCGCCTGATCGTTGTTCAACAGAGCGGTTAAGCTGTGCAAGGGCAATGATGGGAATGTTCAGCTCCTTGGCCAGCGCTTTCAATGAGCGGGATATCTGGGCAATCTCCTGCTCACGGTTTGTTCGGCCATCCCTGACCGGTGTCACCAACTGCAGGTAATCGACCACAACCATGCCGATATTGTGCTCCTGCTTCATCCTGCGGGTTTTGGCAGCAAGCTCCATAATGGAAATACCGGCGGTATCATCAATAAAGAGCTTTGCTTCATTGAGCTTGTCCATGCTGTTGATGATTCGGCCCATCATCTCGGGCGTTATGCGGCCAGTTCGGACAAGCTGTGACTCAACGTAGGCTTCAGCGCACATGAGTCGGATGGCAAGCTGTACCTCGGCCATTTCAAGGCTGAAAAATAGTACCGGAGTGTCGAAATCCACGGAAGCGTTGCGGGCAAGAGCAAGCGCAAATGCGGTTTTACCTGCGGAAGGTCTTGCCGCGATAATAATCATATCGGATGGCTGAAATCCGGCAGTCATCTGATCAAGTTCGGAAAAGCCCGATCCCACGCCGGTAATGGATGATTGTGATGCCCTCAGGCTTTCAAGCATCCGTATACCGTTTTTGACAAGTTCCTTGATTAACGACGCTTTCTTTTTGATGCCAGCCTGCGAGATATTGAAAAACTGCTGGGAGGCGTGTTCAACAAGATCGAAAATGTCCATCGATGAGCTGTAGGCCGCACCGGAAATTTTGGCCGAAATGGAGATCATCCGCCGGTAAAGATACTTCTCCTTTGCCAGACGCGCATAGTACTCAATATTGGCCGCGCTGATGACCTTGCCCGAAAGTTCGGCCAGGTAGTGCCGTCCGCCGACAGGCTCAAGCTCATCCATTTTCAGCAATTCCTCGCTGACCGTGATAATGTCGATTGCCTGCCGTTTATGGTAGAGCTGCATCATCGCCTTGAAGATAATCTGGTGGCGCCTTTCATAAAAGACCTCCTCGCCGTTATCGCCGAAAATCTGTATGACCTGCTCAATGGGTTCATCTTCAAGCAGAATACAGGCAAGCACCTCCTGCTCAATTTCAGTTGAGTAGGGAGGTACGCGACTCTCTTTGCTGAAATCGATATCCTTGTTAAAATCTATAGCAAGAGGTTCTTTTTTGATCATTGTTTAATTCTCATTTTCCGGTGCGCTTTTTTTTGCGCGAAGTTTTTCGTAATGGCCCATCATCAGTTGAATGTCCTCCCAGCACCCTCTTTTCCATTCAGGATTGCGCAGCAGTGCCGCAGGATGATAGGTAATAAAACAGTCAAATTCTTTCCATGTTATCACTTTTCCTCTCATTGCTCCAAGAGGGAGCTTGTTTTCAAAAATGGTGTTAGCTGCTACTTTGCCGAGAATCAGGATAACTTTTGGTTTGACGATCTGCAATTGCCCAAGAAGCCATGGCATGCAGCAATCGATTTCACCCTGCAGCGGGTTGCGGTTTCCGGGAGGCCGGCATTTCAGTATGTTGCAAATATAAACCTCCTCGCGGGAGAATCCTGCCGCCTGCAGAATTTTATTGAGGAGCTGTCCTGAGCGACCTACAAATGGCCTGCCTGAAGCATCCTCTTCCGCTCCCGGAGCCTCCCCGATAACGACAAGCTCGGCTTGCGCATTACCCTCACCAAAAACAAAGTTTTTCCTGGTTTCCGCAAGTTGGCACTTCCGACACCCCTTGGCCGTTTCGAACAGCAGAGTCAACTCTTTCAATGAAGCTGTGCACTCTTCGCCGGATACAGTATCATGCATGAAAAATCCTTTTATTCAGGGGTTCACCGTTCTTTTCAGGTAAAGTTGCTCTACGGCATCAAGAAGTTTTTCTGCTGCAGCATCTTTGGTCAGTTGCGGGAGTTCCGTTGTTGCTCCATCGCTCCCTATCAGGGTAAGAATATTGGTATCGACCTCAAAACCGGAGGTTTTACGGTCAAAAAAATTGAAGGCAATAAGGTCAAGGTTTTTTGAAACCAGTTTTTTTCGTGCACTCTCCAAGCCTGTCCGGGTTTCAAGAGCAAATCCTACGGCAATCTGGGAGGCGTTTTTCTGCATACCGAATCCGGCAAGAATATCAGGATTTTTTACCAGGGTAAGCTCAATGATCTCATCATCCTTTTTCATTTTTCCTTCATAAGGTGTCGCCGGGCGATAGTCAGAGACCGCAGCAGCGCCTATAAAAAGGTCGCAGCTTTTAAAAAAACCTTCGGCGATGACGTTCATTTCCGCAGTACTTTCAACATCGAGACGTTCCACATCCGGTGGTGTCGGGAGGTGAACCGGTCCGGCAATAAGGGTGACGAGGGCTCCGCGTTTTGAGGCCGCGCGTGCAAGGGCGAAACCCATTTTTCCCGACGAATAGTTGGAGATGAAGCGGACACCATCAATTTTTTCCCGTGTTGGTCCTGCGGTGACAACAACCCTTTTACCGTGAAGCGGAGAACACTCCCTGGTTTCATGCAGAGCCTCTTCAAGAGCCGCAAGAATAGCCTCCGGTTCAGGCATACGGCCAATTCCGCAGAGCCCTGAGGCAAGCTCTCCACTGTCAGGGTTGATGATGGAGCACCCCTGGGTGGCAAGTGTTGCTATATTTCTCTGTACAGAGGGCGACAGAAACATCTGGCCATCCATGGCCGGAAAAATCAGTACCGGTTTGCCGGGTCGCAGCGTAATGAAAAGGGCGGAAAGCATGTCATCGCACATACCTGCACTGAGCCGGGCCAGGGTATTGGCGGTAGCAGGGGCAATCACCAGAGCATCGGCCCACTCTCCAAGAGAGATATGGCGGGTATAATCCATCCTTTCGGTGCCCATCGGCGGAAAAATTTTCCGATAGACCGGTTCCTCCGATACGGTGGCGAGAGCAAGTTCACTGACAAAATGGGCGCCTCCTTCCGTAAGTGCTACCCTGACATGAGCTCCTTTTTTCTTTAAAAGTCTTACAAGGTGCGGTATTTTATAGGCAGCAATGCCTCCGCAAATGCCAATAATGATGTTTTTTCCTTTCAAGACGTTTACCCCCAGGGATTTGTTGCAGAGTGGCTCTGCACGCAATTTACAAAAACCTCAAGGATTTATCTCTTCTTGTCGGATGACGGGAAAAGGTGTTTCCAGAACTGATCCCAGGTTTGGAACCGTTCTTTATAGGAGAGGCTGACACCCCATGTTTCAGCAGGCTTCTGCAGATTGGTGCCCGAAGTCGAACTTCCATTCTGCCCATAAGAACGTGAGGCTTCAACGAAAATTTTCGGAGTAACCCGGTACTCGATTTTCTGTGCTGTACCGTAATAATTTGCCGTGGCTGATTCCCTGTTGCCGGGAGAGCTGCCTGTACCGATAAACCTGATTTTTCCGCCGGTTCCTGGAACATTAAGTGCAAAGTAGAGGTCAAGCCCGCTCAGCGCGCCACGTTTATCCATGCCGACATTGATATTAAAACTTTCAAGCCCGCCGACATTCTGAATGAGTCTGGAAATCCTGGATGAAAGAATACCGGTACCGGCTGAAAGTCCTACGCTTGAAACGGCAATATTATTGTTTACTCCGCCGCCTCCGGGTCGAATATACCACTGTTTGTAAAGCAGCAGAGAGATGACGTTCAGCTCGGCGTTTGAGTCGATCTGGCTCGATTGCCCGCCTATCATGTTGACTGACGCAAAAGGTTGCGTCTGCTCATTCAGGTAATAACCCATCGCGACCTGCGGAGTATTGAGTGTCCCGGTAATGGCAAGCAGCAGCTTCACATTATCGCGTTCTCCGCCCTGCTGGTTTGAGACACTGATAACTTTACTTCCGTAGAGATTATCCATAACACCACTTCGTATATCAACACTGTTCCAGCTTATTTTTCCTCCATCCTGCAAATCAAAGTTTGAGTTTGAAAATTTGTATTTGCCGCCAATGACGTTGACTGATCCGAAGAGCTGATATTGCTGGTTGTTTTTGCTGACAATCAAAGAGAGATTGTTGATGGTCGATTCAAGCTGCTCGCCTCTGAGGCGGTCAAAAATGACCGTATACTTGAGCGGCTCAATACTGCTGAGCTTCAGGTTTTTGATTTGCAGAATATCAATCAGCGAGTGATAAAACTCTACCGGTTTTGTTACTGCTCTTCTCTTTTCAATCTCCGGATTGCTTTGTGAGGGATACCGCGGTATAAATTCAATAAATTTGTCGACACCGACATATTTTGTGCTTTCATTGGCTCCTGACCGGTAGAGTGAAAAATCGGCCGAGTCAATCCTCAGCTCTCCTTCGATAATCGGTTCGGAGAGCGTGCCGTGTACGAGAATGTTTCTGGTTGTGCCGGTAATGGTCCCAAATGAGGTTTCATCCTCTTTGTCTTTTTTGTTGAAGAGGAGGAGCCTGTTGAAGGTGCCCATAAGCTCCAGCTCCATTGGTTGCAGTTTTTCAAGCTTCACCACTCCATTGATGACTCCGTTTCCTTCGCTCTTGTCGTTGACCTTGATTTCGCGCAATTCAATAGCTTTCGGAGTGACATAGAGTTCACCGTCAAGCAGGTAGGAAGCCTGCGTTGGCTCTATTTTAATGGCGGTATTCTGCAGGTGAGTCGTCAGGTAAATGTCAGGTCTCGGAGTTGTGCCTTCGATTTTAAGCGTTGAAGGAATAATGCCTTCAGCCGACAGGAAAGGGAGCAGGTAATGAAGAAACTGGGCGGACAGGTTATCAGAGCGGAACGTTGCACTGATGCTCTCCCGCTCAGCCATCCAAAGATGAAGGGGATAGTAGCTGATTGCGAGAGGAATCGTGCCGCTTCCATCAATGGTATTCATCAGCGGTGCGGCTTTTTCTGCAATACCATTGGGCTTCAGAGGGCTGCTGTGCATTTCAAAACGAAGCTGCCTGCCGTTGTGCAAGGCATTGGCTTGCAGTGTACCTATCGAGATATCTTCATAAAAAATATTCTTTCCATTTACGGTGAGCGTGCTGGTTTTGGAGTCAGGGTTCCCACTGACGGTAAGAACTGCATTGGTTGTTCCCGTCAATTTATCGAGAGTGGGATCAAGGGCAAGCCGCTTCAGTTCGCTAAGATCAATACTGGACATGGTGCATTGAAACGTGCCTGATTGTGAGTTGCTGAGCTCACCATTGAACACCACCTGCTGCACACCCTTTGTAATGGTGAAATGGTTGAATCTTGCGGCGTTTCTTCCCAAAACAAGATGCGAGTTCTCTTCTGCCTGCCAGATACCTGAGCGATCTTTTAACGAGAGATTATGAAAGAGCAGGTCATAGCCGGGGTCACTCTTTGTCGCCGTAAATCGTGACGATAACTTCTCCGCAGGATCGGTCACCGCAAGGTCAATGGTCCCCTCAAGACGTGATGGCGTATAGATGCCGGAAAAAATGGTCTCTCCAGCTTTTTTGTCCGCAACGGTGAGTGATGAAGCCCGGCCGCTTAGTGTTGCATGAGGAACTCCGCTGCTGTTGCACACCACATCGGCCTTCATGGAGAGATTTTCAACCGAAAAATCTTTACGGGAGCTCAACTTTCCAAGATTAATTGCTGCGCCGATTGAACATTGTCCGTTAAGGAACACCGCACTCCCTTCAGCGCTGCCCTGCAGGTCAATTCCCTGTACAGGAAAAAACAGCACCAGTGGCGAGATATCTTTTGCCGAAATACGGTAATTAACCGTAAAGGGCCTTTTGAGCGCATCCGGGCCAGTGCCACGCAGAAGGGGAGTTGTGTGCCAGATATTCTGTGCGCTTACCTCCCGTGTGAGAGCAGAAGAGGCAAGGTTGCTGAGAGCAATCAGCTCTTCAAAGGTATAGTTGCCTTCCGCAAGAAGATCAAGAAAATCGCTCTTGATGCTTGCCCGTGAAGAGGTGGCGTTCTGAACAATATCAATGGCAACTTTTGAACGCTCTTTTAACTGGAAGCTGTTGATTGAAGAGGGAGAGAACTGGAGTGCGGCAGCAAGATTCAGCATTTTTGAATCAAATCCTGAGCCCTGTACGGCAAACACTCCGTTCAGGTCGGTTGTAAACGCATTTGAACCGATGACTTTTGAAATATCAAGAGCCGCAGTTTTCCCCGATGCACGGTAGCGTGCCAGACCCTCTTTCCAGTCAATCTCGCCGTCAAGATTAAAGCTTGTCAGGTTATTTTTGAGAAAAATGGTGGTATTGAGTACCTGTCCGCCGTACTTTGCAACGACAGCCCCCTCTTTGAAGGGCTGATTCTGCCAGAAAGAGTCAGTCAACCTCATCTCAAGCGTTGATTGGGTTATCTCTTTACCGCTGTTTTTTCCCTCAAAACTGCCTGAAGCGTTGAGCATGCTTTTTCTGTTTTCCGCACTCATGAAAAGGTGCGGTTTGCACTCTTTCAGCACAAACGTGCCCTTGTATGCGACCTGCTCCGGATTCTCCCTTGATGCCTCACCACTGAGCGAGACATTTCCGAGCAGAGAGAGTGCCTTTACGTCAGCTTTTACCGCCTTCAGGGTTCCTTGCGCATTGCCAAAAAAAGTAATGTCGCCGCTTTTATGTGCAATATCCTTCAAGGAACTCTCTTTCAGGTAAAAGTCGGCAAAATCGGTGGCTATTTTTGAACTGTCGCATTTCAGTTCATAGGCAAAGGCCTCTTTATCCAGAAGATTAAGCAACTCTCCCTTGATGGAGAGCCTGCTTTTATTATGCCTCAGAAGAGCGCCAATGAGTGAAACGTTATCCTTTTTCCCCTTTGCATCTCCTTTCAGTGTGTACATGCCTGGTGGCAGGACAAGCGGGGGGTATAAGAGCTTCAGGTCATCGCTCTGCAGCGCAAGCTCCTGCACATTCAGAAACGAGGTGGCAAGGGCAAGCTCTTTGTCTCTTTGCGGTGAAAAAATATTGAAGTGGTCAAGCGTGGCAGAGAGCTCAGCATGGCTTTTATTGGCGATAACTTTCAGGGAAAGAAGTTCTGAACGGTTTTCAGAAAAGAAAAAATCTCCTGAAGCCTGCTGCAGGGTTAACTCTTTTTTAGGGAGGCTGAAGTGCATTTTTTCAATTGTCCCGCGCAGAAAATTTTTTTTGGCCGTGAATGATGAAAGCTCAAAATCAAGCGCATTGACTGCAAACGATACCTTGTCGGGACGATTCTTATTGCCGGAGTATGAGAGCTGGCTGTTGCTTACCTGCAGTTGTTTACAGAAAAAATGGTCGAGCGGTGCTTTTGTTGAATCGGGGTCGCGCGACTTGAACACCAGATCAAGATTAAGCTTGCCATTACTCTGTTCAATAATTCTTGTGTTCAGCCGGTCGGCCGTCAGGCGACGGAAATATAATTTTCTGATATCAGGCTGAAGGAGTGAAAGAAAGTTGAATTTAAGTGAAATGCTGCGAGCTTCAAGAGCGGCCGATATTTCTCCAGGGCCATAAATTCTGGGATTGATGAGCGTGACATTGTTGGGAAACTTCAGGTGCAGCTCCTGCAGTTCAAGGCGGCCATAAAATTTCTCATTAAAGAGGGCGATAACGCGCTCTTGGGCAAACCGGTCAAGCATCCCGCTGTTCAGCACAATCAGTGCGGAAAGCGACAGTAAAAGCAAAAATGCCAAACATGCGGTGAGCAGTTTGATGCTATAGTGTTTGAGGTGTTCCACTGCTGTCCGGTGCTTGAGAAGTGTGGTGGAGAATTTTTTCGATGATCCTGCTTGTTGAACGCCCTTCAAGCAAGGGTATTGTTAAAACTGCGCCGCCATGGTTGAGTACAGCCCGTGCTCCGGCAATCTGTTCTACTGCCCAGTCAGCCCCTTTAACAAGAATGTCCGGCAGCAAGGTGCCTATCAGCTCTTCAGGTGTATCTTCATCAAAAAAGGTGAGAGCATCGACACATTGTAACGCAGAGAGTACCGTTGCCCGATCTGTTTCACAGCAGACGGGCCGATTCGATCCCTTGAGCCGACGGACTGAAGCATCACTGTTCAGCCCGATCAGAAGCACATCACCAAGTTTTCTGGCTGCCTGCAGGTACTCGACATGCCCTGCATGAAGAATGTCGAAACAACCGTTTGAAAATACAACTTTTTTGCCGGAAGCCTGCCAGGCCCGTACCATTCGCAGAGCCTCATCTTGGCTCACCAGCTTGCTGGAACCAGTCATCGTGACCACCTCTTTGTACTTATGAGCTGCAAGCTCGGTAAAAAACAGATATAGAGTACCTCTGCACAATTTAGTGTATACTCTTCGATTGTCCGCATAGATTACAAGAGATTCCCCTGTATGAAAAGAAAAACCCCCCGACCAGCGGAGGGTTTTTTTTATGTCGTAAACCGTATTGCTGCTGTTCAGCAGTTGCGTACGGTCGAGGAGTTACGATCCTTGATGGTCGTTTCATCAAACTCGTCCCAGTTGTGTTCGTCATGCTCTCGCTGGTAGCCAGCCTCTTTGAGGCCAAAGCTCATATCGGCAACCATCTCGGGGCGCAGCTCCTTGAGGTTTTTGACCTCGTCCTGCGTCAGAATCCTTGCCTTGTCAAAGCCGAGATCAATTTCGATCTTGCGATTCTTGGTCTTGACACGATCGATATCGTAGAAGCGCTTGGTGAGAGTGGTCTGGGCAAAGGCTTTCAGGCATCCAAGCATGTACTTGCGCACATAAGGATCCTTGATCCAGGGGTAGCTGAAGAAGGTTTTACGGGCGTAGAAGCGTGCATAAGATTTGAGCACACCTTTCAGCACCTCTTCACGCTCCATATTGTCGGGCTTGATGATAGGGGTTACAAAGTTGTACTTGGAGTAATCGCGTACCTCCACCCTGTCGCCAAGCTCCTTGAAGAGATCGGAGAACGGCCATGGAGTGTAGATGGTCCAGTTGGCCATATCGGGATCCCAATCCTTGCAGAGCTGGTAGGTCTCTTCGATGGTCTCGGGAGTTTCGTGCTCAAGTCCCATGACAAACTGCGCTTCGGCAACAATGCCGTTTTTCTGCAGCAGCTTGATGGCAAGTTTGTTCTCCTCAATAGTGGTCTCCTTGCGGAACCGGTTGAGGTTCATCTGGCTTGCCGCTTCAGTACCGAGCGAAACGTGCACCAGACCAGCCTTGCGGAAGAAAGGCAACAGGTCGGCATCGCGCATGATGTCGGTCACGCGGGTGTTGATACCCCAGGTGACGTTGAGCTTGCGGTCGATAAGTTCCTGACAGAGCGAGACGAATTTTTGCTTGTTGATGGTCGGCTCTTCGTCGGCAAGAATGAAAAAGCCGACGTTGTACTTTTTGACGAGCACTTCGATCTCATCAACGAATGTTTTCGGACTGCGGGCGCGGTACCGGCGCCAGAACTGCCACTGCGAGCAGAAGGTACAGGTAAAAGGGCACCCTCTTGCAAAGTTTGGTACCGCCAAGCGGCAGTTGAGTGGGGTATAGATATATTTATCCCAGTCGTAGAGGCTCCAGTCGGGGGTCAGGGTATCGAGGTCTTCAATGACGGGGTGCGCTGCAGTTGCAAAAACATTGCCGTCATCATCAAGATAGGCGATACCGGTAATGTTTCCCCGGTTCTGTTTATCAGTTCCTGCGGCGATTTCGCGGATGAGGTTGACGGTCACCTCTTCGCCTTCACCCCGGACAATGTAGTCGGTTTCGGGCGCTTCGCTCAGTACCTGCGGGTACATGAAGGTCGAATGAATGCCGCCCATAATGGTCCTGATTTTCGGGTCTACCTTTTTGGCGATCTTCATGATCTCCTGTGCCTTGAAGATAGAGGGGGTGATATTGGTGGCCATCACCACATCCGGCTTGTTTTTGCGGATGACCTCTTCGATCTGATCGTTTTCGAGGTTATCACACATGGCATCAACAAATCGCACCTGATCGAATCCTGCCTGTTTCAGGGCGCCACCGATATAGGCAACCCAGCTTGGCGTCCAGTTACCGGCAATTTCGGCCCCACCTGAATGATAATTTGGCTGAATCATCAGTATTTTCATCGGTCTCCATCCTCCAGATATGTTTTTACAAAATAGGGATTGCAGCGTGAATCAATTGAAACCTGTTTCCGGCTTTTAAAAATCCCTGACTTCTAATTTACAATTATTTTGTACAATTTTCATAGGGTTTTAGTTTACCCCTCTTATTTGTGTGACGCGTTCATCAACATGGTGTGATAAAAGCCGAAACTGATCTTTTCGCGGCTTTTCACCTTCATGCCAGCCTTCTGCATTGCCCGCTGCATCTCTTCGTCGCGGATCATCTGTATGGTTGTGCGGCGCTCTTTTTTGGGAAAATAGCCTCCAAGCCAGTGCATAAACGCAAGAATCTTGTTGTAGGGGGCGTAGGTAAAAATAACGGAGCCTTTGGTCAGACCACTGAGGTTGCCGAAGGCCTGGCCAAATCCTTCTGCGGGGTAGTGAATCAGCACGTCAAAGCAGACCACAGCATCGTAGGTGCCGCGTACGGACTCGAGCGTATTGACTCCGAAGGTGATGTTGTTCTGCACACCCTCTTTTGTGGCTTCAGCTTTTGCCTTGTCAACCATCTGCGAAGCGATATCAACTGCCGTGACCTTGTATCCCGCCTTGGCCAGCCGGATGCTGAAGAGTCCTGTTCCGCATCCGGCATCAAGGATGGTTGCCCCTTTTGGCAGATTGAGCTGCTGGAGCCAGTCGAAAGCCTTGTCCATCATGACGGCATGGCCCTGACGCACCGTATTGCGCACGGAAGAGAGTTTGTCGTCCCCATATATCGATGCCCAGCGCTGAAAGCCCTGACCATTGAAATAGGAACGGAGCATTTTTTTGTGTTCTTCAGCATTGAAAGAGGAGCTGCTCATGGTGTATTGTTTGACGGTTTCCTGGTTGACTTTGCTACAATTACAGAGCGCATTAAATTTCAATCCCTTCAAGACGGTCTTCAAGATCGCTGTAGATCTCCTGAAGTTTTTCGATCATATCTGGGTCGGCGCTCCACATGCCGCGTCCGCTCGCTTCGAGCATGCGTCCGACAATGTTTTTGAAGGCTTTCGGGTTGACCTTCATGAGTCGTTCGCGCATTTTCGGATCCATGGCGTAGGTTTCCGCAGCCTCCTTGTAGACCCAGTCGTCAACGCCTTTGGTTACAGCGTCCCACCCAAGCATGTAGGTAAAGCGGTTACTGATTTCGGCGGCGCCACTGTGCCCCTGGTCGAGCATGGTCTCAAACCATTTCGGGTTGAGCAGCTTGCTGCGGAACTCCACCTTCAGCGCCTTGTCGGCATCGTCAATCTTGACGTCAGCCGTAAAGGTCTCCACATAGTTCAGTTTTACCTTGTCGCCTTTCGGATTGCGGCGACGGGCTGAAAGTTGCAACGCTCCCGATGATGAGAAGTAACGGTCGATATCGGTAATGCCGAATTCCGCCGAATCAACCTGCTGCACCACGCGGTCAACCGTGCTGAGCAGCCCTTTAAGGATATCACTCTGCTGGTCGCCATAGCGGTTTCCGCCGTAGGCAAAACCGGTGCGTTTGATGAACATGTTGTCGAGATCATCTTCCGACTCCCATGCCGAATCCTCCACAAGCTCCTCGACCTGCGAGCCGTAAGCTCCGGGCGCCTGCGTAAAGAGGCGCGACGTGGCGCTCTCAAAATCCTTGCCCTCTTTCAGGGCGGCATCCACATGCTTTTTGATATGGTTCATCTCGTGCGGCTCAATCGCCCTTGCGGCATCCTTGACCAGTTTGTCGAGATGATCGACAAGCACTCCAAAGGTGTCACGGAAGATAGAGCTGATCTGGATCAGCACGTCGATTCTCGGACGGCCAAGCTTTTCAAGCGGTACGAGACGGTAGTGGCTGATTTTGCCCTGTGCATCGTAGGCTGGTTCTGCACCCATGAGGTGAATGATGACGGCCACCGCTTCGCCCTTGCTCTTGATGGTGTCGAGCCCCCAGAGTACCTGCGCAATGGTTTCGGGGTACTCACCCTCATTCTCTTCGGTGTGACGGCTCAGGATGCTGTCGGCAATCTGCTTGCCGCGCTTGAAGGCCAGTTCCGAAGGGATGCGCCACGGATCAATGGCGTGGATGTTGCGTCCGGTCGGCAGTATGCCTGCACCGTCACGTACCAGATCGCCGCCGGAGCCCGAAGGAATGTACTCACCGCAAAGGGCGCGAAGAAATCCCTTCATCTCATTGCGGTTGTCTTCGAGTGCGCGCTTGAGGGCCACGCCATCCTGCAGTGCGGCAGAGATGGCTTCGGCCATCTCTCGGGTAGCCTTTTCGCCGCCAGTCATGGTGCTGAAGACGGTCGTCGGATTGGTCTGGCCAAAAATAGTTTTCTCGATAAACTCCCGTGTGTGTCCATCGACCGTTTCACGAGCCGTGAGAGCCTTCTGCTCTCCCTTGCGGGCGCGGGTGGCCAGGCTGGGATAATCACCAAAGCTTTTATCTTCACCGATTGCCTGCATGATGAGTGATGGCAGCGATTTTTCATTGCCGCGAACCTTGAGGTACTCGGTAATGGTGGTGATCTGTGTGTCGAGCCTTGGTGTTTCGCCAAATACATGCAGCGAGTTTGATATCAGGCGCCCCTCAAGCTCCATCATGTAGGTATAGAGGCGGCTGATATAGTCAGGGAATAGTTCTCCTTCAACGCGGGGGCAGTCATCGGTCAGGTTGAGCTGCTGTGCCTTGGCAATAATGACCTCTTCGGTCTCAACATCCACCATCTTTTCAAGACCGCGCTCACGGTAGTCGTTCAGCATCTCCTTGAAGGCGGGAAGCTCCTTGTAGAGGCCAGCCCGTGCAAGCGGCGGGATGTTGTGCGAAATCATGGTGGCGTGGCCGCGACGCTTGGCAATATTGGCCTCGCTCGGGTTATTGATCGGGTAGATGTAGAAGTGGGGTACTTCACCGAGCAGCGCGTCCGACCAGCAGTCGCCGGTGACGCCGAGTTGCAGGCCGGGCATCCACTCCGCCGTACCGTGCATGCCGATGTGCACCAGGGCGTTTGCCTTGAAGATGCGGCTGATCCAGCGGTAGAAGGCGATATATTGATGGTGCGGTGTGTTCTCCTTGTCGAAGAGGAGGCGCATCGGGTCACCCTGTATGCCAAGGCGCGGCTGAACGCCGATAAAGATATTGCCGAGCGTCACGCCGCCAATAAAGAGCCGGTCAGGCTTGATGGGAGCAATCTCTCCCGGGAAGCCGCTCCAGCGTCCTTCAATGCGTTCGCGCTCCCTCGTGCTGGTGAGGGTATTGTACATCTCGCGGTCAATCGAAAAGCACCCCTGCTCATGCGCCTGGATTTCGTAGTCGGTTGCCGTGTCGAGCATGGCAAGCAGCGCTTCGGGTGATTCCGGCAGTTCACCGACGTTGTACCCTTCAGTGCGCAGTGACTGGAGGATGTTGTAGATACTTTTTGGGACATCAAGCAGAGCGGCACTTGCCTTTTTACCCATGCCCGGAGGATAGTCATAGACAACCAGTGCAACCTTTTTATCGCGGTTCGCAGTCTGGCGCAGCTCTGAAAACTTTTTGGCTAAACCGGCAAGCCTTTCGAGGCGATCGGGAACCGTCTGGAGGCGTCCATCCTTGATGGCTCCGAGGACAACGGGGCAAACGGCGCCATCCATCTCAGGCAGCGAATAGGTCATCGCCGACTGAAGCGGGATGACTCCCTGTGACTTCCATGAGGCAAAATCCTGTATAAAGAGCGGCTGGGATACAACGTAGGGAGCGTTTATTTTGCCCAGAATCTCGTCGCGTGCGGCAGATGAGGCTCCCGGTGTGGTTGCGCCTGCGGGACCGCCCACAAAACCAAAGCCCATCATATTGATGAGCATGTCGATGTTGTTGTGCGTAAACCACTCCCTGGCGGCAACGTGACCCTCAACACCCATAACAAAGACCGGCAGGGGATTGAGCCCTTTGGCTTCGATGGCGCGGATGGCATTGTCGATATACTCCTTTTCCTGAAGCAGGTGCTTGCGGAAGAAGAGCATCCCGACGTTGCGCTGTTTCGCCGAGTTTTTATTGCGTTTGTGCAGCCATTTTTCATAATGGTGCAGATCTTTCAGGTATTCCGGTGCATCAGGATGGTAGAAGCCCATGGTCGGCACCTCCTGCACCTTCTCAACCTTGACATCAACCTCAAAGTATTCAGCGATGATATAGTTGAACATCGATGCAAGGTTCTCCGTCGTCGGATTCATCCAGTAGGTGTAAACCTGCATCCAGTTCTTGAAATCTTTTGCCTTTTTGGGTATCAGCGGCAGCATGGTGCGCATGATTTTCAACAGCTTCATGTAGCCGTAGAGCGCATCCTCGTCGCGTCCCTTTACCAGCATTTTCGCAACTTTCTTGACAATATCGGGCATGCCGCTGCCATCCCCCGAAACCACATAATTGCCAATTTTCGTCATTTGCATCACTTCAGGCATCGACTCGTAGGCAAAAACGACCTTGGCCTTCGACTGCGCGACCTGCTCCTGCAGCCAGTCGGCCTGCATCTTGAACTGGATCAGTGTGGTAAAAATACAATCGGCGTTGCGGATTGCTTCGGCTGCCTCAGGATTCTGATGCTCAAGATCCTGATCGGTCCATTGGGTCAATTCAGCGTGTGCGGCGATTTTGGAGGTTACCTCGCGCCATACCCGCTGGTTGCATTGCTCCATCCCGACAATAGCGGCAATTCTGATTTTATCGTGCATAGAATTACAAAAAGATGTGCGTTTGATGTGGTTTTAACAGGATTGCAAAATGTAATAAAATCCCTTGATGTAAACTAACGATTAAAAAAGAGCCAGCCCCTCGTTACTGAAGGGCTGGCTGTGATAAGAACGGTTCATTGCTGAACGGGTTTCTTAGAAGGTGCAATCAATTCCCATAACATAGCTGCGTCCTGGTGCACGGAACCACTCAGCCTCTTCGTACTGCACGTTGCCGATGTTGCGGCAGAGCAAGCTTAAAGAGACCGTATCGGCAGCCTGGTACTTCAGTCCGGTGTTAAGAACAATAAAGCCACCCGGGTAGTTTGTTCTGGTTGCGTTGGCATAAGTGCTTATTGACTTGTACTGACTTACGTAGCGTCCATTTAGATTGAGTGTTAGCTTGTTGGTCGGTTTCCAAGTCGCTCCTGCTGATGCCATATGCTCTGCCCTGTATGGCAACCATGTCGGGTCGGGGTTCAGATCCTGAAATGAGCTTTGCCCGGCAACATAGGAACGGTTTTTGGCATTCATGTAGGTATAGTTCGCATTCAGTAGCCAGTCATTGGATGGCCTGTAATTTAGACTGGTCTCAATACCCCAAATGCGTGCTTTAGTTATATTCTGGTAGATAAATGTTCCGCCCGATCCAATAGGTGTAATAATCGACTCTATTAGGTTGTCATAGTCGTTAAGGTAGCCTGCTATATCAAAAGAGACTTTGTCGCCGAACTGCTTGAACATACCGACTTCATAAGCAGTCATAGTCTCCTTGTCAAGAGCAGGGTTTGGTATTCCTGTGAACATGCCTCCATCGCGAATAAAGCGTTCAGATAAGGTAGGAGCCCGGAAGCTTTTTCCATACGATGCCCGGAAGGACATGTCGTCCATGGCCTTATAGTTAAGTGCAAGTCGCGGACTTAAGGCATCGATCGATTTGTGCTGCAGGTCGACAAAGCTACCTGCAGTTGTCTCGGCCCTATCGGCATCAATACCGCTCCAGTCGTAGCGCAGCGAGATCAGTGAGGTCAGCCGGTCCGTAATCTTCCACTCATCCTGAATAAACGCCGCGGCATTCTTTTCCTGAATTGGCTTCAGCGTGTTTTTCGTTGGTCGTTCTGCTGTGACGGTTGTTGACATGACATCAGTGATATTGCCATCTACTCCAAAAATAAAGCGATGGTGGTCATTAATTCTCCAGTCAAACTTAGCACCGGCACCGTAACGGTTGGAATAGGTTTGATTAAACTCTCCAGGGGTTCTGTCGGTTATGGGATAATCCTGAAGAACAGCCGTTGGGTTATACTCAATACGGGTATCAAAACGTGTATAGTATAACCTCGTATCAAGACTGAGATTGTCGCTTAAGAGATTGACATAGTTTAAGCCGACTTGTGCATTCTTTCTTTTGATAATATCATCTGCATAGACGGTATCGTAGGTCTTGTAATTTGTCAATGCCCCGTGTAAAATGGTGGTATTTACCAAATGTGCATATTGAGCAGCGGAATATGTCCCCGCATAAGGTCCACCAGGTATAAAGTAAGGGAACGAGCTGGGCAGAGGCATGCCCATAAGAGTTTCTCCAAGATGTGCCGCAATATAATCTGCTAAAACTGTTTCACTCGCGAAAGCTCTCGATTGTTGGAAAATATCGAATGATCTATTTTCGATCGTGGTGAAATTATTGGGAACTCCTGTCGCTTGATAGGGCCAACTGTATGCATATCCACCAACAGTTTCACTGTAGAATGAACTAACCTGCAGATACTGCTTGGCATCAATGTCGTAACGGACTTTCAGCTTGACATCATCGAGCTTGGTTTGTGCATTCTGGCGATACCCATCATCATTGCTATGGGTGTAAAGAAGACTGTAGTTCCACTTTCCGCTCTTGTTGCCAAGCCCGAAGTAGGTGTTCCAGAACCAGGGTGTATAATTATTGCGATACACGCTCTGGTCGCTTGATGGAGGGGCATCATAGAATCCGCCGTTTACACCTGCCTTTACTTCCAATTTGTCTGGAAGGTGTCCAAAGACATTGACCACACCGCCCATCGCACCTGAACCGTAAAGGGTAGCTGCAGCACCTTTCAGGATTTCTACTTTATCGGCCGCATTCATATTGACAGAAGGCCATGCAATCTCACCGGATTCCGGGGCGTTGAGTGGAAATCCGTCATAAAAACCCTGTACGCGGGTACCGATAGCACCACCTTGATAAGTATTTGAACCACGAATTTGTAAGCCAGCTGTGGTCTGACCACCTGCACGAGTTACCGATACTCCTGGAACATCCTCGACGACTTTGTCGAGAGTGGCATTTGGTTCTTGTCTGATCTTTTCATTCGAAACCACGTTAACGGTCACGGGAACATCAAGCCGATCCTGTTTGTACGTTGATGCGCCAACCACGACTTCCGAAGCCATGATGGTGGTCTGGCCGAGCTGCAGGTTCACGCTGGCGGTCTGGCCGGTGCCGACCGTGACGACCTGGCTTGCAGGTGCATAACCGACGATGGATACGGAGAGTTTCTGTGATTTTGCGGGGACGTTCTGGAGGACGAAGTTGCCGTTCATGTCGGTTGCCGTGCCGATGGTGGTGCCGGCAACAGTGACTGATGCGCCATAAACTCCCTCTCCGTCTGCCTTGTCGATAATTCTGCCTCTTACTGTCCCCGTATCAGCTCCGTAAGAGGTGAGAGGGACCAGTGATGCCGTAAGGCAAAACGACGAAACAACAAAACGCACCAAGCGAGATGCTTGTACCTGTTTTGTTTTCATGATGGTATGTGGTTTGGTTGCAATGATACGGACAAAAAAACAGGGTCAATAACTCATTTTTCCTTGTTTGGCAGTACATAATCACCCTTCACCCAGCCTCAGCAATCAAATCAGTATGGGAGAAAAACCAAATCTCCGCATCCGCATTTAATGAAACTTAAGGTCGAAGTTATTAAAAAAAAATGCAACAATACAACCATTACTGCGATTGTGTAAGTATGGACGGGTAAAAGATGTGATAGTATTGTAAAAACAATCCCCGGTGGCTGCCGGGGATTGTGATAAAGCATATCTGAAATTCAGGGTTACACTATGAGATAACGCCAAGCTCCCGGCCGATGGTGCAGAATTCGGTGATAACCTTGTCGAGATGGACGCGCTGGTGGGTTGCCATAAAGCTTGTGCGAAGCGCTTCGTGGCCAGGCATGACGCCGGGACGGATGAAGGCATTGACGTAGACGCCGGCATCGAACAGTTTTTTCCAGAAGTAGAGGGTTTTCATCTGGTCGCTGATCAGCACGGTGACAATGGCTGTGCGCGATGGCATGAGGGTAAACCCAGCTTTGAGCAGTGCCTGGCGAACGTAATCGGTATTGGCGATGAGCCGCTCCATAAGTTCCGGTTCGGTGCGGATAATGTCGAGTGTGGCCAGAACGGCGGCAACACTTGCTGGTGTTGGCGAAGCGCTGAAGATAAGGGCTGGTGCGTTGTGCTTGATAAAGTTGATGACGGCACGGTCACCCACAACGTAGCCTCCAAGTGAACCAAAGGTTTTTGAGAAGGTGCCCATGATGAGGTCAACCTCCTTGACAAGGCCAAACTCTGAGGGGGTACCTCTGCCCGTTTTGCCGATGACTCCGACGGCATGGGCATCGTCAATAAGAATGCGGGCATTATATTTCTTTGCCAGTTTCACCAGGGTCGGAAGGTCAACAATTTCACCGGAGACGGAGAAGACTCCGTCAGAAACAATCAGGCGGCCAGCCGATTCAGGAATGGTCTGAAGCACGCGTTCGAGATCTTCCATGTTGTTGTGGTTGTAGCGGGCCAGATTGGCTCCGGCTCCGAGCGCCATGACTGTTGCTGCCACAAGGCTTGCATGGTTGTCGCGGTCAGAGACAATATATTCACCGCGCTGCACCAGTGTAGGGATGATGCCCTGACCGGTCTGGTAGCCGGTGCTGAAGAGCAGACAGCGCTCTTTTTCAAAAAAATCGGCAAGCCGCTCTTCAAGCTCAACGTGGAGGTTGACCGTGCCGGTCATGTAGCGCGATCCGCTGCAACTGGTACCGTATTTATTTATGGCGTTGATCGATGCGGCTTTTACCCTCGGGTCGGCGGTCAGGCCGAGATAGTTGTTCGAGCCTGCCATAACGAGTTTCCGGCCGCCAAAGGAAACTACCGGACCTTCGTTTTCGTCTATGGGATGAAAAAAGGGGTATAGGCCCAACTCCTTTACTTCATCAGCCATGGTATACTCGATGCACTTTTTAAAGAGGTCTTTGGTTTTCTCCACAGTCATGCAAATTTATTTCAGCAGTAACAAAAAAAAGCTGGAATTTCTTGTGTTTACGGTCGTCTTTTTTTGTTTTTCTTTCGGTGACCGGTTTTCAGGTAAGCGCATTTTGCTTAGAAAGGGAAATGTATCAAAATTTTTAGTTTTTTGTTAAACGAGGTTCTGCTTTTTTTGCTGAAGACGGTGCCGGTAGCGAAAAAGGCAGTGTTATTTGGTGAATAAACCATAGTGAAAGGGAATATGGGTGAAACAATATTGGTGACTGGTTCGAGCGGTTTTATTGGCGTGCGACTGTTACGCCAACTTGCTGCAGAGGGTGAAAGAGTAAGGGTTTTTCTTCGTACAGAAAGTCATGGTGCGGCTTTGCCGGACGGGGTAGAGGTTGTCAGGGGCAGTTTTGGTGACTCAGAGGCTCTTGGGCGTGCGGTGCGGGGTATCGACCGTATTGTGCATCTCGCCGGGGTAACGAAAGCGTTTGACGAGACGGGCTATGATGCGGGTAATGTGTTACCAGTAAAGAACCTGCTTTCGGCAGTCAGGGAGCATAACCCCGGTCTTAAGCGGTTTCTTTTTGTTTCGTCACTGACGGTTGCTGGTCCTGCTTCGGAGGGTATCCGGGGTGTAAGTGAGCGTGATAATCCCGCTCCGGTTAGCGCCTACGGGCGCAGCAAGTTGCGGGCGGAAGCGCTTTGCCTGGAGCGTTCGGATGGTGTTCCGGTTACCATTGTGCGTCCTCCTGCAGTTTACGGGCCGGGTGACCGGGATGTGTTGCAGATTTTTCAGATGCTTGCCAAAGGGGTGCTGCTGTCGGCAGGCAGTGCGGCCAGGCAGCGTTTCAGCATGATCTATGTTGACGATCTTGTCGATGGCATGATGATGGCAGCCCGTTCGGAGGCTGCTGCCGGGCGTATCTATTATATCACCTCTCCCCGTTCCTGGTCATGGGATGAGCTTATTGCTGCTGCCAAGCCTGTGCTTGGTTTTACGAAAATCAGCAAGCTTTCGCTGCCGAAGCCGCTCCTTTTTGCTGTTGCGACGATTATTGGTGCAATCGGATCGTTACGGGGAACGCCACTGCTTATCAATCGTGACAAGGCCAA
The DNA here is from genome assembly GCA_903939765.1 of uncultured Chlorobiaceae bacterium. Lineage (GTDB taxonomy): Bacteria > Bacteroidota > Chlorobiia > Chlorobiales > Chlorobiaceae > Chlorobium. The sequence goes on along the minus strand of CAJAIK010000031.1, from coordinate 16,077 downwards.
TGAACTTGTGCAGGATTATTGGGTCTGTTCGTCCGAGCAGGCTGAGATTGATTTTGGTTTCAGGGCAGGAACCACACTTGCCGAAGGGATTGCAAAAACAATCGCCTGGTATCGGCAGAAAGGCTGGCTCTGAATGGTTCGGTGTTTTTATCCGAGCAGTTTCTGCATGAGCCGCAGGAGCAGATATTTTTCATCCGGGTAGGGGAGCAGCCCTTTGAGGGCGGCATCGGTCTCTTTCAGGGCGGTGATGGCACGCTCGGCATCACGGAGTGAAAATGTGCGGGTGTAAGCGAGGTAGTTTTTGATGAAGTACTCTTGCTTGCCGTACATGCCGAGGATTTTGGCAATTTCTGCCTGGGGAAGTTGCCGTACCTCGGGCAGCGAAAGTTTCCAGAGACGGATATAAAAGGTGGTCAAAAATCGGACGATGTTACCGAGCCCCTCTTTTTGCCCTTCACGCTCCATGATCATGAGCGATATGCCGCTGCAGAGTCTCAGGCTCCGTTCCGCAAGTGCTTTTTCGAGTTCAAAGACGTTGTAGTTGCGCGATATGCCGACGCAGTCCAGAACGTCTGCTGCCGTGATACGTTTATCAGCGCCTCGTGCAGATGCGTACAGGATAATCTTTTCAATTTCGTGGCAGATCTCCCTCGCTGAGGGTTCAGTATAGGCGGAAAAGGCTTTGAGAGCGTCAGGCTCAAAGCTCCAGCCTGAAGCTTTTGCCCTGCCGGAAGCAAAGAGTTCCGGAGATTTGATGGCTGCGAAGTCGTGGCGGTATTTTTTCAGCGTACTGAATGGCGGCTTCTCGATCTCTTTTTTATCAATCTGGTCAGCGTCGAGTATCAGTACGGTAAACTCAGCCGGACTCTGTATGTAACGGTTGAATTTTTCTTCATGCTGTTTTTGCAGCTCTTTTGTTGGAGGCTTCTTGATTTTTTCAAACTGCCGGACAATGATGAGCTGCTTCGGGGAGAACATTGGATATTCAGAGGCCTTCGATACCAATTCGCCTGGCGTGAGATCGGGGCCGTAGAGGAGGAGAGTGTTGCATGCTGCTTCGCTTTCGGATGGAAATATCGCCGTTTTGATCATCCCGGCAAACTCCTCCTTGAGGTAGCTTTCCGGGCCGTAAAAGAGATAAACCGGTGCAATGGTGCCGGCAAGAATATTTTTTTTCAGTGCATCCATCGTTGATTGTAAGCTATTACGGGGTGCACCGAAGTGCACCCGATTTGTTGTCCTCCTGTTCTTGCAGGATCTGTACCACGCGCCTCAGGCATCTCTCTTTGTTCGCCATGACCGCGAAAAAGGTGGCTGTTTCAGAACGGCAGGTCGTCCTTGTCATTTTCAAGCATCGGCACCGAAGATGGAGCGGGCGGTGACTGAGAGTCAGGGGCTCCCTGATGGCGCTCGTAACCCTGCGAGTTGCCTTCATAGGTTGCTCCCGATGGCTTGCCATCAAGCATCTGCATGTCGCTGATGACGATCTCTGTGGTGTATTGCTTGACACCCTCTTTTTCCCAATTCCTTGTCTGCAGTTTTCCCTCAACGTAGAGTTGTGAGCCCTTGTGCAGATATTCTTTGCAGATTTCTGCAAGTCGTCCCCATGCGACAATCCGGTGCCACTCTGTTTTTTCCTGAAGTTCGCCCTGCTGGTTCTTGAACTTTTCGCTCGTCGCAATCGTGAAGTTTGTTACGGTTGTTGAACCAGCTTGCCGGGTTTCTGGTTCACCCCCGAGTCTGCCGATGAGCATTACTTTGTTAAGTCCTCTTGCCATGGTATCTTGAGTTTGGAGGTTTATGAAAAAAAACTGTCTGGAATAGCTCTCGCCCTGCACTATAAAGATAAAATTATCTTATTTATACTGCAAGCAGTTCCCCGTTAATGACCGGGCCCTCCCGGCAAAGCAGGATGGTGCGGAGCCCTCCATCCGGGCTGTTTACCTCAACGCTGCAGCCGTAGCAGATTCCTATGCCGCAGCCCATGACCGATTCAAGTGAGAGTTCACATGCAAGCTGCTCCTCACGGCAGAAACTGGCAACCGCTTTCAGCATGGCATTGGGTCCGCACGCAAAAACCTTTGCACGACCCTCTTTGCTGATCGTGGTCAGTTCGCTCCGGAGCAGCTCCACCACGTTGCCCCTGAATCCTGCTGAACCGTCATCGGTTGCAAACCGGCAGTTTGAAAGATTCCCGGCGAGTATATCTTCTTTTGACTGGCCTCCAATCAGGTTGATGACCTTTTTGCCTTTTGCGGCAAGCGTTTTTTCAAGAAAAAGCATGGGTGCTGTGCCGATTCCTCCGGAGAGAAGAATGGCGATGTCAAACTCCTGGCCTGCAATGTCGAAGCAGTTTCCCAGCGGTCCGAGTACCATGACGGTTGAACCTGCCGGTCTGTCGCAGAAAAGCGAGGTGCCGCTCCCGATTGATTTGACCATGATGTCGATAAGCGTTCCTCGCACATTGTGTATCGAAAATGGTCGACGGAGCAGTGGCAGCGTCGTATCGCTTACCTTGACGTTAATAAAGTTTCCGGGTCTTGCCGATGCGGCAATTGCCGGGCAATCGAGTGTAATGATGCTGACGGCAGTGCTGATACGGCGGGTTTCGACAATGGTTGCCCGGATGTCGACGATGGAGTTTGTTTCAGGCATAACGGTGATAATCTTGATTGAATGGCTTAATTAAGTGAGCAGAAGAGTCATTTGCAAGCTCTTCAGGTGAGATAACCAAGTTTAAAATTTTTAACCTTGGTTGAAGTGTGTATGTTCAATCTTTTGTAGTGTCAGCTCAGAGTGATATCTTTGGCTTTTTCTCTAGTTCTGATTTTTTCCTCAGCGTCCATAAACTTCCAATGCCCGGTTCATGCGTATTTTAACTTTTACAGGAAAAGGCGGGGTAGGTAAAACCAGTGTCTCTGCGGCTACGGCGGTTCGCTTGTCACAACTTGGTTATCGTACACTTGTCCTTTCAACCGATCCAGCACACAGTCTCTCTGATTCGTTCAACCTGCCCCTTGGCGCAGAACCGACCAAAATAAAGGAGAATCTTGATGCAATTGAGGTCAATCCCTATGTAGACCTGAAGCAGAACTGGCATGCTGTACAAAAGTACTATACAAAGGTTTTTATGGCTCAGGGTATTTCGGGGGTCATGGCTGATGAAATGACTATTCTGCCCGGTATGGAAGAGCTTTTCTCTCTTTTGAGGGTAAAGCGTTATAAAGCTTCCGGACTCTATGATGTTCTGGTGCTCGATACTGCTCCGACGGGCGAAACCCTTCGGCTTTTGTCCCTTCCGGATACCCTTGCCTGGGGCATGAAGGCGATCAAGAATGTCAATAAATACCTTATCAAGCCGCTGAGCAAGCCGCTGTCAAGGATGTCTGACAAAATTGCATTTTTTATTCCTCCGGCTGAAGCTGTTGAGTCGGTCGACCAGGTATTTGATGAGCTTGAAGATATCCGCGAGATTCTGACGGATAATCAAAAGTCGACGGTGCGCCTTGTCATGAACGCAGAAAAAATGTCGATCAAGGAGACGATGCGCGCCTTGACCTATCTGAACCTTTACGGCTTCAAGGTAGACATGGTGCTGGTCAACAAGCTGCTTGATACAAAAGAGAACAGTGGTTATCTGGAGAATTGGAAAGCTATTCAGCAGAAGTACCTTGGAGAGATTGAAGAGGGTTTTTCTCCCCTTCCGGTCAAAAAGCTGAGGATGTACGAGCAGGAAATTGTCGGTCTCAAGTCACTCGAGATGTTTGCCAAAGACATGTACGGCGACAGCGATCCATCCGATATGATGTATGACGAGCCGCCGATAAAGTTTGTCCGCAATGGCGATGTCTATGAGGTACAGTTGAAGCTCATGTTTGCCAACCCTGTAGATATTGATGTCTGGGTAACTGGTGATGAGTTGTTTGTCCAGATAGGCAATCAGCGCAAGATCATCACCCTTCCGATCAGCCTGACCGGGCTTGAGCCGGGAGATGCAGTCTTCAAGGATAAGTGGCTGCACATTCCCTTTGATCTTAATGCTCAGGTGCATAGTCGGTCCAAAAAAGAGCAGAAAGCTTACGATAGGGGATAAATGAGAGTATTTGTTTTGAACAATATTTATGTTTAGCTTTCAACAGGATAGTTTTTTGTGAATTCATCATCATAACCGGGGCTCCATTTGGGCGGCCTCAATTCCAGGGAGAATAATATGTCGGAATCGTACCAGAATCTGCGTAAAGATTTCAAGGAACTTGAGTTTATTGATCGTCTTACGTTCCTTGCTGAGAGTGTGCTTTTGACCGGTCAGAGTGCCGTAGTCGGCAGTCTGAATCTTGCCGGAAATCTTTTTGATACGGTAACCGGCACTGTGGGCGCAGTTATCGACGCTTCGGGTATTGGCAATCTGCTTGGCAACACCAGCGGTGTGGTTGGCGAAACTCTTGACCGCGTTGCGATTACGGTTAAAGACGCATCCAGAACGGCCAGTGAGCTCTATGTCAGTGCTGTTGAAACTGTTGAAAATGCAACAGGGAATGCCGCTACGGCTGTTGGTGATGCAGGGGTTTCTGCTTCCGAAGTTGTCAAGAATTTTGCCGGTTCTTTCCAGAAAGGTCCGGTCAGAAGGTAGGAATATAGGCAGTTTGGCCGGGGTTTGCCCCGTCCGAAAGGATTTTTTTCCTTGGTTTTGTCTATTATTACTGTAAATTGGAACAAAGAATGCTGTTGTAAATTTTGATAACTTTCCAATAATTAAATTCCAAGGGGGAATTATGAGTGTAAGTGGTGGAGGCGTATTTACCGATATCCTTGCTGCAGCCGGTCGCGTTTTTGAGGTGATGGTTGAGGGGCATTGGGAAACTGTCGGTTTGTTGTTTGATTCTTTGGGCAAGGGCACGATGAGAATCAATCGCAACGCTTATGGCAACATTGGTGGCGGCGGTGCAGGTGCGAGCCTTCGCGGTTCATCACCTGAAGTTTCCGGCTATGCTGTTCCTTCCAAGGCTATAGGATCAAAGTTCGCAGAGTAAGCATACTGCAATATGCTCTTTGCTCAGGCAGTGAAAAGATTAAAGCTTTCACTGCCTTTTTTGTTTTCGTAAAAACTCACAATTGCTCCAGTCTTTATCAGGTGATTTCTCTTTATTATAAAATTTTCATAGATTTCAGTTCAGCGTGCTAATCAGTATCAAGTGAACAGGTATGGGTAATGGCTAATTTATCGTTGTATGTTTCGGCACAGACCGAGCAGAGTGATGTTGCTGAATTTTTTCAGAAAGGGCTCATGAATGCCGGTGAGAATCCGATCGCATTTTTTGAGGGCGTATTTTATGAATCACAGCAGGAGCGCGTTGGAAATATTGCCTTTCAGGATTATCTGATTTATACTGACAAGGCGGTTTACTTTTGGGCAAGGGGATCAAACAAAGATTATCTCGACCGATTCAATCTTGGTTCCGTCACGGTGAACAGCCGGAATAAAGATCACGATTTTGCGACGCTTAACTTCAAGGTTCGTCGTGAGGAGAAGGATCCTGTCTATGTTATTTTTGACATGGTTGAGCTGAGGGAGGCCGAATTGATTGCCAGGCTTCACACGGTTATGGAATCGGTCATTGAGGAGCACCTTGGTCTCAATTACCGAAGCGATCTGCCTGATCATGTTTCTCACCTTATTCTGCATGGCGCAAGAAGTGTGTGTGTGCCTCGGCCCATCACCCTTCGTTTTGGTGCTTCAGATTCCGCCCAGCGAGACAGCAATATCGGTTATGGTCAGGATCTCCTTGAGCAATACAAGGCATCCATCGGTTATCCTTCGGATGAAAGGGGAGGGCAACCGGGTGGCGCGCAGCCTGGGGGCGCTCAGGGAGGAGAGCAGGGTGCAGAAGGGTTTTCTCCGGCTGATTTTCTCAGGGGAATTGAGAGTATTCTTCCCACTGATCCAGCGTCAATTAAAAGATTTACCGGTTCACTGAAGGAGATTATTGGTGACACTCCATTCAAGATTCGTGAGCAGGTCAAAAGTGACCTGCAGCATGTTCCCGGTATGCTGACGGCACTTAATGAACTACTCAACAGCATAGCAGACAATCCCCAGGCCGAGCGCTTTGTACTCAATATCGTCAAGACGGCAGTCAAAAATGACGGAGTCATCGGGTCGGTTGGCAAGCTGTTACGTCTCTCCTCAAGTTTTAGTGAGAATGCAAAGAAAAGGCCGCAACGTCCTTCGCCAAAAATGGATGATGGTGGTTCTGATGATGAGTTGTCGCAGCAGAAAGCGCACGAGAGATCGCGCGATGAAGATGACGACCATGAGCGTCATTTCAGAAAAAAGAGCATTCAGATCAAAAGCGATGACGATGTGACGCCCAATGATGATTGTTTCAGCAGCGACATCTCTCCGGTTGAACCGAAAAACAGCGTTTCTGAGCCATCCGTGAAAGCAGAAGAGAGAGTGGAGGGTCTTGAAGCTGATGCAGTTCCCAAGCGTAAATCTATTACCGTCAAAACTCTTGAAGAGGAGGTTCCGGCCATTGTGAAAAACATGATGAGTTTGGATGATTCTCCTGATGAAAAAGAAGGTGCGCCAGATGCCACTCGCCTGACAGGTCAGGAGCCGGGGTAATGAAGGAGCAACTCATCGATAAAAAGCGTTCAGTCAAGATTAAGTCCACTCAATAGTTTTATTATCACCATGAGAATTATTCTTTACTTGGGTAAAGGAGGGGTAGGAAAGACTACCGTTTCAGCTTCATCAGCAACAGCAATTGCCCGAAGAGGACAACGGGTTTTGATCATGAGCACCGATGTGGCGCACAGTCTTGCTGATGCGTTGAGCACAGAACTCTCGTCCACGCCGGTGGAGGTCGAAAAAAATCTCTTTGCCATGGAGGTGAATGTTCTTGCGGAAATCAGGGAAAACTGGACTGAGCTCTATTCCTATTTTTCATCGATTTTAATGCACGATGGAGCCAATGAGGTTGTTGCCGAAGAGCTTGCCATTATGCCGGGAATGGAGGAGATGATCAGTTTGCGCTATATCTGGAAAGCTGCCAAATCAGGTGATTATGATGCGGTTGTTGTTGATGCCGCCCCGACGGGAGAGACCATGCGTCTGCTCGGAATGCCCGAATCGTATGGATGGTATGCCGATAAAATTGGTGGATGGCACTCAAAGGCCATCGGTTTTGCCGCTCCGCTTCTGAGCAAGTTCATGCCGAAAAAAAATATTTTCAAGCTTATGCCTGAGGTGAATTCGCACATGAAAGAGCTTCATGCCATGCTTCAGGATAAATCCATAACCACCTTCAGGGTCGTTCTTAATCCTGAAAATATGGTTATCAAGGAGGCCTTGCGCGTACAGACCTACCTCAATCTCTTCGGCTACAAGCTTGATGCAGCAATCGTCAACAAGATTCTTCCTTCAAGCTCAACCGACAGCTACCTGCAGAGCCTTATCGATATTCAGAGCAAATATCTCAGGGTCATTGAAAATTGCTTCTATCCGGTGCCTATTTTCAGGGTGAAACAGTCAACGGCAGAAATCATCAATATTGAGAGGCTTTATCAGTTGAGCCAGGAGATGTTTGGTGATGTCAATCCGGCTGATATCCTCTACACCGATGATAAAACCCAGATGCTCGAGAAAATAGACGGGAAGTATGTCCTGAGCCTCTATCTGCCGAACGTTGAGGTGAAGAAGCTCAATGTCAATATCAAGGGCGATGAACTGCTGGTTGATATTAATAATTTCCGCAAAAGCATTATTCTGCCCAATGTGCTTGTTGGTCGCAAGACAGAAGGGGCTGACTTTGCTGAAGGAAACCTTAATATCACCTTTGCCAACTGAGTTTCTTCCGGTGACTTTTTTCAGGACGGAGGCCTTTCGGGGTGTGCTCCGTCTTTTTTTATCCTGATTACCTCCCTTGTCTTTATCAGTACCGAGCGGTCACTGCAGCTCTCCAGAAGTTGCAGAATGGTTTGTTGCAGTGCGGGGTGCTGCGGGTTTGCAATGTCGAGCAGCGGAATAAGCACAAATTTTCGGCAATGCAGTTCCGGATGCGGAATTGAGAGCGTTTCGGTCTTAATAATCGCATTGCCATAGAGCAGAATGTCGAGATCAATCACTCTCGGGCTCCAGCGGGGATAGGCGTCGGGCCTTCCAAGCTCCTGTTCAATGGTTTTGCACTGTCGGCGCAACTTTTCGGGTGGAAGCGAAGTCTCAAGCTGAAGAACGCCGTTATAGAAGCGGTTCTGTTCACTCTCGCCGACCGGTTCAGTCATATAGATTGACGATACCGCTGATACGGTTGTGTCATCAAGCCCCGACAGCCTGTCAACCGCCTCCTGCAGGTGGTGGAGACGCTCTCCGATATTGGATCCTATCCCGATAAAGACGTTGTTTTTCGGCATGATGTCAGTGGCGGGTGGCAGTGTAATCAGCTTCGGCATAATCGCAGATGCCGTTGACGGGCGGGTTGCGTTTACGTACCCTGATGGCCACTCTCTCAAGAATCGCAAAGTCACGGAGGAGTTCGCGGGCGATCTCACAGGCGACTGCCTCAATCAGAAAGTATTTGCGGAGGGTCAGCGCCTCCTCAATCTTTTTGTACACTGCGCCGTAATCGACAGTTTTCGTGATGTCGTCGTTCTGGGCGGCATCGGTGAAGTCAAAAAAGAGCTCCGCATCGACTTCATACTTTCCGCCAACAGTATGCTCTTCCTTGAGAACGCCGTGGTGGGCATAAAAAACCATGTTGACCAGCCGGACACATGAGTTGGCGCAATGTATCATAGGTACCTTTGGGTGAATAAAACCGTCGTGTATCGGCTTTTCGTGGAAGCTTGCCGTGACTCTTGCTCAGGGTTTGACTTTCTTCTTTTCGTATTTGTTGCCGACAATTTTGCATTCGGGCAAACAAAACCACAAGAGCATGTCGGAGCTGCCGTCATTGAGTACTTTAAAACTTCCGCAATCAAAAACAACTTCGACAATCAACCCCTCCCACTTCAGCAGATCCCCTTCGTAAATTTCATGACCATCCCTGTCATCAAGTCCGGTAAATTGCAACCATTCAGAACGCTGCCGGAACTTCAGAAAATCAACATCGTGGGCATTTACTGTCGAGAACTTCCAGATATCCTGAAGTGATGCAACGTCCTGAAATAACGCTTTAAATTTTATTTTGCTGGTATCCATGTGTGTTTCTGATAAAAAAATACCCGAAACCGGGCAGTGCTTCGAGATCATTGCATAAGCCGACACCTGCCCCTATCGCTTCGGCTAATATAACAATTCTCCATCTCGTTCTACAACAAGCCATTTTTTCACACACTTCAATAAAGTTGCCTTTCCACGTTCAACACTCACCACCGTTTCAGGGTTCTGTGCCACCAATGCGCCGATTTTTTTGTGCGAGGGTATTGGCGAATTCACTACCTTGGGTCGGGGAAGTGATTTTTTTCAATATAGAGAGGGAACGGTAACCATGAAGAGCAAGGATTGTAACGATTTTTATGAAGGTTGTCGTGCAAGGGCCATTATGCTCGCACTTGAGGAGGATCGTTACACGGGCGATATTACCACCCTTGCCACAATTGATCCCCGTCAGGGCGGAAGTGCCGTTATCAAAGCCAAGGAGGATGGCGTGCTCGGCGGGAGCGATGTTGCCATGCAGGTTTTTGCTGCCTGTGACTCCAGGCTCTCCGTTGTACTGCATCGCCGTGACGGCGAAAGAGTTCTCTGCGGCGAGATCATTCTGGAAGTGACGGGAATGCTTGCTCCACTTCTTATCGCCGAACGCACAACACTTAATTTCATGCAGCGCATGTCGGGGATTGCAACAAGAACGAGGGGCTATGTTGACAAGGTGAGCCATACAGGCACCAGAATTCTCGATACCCGCAAAACAGCTCCTGGGCTTCGCTATTTTGACAAGGAGGCTGTCAGGATCGGCGGAGGGACAAATCATCGCTTCGGCCTTTTCGACATGATTCTCATCAAGGATAACCATATTGACGCCTCCGGAGGCATTGCGAAAGCCATTCATCGGGCACAGCGATACCGCGAAGAGCATAAGCTTGATGTGAAAATTGAAACTGAGGTACGTTCAATGAAGGAGTTGCAGGACGCTCTCAATTGCCAGCCGGACATCATTCTTCTCGACAACTTTACTCCTGCACTGCTGCGCGAGGCTGTCGCTTTTGCCAGGAGTGGCAGGAGCATTCCCCTTCTTGAAGCTTCCGGCAATATCGGCATGCACAATGTAGCGGAAGTTGCCGAAACCGGCGTTGACTTTATCTCAATCGGAGAGCTGACACACAGCGTCAAGGCTCTCGATCTTTCAATGACAATCGCTCTTGTCTGAACGGGAAAAACAACATGGAGATTGGTGTCGATATTGTCGATCTTGACCGGATTGAAAAGCTCTTCAGCCGCTATGGTGTGAAGTTTCTCCAGCGCTTTCTGACAGAAGAGGAGATCGCAATCTGCCTGCACAAGCCACAGGTGATTGCCAGTATCGCAGGCAGGTTTGCTGCAAAAGAGGCGGTCGTCAAAGCACTCGGCACAGGCTTCGCTGATGGCGTGCACTGGAAAAGCTTTGCCATACTCAATGATGAACGGGGTCGACCCTATGTGCGGCTTGTTGATACCAGGCTTTTTCCTTCTGGCTGCAAGATGAAAATCTCCATTGCCCACGACCGCCATTCAGCGGTTGCCATGGCGCTGATCGACGGCGTATAATAAAACACAATTATTTTGCGTCGGTTATGGATGCTTGTGTACTGAAACCCTCATTTCAGAGATATAATTTTGCTCTCTTGAAGGTAATCCCTTTTTATTATATACATTGTACAAGCTGCGCACTCCTTGCGCATATTTCCCGCAATAGCGCGGTTTTCCCTTTAGCCGTTTTTCTTTTCTCCTTTCACCGGTTCAATTTGTCTCTTCATTGATGCTGTGCTTCCATTCATCTCATGCAAGTGAAATTATTCAGAAAAGGGGTTATCTATGGCAATTAACTTTAATGGCAGTCCATTTGATACGGCTGGTTCCAACGAATCTTTCCAGGATTTCTTTTTTGATGCCTCGCTGCAGGGAACTCCAGGCTATCTCACCTCTGTAGCTGGAAGCGATTCAGTTACTCTTTATGACAATAACGGTGACGGCCTGCCAGACCGCTTTATCGACTCATGGACAGAAAACGGTGTACCGGTAACCCAGTCAGGCACGATCACCTATGGGGCAAATGGCATCCTCACGATTACTACGACTGTCGGAGGCAGCTTTGAAACAACCGGCAGGCTGGCCTATGACAGTGCAGGGTCAATAGTTGGCGTGTATATACATAAGGCTGGCACTGGCAAGATTATAACGGATTTTGGTGGTTCTGATCATGGCTTCCTTATGGCTATACAGAGTGACGGCAAAATTCTCGTGTCGGGTGAAAGTAATGGAGATTTTGCGCTTGCCCGCTACAACGCCGACGGCACTCTCGATACGACCTTCTCCGGCGATGGCAAGCTTACAACGGATTTTGGCAGTTTTGATTCTGGGATTGGTGTAGCTGTGCAAAGTGACGGTAAAATTCTTGTCTCGGGCGACAGTAATGGTAATTTTGCGCTTGCCCGATACAACACCAACGGCACTCTCGATACAAGCTTTTCCAGTGATGGCAAGTTGACTACGGACTTTGGTGGCAATGATTATGGCCAGAGTGTAGCTGTACAAAGCGATGGAAAAATCCTTGTCGTTGGATACGGCAACGGGGATATTGCTCTGGCACGTTACAACATCGATGGCACTCTCGATACAACCTTCTCCGGCGATGGCAAGCTTACAACGGATTTTGGCAGCGATGATCATGGCTATGATGTGGCTGTGCAGTCCAATGGCAAAATCCTTGTTTCAGGGACAACTAATAACGTTAGTGGCTCTTTTTACGTGCTTGCCCGTTACAACGCCAACGGCACTCTCGATACGACCTTCTCCGGCGATGGCAAGCTTACAATGGATTTTGGCGGCAATGATCGTGGAAACCTTATAGCTATACAGAGCGACGGGAAAATCCTGATGGCATGTGAGAGTAATGGAGATTTTGCGCTTGTCCGCTACAACGCCGACGGCACTCTCGATACGACCTTTTCTGGCGACGGCAAGCTTACAACGGATTTTGGCGGTTCTGATACCGGGCTGAATGTAGCGGTGCAGATCGACGGAAAGATTGTGGTGTCAGGCTTTGTAGAGAACAGTATTGGCTCCAAGGATTTCGCGCTTGCCCGCTACAACGCCGACGGCACTCTCGATACAACCTTCTCTGGCGATGGCAAGCTTACAACGGATTTTGGCGGTTCTGATACTGGGGTGGGTTTAGCTGTGCAAAGTGACGGGAAGATTGTGGTGTCAGGATTCAATGAGAATGGAAGTAGCGTCGATTTTGCGCTTGCCCGCTTCAACAGTGACGGCACTCTCGATACGACCTTTTCCGGCTATTCGGACACCACGCCTCCAACAGTCACCAGCTTCAGTCCGGCGGATGCGGCCACAGGTGTTGCTGTCGGACGAAACATTGAGGTGACTTTCAGCGAATCCATTCAGAAGGGAACCGGCATCATTGCCATTCACAGTGGTTCAGCAACCGGGACAGTTGTGGAGAGCTATAACGCGGCTTTGAGCACGAATCTGTCGATTTCAGGCAATACACTCACCATCAACCCGACCTCCAATCTGGCCGGCAATACGCATTATTATGTGACGTTTGATGCTGGTTCCATCAAGGATATGGCAAATAACGCCTACGCAGGTACGACGGTTTACGACTTCACTACCGACACTAATGTCGGCAAAATAACCACGGACTTTGGCGGTAGTGATTATGGCTTCGGCATGACCCGGCAAATCGATGGCAAGATTCTCGTCGCGGGAATAAGCGATGGTGATTTTGCCTTGGCGCGGTACAACACCGGTGGGACTCTTGATACCACATTTGATACAGATGGCAAAGTTACAACGTTTTTCAGTGGTAATGACTTTGTTGGCGGAGTGACAACGCAGTCCGATGGAAAGATTCTTGTGTCAGGCGGCAGTAACGGCGACTTTGCCTTGGCTCGATATCAAACAAACGGCACTCTTGATACGAGTTTTTCAAACGATGGAAGGGTATTGACGTCCATTGGCGGTAAAGGCATTGGTTGTGTTGTAACAGTGTTGTCGAGCGGGAAGATTCTGCAGGTTGGAACAAGCGTGGACGCTCACGATAACGGCAACATTGCTTTGGTTCGATATAATGCCGACGGCACTCTCGATACAGGTTTTTCAGGCGACGGTATAGTCGTAACTGATTTGGGTCATGATGAGGAAGGCGGCAACATGGCAGTGCAGAGTGATGGCAAGATTCTTGTTGCCGTATCAACATGGCTTGGCAGCGGTAGTGCCGATTTTGCCCTGGTTCGATACAATCCCGACGGCACTCTTGACACAGGCTTCTCCGGCGATGGCATAGTTACCACTGATATTGGTTATCGTGATGAGGCTTGGGGTTTGACCCTGCAGGCCGATGGCAAGATTCTTGTGTCAGGTTCAAGTAATGGTGACTTTGCTCTGGTACGCTACAATACCGACGGCAGCCTTGATACAGGTTTTTCCGGCGATGGCAAGGTTACAACAGACATTGGTAACAATGATTTCGGTATGATCGTGAAGGTGCAGGCCGATGGTAAAATCATTGTGGGAGGTTCTACCTTTACTGGTGATCAAGGGCCATACTCTATGCAGTCTGATGGTACGCTTACTATGCTTGGGGGAATCAACAGCGACTTCGCTCTTGTACGCTACAATGCTGACGGCACCCTTGATACTACGTTTAGTGGAGATGGCAAGGTAACGACAGACTTTGGCGGTACCGATTTTGCTACAAGCATTGTTCTTCAGCCTGACGGCAAGATTGTGTTGTCAGGAGGTGCATATGGCAGCAGTGCTGACTTCGCCCTTGCCCGCTACAACACTGACGGCACTCTCGATGCGACCTTCTCTGACCTGGACACCACGCCTCCAACAGTCACCAGCTTCAGTCCGGCGGATGCGGCCACAGGTGTTGCTGTCGGACGAAACATTGAGGTGACTTTCAGCGAATCCATTCAGAAGGGAACCGGCATTATTGCCATTCACAGTGGTTCAGCAACCGGGACAGTTGTGGAGAGCTATAACGCGGCTTTGAGCACGAATCTGTCGATTTCAGGCAATACCCTAACCATCAACCCGACCTCCAATCTGGCCAGTAATACGCAGTATTATGTGACGTTCGCTGCCGGAACCATCCAGGATATGGCAAATAACTCCTACGCGGGTACCACAGTTTATGACTTCACTACCGGCAGCAACGTCGGCAAGATAACCACGGACTTCGGTGGTGCTGATTATGGTTTTGGGATGGCTATACAGTCTGATGGGAAGATTATTGTTTCCGGGATGACCAATCATGATTTTGCCCTGGCTCGTTACAATGCAGATGGAAGCCTTGATACTAACTTTTCCGGAGATGGCAAGGTTAACCTTGACATCGGAATTAATGACTTTGGCGCTGGCGTTGCAGTACAAGCCGATGGCAAGATTCTTGTGTCTGGTGCAAGTAGTAACAATTTTACCAGTAATGGCGATTTTGTTTTGGTTCGATTTAATACGGATGGGAGCCTTGATACGAGCTTTTCTGGAGATGGTAAAGTTACGACATATCTTGGCGGTGATGCGGCTGGTGGTAATGTGATGGTGCAACCCGATGGCAGAATCGTTACAGGAGGATTCAGTAATGGGGATTTTGCTGTGGCACGTTACAACAGTGATGGCACTCTCGATACAACGTTTTCCGGTGATGGCTTTGTCACCACAAACATCGGTAGCCCCGGTAGTGAGGACTATGGTTCAGGTATGACACTGCAGAGCGATGGCAAGATTCTTTTGGCAGGAAGCACTTGGGGGGGGAGTAGTGGCAACTTTGCTCTTGTACGCTACAACACCAATGGTACGCTCGACACAAGTTTTTCCGGCGATGGTATTGTTACAACCGATATCAATTATCGTGATCAAGGCCTTGGCATAACGGTGCAGACTGATGGCAAGATTCTTGTGACAGGCGAAAGCGATGGCGACGTTGCCCTCATTCGGTACAATACTGACGGTAGTCTCGATATGAGCTTTTCCGGTGACGGAAAGGTGACAACCGATATTGAAAATTATGACTCTGCCTGGGGTGTGAGGGTACTGGCCGATGGCAAAATTCTTGTCGCGGGGTATGCACATGGAGGTATCGATCAGCCGTTCAGTATACAGTCTGACGGCATAATTCTTGTGGGCGACAGAAGCAGCGACTTTGCTCTTGTTCGTTATAATGCTGATGGCAGTCTCGACACCACTTTTGATGGTGACGGAAAAGTGACGACCGACTTTGGAGGCAATGACATCATTTTCAGCATGGTGGTTCAAAGTGACGGGAAAATCGTCGTAGCGGGAACAAGCGACGGTGACTTTGCCCTTGCCCGCTACAACAACGATGGCACTCTTGATGCAAGCTTCGATGGTGGCCATACCATTGCTGGCACAGAGGGCAATGATACCCTTTTGGGAACATCAAATGATGATCTCTTTTACGGCTATGGTGGAAATGACAGTATAACTGGCGCTGCTGGCAACGATAATCTTGATGGCGGAGTTGGCAATGATACGATGCAGGGCGGAGCAGGCAACGACACCTACGTAGTGGACAGTGTCAGCGATGTCGTGACTGAAGCCGCATCGGCAGGCACCGATACGGTGCAGTCGAGCATAAGCTACACGCTTGGAGCCAATATCGAGAATCTGACACTGACAGGCACAGCCGCGATTAACGGCACCGGCAATACTCTTGCGAATCTGCTTGTCGGCAACAGTGGCAACAATACCCTTGATGGCGGAGCGGGCAATGACACGATGCAGGGCGGAGCAGGCAACGACACCTACGTAGTGGACAGTGTCAGCGATGTCGTGACTGAAGCCGCATCGGCAGGCACCGATACGGTGCAGTCGAGCATAAGCTACACGCTTGG
>CAJAIK010000030.1 GCA_903939765.1 uncultured Chlorobiaceae bacterium | reverse complement strand
TTTGCCCAGTCATATCGTTTTCTGCTTGCGGTTACTCGAACCATCCGCTTTCCAACCAAGGGCTCATTTGCTATGAAAATATTACAGGTACCTCTCCGGCTGTATTCGTAATCATATCGGGCAAGTTGTCCCGGTTTTGCTGGCACGGGTTTTCTTGCCTCCGCAATCAACTGCTTGGGCGACTCATCCATACAAACAACCGGGTACAATGGATCATAGTGCTGTTTGTACACATCCAGAACCATCTCCATGTGTGCCACAAAATTTCCATCACTTAACGGAGGAATCACCCATCCTTCTCGCATCCAAGGCTTAAGGACGTTTTTTTTAACACCCGCCGAACTGTTTCGTACGAAATATCTTCAACATAGTTCAGTTCAACGGCCTTGTCGGCCAGTAATCTCAGTGTCCATCGCTTATGACCTTTCGGTGCTTCAGAACAGCTCATTGCTATCAGATGTGCTTCAAGGTCGCCATCAGCTTTTCTTTTATAGACTCGGGTTGAGGGCCTACCGGTAAGTGCCATGTCAATGCCCTCTTCTACAAATCGCTTTTTAACCCGGTCTATCGTTTTCATGCTGACATTCAGAACTCGGGCAATGGTTTCATTGATTGACCGTTCTTTCTGGTATTTGCCTTCATCACATGCCAATAAAATCAGTGCATTCAAAACCGTTTGAGCAGCATGCTTTCCTCTACTGCTGAAAGCATCAAGCTCTTTCCGCTCTTCTTGTGTCAGGGTGACTTTGTACTTCTTCATACTCAATCCTTTTTTGGTTGATTATGAAGAATAATATAGAATTATTCATACGTCTTTCTATATGTGATATGACACTAATTTACTGTCTGGCCCTTATATTACGGAATAATTTGTTATGAAGCGCTTAAAGTGCTTTACACTCATTCTACTTTCCCCAAAGCGCTGGAAAACAGGATAGTTCGCACTGTCGTGGACAATGATATCAAGTTGAGTTGAATTCTCATCCTCGGACCCTTTTCTTTCTCTTCCATTTATCCCGGTTTTGACAGAAGGGCGAAGTATAAAGCCACTCGATACTTCGAGAGTGCTGGGTAGTAATTTTTGAAGATATTCACGAACAAGTGATTCAACGTATCTACCATCCTCCCCCGAATGCGCTGCTCCCAACCCCTCTCTTGCAGGTAAAAGTGTCTCGAACTGTCGGTATGCGGCAACAAGCGCACGGACTTCTGCTGCCAAGTATTCCCGTACGCGTTTTCCATCAAGTTTCGCCATACAGAGCAAAGACTAATTAACGCTATCTGGGCAACCCTCTATCTACTATACCATCTTTTCACAAGCTAATCTATTGCATTGAATTTTCAGCATTTTTGCGCATTAAAACGTCACACGATCCCGACAAATAAACCGGGCACGAAGGGCTCATAGCAAGCCCTTCGCTTTCAACTTTACTTATGATCATGGTCGGGTAGCAGCAGCGCATTGCTACGCCACCGCCCCCTAAGAACCGGACGTGAGAGTTTCCCCTCATCCGGCTCAAGCCTCTACAAAGGCACCTTTCGGCACCCGGATTCATAACCGAGTATGATTACCTCGGCAATGGAGGTTAAGACAATCAAAATAGTTGGCGATGCGTTCTCGATGACAGTTCATGAGTACAGTTTTGTCCCTCGGGCCTTGAAATACTGCATCCATTTCGGGTCATGCGGGTTCGCTTGAGATTTTATTTTGATGTGCCGCCGTATAAGCGTGTCGGACTCGAACAAGAGCCATATTCCTTTTTGCTCTTGGCACTCTTTTTTGGCAGTAAACACCCATCGTCGAGAGCCACGGGTTTTAAAGTATTTGCTTTTAACCCATTTGGCTCCTTTGTTCGGATGCCGTCGTCTTGCCCATTGCCAAAGCATTGACCAGATTTGAGCGTCTATCCAACTGAAGGTTTTCTTCGAGACCACATGGCGGTGATAGTTTGCCCATCCCCGCAGAACAGGGTTAAGCAAGTGAATAAGATTTGCCTGTGTGGCCGTTCGGTTTCCCTTAATGATTTCCCGTATTTTCTCAAGATGAGCCTTGATACTCGCTTTCGATGGTTTCATTAACAGCTTCCCATTATACTTGCGAATGTTCCAGCCAAGGAAATCAAATCCTCCCGTGATATGCGTTATGCGAGTTTTCTCTGGTGAGAGGGAGAGCCCCCGTTCTGCCAGAAAGTTGACAACTACCGGTATGACCTCCTGTTCGAGCCACTCTTTAGAGTTGCCGGTCACAATGAAATCATCGGCATAACGCACCATGTTCATTTTCAGGCGTTTTTGCAGTGCTTGCGGAAATGCTTCCGCAAGTGCTTTTTCCAGACCGTCAAGTACCATGTTTGCCAGTACCGGGCTGATAATACCGCCTTGCGGCGTACCGGCTTCTGTAGGAAAGAGTTCGTTTTGATACACAAATCCTGCCTTGAGCCACTTTTGAAGAACCGTTTTATCCGTTGGGATATTGGCGATCATCCAATCATGACTGATATTGTCAAAGCATCCTGCAATGTCAGCCTCTAACACCCACTCTGCACTCTTCTTTTTTGCCAGACAGAGGAAGCATTGAGCCCCTGCATCTGCGGTTGAGCGTCCCGGCCTGAACCCGTAAGAGTTCCTGTCGGCAGTCGTTTCGGCAATGGGTTCCAGTGCCAGCAGATGAAGAGCCTGCATAGCACGGTCTTTCATCACCGGAATACCGAGAGGTCGTGTTTTGCCATTTTTCTTCGGAATAAGAACTCTCCGAAGCGGGAGCGGTGAGTATCCTCTCTTTTGCAGTGACGTTATCGCATTGGTCTTTGCTTCCGATGTATTCCAGATAATTCGGTCTACACCGGGGGTTTTCTTTCCATCATTCTCAGTCACCCGTTTGACGGCTAATGCTTTACCGCTGAACGAGTGGGTCAGCAACCACTGCAAGGCCTTTACCTTGCCTCGTTTGCCGTCCTGTGTTGCCTTCACAATACGCGCTTGCAACTTTCTTACCTGACGCCTGACAGCAACCCAATTGATAGTTTGCCAGCCGAAGCCGGATGGTGCACATGCCATTGTTCCTGCATTCATTTGCGTTCCTTCCGTTAATAAAGTTCTACATGTTCTCTTGTGACGAAAGACCATAAGGAAGTCTGCCCGTTTTCACGTGAGGTACTGTTGCAACCCCTATCCGCCCCATTACAGGACAGCATTCGCTTTTTCCTTTTTCCTTTACCCGCATTCCATCGTTCCTTGCGGTTCGACTGCCCATTGTTCCGGGCCAGAATACGGGCTTACCGTGTTCTGCGTAGTGAATAAACGAATGATTTAGGCCCTGTCTCTCCACCGGTGGGAATTATTGTCAGTGTAATCCCAAAAATAAAGGTGATCACCTACCCACGTACCTTTTGGTGCAAGCCTATCAGCAACTTTGGCTTGTGTTATGTAACGATGTTTATTGACAGTTCACTTGTATTGGCCATGTCATTCCAGCCCTCGCCCCTCTCCGCCTGTTGCTGGCAGATTCAGCCTTTCCTCACGGATCAGCCTACAATTTCCTGCGGGTACTTTTCCGACAGCTTCACACAAGAGGATTACTCCTTATGCATGTGTCGGTGGGCTCCGCTGACTGAACAACGGGTCCGTTTTACCGGACAATTCAACTACGCAACCTCACGTCGCACTA
>CAJAIK010000029.1 GCA_903939765.1 uncultured Chlorobiaceae bacterium | reverse complement strand
CCCTTTGCCACAATCTCTTGTAGCTTTGTACGCTCATCGGCAGATAATTCCAAGTGACTTAACTTCATGATTTACAGGGGCATGTGTATCTGTTTTCTGTCTGTCCCTTATACTACGGAATTATTTCCTATGAAGCGCTTAGACCTCCCCTCCATCCTGCATAAAGAGAATATTCCTTGCGACCCGCCTGACAGCAATCGAAGTTGAGTATCTCCTTAAGTTTTTTTTCCAGTAAGGGTTAAGCATTGAAAATGAAGTTGGTGACGGTCAGTTTGTGCTCTCTGGTTTTGATCTCTTTGCAGAGGCCAAATGTCGGGTTGTTGAATCTGATGTTCCGGATGACTTTTCGGCCTGCCAGTGAGTTACAGTCAAAAATGGTGTTTCGATCTTTTTTGAGCAAAACGATCTGCCGGGCATGAGAGTGGGTAAAACCGCCATCTACGCCGTCGGCCATGCTGACTTTTTTTGCATGAGCCCAAAGTTCTGCCAGTTGAGGTATCATGAAGGAAGAGTGACCAGTGCAACAAAATAATCCGTACTCAAAAGCACGTTAAAGCGCAACAGTGATGTAATTTATTAAATACAAAATAGTTGAGTGATATACAAGTATCAATGATCGAGACCTCCTTGCTCTTTATAAACAATCAGGTGTTCGGAATAGCGGAATGGCTGGAAAACAGAAGCATTTTCTGATGTCGATTCCATAATTTACGGCCATTGATTCCATATTTTACGTACACAAGTGCTTATGAATATATCATCTCTCTACCCTCGTCTGATTGAAATGCGCATTGCTGAAGCACTGGCAGACTCGCCCGTCATTTTTCTTGCAGGGCCGCGCCAAGCAAGAAAAACGACGGGCGTGCTTTAGATGGCAATCGAAAACGCTACCGGCCAACTGATTGTCGCTAAGGGAAAAGCCGCTACCGCCGGAAATCGGAAAAAAGAGCGTCTGAGGTTACGACAGATCATCAATAACGGATTTCAAAGCGGCACATTATGAAAAAATCTTTCAGTTGGCGGGTATTTACGAGCTTCGGGCTTTTTCTCTCTTTTTTCATGATTCTGGTCTCAGGCGTGGTTCTCTATATTTTTCCCGCCAGAACTCCTGGAGTTATCTGGGAGTTGGGCGGGCTTACCAAACCAGCATGGCAGAATCAGCATATCATTTTTGGATTTGCCTTTTCCCTGCTCTCTCTTGGCCATCTATTTCTTGTTAACTGGCACGCCTTCTTTTCCTATCTGAAAACAAAAACAACCCGGGGGATACAGCGCCCGGTTGAACTGCTGATAATAGCCATTCTTTCTCTGGTTGTTGGTTTTGGTACCTACTTCAATATCCAGCCTTTTTCGGGCATTCTTGAGTTTGGTAAAAAAATCTCAAACTCCTGGGCACCCAAAGAAAAAGAGGCGACGAAACCTTTTGTTGAACGTTTGTCCCTTGCGGAACTTTCTCAGCAGAAAGATCCGGGGGAGTATCACGAAGCGGATGATCAGAACACGGGAAATTTTGACACTCCAAACTCATCGTCATCAAGGGAACTTGCATTCAATGAGGAAGAAAATGAATCTGCCCCTGACAGCCCAGACAGCTCCAACAGAAGAAGCAACAACATTACGGAAGAGGAGAGCAGGCCCGTGAGCGATGTGCAGGCGCCTGATGATGCATTGCATCGCCAAACACGGAAGAGTTGTTCATCATGCCATTAAGCAAGTACCAATGAGAAGAAGCTGATTTTGTTGTTGATGCCTGTCAGACACAGCAAATTTTATTGTTTGGCTATCTCTTGCCCGTCGGATAGCTATTGCTGCCGCTGAAAAGAGTGGCGCCAGCCACCAGGAGAGAGCTTATGGGCCGGAATCAGAAACCGTGTTTAACGATTCCGGCCCTGCAATTCCGAGATAGCTCCAGAAGCGGAAGAAGTGATGCCTGAATTTTTTTCAGACACAAAGAGGCTTAAAATATTTCCGTAACGGCAAATTTGCTTTCTTTATTTATCTTCTCTCTTTCTCGATCATACAGTATCGACGGGAATCAAAAGGAAGAATTCCCTGAGAATCTGTAACTCTCATGTAAAGCCGGAACCGGCTTTGTATGGATTTTTCCTTTCAACTTATTGATATAAAAAGAGTTCGAGGGATTAACATAACACGATTTCTACTAACAAGGGATTAAAAAAGTATGTCCACACGATACCTTTCAGGATCTGCCGTTGCGCTGGTAACCCCGTTCAGAGCTGACAGTTCCATCGATACCGATGCGTTAAGAAGGCTGGTGCAGTTTCATCTTGAGGCTGGAACCGATATTATCATAACCTGTGGAACGACGGGTGAGTCGCCAACACTTTCGGGGGAAGAGCAGTTTGCTATTATCCGCACCGTAAAGGAGGAGGCAGGCAACAATATTATCGTAGCGGCAGGTGCCGGGACCAATGATACAAAACATGCGGTTGAGCTGGCAAAAAATGCTGAGCGTGCCGGTGCTGCAGCGATTCTGTCCGTTGCTCCCTATTACAACAAGCCTTCGCAGGAGGGGATTTATCAGCACTACCGCCATATCGCCGAGGCTGTCTCGGTACCGATTATCATCTATAATGTTCCGGGAAGAACCGGGTGTAATGTTGCTGCATCAACCATTCTGCGGCTTGCAAGAGATTTTGAAAATATTGCGGCGGTCAAGGAGGCTTCTGAAAATATCAGCCAGATCTTTGAGCTTCTTGAGGAAAGGCCTGCACATTTTTCCGTGCTGACCGGTGAGGATTCACTGATTCTGCCCTTCATGGCAATGGGGGGAGACGGAGCTATTTCTGTTGCGGCAAACCAGATTCCGACGCAGATCAAGCAATTGATCGAGGCTGCCCGGCGGGGCGATCTTGAGGGTGCCCGCTCCATCAACCGCCAGTATCGCAAGCTGTTAAAACTGAACTTTATTGAGAGTAATCCGGTGCCGGTAAAGTACGCACTGGCAAGAATGGGAATGATCGAAGAGAACTACCGTCTGCCGCTGGTACCGCTCTCCGCAGAAAACAAACAGCTCATCGACCAGGAGCTGAAGTCACTGGGCCTTATCTAAACCTCTTTAAGCTATTTGAAGCTACTGGCCCGCCAGCAGCTTCAAATGGCCTTCAGGTAATCTCACACCATCTCACCAAGCTTTACGGCAAAATCATCAAGTTCCTCGCGGCTCCGCTTCTCCGTAACAGCCACAAGCAGCCCGGTTTCTCCATGAGCCGCAAGGTCATAGCCGGCAAAAACCTTGTGCTCAAGCATCCGTTCAATGATGACCCCCGCTGAAACGGGTGTTTCAACAACAAACTCCCTGAAAAATGGCGACGTGTACTTCAGGCAAAATCCTGGAATCGCGGCAATTTTTTCGGCCAGATAGTGTGCTCCCTGTGCTGATTGTGCGGCAACCTGCTGCAACCCCTCTTTGCCAAGCAGCGACAGGTAAACCGCTGCCTGAAGGGCGTTGAGTGCCTGGTTGCTGCAAATATTCGAGGTGGCTTTTTCGCGCCGGATATGCTGCTCGCGGGTCTGAAGGGTGAGAATAAAACCATCCTCACCGTCCCGGTCTTTGGTCATACCGACCAGACGCCCGGGAATTTTGCGAACATACTGTTGCTTCACCGTAAAAATGCCAAAGTATGGCCCGCCAAAACTCTGCGAAGAGCCAAGTGGCTGACCTTCACCAACGGCAATATCGGCCCCGTAGCTTCCGGGAGCGGCAAGCACTCCGAGTGAAAGCGGATCGGCAGAAACAACAAAAAGCGCCCCCTTTTCATGGGCAATGGCTCCGATTGCTTCAACCTCTTCCAGAGAGCCGTAAAAGTTTGGCTGCTGAACCACCACAGCGGCCACATTCGGGCCGACAAGCTCCCTGAGTGCCGTAATGCTGCCAATACCCTCTTCAAGCGTGTTCTGTATCACGGCCTGGTGACCGGCCGCTTCCAGATAGGTTTTCAGCACTGAGCTGCTCCAGGGGTGCAGCTTGCCTGCCACAACAACCTCGTTGCGACCAGTGACGTTCATGGCCATCAAGACCGCTTCCGCCAAGGCTGTCGCCCCGTCATACATTGATGCATTGGCAACATCCATCTCATAGAGACGGCAAATCAGGCTCTGGTATTCATAGATGGCCTGCAATGTCCCCTGGGAGACCTCCGCCTGATAGGGTGTATAGGCGGTATAAAACTCGCTGCGGGAGGTGATGGTCTTGATGGCTGCGGGAATGAAATGATCGTATGCCCCTCCACCAAGAAAACTGACATAGTCGGCGGTGCTCCGGTTGGCCGCGGCAAGAGCCTCAAGCAGTTGGCGAACCTGGGGCTCATCTGAAGCAGGAAAGAGGTCGAGGGCTCTCTTCAGGCGAATCTCTGCAGGAATATCCACAATAAGGTCGTCAAAGGAGCTTGCACCGATTGACTTGAGCATCTCCTCCCTTTCACTGGCGGTATTGACAATGAATGGCATTGTTTACTCCCCGGTAAGCTGACGGTAGGCCTCAGCGTCAAGCAGTGCGAGAACAGCTTCCGGACTCTCAACCTTTATCTTGACCAGCCAGCCATCGTTGTAGGGTTCATGGTTGACAATTTCAGCGTCGTCAAGCAGTGGGTTCACCTCAAGGAGTTCACCGGCAACAGGCGCAAAAAGATCGGCAACCGTTTTTACCGCCTCGACTGTTCCAAATACCTCATGCTGCTTCAGCACCGTTCCAGCCGATTTCAGCTCCACAAAAACAATATCGCCAAGTTCGTGCTGGGCAAAGTCAGTAATACCGACCAGCGCGGTAGTGCCGTCGGCAAGCAGTTTGATCCATTCATGGTCTTTGGTATAACGGAGATCTTCAGGAATAGTCATGGCAGAGAAAAAAGAATGTTGATTAAGTGTAGAGCCAGAAATAACGGCTCCTCTTTGTCAGAAACAAGGTACTATTTTTTTGCAATCCCTTCAAATCAGCCGGGAATGAACGGTTATGCAAGTCGCTGCCTCATGGCCTCATAGAGCAGCACACCCGCAGTCACGCTGACATTGAGGGATTCAACACAGCCTGCCATGGGAATGCGGACAACATGGTCGCAGAACTCCAGTGCTTCAGGCGCAAGCCCGCTTCCCTCCATACCAAGCACAATGGCCGTTGCTTTTTTCATGTCGGCATCGGTATAGTTAAGTTCTGCATCCATATCAGCCGCAAGAACCTGGACATTGTACTGATGAAGAAATTCGAGGGCACGAACAAGGCTTTTGACCTTGCAGATTCTCATATGTGAGAGCGCTCCGGCAGAAGCCTTGTGCACAACGGCGTTAACGGGTGCCCCCTTGCCTTCAACCAGAATAACGGCATCGGCCGCCACAGCTTCAGCCGTTCTGATAATGGCTCCAATATTGTGAGGATCATCCAGTCCCTGTAGAACCACAAAGAGCGGGTATGTGTTGCGAGGGGTAGCCAGTACCTCCTCCAGAGAATAATAGGTGACCGAGCTGATAAGGGCACAAACACC
The DNA here is from genome assembly GCA_903939765.1 of uncultured Chlorobiaceae bacterium. Taxonomy (GTDB): domain Bacteria; phylum Bacteroidota; class Chlorobiia; order Chlorobiales; family Chlorobiaceae; genus Chlorobium. Next base: position 44,307 of record CAJAIK010000029.1, on the reverse strand, counting down.
CTGGTGCTTTGTTGTTCCGGCAATCAGGGATAGTTTTTCGAGCCGGGCCTTGCCAGTCACGAGCTTCAGCCGCCTTGCCGTGATGACAATTTCCTTGAGTTTCGGGTGAGCCGTATTAAACTGGAAGTAGATCTTCTCGATGCTATCAGGCTTTTGCTGGAGAAGCTCAAGTACGGCATTCCTGCCATAGACAATGTTTTCGGAATGTTCCGCGTCCATAAAAGCTTGTTTCCTCGGTCTGTAGGTTTAAAATAACAGGGGTTTGGGTCACGCAGCACCATGCTGGACTTTTTCCGGCACTCCTGCTCTCTGTGGGGAAAACCGGAATCTAATTAAATTTATCAAATTCATTTTTTTTTATATCTTTCTTCCCACCTTAGAGTGGGTTTTTGCCTGTATTTTTTGTCTTATGATTATAACCCTTGCAGTTCCTTCACGCGTTCCATATCGGTGATCTGCACATACCCTAATTACAAATTCAAGCGACTGACAGTATGAGCCGGACTTATAAAACAATGGAAGGAAATGAAGCGTTAGCTTATGTCTCCTATCGCACCAGTGAAGTCATCTGTGTTTACCCTATTACTCCAGCATCACCAATGGGTGAGTATTCGGAAGCATGGGCGGCAGAGGGGAAAAAAAATATTTGGGGCACCACACCGAAAGTTGATGAACTACAAAGTGAAGCTGGTGCTGCGGCAGCGGTTCATGGAGCGTTGCAGACCGGTGCGCTGACGACTACCTTTACGGCATCGCAGGGTCTTTTGCTTATGATCCCGAATATGTATAAAATCGCAGGGGAACTCACTCCCTGTGTCATCCACGTATCAGCCCGCGCATTGGCAGGGCAGGCACTTTCAATCTTTGGCGATCATGGCGATGTCATGTCGGTGCGTGGAACAGGCTTTGCCCTTCTCGCATCAGCCTCAGTTCAGGAAGTGATGGATATGGCACTGATTACGGCTGCTGCCAGCCTTGAATCAAGAATTCCTTTTCTTCATTTCTTCGACGGTTTCAGGACATCTCATGAAATTTCAAAAATAGAGATCATTGCTGACGACGTCATAAAGGCAATGATTAACGATGATCTCGTTATCGCGCACCGCAACCGCCGCTTGAGCCCCGATAACCCAATTATCCGGGGCACATCACAGAATCCTGACGTCTATTTTCAAGGCAGGGAGACTGTTAACAGCTATTACAATGCCTGCGCCGGAATCACCGAAAAAGCGATGGAGAAATTCGGGGAACTCACCGGTCGCCACTATAACCTCTACGAATACTACGGTGCACCAGACGCTGAACGGGTAATTGTCTTGATGGGTTCCGGTGTCGAAGCTGCCCGTGAAACCGCTGAGTATCTCAATAAACAAGGCGAAAAAGTTGGCGTTATCCATGCCCGTCTTTTCCGTCCGTTTGATATCGAGCGTTTTGTCAAGGCGTTCCCTTCCACCGTCAAATCGGTCTCCGTGCTTGACCGGGTAAAGGAACCTGGAAGTGCGGGAGAGCCACTCTATCTTGATACGGTCAATGCCCTGCTTGAAGGAGTGCAAAATGGATTGATAGCCAAAGTCCCCAACATAAGCGGCGGCAGATATGGCCTTTCATCCAAGGAATTTACCCCGGCAATGATCAAGGCCGTCTTTGACAACATGGCTGCTGCAAAACCGAAAAACCATTTTACGGTTGGCATCAACGATGATGTGACCAATAACAGTCTTGACTACGACCGAACTTTCTGTATTGAACCAGATGAGATGTTCCGGGCACTTTTTTACGGCCTTGGATCGGATGGTACTGTCGGCGCCAATAAAAACAGCATCAAAATTATCGGTGAAAACACCGACAATTTTGCCCAGGGCTATTTTGTCTACGACTCCAAAAAGTCAGGGTCCATTACAACCTCGCATCTGCGCTTCGGCCCACATGAGATTCGTTCAACCTATCTGATCACAGAAGCACAGTTTATTGGTTGCCACCACTGGATTTTCCTTGAGATGCTTGACCTTGTCAAAAATCTCAAGCAAGAGGGTACCCTGTTGCTGAACACGCACTACTCTCCGGAAGAACTCTGGGAGAAACTGCCGAAGATTGTCCAGGAACGCCTGATCAGCAAAAAGGCAAAGCTTTTTACCATCGACGCCTATAAAGTTGCACAGGCAAGCGGCATGGGCCAGCGCATCAACACGATTATGCAGGCCTGCTTTTTTGCCATCTCCGGAGTCCTTCCCCGTGAAGAAGCAATAGAAAAAATCAAGAGCTCCATCCGGACTACCTACGGGAAAAAAGGTGATGATGTCGTCAAGCAGAACATACAGGCTGTCGATGATACCCTCTCGAATCTGCATCAGGTCACGATCGGTTCTGTAGCTGACAGTAAAAAGAAACTCCGTCAGCCTATTGTGGGTGAAGCGCCTGAGTTTGTCTGCAACGTTCTGGCAAAAATCATTGCCGGCGAGGGTGACGATATTGCGGTCAGCGAACTGCCTGCGGATGGCACCTATCCGAGTGGAACCTCAAAATTTGAAAAGCGCAACCTGGCAGATGAAATTCCGGTATGGGAGCCTGATGTCTGTATCCAGTGCGCCAAATGTTCTTTGGTATGCCCTCACGCCGTAATCAGGGCAAAGGTCTATGAACCGAAATATCTGGCACACGCACCACGCACCTTTAAATCTGCTGAAGCAAAGGGTACCAATTGGCAGGGTATGAAGTATACCATCCAGATCGCTCCTGAAGACTGTACCGGATGCGAAATCTGCGCCCATGTCTGTCCGGGACGGGATAAAAACAATCCTGGAAGAAAAGCACTGAACATGCACGAGCAACAGCCCATTCGTGAAACAGAGATTGACAACTGGAACTATTATCTCAATATTCCGGAATACGACCGAAACAAAATCAACATAAAACTGATCAAGGAACAGCAGCTTCAAGAGCCGCTCTTCGAGTTTTCAGGTGCATGCTCCGGTTGCGGAGAGACTCCCTACATCAAACTCATGACCCAGCTCTTTGGTGACCGGCTGGTCATTGGTAATGCTACTGGATGTTCGTCGATCTATGGAGGAAACCTTCCAACAACTCCTTATACGACCAATGCTGACGGTCTTGGTCCGACATGGTCAAACTCGCTTTTTGAAGATACTGCCGAATTCTCACTTGGCTTCCGGATTTCAATCGACAAACAGCGGGAGTTTGCCGGTGAGCTTTTACGGCGAGTGGCTTCCGAAATTGGCGAAACACTGACAAGCGAAATACTTGGGGCGACTGAGCTTAATGAACCCGAAATTTTTGAACAGAGAAAACGGGTTTCGATTCTCAAGGAGAAGCTCCGTCTGATGGACTCTCCCGATGCAAAGAACCTGCTTTCGGTAGCCGATATGTTTGTAAAAAAGAGTGTATGGGCTGTCGGTGGTGATGGATGGGCATACGACATCGGTTACGGCGGCGTTGACCATGTAACAGCCGGAGACAAAAACATCAACCTTCTTGTGCTTGATACCGAAGTTTATTCCAACACCGGAGGACAGGCATCGAAAGCAACGCCAAAAGCTGCTGTGGCGAAATTTGCATCAGCCGGAAGAACTGTGACGAAAAAAGATCTTGGTCTGATTTCAATGAGTTATGGAAATGCCTATGTAGCTTCGGTTGCCTTTGGAGCCCGCGATGAGCAGACACTGAAAGCATTCCTCGAAGCTGAGGCTTACAACGGACCATCAATTATCATTGCCTATTCACACTGTATTGCTCACGGCATCAACATGTCTACCGCACTCGAGAATCAGAAGGCTGCTGTCGATTCCGGCCACTGGATACTTTACCGTTACAATCCTGACCGCTTGCTGGAAGGAAAGAATCCGCTGATACTTGATTCGAAAAAGCCAAAAATTCCGGTTGCCCAGTTCCTTGATATGGAAAACCGCTTCAGAATGCTCAAGAAGAGCCATCCTGAACATGCGAAAGAGTACTACGCAGCAATTCAGAAAGAGGTAGATGCCCGGTGGGCCCATTACGAATATCTGGCAGCACGCACCTTCGATGAAATCAAATAACAAATTCATCAGGAACAAAAAAACGGCGGAACACCCGCCGTTTTTTTTGTAGCCCGCCGCCACATGCCCCCTCAGCGCTCCTGCAAAATCAAAGGCTACGGCTTCGCTCTGAGTTTTTTTGCTTTTTCCTCCATTTCAGCCGCCTTCTCAAGATTTCCCAGTTTCTCGTACACCTTGCCGAGATGATCCACTATTTCGGCTTCACGAGGCTCCAGTTCCGCAGCTTTTTCAAGAACCTTCCTTGCCTCTTCATACTCGGCCATCCTGTACAGCACCCAGCCAAGCGTATCAAGATAACCAGCATTTGCCGGCTCCAGGGCGACCACCTTCAACGCGAGCTCTTTAGCACGCAGAAGCTCTTTTCCCTGCACAGCAAGCACGTAGGCAAGATTATTCATCATAAGGATATTGTCGGGCTCAAGGGCGAGAATAATCTCATAGAGGTGGATACTTTTATCACGAAAACCAAGAGTGTCATAACAGAGTGCCAGAGTGCTGCTGGCTCGAAGATAGAGTTTTTTTTCTTTTTGTGCCTGTTTTGAATGCATCGCCTTTTCAAGCAGAACTGCCGCACTTTTGAGCTTCCCTGTCTGAAATAAAAGCTCCCCTTCAAGCACCTGAAGACGGAAGCTGCTGGCAGGAAATCGTTTTTTTATTTTGTAAAACGCCTCAGTGGCAGTGCGGAACTCTTTCTGAATAATGGACGCGGTAACAAACTCCTCCCAGATTTCAATACTGCCTGGATCGAGAAGCAGGGCCTTCCTGAAATCGATCAACGCTGCGGCGGTATCCTGCTTCTGCATTTGAGCGATGCCTCGGAGTGAATAAAGCTTGCCATTGCCAGGATGCCGCCGGATAATTTCTCCGATCATGACAATTGCGGGATCTAAAAAAGAGCTCTCACTGGAAGCTCGCACGAGAAAAAGCTTGGCAAGCTCTGCCGTCTGCGGAAGAGTCACCTGATTGGTATTGAAAAAGCGGTTTAGATCCTCAAGAAACGCAGGATGATTTCCAGATTGAATGGAGAGCTCAAAAAGAGCCAGCCAGGCGGGAACTAATCCCTGGTTCTCCTTGAGCAGCCCCCTTAATGTCTTTGAGGCAAGATCATACTGCCGGGTCTGCAGATAAAGTTCACCAAGAGTAAGACGCAATTGCTCTTTTACATCGCCCTGATCAATGAGTTTAATCAACGTGTCTATCGCATCCTGATAATGAAAGAGCTTCATCTCAATCAGCAGCATTTGTACCAGGGTTGTCTCGTTTTTCGGATCAAGTGTTAACATTTCCTGAAATACCGCTATGGCTTTTTCTGGCTGATCAGCAGCAAGGTATTCGACTGCAAGGGAGGAGAGTGGTTCGGCGTTGCCCGGTTCAATGGCGGCAAGCTGACGGTAAAGATCAATTGCACGGATGAAATCACGCTGTTGATGAGCGAGCGAAGCAAGAAATTCCAGATAATATTTGTTGCCTGCATTGAGTGAAACGCTCTTTTCACTGTGAATACGGGCGGAATCGAGCCTACCGAGAGCGCTCCAGGATTTCGAGAGAGCATAATGGATGGCTGCATTTGAGGGCTGAGCAGTCAAAAGCCTCCCATAACGCTCAACGGCTCCCCGGTCATCCCCTTTTGCGCTCTGCAGCAATGCCGCAACAAACTCTTGTTTTGACGCTTCAGAAAGAGAGTCCGACGCTGGAGGAGCAGCATGTAACAGTGTGGAGAAAGCAAAAGCTGCAAGAAGCTGGCTGAAAAGAGCCACGAGAAGCCGCAGAGAGCTGAAACCCTGCCCGTTATTGCGCGATAACGGCAATTCAGCAATTCGGCGCCACATCAAACAAGGGGCATTCATGAGTTTCGGAACCAGTTGAAAAGCGTGCAAGCGCGCGGCGGGTTGCCACGCGCCCCCTTGTTGTTCTTGTCAGATAACCTGCCTGGATAAGGTATGGCTCATACACCTCTTCAATGGTATCCTGCTCCTCGCCAACCGAGACAGCAAGAGAGGCAATCCCGACCGGGCCACCACTGAATTTGTTGACAATGGTCTCCATGATTTTTTTATCCATCTCATCAAGCCCTTCCTCATCAATTTCAAGAGAGTCAAGGGTCTTGATGGCAATGGCCCGATTTATCAGATCCAAACCATCAACCTGTGCAAAATCACGGGCTCGACGGAGCAGTCGATTGGCAATACGGGGAGTGCCCCGTGAACGACCGGCAATTTCCGACGCAGCCTCAGCATCAATGCCAATACCGAGAATGGCTGAAGCCCTTACGATAATACCCTCAAGAAGCTCCGGTGCATAATAGTCGAAACGGCTGTTAATGCCGAACCTTGCCCTGAGAGGCGAGGTAAGCAGACCGGAACGTGTTGTCGCCCCGACAAGCGTAAAGGGCTCAATACGCAACTGCACTGCCCTTGCAGAGGGGCCGCTGTCGAGCATGATGTCGATGCGAAAATCTTCCATGGCTGAGTAGAGATACTCCTCAACCGTGGGCGGCATACGGTGAATTTCATCAATAAAGAGCACGTCGCCCTTCTGCAGACCGGTCAAAAGCCCCGCAAGATTTCCCGCCTTGTCGAGCATAGGACCAGAAGTTGATTTGATACTGCTCCCCATTTCGGAGGCAATAATATAGGCAAGCGTCGTTTTGCCGAGCCCCGGAGGACCGGACAACAAGACATGGTCCAACGCTTCGCCGCGCATTTTAGCCGCTGAAATAAAGACTTTCAAATTATCAGTCAGCCGTTGCTGTCCGGCAAAAGCATCCATACGGTGAGGCCGTATCTGCTCCTCGATCCTCGATTCACTGGCATCAGGAGGTGTATTGAGCAATTCAATTCTCAAACAAAAATCATTACAGGTTATACTATCAAAGTTTTATCCGCGGATCTGCAACGGCATAGAGCACATCAGCAAAAAGATTGCCAAGCACGACCAGAGAACCGGCTACAAAGGTACTGGCAATAATCAGTGGATAATCCCTTGCAAAAATGGCCTCTACCGTTACCCGGCCCATCCCCGGAAACGCAAAGATCACCTCAATAAACAACGCCCCGCTGAAAATAAAGGGAAGCGAACTTCCCATAAGCGTAATCACCGGCAAAAGGGCATTTCGAAGGGCGTGCTTGAAAATAACCACATTCTCAGGTAAACCTTTGGCCCTTGCTGTGCGGATATAGTCCTGCCGGATAACTTCAAGCATGCTGCCCCTGACATAACGGGCAATACCCGCAGCCCCGTTGATGCTGAGCACCGTAAGCGGCAAGACAAGATGCCACAACCGATCAAGCACAAATTCGACCGGGCCGAAACCTTCCGCTCCGATTTCATTCAGGCCCGAAGCCGGAAAAAGAGGATACTTGAGGGCAAAAAGAATAATCATCATCAAGGCAAACCAGAACTCCGGCATCGAATAAAAAAAGAGGAAGGTCACGGTCAAAAAACGATCAAGAAAACTGTTCTGACGAACTGCGGAAATAATCCCGACAAGCATACCAATGGTAAAATTTGCAACCAAAGTCAGCCCGGCTATCGTCACCGTTATGGGCAACGCCTGGGCGATCACATCGAAAACCGGCTGCTGGGCACGGCTGAAACTGCGTCCAAAATCCCCTTGCAGAACATTGGCAAGCCACTTGACATACTGTACCGGCACAGGATCATTAAGCCCATACTGCGCCCTGATCTGCTCGGCAACGTTCGGACTGATCCCCGGCTGAATGAAAAAGGCTGCCGGGTCACCGGGAGCAAGCCTGGTAATAAAGAAGGTGAGGGTCAGCACCCCGAAAACGAGCGGTACGGCAATCAGGAGCCGCTTGAGAATATAAATGAGCATAAGATCTTATAAGGCAACATTTGCTGAAGGGCGCAGCCTCCAGTCGTCAATATTGTAAAAAGTACCGGAAATATTGAGCTCCTCTCCCTCGATTCTCCGACTGAAACCTTGAGTCTCCTTCATCCAGTAGAGAAAGGTGATCGGCTGGTCGCGATGAAGAATCTCCTGATACTCAAGCCAGTAGGCTCTTGCTCCGGTCGGTTCCATCTTCTGCTTGGCAAGCTCACACAGTGCATCAATTCGAGGGTTCTGGTAACCGGTGAAATTAAAACGGCTCTTCTTGAGGTCTGAACCCCATACATCAAGAGGATCTATTTCAAGACCGATCGACCATCCGGCCATCCATGCATCAAATTTTCTTTGCTGAAGGCTCTCAAAAAAGACATTGGATTCCTGAACCTCAAGCTTGCAGTCGATGCCAATTGATCGAAGGTTCTGCTGAATAATGATACTTGCATAGTTTCTTCTCGCATTGCCCGCATTGGTATAGAGCACAAAACTGAACTTTCTGCCCTGTTTCTGCAAAATACCATCCGGCCCCGGCAACCAACCCTCCTCCCTGAGCAGGGCCGTGGCGGCTGCAGGATCAAAGGAGTGCGGCACAAGGCGCTCATTACAGGCCCATTTCAGGGATGGTGAAATATCGGTGTTGCAGATCACACCATACTCTCCGAGATAACCGTCAATGATCGCTTCGCGGTCAATAGCCTCGGTCAGGGCAAGACGAACCCGAGCAGAACCGAAGAGGGGGTGAGGCCTTATTTTGCCGCTCTTGTGATACTCATTCTGGTCGATATTTGACCAGCCGACGTAGTCATAGACCCTGAGACCGACTGTTTTGATCTCAATCTGCCGGTTCGCCTTCAAAAGACGGGTAAAATCTTCCGGCTTGATACCTTCAACCACATCAACCGCGCCAGTCTGAAGCTGCGCCAGTCGTACCGTATAGTCGGGCACCACCCTGAAGGTAATCAGCGGAATGGTACCGGGCTTGGGCAGGTTCGAACTCCGGCTTGAAGCCAGAACGATCTCCTGCTGCTGCTGCCAGCTCTTCAGTTTATAGGGGCCTGCGCCAAGCGGCTGAAGATTCAGCGGAGAGTGACGGAACTCATCCGGCTTGACATTTTTCCACTGATGTGCCGGAAGGGGCGTCAGTGATGTATGATAAAGTGCAAGATGCTCCGGTACGGGCTTGTAAAACCTGAAAACAAGGGTGGTATCGTCAGGCGTCAGAATGGCCCGGTCAAAATCAACCTTGCCCTTGTCAGCACCAATCAATTCCGCAAGATACTGCTGACGGGCGCTGGCAATCACCGGATTGCCATACAACTGGTAGGAAAACTTGAAATCTCCCGATACAACCCGCTTCCCGTCGTTCCAGAAAGCATCGTTTCTGAGAATATAGGTGATGGATCGCTGATCTTCCGACATCGTCCAGCTCTTTGCAAGAGCGCCCTTCGGATCTTTTTTCCCCTGACCCGGCGTCACTTCACGCAATTTTTTTTCAAGAGCCATATAATTCAGAAGCCCTGTCGTCGTATCAAACTCACTCTGCAAAAGGGAGGGATAGATAAGGCCGATAATATTTCCAGAGGTAACCGTACTGCCAAGCACAGGATTAAGATAATCAGCGTCACCGAGCATGGCAATCACAAGGGTAGAATCCATGGCTCCCCCCCCCTTTACAACCACTCCCTGACTTCCATTGCGATGGTTGCAGGAAGAGAGTGCAAACAGAACAACCATCAGGCACGCCGCAAGCCGAAACATTGCGTAAACCCTTTTTGTACAGATATCAATCATCACTTCCCCCCTCACTCTTATCACTGTTGATCACGTTGTTTATCCTGCTGGTCAGCGCCTCGGCGGCCACATAGTTCGAGTACCGTTTCAAAAGGAAGTTGAGTGCAACCACCTCAATGATAACGGTAATGTTTTTACCGGGAAATATAGGTAATTCTACCAGTGGAACATCAACTCCAAGAATCTTGATAAATTTTGTGTCGAGGCCAAGCCGCTCATAGACGATCTCCTTGTTCCATTCGAGCAGCTCAACAACAACCTGTACCTCTTTCACATCACGGATTGCCCGGATACCAAAATTCGCCTTCACATCAACAACGCCAAGACCCCGAATCTCCATGAAATGGTCGATGATATGGTTTCTTTTGGCATTGAGTACCATCGACTCCCCTTTTCTCTGGATGACAACAACATCGTCCGCTACAAGACCATGCCCTCGCTCAATCAGATCCAGTGCAATCTCTGATTTTCCGAGACCGCTCTTGCCGGTAAGCAGCACTCCTACGCCATAGACATCAACCATTGAGCCATGATACTGCTGGTAGAACGAAAACTGGTCATCAAGAAAACCGGTTACCAGATAGATCGTTTTTGTTGAGGAACATCGAGTAATATAGACCGGAATACCCGCATGGGTGGCCATTTCGAGCAGATTCTGAGGCAGTTTGTTGTTGCTGGTCAGAATAATACAGGGCATTTTGAATCGGACAAGGTTTGCAAAGCGCTCATTTCGATCATCTTCATCCAGATGATTCAAAAACCTGGTTTCCGTATTTCCAAAAATCTGTATCCGTTTATAGGTAAAAAGATTGGTAAAACCCGCCAGAGCGAGCCCGGGACGATGAAGGTCACGCTCAAAAATCCGCCGTTTCTGCTCATCAACATTGTTCAAGCGACGAAATTTGATATCGTGCTTCTTGCCGATAGTCTCAAAAAAATAGGCGACCGTTATTGATCGCTTTTTTAATCCTTTTTGATCAAGATTCATGGCTTCCGGCAATAGATCGGTGAGAATAAACTCAAGAAAAATCTGCAGGGCGTATCTTTTAGAACGCCCCTCAGACTCCCTTATGCTGTTATTGCAATTTTTCCTTGTACTTCTTAAGCTGTCGGCTCAATGCCTCGATGCAAGTGTCGATGGACTGCTCATAGTTAGCACCACCCTCTTTGGCAACAAGAACATTCTGCGGCACATGCACGGTTATTTCAGCAAGCTTGTTCTTTTCAAAATCATTTTTCTGATGATCCAGAATAACATGACAACTGATAATGCCCGGAAAAACCCGCGTAAGAGCAAGCACGGCATTGCGCGCATACTCTTCTATATCGCTGTGATTATTGGAATGGCGCAAGGTAATGGTAACATTGACCGCATCATTAACGACAACTTTTGTCATGATAAACTCCTTTTAAATATGGTGAACGTCATGAAGGAACAAGACTCCGGTGAAAATAATTCCGAAGCCTGCGATAACTCTATGCCTTGGGATGCGCTTTCCGGTAAACCTCCTTCAAACGCTCAAAGGTGACATGCGTGTATATCTCAGTTGTTGACAAATTGCTGTGTCCAAGCATTTCACTGACACTGTTAAGATCTGCCCCCCCGTTAAGCAGATGTGTGGCAAACGTGTGGCGCAAAAGATGCGGATTTTTCTTTTTCTGATCAGTCACTGAACGAAGATACCTTCGCGTCAGTCTCTGAACAAGCACAGGATAAAGCTTTTTGCCCTTTTTAGTTATAAAGACATTCAGCTCAACCTCACCCTTACTCTTCATTCTAAAGAAGTTTCTCCGGACTTCAAAATATTTTTTAAGCGCCGCAACCGCAGGCTCTCCAACTGGCACAATTCGCTGCTTTCTTCCCTTACCGGTCAGCTTGACATATCCTCCTTCAAGATCAATATCTTCCACAGTCAATGCAATCAGCTCCGAAACACGGAGCCCGCTGCAATAGAGCAGTTCCAGCAGACTGCGGTCACGCTCACGGATAAAAGATTCATCAAGTTCGTTTTTTTCCGGCTTGCGAAACCCGTGCGCCGTAGCAGGAAGAAGCTTATCAAAAAGCTTTTCCGTTTGCTGTTCCGTCAAAAAACCGGGAACACGCCGCGGATATTTGGGAGTGGCGAGAGCGGAAAAGAGGGAACTCTTGATATGGCCGCTCTCATGCAGGTATCGATAAAAGCTTTTAACCGAGGCAAGTTTTCTGGCAATTGAGCGCTGCTGAACTCCACGCTCAATCAATGCGCCCATAAAAAGCCTTACTTCAACAGAGGTAACCAGTTCCGGATCAAAACCGGTCAAATCGGCCAGCCCAAAATACTCTGAAAGAAAGGAAAAAAACTGAATCAGGTCAGTTCTGTAAGCAATAACGGTATTGGGCGACAGATTTTTCAAGCTGCGAAGTTTTTCAAGAAAGTCACCGATCGGTAGTGAGCCTTCCCGAAAAGGGGTGGGAGTGGATGATGAATCGTTCATGAGAGTGCAACACAAACCAGTTCCTCTCTCCCCTTGATATAGAAGAGAGCATCGTTTCGGACCAGAAAATTGTTCAGGGCTGGTTTTTCCGCGCCCTCTTCCAGCGTTTCAGCATAGAGAAGAGAATCGCCGCGCCATACTTTGAGTGAAGAGCCCCATAGACCGGTCAACTTGACAGGCTCATGTAAAACGGCAATGGTCAATGACCCGTGAATGATGCATTCACAGCGGATTGCGGCGCCAATACCCGCTCTCTGCAATGCCCTGTGCTCTGGCACCATCCCTTCCGTCACAAACTCCGGCAGGATGACCTGCTGGCGCACCTCCTCCTGCACCACCTCCGCCCTGAGAGCATTAACCTCAATATTATCAAGGCCGAGCCTGCGAATGTCAGCACCAGTAACGGGATCAATCAGCAGAAAATTGCGCTCGGGAAAACCGGCAAAAGAGGAAAGCCTGCAGGCAAGAAATTCTTCTTCAAGATTAGCGATAAAAACAAGTTCAGGCCGTGACCACACCACCCCTGCACCCCTGAAATCTACCGCCCATATTCCCTGATGCTCCGGGCTGCCGGGTTGACAGGCAGAGCAGTATACAAGATCGCCAAGGGTTGTTTCGAGCACGATAAACCACCCTTCTGCCAGAGGGTGAGCATGATCCACAAAAAGATAATCATCACAAAAAACCTTGCCGGTCATGATATTAATACAAAAAAAAAGTGCCTGCCGTCTCCCGGCAAAGCGCTTCTGCCCGACAAGGCACCCGCCTTGTGTAAACATAAGCTGCCAGACAAGAGCGTCAGTACCTGCATGATAGCGCCAGCGAACCGCAAGTTCATCACCAGTATTCATCATTGGGCGGTTGATTGCCTTGTCATTTTATAGATAGTCACCGCAACACTCTTGGAACCCCCGTCATACCTCCTCTGAAATGGGGTAATCGAAAAATTGTTTTCCGCCGCAAGTTCAAGAAACTGCTCGGCAAGCCTCCTGCGGGGATCAGCAATGTAGGCCGCACCACCGGGTTTAAGCAATTTATCAATCGCCGTAACAATAGGCAGCAGATTCACCCTTTCATACAACACATCGGCAGCAAAAAGCAGATCAAACTGCTCGCTGCACTGCACAAGCCGCCAGTCAAGCCTTTCGCACCGAAGTGCCACGCTGTTAAGCAGGGCGTTATATCGGGCAAAACGAAGCGCCTCAAGAGAGTAATCTGTAGTCAGTACGCTCGCCCCTTTCCAGGCTGCAACAACCGAGGCCATGCCAACACCGGCGCCTATTTCAACCACGCGCAACCCCTCAAGCGAAAGTTCATCCGCGATAAAGGCGGAGAGCGTTATTGCAGATGGCCATATTTCCGCCCAGTAGGGCATCTGCTCATCCTTGACAAACTCTTCGGGGGAGATCCGGTCAAGAAGCGCATAACTGTCGAGCACACTCAAAAAACTGAACGAATGCCCTCCAAAGGTATAGGCCGTTTCAGTAAGATCATACTCCGCAGCTAATGCCTGGTGGATCAGCGTCAGTTCCGAACCCTCCCCTTCCCGGGATATCTCCATAATTACCTGCAATTTACTTGGGCAAACAACCATAAAATCAAAACGAAAGGTAGCAAAAAAATTGCCACGGATTTTTATTTTGCATCGAAATGAACGCTTTCAAATAATCCAGTCAGCCACCAAGAGCATAATGAAAAAAGAACTCCTTGAACTTTTCAGCAACAGCTACCCCGATCGGGAGTATACCATCGAAATAGTCAATCCTGAATTTACCTCCGTCTGCCCTAAAACCGGACTTCCCGATTTTGGCACCATTATTATTCGCTACATACCCCATAAAAGCTGTATCGAGCTGAAATCGCTGAAATACTATTTTCTCGAGTTCCGCAACGCTGGCATCTTTTACGAGAATGTCACCAACAGGATCCTTGACGATCTTGTCGACCTGCTTCAGCCAAGATCGCTCAGCGTTACCTCGGAATGGAAAGCACGGGGCGGAATAACCGAAACCGTGACGGTCAGCTACAGCGCGTCTCGCTGAAAGCGGGCAACTAAAAAAGCCCCGGAGGAACACTCTGGGGCTTTTTTAAACTTTAACCTGGAATCTCAGTATTTTCACTCGTTAAGGAACTGCGTTGCATCCCTTCACCGGACAATGTTCATGTCAGAGCGGTATTTTCCCCTCGTTAAGGAACTGCTCGATTGTTATTGCATCTGCCGGAGTAATCAAGCCACCCGCTTTGTCCTCCATGCTCTTGACAACCACATCAATCTTGCCGGTCTTTTTGTACTTGGTCTTGAGCACGTCTATGACGGAAAGCTGAGTATGGCAGATGTTGCATTTGGCTACCCAAAGATTCTCCGCGGCCTTGAAATCAAAACCGGCAGGAGCAAGAGGTACACCGGGAGACAAGACCGGCTTTTCAAGATAGGCTTTCAATTCAGCAACTGAACGGATATACTTTCCCTCAAGCGTCACCGTGCGGCCCGTGGTTGAATGCAAAATCCCCGAAGGCCTTAGCCCCAAAGAGGCAAACATCACCGCAACAATGGCAAGAATGCTGAGCGGAAAACTTAAAAACCACTTGGAACTGATTCTCGACGACATTTTGCCAAGACCCATGATAACCAGCGAGGCAAAGGTAATCAGCGAAATCCACCCCGCAAAAGAACGCAAAGGCGTGAGGTACTCGTTAAGGTTCGCGGCAGGCAACTTGTACCCGGTTAAAAACGATACCGCGAAAAACAAGGCACCCATTGATGCAGCACCGCCTGCGGCTAAAGCAGCAAGCTTACCATTTGATTTGTTGTCCATGACTGGTAATGAATTAGGTGTTAGTGGCTTACCCTAAAAATTATGGAGTAAGATAAGCATAAATAGTAAAGACGACAAGCAGAAAGCTTAAAAAGCTTGCCGGCCGCAACAGGAAAATTCTGATCCACTGTCAGGAACTCTTTGTATTGCGGCGAAAGAACCTGCAAGAACTCCGCTGTATTGCTCTTCTTTTTCACTGATTCTCTTCAACGGGGAGTCGACCCTTGAGGAATGTACGGGTTCAAAAAAAGTGCCTTTATTTGTAACTCACTTGATTTTTTAGAATACTGGGTAAAAATATTTCAATAACCCGGGGGAACCTGTTCGTCTTATGATCACCACAACCAGCAGCGTTATCGATTTTGAAAAGGCAGAACGCGATTTTATCTATCTCCTCCTCTGCTTTCAGGAGGTACTCCACGACCTCGGAGAACATGAACTTGCAGAACACCTTCCCTGGCAAAATACCGGTATGTCTCTTGAGCGCTATCCCAACAGCGAACGCGCCCTTCAGGCATTTTCCATTTTTTTTCAACTGCTCAACATGGCAGAGGAAAACTCCGCAGCACAGAACCGACGAATGCTCGAAGCTGAACAGGGACTAGGGTATCTGACCGGTCTGTGGGGGAGAACCCTGCTGCGCTTTCGGGAACGGGGAATCACGGAGCAGGAGATTTTCCAACTGCTGCCGGAGGTTTCCATCAACGCAGTTTTGACCGCACATCCAACCGAAGCCAAACGAAAAACGGTGCTTGAGCAGCATCGCCAGCTCTACTTGCTGCTGGTACAACGTGAAAACCAGATGTGGACCCCGCTCGAAAAGCTTGACATCCGCAATGAAATCAAGGTGGTGATGGAAAGGCTCTGGAGGACGGGAGAGATCCTCTTCGAAAAACCTGAAGTAGCAGATGAGCGACGCAATGTCATTCACTACCTCTTCAATATCTTTCCCGAAGTGCTGCCGATGCTCGACAAACGACTCTTGCAGGCATGGAGGGATGCGGGATTTGACAGCTCCAGCCTCTCTGATCCCCGCAACCTGCCCCGCCTCCGATTCGGGAGCTGGGTAGGGGGCGACCGTGACGGCCATCCGCTCGTCACCGCCAATGTGACTCAGGAGACCCTCGGCGATATGCGTCGCAGCGCCCTGAACCTTGTGCTGCGTCATCTCAGGGAACTCGCCTCAAAACTCAGCTTTTGCGAGCGACTCCAGACTCCGGGCAAAGAGCTTCTGCAGCGCATCGACACCCTCTGCCTCAGACTGGGAGAGACAAGCCTGGAGGCTATCCAGCGAAACCGCCATGAACCCTGGCGCCAGTTTCTCAACCTGATGATTGCCTCTCTTCCCTTCGAAGTCAGCAGATCAGAAAACAGTCAGAAATGCGCTGAACCGGCCCATTACAGCAGCTCTGAGGAACTCCTTGAAGATCTCTCGCTCCTGCGCCAGTCACTCCTCGACGTTGGGGCGCAGCATATTGCCGACACGGAGGTCGCACCAGTCTACCGGATTGTGCAAACCTTCGGCTTTCACCTTGGCGCACTCGATATCCGTCAGAACAGCCACTTTCACGATCTTGCACTCTCCCAGCTCATGGCGGCCTCCGGCCTGACAGGCCACGATTTTCTGGAGTGGGATGAGCCCGCAAGAAGGGTATTCCTCGACCGGGAGCTGCTCTCACCCCGTCCCTTTACCCATCCGGACATGAAGGTCGGAGCTGAAGCCGATGCGGTACTTGCCTGCTACAAGGTACTGTTCAACCACTGCAAAGAGCACGGCACCGGCGGCATCGGCTCCCTCATTGTCAGCATGACCCGCAATGCCTCTGACCTGCTCACCATCTATCTCTTTGCCCGTGAGGTCGGCCTGATGACCCCCTCGGGTGACGGAGACGCCTGCATCCTCCCCGTTGTCCCTCTCTTTGAAACCATTGAGGATCTCGAAAAAAGCCCGGCAATCCTTGAGGATTTCCTGAGCCACCCCGTCACGCAGCGAAGCCTCGAATACCGGAGAAAGCGGGCGGGCAAAACAAAAGCGGTGCAGGAGGTGATGATCGGATACAGCGACAGCAACAAGGATGGAGGAATTTTTGCAAGTACGTGGATGCTCTACCGCGCCCTGGAAGCTCTGCTTGAAACCGCCGCACGGCACAATACCGACATTCTCTTTTTTCATGGACGGGGCGGAAGCATCAGCCGCGGGGCTGGCCCGACGCACCGCTTTGTCAAGGCGCAACCTCACGGCTCCATCAATGGAGGTATGTGCTTTACCGAACAGGGCGAGACCATTGCACAGAAATATGCCAACCGCATCAGTGCCGTCTACAACCTTGAGCTCTTCATGGCCACGGTTACCGGAGCAATGGCAAAAGAACGGAGGAGTCCTAAAAAAGCGCACCCCCTTGAACCCGTCATGGACATCCTCTCGCAAAAAAGCAACCTTGCCTACCGGGAGCTGATTGAAGCAGAAGGGTTTCTCACCTTTTTCCGTGAAGCCACCCCTATTGATGTTATAGAATCATCAAGAATAGGATCACGCCCCTCGCGAAGAAGCGGCCAGACAAGCCTCAAGGATCTGCGGGCCATCCCCTGGGTGTTCAGTTGGAACCAGGCCCGTTTTTCGCTCTCGGGATGGTACGGCGTCGGCTCGGCGCTTGAGCATCTGCAAACCACCAACCCGGAAGCTTTTGATGAAATCCGCTTCCGCAGCCACGCCTGGCCACCGCTCCGCTACATCATCAGCAACGCCGACACCAGCATGGCATCAGCCGACCTGCTCGTCATGCACCAGTACGCCGAACTGGTCAACGACAGCGCCATCCGGGAGCGCATCCTCGGCATGATTGAGGCGGAATACAAGCGTGCAAAAAAATATATCGAACTGCTCTTCGCCGAGCCCCTCGAAATCCAGCGCATGAACGTCAACAAATTTATCGCCCCCCGCCGCGAAGGGCTCGAAATGCTCCACAAGCAACAGATCAAGCTTCTTAAAGAGTGGCGTGCCCTCAAGGAGTCCGCCATGCAAAGTGAAGCCGAGCGCCTGCTGCTGGAGCTCTTTTTGACCGTCAACGCCATATCAGGGGGATTACGGACTACGGGATAACGACTGGGTTCTCCCGCGAGCGCCGAGCTCCAGCCAGGCAGATTATTCTCTTTTTCGGCCGGGCTGGCGCTATCCTTTTTTCAGCTCCTTGATTACCTCTTTAATGGCGCAAGTATCGCTGGCCAAACACCCTCGTCATAAAGAACACTTGCAAAACGATGAGTATCCCATAGAACGACTCTCCTGTCACCCTCAAACGCATCATCAAAAAGACGCTGCGCATCTGAAGAAAGGCTGCCAGAGATGATTGCCAAGGCATAATCAACTGAAGTCCTGAGCTGAGTAGCCGGATCAATCGCACGAACTGTTAGCATCTTTTTTAATTGATCAATAAGTTCCGTGATTGTTCCAACTCCACTACTTTTGGAGCCCACATTACCAGTTTTTACCTGTGCACCAAAATAGGCTAATCTCCCCGCAAAAATCTGCTTATGGAATAATGGAATATCAAAACCAAGCTCACCAACACCATGATAAGGCACTCGCCTAACCTGCAAAAAACCAAGAGTACGAAGGGCTGGCAAGACAAATTCTTCTAAAAAATCATTCTCAGATCCGGACTTATAGGATTCAATTTTTCGTTCAATGGTTGTTAATATTGGGCAATTAATAGACCGGATATTTCTAATACTGATACCGTTAGATCCACTATCTAATTCAATAATTTGATCAACCCCTAGCATCTCATCTAATCCATCACGAACGGTCGTAAAAATTACTTGGACATTTGGCGAAGACAACTGACGGTAGCGTTCGAAAAATCTTTCAGACACGAGCAGAGTCGGGAAATCATCCAAAATCAAGAGAACATGACGATATTGCCCTACAAAAGTTGCTGCTTCCATAAAATAATCTGACAGAAGGAGAGCTTTATCTCCCGAACCAGAACTCTCATATTGAAAAAGCGCATCTTTGTCCCAATGTTGAAAGTATAGTCTTTTATCTCTTATCTCAATCTTTCGGAATGCTCTGTCTTGTCTATAATTTATCCTTGTAAGTATCCCAATAACAGCATTTTTTGCCGCATCTGAACTTTCATCAAAATAACCAAGAAACCTTGCTGCAATCTGAAAGAATCTTTCTTCACGAAGATCACCTGAGGACGTTGAATAAGGATCACCGTGACTTGAGAGGAAGACAACATTCACCAATCCCGAAAGAATACTTAAATCAGGACGCGTAGTTCCATTGACCCTAATTTCATTTTGAGCAAATAAGATTTCACTCTCAGGATTATTCTGCGTCAATCGAAATTCTCGTTCTAATTTAATAACACCAAGCGTTTGGTGTACAAATTCTATGGCAACTTTTGATGCAACTTGCCCACACGACTGCACTGAAAACACACCATCAGTGGTTAACGCCGTCGCAATCGCACGGCAGATAACAGTCTTGCCTGTTGCATTAGGGCCTTGTAATAGAGTTACATTCCCAAGTGGAACTCTAATAGTACCCTTTATTGATCCATAGGATGCTATTTCTATTGCCTTGATCATGCGAATCCATCGTGATTAATCCGGACTAATTCCGCTTTGATCTCATCAACAACATCCTTGTTATAAATCTCCTTTTTCTCCCCACTTTTGTAAGAGTAAATGTAAAAGACCTTGCCACCAAATTTCTCGGTAAACTGTCTGTGCGTTTTTTCCTGTATGGATTTCTCCTTGAAAATTTCAGGAAGCTGTACCGTTCCACCTCCAAACGTGATCGGCTTGATCTGGAGACCAACAAATTTCTCACCCACTTTGATAAAAAAATCGACATTGAACAACCGATCCCACTCATCAGGTGCCGGTTCAATGGCTACATCAAGAAGACGCTGCAACTGACCATAAACCGTTTTGATTTCAGTCATATAGCCGTCAAAGGTGCGGTCAATGACAAGCTGAATCATGTATGCAATGCAATCCTCTTCCGTAACCGAAGCAACTTCAGCTTCAATAACCTCTGTTATTTTGACATAGAGCTTTCTCCCCAACTCCGTGATATGCTCTTCGGGCTTGACATTCAAAAAGTAATAGTCGCGCCACTCGTCAACGGTTTTTGGAGCACACTTCCTGATAGACTCAGAGGTTGCTCCAACGTTTCTCTTGAAATTGAGCTGAAAGCGATTCATCACGCTGTTCAAAATCCACTCTTTAGCCATTGACTTGTTCGGACAGGTTTAGAAACTTCACTTTTTGCTTGTACTCATAGCTGCGGTCAATCCCGACCAGCCCGCTTTTGATCAAATGCGCATTGACAAAGGTTTTGTTCTCAAGATAGAGGTAGCAGAGCAGGACGTTTTCATTATCATACTTCAACTTATCATACTTCAGGAATATACGCTTCCCCTTGATTTTTTCGGTCAGATAGCCAACAGCTTTGTCGTGCGTGAAGGGTTCGCTCTTGATGCCGATCAGTTTTACCGTCAACCCGTTGGATAACCTCACTTTTTCGGGGCTGAGTATCTCTTTGACCGTGAAGAACTCTTCGCGCTCTGCCGGGCTCTCCTTCTCAATCCTGGAGCCAAAGGTAAGTTTTCGGGGATCAGTTTTTTTATCGAGCTTATGGGGATCTCTGAACTGGTAGGGCAAATGCTCAATAGCTGCTGAAAAATCACTCTTGACCGTGTCGTGTAAAAACTCGTATTCCGTGCCCATAAAATCGGGCTGCTTGGTGTTCAACTTCTGTTTGGCAATCTCGATAAACTCCGGATTGATTTCGTACCCGACCGAATTTCGTCCGAGATTCTTTGCGGCAAGTGAGGTTGTCCCGCTGCCCATGAAGGGATCAAGCACGGTATCGCCCCTGAAGGCAAACATTTTAATGAGCCGATGCGGAAGCTCTTCGGGGAACATGGCAAGATGCCCCTCCTGTTTTGCTCCGGCAAAGTTCCAGTGGCCTGAAAAGTAGGTGTTCCACTCTTCGGTGGTCATGGCTGAACGCTCTTTCTGCTCTTTGGTTGGCTTTGGAGCATCGCCCTGCTTTTTGAAAATGAGAATGAACTCGTAATCAATCTTGAGAATGCCATTCCGGGGATAGGGAAAGCTCCCCATGATTGAGGCGCCGCCAGTGGTGTTGGTTGTGGTGACCTTCTGCCAGATCACCGCGCCCATATAGTCGCAGCCAATGGTCTCGCAGAACTTGATAATCTCCGTCCGAATGGGAATAACCTTGTAGCGGCCATAGTAGACCGAACGGGCAAACTGATCGCCGATATTGATGCAGAGACGGCAGCCGGGATGCAAAACCCTTTCACATTCCTTCCAAACAAGGTTCAGGTTGTTGATGTAACTCTCGTAACTCTCGTGAAAACCAATCTGGTTCTCTGTCCCGTAGTCCTTAAGCTGCCAGTAAGGTGGTGAGGTAACAACAAGATGCACTGACCTGCCGGGCAGAAGGTTCATCTCTCGGCTATCGCCGCGAACAATTTTATGGTGTGTTTTCAATGTGACCTGTTGCATTAATGTTTCCAGCAGAACAATTGCAGAGGGCCTCTTCCATCCCGATAATTCCACAACGCCCTCAATAAGTATAATCTTTCCTTTCGATTTACCACAAATGCATTTACTAAAGCTTTCATCATGCCTGATGATTGGAACGCTGCCGCAAATAACGCTCGATCAAGGATTGATAACGAATGGTCAGATCCGCCATGAACTCGCTGATGCTGGAACTTTCAAATATTTGCCTACCTTACGTATAAATACAGGAATTATATCACCCTTTCCGCCATGCTTTCGACACTGAATGCTGCTGCGCTGATTGGCATTGATGCCATGAAGGTTACGGTTGAAGCCAATGTGGCTGGCGGGATACCCTCGTTTACGGTTGTGGGATTGCCGGATAATGCGGTCAGGGAGAGCCGGGAGAGGATTCTTACGGCAATCCGGAATTCGGGCTTTACCATTCCACCAAAAAAAATCACGGTCAATCTGGCGCCAGCCGATATCAAAAAGGTGGGGACGGCATTTGACCTCCCCGTTGCCATCGGACTTCTTGGTTCGCTTGCGCTGATTGGCAACCGGTTCGAGGAGACACTCATTATGGGAGAGCTTGCGCTTGATGGCTCCCTCAGGAGAATCAACGGCGCACTCCCTGTGGCCATCATGGCAGGAAAAGAGGGAATAAGGCGGCTGATAGTGCCGCTTGAAAATGCGGCGGAGGCGGCGGTGGCGGTCTCGGCCGCAAAATCGGCCATTGAGGTTTACGGGGTTGAAAGCTTGAACGAGACGGTTGCCCTTTTGAATAAAGAGAGAGTCTTCACCCCGGTGACGGTCAATATTGCGGAGCTTTTTGAGGGCGAGCAGGAGTATCTGGTTGATTTTGCCGATATCAAGGGGCAGGGTGCCGCAAAAAAAGCGCTTGAAATTGCGGCTGCAGGCGGGCATAACGTCATCATGATTGGTCCGCCCGGCAGCGGCAAGACCATGCTGGCAAAGGGGTTGCCGGGAATTCTTCCTCCCCTCGGCTTCGAAGAGGCGCTGGAAACCACAAAAATCTACTCTGTGGCCAGCCTGCTTGACAAAGAGCGGCCACTCATGGTGGTGCGCCCCTTTCGCAGCCCGCATCACACCACAAGTAATATCGCGCTGATCGGCGGCGGTTCAACGGCTAAACCGGGAGAGGTGAGCCTTGCCCATAACGGCATCCTCTTTCTGGACGAGCTGCCCGAATTCAGCCGCAACGCCCTTGAAGTGCTCCGCCAGCCCCTTGAGGAGCGGGAGGTGACGGTGTCGAGGATCTCCGTTACCACCCGGTATCCGGCAGGATTCATGCTTATTGCCGCCATGAATCCGAGCCCTGCGGGGGCCCTGAAAGACTCTGATGGCAATCTGACGGCCCCGCCCCAGCAGATTCAGCGCTATCTTTCAAAAATTTCCGGGCCGCTGCTTGACCGCATTGATATACACATCGACGTACCGAAAGTTGAAAACAGCGACCTTTTTGCCGCATCAAGCGCCGAAAACTCTCTGACCATCCGCCAGCGGGTGATTGCTGCCCGAAAAATCCAGCAGGAGCGGTTTGCCACCACAACATCGCCCAAGATCTATACCAATGCCCAGATGAGCTCCCGCCAGATCAAATCGTACTGCCAGCTCGACCGTGAGAGCGCGCAAAAGCTGATGGATGCGATGAACCGCATGAACCTTTCAGCAAGGGCACACGACCGGATACTCAAAGTGAGCCGCACCATCGCTGACCTTGACGGCTGTGAGCACATTGCCATGAAGCATCTCATCCAGGGCATCCAGTACCGCAACCTCGATCGCGACTTCTGGAGTTTCTGATCGAAGGCTCAGCAAAAAGGGCAGAGAAATTGGCTGTTGACTGCCTATATTTCCGCTTTAATTGTACATCCAGTCAGATTTCTTAACCAAACCATCCCACGGAGAACATCCATGAATGCAAGGGGAAAATTCCGTTACACCCTGCTGCTTGCCAGCTCGCTCTGCACTGCTGCGCCCTCTTTTGCCGCCGAAACGACTGAAACCGTTGAAACCCGCATCAGCCGTCTTGAGCAGGAGCTTGCCGAGCTGAAAGCACTGGTACAAACCAGACCTGCGACCACTGGAGTGACCAACAGCACGACACAAACAGCAACGGGATCAAAAACCGACAGCCCAAACCCGGTAACGCTCTCAACAACGTCAGGGGCAAAAGTACAGCTTTACGGCTTTGCCCGTTTTGACGCATCGTACGATACCAATCCAATTTCTCCGGGCAATATTGCTTTATGGGCTCTGCCTGAAAACGGCCGAAATGACTCAGAATGGAATCTCACAGCAGGTGCCACAAGGATCGGGATGAACATCAGCGGCCCTGATACGGAGAGGATGAAATTGACCGGCAACATTGAGTTCGATTTTCTCACCAGCGTCTCAACCGAAAACAACCAGACCCCGCGCCTGCGTCATGGCTACGTCAAAGCATACTGGCCGGCCTCTGACTTCAGCATGCTGGCCGGTCAGACCTGGGATCTGGTCTCTTCGCTGATTCCCTTTGTGGATGACCCGGCCCTTATGTGGGATGCCGGCAATATCGGTGCACGCCACCCGCAGATACGATTCACCAAGGGATTTGCTACCGGCAACAACGGTCGCCTTGAATTGGCCGTTGCCGCATCAAGAACAATCGGTGAGAAAAACGGTTCTCTTCAAAATGACACCGGCAAAGATGCCGCTATCCCTTCCATCCAGGGGCGTGTCGCCTTTTCAAAGCCGCTTATCGTCAGTAACCAGCCGGCAACCATTGCCCTTTCTGGCCATTACGGTCAGGAGGAGTGGGACACCAATAGCACTGGCAATTACAAAACGCTTGACTCATGGTCATGCAACCTTGAACTCTCAATGCCGCTCAGCGAAAAAGTCCTCTTTGCAGGTGAGTACTTTACCGGTTCCAATCTCGATGACTACCTTGGTGGAATCGGGCAGGGAGTCAACAGTGCAGTAGCAACTGACCCAAGGGAGATCCGTGCTCAAGGTGGATGGGGAGCGCTCAAGTACACCCTCAACCCGGTAACATCGTTCAGTTTTGGTGCAGGTATTGATGATCCGAATGATAATGATCTGGCAGCCAGTGTACGCTCACGGAACCAGACCATCTTTGCCAATGTCGTCACCAGGATTACACCGAACTTCATTCTCGGCTTTCAGCTCTCGGATTGGAAGACTGACTACAAAAATGCTGCCGGCAGCGATGCCGTGCGCGCACAGAGTTCGGTGACCTATAAATTCTGATCTGGTCCCGGGCGGGGATGTTTTCATTGGATGTTGGATGGAATGAACGACTCCCTGATGGAATTGAGTGTTTTTTCAGCAACAATCACCGTAGGGGCGGGGTGACCCCGCCCAGCATTGTGCAAAAAAGATGATGGCAAGGGCGGGAGAACCCCGCCCCTCCATCGCAATGGACGTACCCCGAATGAGATTAATCAATAATGATTTCGGAGGGCATAACGGTCAGCATCTGCAATTGGCCTGAGCTCTCAAGCATTTGGTAAAAGGCGGCCATAGAGCTGAAGTGCCGTTGGGGGATGACCTCATGCAACACCTGTTGTTTCACGGCGGCGGCCACTCTGGCGGAGAGGCTTGCGCCCTTTGACTGCATGAGAGATTCCAGCCAGCTTTTCTCCACAGGATAGAGCATGATTCGGGGCTTTTTTGTCATGTCCATTTTGGCAAGAAGCTCTGCGGCATGAATGGCATCAAAAAGTCCGCCCATACGGTCAACCAGACCAGCCTTCAATGCACGGCTTCCAGTCCAGACCCTTCCTCCGGCAACCGAGTCCACGGCGGCAACGCGCATTTTTCTTGAGGTGGCTACTTTCCCCACAAAGTCGTCATAAATTTCACCTGAGGCGGCCACAAATTTGCTATAGGCCTGTGCCTCAAGCGGCTTGAAGGGGCTGCTGGCATCTGCGTAGCGGCCGCGCGTCACCACAGCACGACCAAGACCGATTTTTTCAGCAAGTCCGCTGATGTTGGGCTTGAGGGCAAATACGCCAATGGAGCCGGTAATGGTCAGCGGCTGGGCATAAATGGTTTTTCCGGCAAGCGCGGCCATGTAGCCGCCCGAAGCCGCAACACCCGACATGGAGACCACAAGAGGTTTTTTCACCGCAGCCGAGTCGAGCATCTGAAGCATATCAGCCGAAGCAAGGGCATCACCGCCGGGGCTGTCAATGCGCACCACAAGAGCCTTGACAGCCTGGTCCTCAAGCGCAGCATTAAGAGAATTTTTCACACTCTCCACATCAATCCCCTCACCCATCTCCCCTGCTGAGCGGACAATCGTGCCAGAGAGGGTGATCACAGCAATGCGCTCATCACTCTCCGCTTTTTGGGGCCATGCAACCTCAGAGCGGTACCGGCCTGCGCTGACGAAGGCATCATTATCGCTGGTAAGCTCATGCCCGGTTATTTTTTTGGTCAGGGTACGCTGCAACTCCCAGTATGAGGCTATACCATCCACGAGCCCAAGCGTTCTTGCTTTTTTGGCGGAGAGGAGGGGATCGGTGTTGATGAGCGCCTCAAAAGTGCTGCGGCTCATAGCGCGCCGCTTCGAGACATAACCGAGATAGTCATCATAGACCTCATCAAGCAGGGCGTTGATTTGCTCAAAGTACTCCTTGCTTGCCCCGGTTCTGACAAATGGCTCAATACCGCTCTTGTAGGTTTTCCATTGCGCGGCCTGCACAGTGACCCCTATTTTTCCAAGCGGAGTAGTATAAAAGAGTGTTTCAGCCTTCAGGCCATCAAGCAGAAGATAACCACCGCGCTCTACAATAATGGAGTCACAAGCCGTCGCGAGGAGATAATCAGCATCCTCGGCAGAGCGCAGAAAAGCTGTGACCTTTTTCCCCCCTTTACGAACTTTTTCAACCGCCGCCCGCAATTCAGCGAGCTTCGCCGGAGTTGTCTCTACTCTCCGAATATCGAGCAGCACCTCCCTGACCCGCTCATCCATAACAGCATGATTGAGTACAAAGAGCAACTCCTGAAGAGAGAGTGACTGAGACGAAGGCAAAAAAGGAAGTGAGCTGCTTTCATCGCGAATTTCATCAATCCCTCCGCTGACAGGAAGAACCAGCACAAAACGGTCGGCAAGGGCATGTGAGCGGTGATAAGACCAGAAAAGTCCGGCAAAAAGAAAAACCGGAAGAAGAATGAGTGCAAGGCAACCGGTGCGGAAAAAGCCACGCTTCTTCTTTTGCGTGGTCGTATCAGGGTTCATATTATTCATAAAGGATACAGCTTACCTTGTGACGATGAGTTGAAGTGAGTTCCTGAAGTTTGGGTTCACGCGTGCTGCATTCGGCCATTGCGGAAGGACAGCGTGGATGAAAGCCGCACCCGACGGGAATATTCATCGGGCCGGGCAAATCTCCATGCAGCAGAATCCTCTCCTTTTTCCCTCCGAATTCAGGATTGGGGATGGCCGAAAGGAGCGCTCGGGTGTAGGGATGTTTTGGATTGGCATAGAGTTCGGCGTAGTCGGCAATCTCAACAATTTTTCCGAGATACATGACCGCAACCCTGTCGGAGATGTATTCAACAACCGAGAGGTCATGGGCGATAAAAAGATAGGTCAAGCCCAGATCCCGCTGGAGATCCTTGAGCAGATTGATGATCTGCGACTGAATTGAGACATCGAGTGCGGAGACGGGCTCATCACAGATAATGAATTTCGGACTTATTGCCAGCGCTCGCGCAATACCGATCCGCTGCCGCTGCCCTCCCGAAAACTCATGCGGGTAACGATTGCTGTACTCCCTGTTCAAACCAACCACATCAAGCAACTCATCAATCCGACGACGGGCGGCCTCGCCGCGGGCAATGCGGTGAACCTTCAATACCTCTCCAAGAATCTGGCGGACCGTCAAGCGGGGGTTCAGTGAACCGAACGGATCCTGAAAAATCATCTGCATCTCTTTGCGCAGCGCACGAAAGTCACGGTTGCCGATGGTGGAGATCTCCCGACCTTCAAACGCAATGCTCCCGCTCACAACAGGATGACCAAGGCGAATCAGCGCACGGCCAAGAGTGGTTTTTCCACAACCCGACTCGCCAACCAGCCCGAGCGTTTCCCCCTGAAAAACATCGAAAGATACCCCGTTAACCACCCGTATCGGAGATGGCTTGCCCAGAAACCCGCTTTTTTTTCCGGGAAAATAGACCCGCAAGTCGTTGACCGACAATAATCGCTGTTGTTCCTTCATTTTTTGACTGAACGCTGTTTATCGTATTTTTTATTATTATACTAAAACGATTGAGAATCTCCCATAAACAAACCTTTTGCTCAAGTCCCTCTTTTGCCCTTGCACACTGATCAGTTACATACCGGAACGCTCTACGTTGTAGCGACGCCGCTCGGCAACCTCGAAGACATTACCCTGAGAGCCATAAGAATTTTGAAAGAAGCCGGGGCAATAGCCTGCGAAGATACACGTCGCGCATCAATTCTGCTGCGCCATTTCGATATTTCCGGCAAACGGCTTATCAGTTACCACAACTACAATGAGCCGAGGGCCATCAGCCAGATTCTGGCCCTGCTTGAGGAGGGCACCGATGTCGCACTCATTACCGACGCAGGAACCCCCGTCATCAGCGATCCCGGCTACGCCCTCCTGCACACCCTGCATGATCGCCAGCTTCAGGTTATCCCCGTTCCCGGTCCGAGCGCACTGACCGCGGCACTTTCAGCCTGTCCGCTTCCGGTCAACAACTTTTTTTTCGCGGGATTTCTTCCGCATAAAAAGGGACGCAAAAGCCGTCTTGAATACCTTGCCGCGCTGCAAACCTCCTTTGTTGTCTACGAGTCACCCTTCCGCATCATGAAGCTCCTTGATGAACTGGGCAACATCGTCCCGGATGCCCTTATTTTTATTGGACGGGAGATGACCAAAATACATGAGGAGTACCTTACAGGCACCATTGAAGAGATCCGCCAGCATCTTGGCGAGGGCAAGGCGAGAGGAGAGTTTGTGGTGATTGTTCACCCTTCCGGAAAAAAAACAGTCAAACCAGAAGAAGAAGATGCAGATCATCACTGAACCCTGCCAGATGCAGGCAATAGCCGAAAAGCTGCGGCTCAACCGCCAGCTCATCAGCGTCGTCATGACCATGGGGGCACTGCACGAAGGACATCTGAGCCTTGTCAAGCTTGCCCGTCAAAGCTCCGGCACCGTTATTCTTACCATTTTTGTCAACCCTTCGCAGTTTGGGGTCGGCGAAGACCTTCACCAATACCCCAGACCATTCGAGCAGGACGTCGCCCTTGCAAAAGCGGCAGGAGTCGATTACCTCTTCGCTCCTGAAACCAAAAGCATCTACCCCGAAAACCATCAAACCACAATCGATTGCGGTGCTCTCGGCAAACGGCTTGAAGGAGAACGAAGACCGGGTCATTTCAACGGCATGGCCACCATCGTCACAAAACTTTTTCATATCACCAAACCGCACAGAGCAATCTTCGGCGAAAAGGATGCGCAGCAACTCGCCATTATCCGTCAGCTTGTTAAAGATCTTGATCTCGACATAACCGTTGTTGCTGCGCCTGTTGTCCGCGAAGAGAACGGGCTGGCGGTAAGTTCAAGAAATATCTACCTCTCAAGCCATGAGCGCAGCGCAGCGGCTATTCTTTACCAGGGAATCTGCCATGCCGAAACGTGCATTACCAGCAAGAAGAGAGACCTTTCGGCAATTGCCGCAGAGATTGAGCAGATGATTGCCTCAACACCAGGATGCCGCCCCGATTATGTCGCGTTTGTTGATGAAGAGCGCTTTGAACTGGCAGAGACGGCGGAAGAGGGCAAGGAGTACAGGCTGCTTCTTGCCGCCTGCTTCGGAGCAGTCCGTCTTATCGATAATTGCAAAATCCGGGCATGACAAGAGCATGATATCAGTTTACCGGAAGAGATTTTTTTGTGTTATATTTCTGAACTTGTTCATTGCCTGAAAACAACCGGACAACATTTTCATCACTTACTATCACACGATATCCATGATTATCAACAAAGAAATTGATCTTGGCCAGGGCAAGGTTATCTCGATTGAAACCGGGAAAATGGCAAAACAGGCCGACGGCGCTGTCGTTGTCCGCCTTGGCGACACTATGGTCATTGCAACGGTTGTTTCAAGCAAAAAAACACCTCCGCCCAACCAGGACTACTTTCCCCTCCAGGTTGAATACCGCGAAAAATATTCGGCTGCAGGAAAATTCCCCGGAGGTTTTTTCAAGCGTGAAAGCCGCCCCTCTGAAAAAGAGATCCTTTCAGCCAGGCTCATTGACCGTGCACTCCGTCCGCTCTTTCCTGACGGCTACCTCTATGAGACACAGATCATTGTAACCGTGATCTCTTCTGACCAGATCAATGACGGCGACGTCCTCGGTGGTCTGGCAGCATCAACAGCCATCATGGTCTCCGATATTCCATTCCACAACCCGATGTCTGAAGTGCGGGTAGGCAGAATCAACGGCCTCTTTATCATCAATCCTGATATCAACGAACTGGCCAGCAGCGATCTTGACATCTGTATCGGTGGCACGGCAGATACCATCTGCATGCTCGAAGGTGAGATGAAAGAAATTTCCGAGGCTGAAATGCTTGACGCCATCAAGTTCGGCCACGCAGCCATCCGCAAACTCTGTGCTCTCCAGACCGAAATTGCGGCAGAAGTTGCAAAACCGAGCCGCCCCTTTGCCCCGACCATCATTCCTGCAGAGCTTACCGAAGCGGTAAAGGGACTTTGCGAAAGCCGTCTCAAGGAGCTCGCCTACACCCCGCTCCAGAAAGAAGAGCGCGCCGACCAGACCGCCCACATCTATCGCGAAACCATAGAGGCAACCATTGAGCACTTCAAGGCGTCAATCAGCAGCGAGGATATCGCCGCCGACCCATCAAAAGCACTCTGCCTGAACCCGCATATCATTGACGAACAGATTCATGCCGTCGAAAAGAGGATGATGCGCCACATGATTCTTGACGACGCAAAACGCCTTGATGGCCGCGCCCTCGATCAGGTACGCCCCATCAGCATCGAACTTGGCATCATTCCGAGAGCCCACGGCTCGGCTCTTTTTACCAGGGGAGAGACCCAGGCGCTTGTCACCATAACCCTCGGCACCAAAAAGGATGCCCAGTCTGTTGATACCCTCACCAGCAGTGCCGACAAAAGATTCTATCTCCATTACAACTTCCCTCCTTTCAGCGTCGGTGAATGCGGACGGCTTGGAAGTATCGGACGCCGCGAAATCGGCCACGGCAACCTCGCGGAGCGCTCCATCAAGATGGTTGCCCCGACCGAGGAGGAGTTCCCCTATACCATCCGTATCGTTTCAGACATTCTTGAGTCAAACGGCTCTTCATCAATGGCTTCGGTATGCGGAGGAACGCTTGCCCTTATGGATGGTGGCGTACCCCTCAAAAAGCCGGTATCAGGCATTGCCATGGGACTGATCAAGGAGGGAGCCTCCTATGCCGTGCTCTCCGATATCCTCGGCAATGAAGATCACCTTGGAGATATGGATTTCAAGGTGTCAGGTACCAGGGATGGTATTACCGCCTGCCAGATGGATATCAAGATTGACGGGCTCGACTATCACATCCTTGAAACCGCCCTTGAGCAGGCACGCAGGGGCCGCCTCCACATTCTCGACGAAATGGAAAAAGCGATACCTTCAACCCGCCAGGAGCTTGCAAACTTTGCACCAAAGCTGACAACCATCAAGGTGCCGGTTGACTGTATCGGTATGATTATCGGCAAGGGTGGAGAGACCATCCGCAGCATCACCGAAGAGACTGGTGCAGAAATCAACATTGAAGATGACGGCACCGTCACCATCGCCTGCTCCACCAGTGAGGGCACAAACGCCGCGCTGGCTACCATAAAAAGTCTCACCGCCAAACCTGAGGTCGGCACGATCTATATTGGAAAGGTGCGCGACATTCGTGATGAGCTCGGCGCTTTTGTGGAATTCCTGCCCAAAACTGACGGCCTGGTCCACATCTCCGAGATATCAAGCACAAGAGTGACAAAAGTGAGCGATCACCTGAAGATCGGAGAGAAAGTAAAGGTCAAGCTGGTGGATGTCCGCAAGGATCCCCGTACCGGAAAAACCAAGTTTGCCCTTTCAATAAAAGCAGTTGAACAGGATGCTGCAAAAGAAAGCAGCGCAGAAAACAACTGAATCGCAACAAGAGTCAAAAAGCAGTACAGGTAACACTGTGCTGCTTTTTTTTTAAGGAAAACAACGCTCATTCATCAACACACCATGAGGTACGATTTTTCAAACACAGAGGCGAAATGGCAGGCCCGGTGGCAGCAGCAAAATACCTTTTCAACCACTGAAGGGAGCGGCAAGCCAAAATACTATGTCCTCGACATGTTTCCCTACCCCAGTGGTACCGGGCTCCATGTCGGCCATCTTGAGGGATACACCGCATCAGACATTATCGCCCGATACAAAAGAAGTTGCGGCTGCAATGTGCTCCACCCGATGGGATGGGACGCCTTTGGACTGCCCGCAGAACAGTTTGCCATCAAAACAGGAACACACCCGAAAACCACCACAGAAGAGAATATCCGAAGCTTCAAGGGAACCCTTCAGGCGATGGGCTTTTCCTACGACTGGTCGAGGGAGATCAACACCACCGATCCCGGGTATTTCAAATGGACACAGTGGATTTTTCTCAAGCTCTATGAGCGTGGGCTGGCCTATATGTCGGAAGTGGACGTCAACTGGTGCGAAGAGCTCAAGACCGTTCTGGCAAACGAAGAGGTTGATGAAAAAATTGCTGAGGGTTACACCGTTGTCCGCCGTCCACTGCGGCAGTGGGTGCTGAAAATCACCGCTTATGCCGACCGCCTGCTTGCCGACCTCGATGAAGTCGATTGGCCGGAAAATGTCAAACAGATGCAGCGCAACTGGATTGGTCGCTCGGAAGGTGTTGAAATTGATTTTGAACTCCGCTGCCACAACAAAAAACTGAGAGTCTATACCACAAGACCCGACACGCTCTTTGGAGCAACCTATCTTGTTATTTCTCCTGAGCATCCCCTTGCAGAAAAGCTTGCCACCGCCGGGCAGTTGGTTGCAGTGAAAGAGTATATCAACCAGGCAAGGCTGAAAACAGAGCTTGAGCGAACTGGACTGCAAAAAGAAAAAAGCGGCGTTTTTACCGGCTCTTATGCCATAAACCCTGCAACCGGCGAGCCCCTTCCTGTCTGGATCTCCGACTTTGTCCTTACCAGTTACGGAACAGGAGCCATCATGTCCGTCCCGGCACATGACAGCCGCGACTGGGAGTTTGCCCGACAGTACAACCTCCCCATCATCGAGGTGGTCAAAAGCCCGCATGATGTTCAGGAAAAGGTTTTTGAAGGCAAAGAGAGCTACCCGGTCAACTCTTCAAACGATGAAATATCACTCAACGGACTCGCGTTCAGTGAAGCATTTGAACGGATGGCATCATGGCTTGAAACAAAAAAAGTTGGCCAGAGAAAGGTCAACTACAAGCTCCGCGACTGGATTTTCAGCCGCCAGCGATACTGGGGAGAACCAATTCCGATCAAGCATTATGACGATGGCACCCTTCGCACGGAAACCGACCTGCCGCTCACTCTTCCTGACGTAGAGGCTTATCATCCATCCTCAACCGGGGAGTCGCCCCTTGCCAACATTCCGCACTGGCTCTACGGAAACGATGAGCACGGAGCATTCCGGCGCGAAACCAACACCATGCCCCAGTGGGCGGGAAGCTGCTGGTACTACCTGCGCTTCATCGACCCTGAAAACAGCGCCCAGTTAATCGATCCTGAAAAAGAGCGCTACTGGATGAATGTCGATCTCTATATCGGCGGCGCTGAACATGCCGTCCTTCACCTGCTCTATGCACGCTTCTGGCACAAGGTTCTCTTCGACCTCGGTGTCGTCAGCACAAGGGAGCCCTTCAAAAAACTCTTCAACCAGGGGATGATTCTTGGCGAAGACAATGAGAAAATGTCGAAATCGCGCGGCAACGTCATTCCGGCAGACCACGTCCTTCAGCGATACGGAGCCGATGCCGTCCGTCTCTATGAGATGTTTTTAGGTCCTCTTGAGCAGGTCAAACCCTGGAATACCAATGGTATTGAAGGCATAAGCCGTTTTCTGTCGAAAGTGTGGCGACTGGTCTATCAGGAACATGAGGGGCCGGCAAAACAGCTTTCAGTTGACGCCATGCCGGAAGAATTACTGCGACGTATGCACAAAGCCATTAAAAAGGTTGGTGAAGACACCGAGCAGCTCAAATTCAACACTGCTATTTCCGAAATGATGGTCTTTGTCAACGAGCTGCATAAAGCTGGCTGCACCAACCGCACGGCCATTGAAACGCTGCTCACACTGCTTGCGCCCTACGCTCCGCACATCACCGAGGAACTTTGGGAGAGCATCGGCCACAGCCACTCAATAAGCAAGAACCCCTTTCCCGCCTTTGATCAAAAACTTGTCGAAGAGAGCATGTCGACCATTGCCGTGCAGATCAACGGAAAACTGCGAGGCACTTTTTCAGCTCCAGCCAAAAGCACGAAAGAGTCTCTTCTCGCTGAGGCAAAGAAGGTGGAATCGGTACTCAAGTTTATTGAGGGACAAACAATTCTCCGTGAAATTGTTGTTATCGACAAACTGGTCAATTTTGTAGTAAAACAAGGATAAACCAAAAGATTGTAAAAGAACAATTGTGGCCTAAACGTTTTTTTTTCATGTAAAATCATAAGATATTCTATAAAATTCGGTATACGGTTTTTTATCTC
Source organism: uncultured Chlorobiaceae bacterium (assembly GCA_903939765.1). Classification (GTDB taxonomy): domain Bacteria; phylum Bacteroidota; class Chlorobiia; order Chlorobiales; family Chlorobiaceae; genus Chlorobium. The sequence goes on along the minus strand of CAJAIK010000029.1, from coordinate 9,946 downwards.
CGTTGCAACCAGTTATTTTCTACGTTACCAAACCCCTTGCAGGAGGGGGCGTAGTTTTTTTTAATCTCATAAAACATGGGCATCAATGGCTACAGACGAAACAACATCCACCGCACAGCACACCGTAACCCCCACTGCAGAAGTATCAATCAGCTCTGTTATGTCTGAAAAGCGGAAATTTCCGCCTCCAGCCGAGTTTGCAGCTAATGCCCATGTCTCCTCCATGGAAGAGTATGAGAAACTCTATGCTGCCGCTGACGCTGATCCGGATGCTTACTGGGGAGGCATTGCTGAAAAGTTTCACTGGTTCAAGAAATGGGATAGCGTTCTGGAGTGGAATACTCCTTATGCAAAATGGTTTAGCGGGGGTAAAACCAATATCTGCTACAACGCTCTCGATGTCCATGTCAACAGTTGGAGAAAGAATAAGGCCGCCATTATCTGGGAAGGCGAAGAGGGTGATCAGCGGGTTCTGACCTACGGTGAACTGCACCGTCAGGTCTGCAAATTTGCGAACGTACTGAAAATCGCCGGTATCAAACCTGGCGACAGGGTTGCGATCTACATGGGCATGGTTCCTGAACTGATTATCGCCGTTCTTGCCTGTGCACGCGTTGGTGCAGTTCATAACGTTATTTTTGCCGGTTTCTCCGCCCACGCCATTACCGAGCGTGTCAATGATTCACGTGCCAGGATGGTTATCTGCGCAGATGGCACAAGACGCCGTGGCGGCTCCATCAACCTGAAAAATATTGTTGATGAGGCGATCGTCAACACCCCCTCAATTCGCAGTGTCATCGTCCTGAAAGTCACCAATGAAGAGATCCACATGCATAACGGGATGGACCATTGGTGGCACGATCTTATGGGCCTTGCCGCTGATGAATCAGAACCAGCAGAACTCGATGCAGAACATCCGCTCTTCGTACTCTACACCAGCGGTTCCACCGGAAAACCCAAAGGTATCCTGCACACCACCGCCGGCTACATGATCCATGCAGCAAGTTCATTCAAATACGTTTTCGATATCAAGGACGAGGATATCTACTTCTGTACAGCCGATGTCGGATGGATTACCGGACACACCTACATGGCTTACGGTCCTCTGCTCTGCGGCGCAACCATGCTGATGTATGAAGGTGCTCCAAACTACCCGCAGTGGGACAGGTTCTGGGATATCATCAACCGCCACAAAGTTACGATTCTCTATACTGCGCCAACTGCTATCCGCGCCTTTATCCGCGCAGGAAACGAGTGGGTCACCAAACACAACCTCAGCTCGCTCCGCCTGCTTGGAACTGTCGGTGAACCAATCAATCCTGAAGCGTGGATGTGGTATCACAAGGTTGTCGGACAGGGAAGATGCCCGATTGTCGACACCTGGTGGCAAACCGAAACCGGCGGCATCATGGTCTCCCCTCTTCCTGGTGCGACACCGACAAAACCCGGCACGGCAACCCGTCCACTACCCGGCATCGCGGTCGATGTGGTGCACAAGGATGGCACGCCATGCGCAGCCAACGAAGGTGGATATCTCGTTATCAAAAAACCATGGCCATCCATGCTCCGCACCATCTACGGTGATAACGAACGGTACGAAAAAACCTACTGGTCAGACTTCAACGACATGTACTTTACCGGTGACGGCGCCCGCAAGGATGAGGACGGCTATATCTGGATCATGGGACGTGTCGATGATGTGGTCAACGTTTCAGGACATCGCCTTGGCACCAGTGAGGTTGAAAGCGCACTGGTATCGCACGAAGCCGTTGCAGAGGCCGCTGTTGTCAGCCGTCCCGATGAGCTGAAAGGTAATGCCCTTGTTGCCTTCGTAACGCTGAAAGATGAATATGTCGGCGACATGACACTCCGTGAAGCGTTGCGCAACCACGTTGCCAAGGAGATCGGACCGATTGCCAAGCCTGACGAAATCAGATGGGCCAAAGGACTTCCAAAAACCCGCAGCGGGAAAATCATGCGCCGTCTCCTTCGTGAACTTGCCACCAGCAATGAGATCAAGGGAGATGTCACCACACTTGAGGATTTCGGTGTGCTTGAAAACCTTCGCGATCAGGAAAACGACTAAGCCCTGGCGCTTTTTCACACTCTCATCGCCTTACAACCATCATAAAGCGCAGTCTGGACTGCGCTTTATGATTTTTTACCCTTTCACAGCCGCCATCACTCTGATATACAGGATTTTCTCATAAAAAAAGATGAATGCCGTTGGGGTAATTTTTAAGTTAACTGTAGATTGGGCGCTTCTCTGTATCTCCCAATAAAAAAACGCTTATGAAAACAAGAAATATTGCCGTCACGCTGCTCGCTTTTGCTCTTACCCTCGGCGCCTGCAAGAGTGACAAACAAGAGGACAAAACAGGTGCTCCTGCCACAGAGCTTTTAAAAGCGGGAAAAGTCCTGGAACCGGAAGAGCTGATCAGCAAGAATGATGCCGCAAAGCTCCTTGGTGAGGAAGTTCAGGATGGGAAAAAAAGTGAAACCCCGATTGTCGGCATGAAACTCTGTATGTACAGTGCCGTAAACCCCTCATCGAGACACTATATACAGGTATCAATCACCCAGGACTCCTTTATGCCCCGCGAAAGTGTAAACTCTGAAACGATATATCGTGAACTCAAGAAAATGTTCGGAGGTTCGAAAAGAGAGGTCAAGGAGCTCGGCAATGACGCCTTCATTGCCACCGGTGGGTTGTATCTCTTTAAGGATGGTTACTACATCATGATCTCCTCAGGCAATACGATCACAAACGATCAAACAATCGCTACGCTCAAGGAGGCTGGAAAAACAGCACTCGACAAACTCGACAAACTCGAAAAGGTCAGATAACCCTGAGCTTTTTATCGAATAATTGCAATGAGTAAAGGGATACCCAAGCCCGGCACATCCCGTTACTCATTATTAACAGAAGACTCTCAGTATGTGGACAACATCCAGCAATCCGATCAGTTAAGCTGCCAGATCGTAAAGTTGAGACAGGAAGCAAACGTTACCCACATGAGATAGGGAATCAGGAGATACCCTGCGAGCGGAGAAACCGCTTTAAACTTCAGGATAGTCAACACAATCGCCAGCCAGAGCATAACAATCACCACCAGAGCAAGTAATGGTGAATGAAATCCAAAAAAGACGGCTGACCAGCCAAGATTCAGCAAGAGCTGAACACCAAAGAGGGTAAGAGCTCCCAAAGTCTTTACTGTTTCAGACCTCTGCTGAACGACGACATAGAGGGCAATACCCATGAGAAGAAAAAGCAGACTCCAAGCCGGAGGAAAGAGCCAGTCTGGCGGATTCCATGAGGGCTTTTGGAGTACATGGTAATACCACTCTGAACCTGGCAGTGGTGTAAAGATGGTGCCAGCCCAGGCAAACACAAAACACAAACCGATGCAGAGTGCAAGCTTTGGAATGTTGAGTTTCATTATAATCTGAATTACGGTTATCAAATAGCACACATTTCCATAACACCTATAACCGGTATGTGTTACCGATAATTCCCCTTAAGAAAAAGATGTTTGTTACAGAGGGGGTAACAGCAATGATGAGACTCATGGCCGTTATAGGTACTCTCTCGAAGAAATGCTATATTAGCCGCCTCTTAAATTTCAATCTTTTGCTGTTGAATGGGAAAACAAAGTAACGAGTTGCAAACCGCCATCAGGGCGGCTCATGCTGCAGGAGCAATCACTCTTGAAAAATTCGGCGAACTCACTCATTCTGAAATCCAGCCAAAAGATTTCAAGGATTTTGTTACTGACGTCGACAAAGCCTGTGAAGCGTCAATCAGTTCAATAATCACCGAAAGCTTCCCCGAAGACAGCATGCTCTGCGAAGAGGGCACGATCATAAACGGCACTTCAGGAAGAACCTGGATTGTTGATCCTCTTGACGGTACTCTTAACTTTATCCACTCCTTTCCTGTTTTCTCCATAAGCATTGCGCTGAAAGAGCAGAATGAACTTCTCGCAGGCGTTGTTTATCAGCCTGTCCTGAAAGAGCTTTTTACCGCTGAACGCAATCGAGGCGCTTATCTGAATGGAAAACAGATTACCATCTCAAGCCGCACCGAGAAGGAGAGTTTTCTCATGGGAACCGGGCTTCCGTTCAAGGATTACCACTATCTGGAATCGTATATCGGCATGCTCAAAGAAGTCATTCACGATTCTGCCGGTATCCGACGAGCAGGCTCGGCAGCCCTCGACCTTGCCTATACCGCATGCGGCCGCTTTGACGGCTTTTGGGAATACAAGCTCTATCCATGGGATTTTGCCGCTGGCGTCCTGCTTGTCCGCGAAGCTGGAGGAACGGTTACCGACTTCAGCGGTGATCCTGATGTTTTTCAACGGCAGAGCATTATTGCCGGCAGCAACACAACCCATCCACTCCTTCTTGAAAAAGCACTGAAACACTTCACACCACAGAAACAGTCAAAAGGGGCGAAATGAGTTGACCTGATTTACCTTTTACAATAAAGCAGGAAAGAGAGGTTATACGCCTGGGTGACAAAAGAGGCTCAATGGTGAGCCTGATTTGAACAGGAAATGGTTCTTTATTATCTTTGGTTTCAATAGTTTTTCGTCATTACAATTTGTCTTCATTTCCTGCAAGGATCAAATCCGGGCAGGAGCAACGAGATTCCACTATGCTTATTCACCAGCGTACGCTTCAAAAAGAAGCTTCTCTCTGTGGTACAGGACTGCACACCGGTAAAGAGTGCGTGATCACTTTTAAACCGGCTCCAGTCAACTACGGATATCGGTTTGTACGTACCGATATCGACAACAGCCCGGAAATACCCGCCCTGATCGAAAATGTTGTTGATGTTCTGCGTGGCACCACCATTGCACTTGACGGAGTGAAAATTCATACTACCGAACACGTTCTTGGTGCCCTTTACGGTCTCCAAATCGATAACTGCCGCATTGAACTGAGCGGTCCCGAACCACCGGTGATGGACGGAAGCTCGCACCCTTTTGCCGAAGCACTCATCGAAGCCGGTTTCCAGGAACAGGATGAACCGAAGAATTACCTCGTCATTGATGACACCATTGAATACCATGATGCTGAAAACGGCGTGGATATTGTCGCGCTGCCACTTGACAGCTTCAGGATAACCGTGATGGTTGATTACAAAAATCCGGCACTCGGCTCACAGCATTCCGGCCTTTTTGATCTTGACAAGGAATTTGTCAAAGAGTTCTCATCCTCCAGAACTTTCTGTTTTCTCAGCGAAGTTGAGGCTCTTGCAAACCAGGGGATCATCAAGGGTGGCGATATAAACAATGCTGTTGTCATTATCGATAAAGCCATGAAGCAAGAGGAACTTGCCGAACTTGGCAAAAAACTTGGTCTGGAAAGCGACAATCTTGTGATTGGTGAAAACGGCATCCTCAACAACCGCGAACTGCGATTCAAGAATGAGCCTGCACGCCATAAACTGCTCGACCTTCTCGGCGACATTGCACTCCTCGGTATGCCACTCAGGGCGCAGGTACTCGCAGCCCGTCCCGGCCATGCATCTAATGTGGAGTTCGTCAAGCAGCTTAAAAAATATGCCGACCGCAACAAACTTGCCCGACAGTACCAGCACGAAAAAAAGGCGGGCGTCATTTTTGACATCAACGCGATTCAAAAGATTCTTCCCCATCGCTATCCCTTCCTTTTGATCGACAAGATTGTGGAGTTCAAACTTGATGAAAAAATTGTTTCAATCAAAAACGTCACGATTAACGAACCCTTCTTCCAGGGCCATTTTCCTGGAAATCCCATCATGCCCGGCGTGCTCATTCTTGAAGCCATGGCCCAAACCGGCGGCATCATGATGCTCAACGGTAACGACAATATTCAGGAGAGCGTTGTCTACTTCATGGGTATCGACAAGGCCCGTTTCCGCAAACCGGTGCTTCCTGGCGACACACTGGTCATTGAAGCAACCTTGACCAATAAACGCAGAAGCGTCTGCCAGTTTGACGCAAAGGCTTATGTGAGAGGTGAGCTTGTCTGCGAAGCGTCACTTATGGCAACAGTTGCGCCGAAAAACAAGTAAGAGAAGATGGTCCGAAACGAGGGTGCAACCCGGCACCTTCGTTGACCTGCAATAAAACAGCTTGCAAAGAGCTGCCCGGAATCGCCCATTCCACATTTCATCAACAAGTTATCAACATCCCGCCAACCGCAACCAGAGGTAGTCGAACGCTTTTAATTATTTATAAAATAACAGTTTATAAATAATTTTCTCTAAAATTCATTTTACTGCGGGAAAGTTGTCCATATCAGGACAGGAGTTATTGATCTACAGCAGAACCGTGTGTAACGGAAGGGATAAAAAGAGGAAAAACGTTTTCAAAGAGTGAAAAATGTCCGTCGAAACTCAGGCCTTGAACTCCAGTCCCTTATGAATTTTAAAAAATCTGACACAGTAGAGGAGAAACGAGTAAAAAAGCATGACGGTAGAGAGATACAAAAAAAACTCCTTCACCGGATAGTGGCGGAAAAAGGGATGAGGCCAGACCATGGCAATAAACATCATGGAGACAAAACCCACTGCCCATTTTCCCGGCCAGAGTGACGTTGTCACAACTGAATGGCGGAATTTTACATACCCCGCGCCAATAAAAATCAGGATATCACGGAGCACCGCAAAAAGCACAAACCACAAGGGAAGCTGGCCCATCCAGAGAAAATAGAGTGCGACACTGGCAAGACAGAGCTTGTCGGCAAGAGGATCAAGAATTTTTCCCATCTCGGAAACCTCGTTCGTCCATCGGGCCGCCTGCCCGTCAAACCAGTCGGTCAAGACTGCCACAATCATGATCACAATAGCTATGTCAAGATGGCCGGTATGAAAATAATAGAGAAACCAGGGTATCAGGAGTATTCTCAGAAAACTGAGAAAATTCGGGAGATTGAAAATACGACCTTTCATGTTCAGTTTTTTGTAAAATTCCAGTATCTCTTATTTTTATAATGAGATACTGGCAAGAAAAATCAACAAAAACAGCTAATACTTTACGAAAACTTTACGAAAATCAAAACTTTACAAATTTGAAAACTTTATGAATTGCTCAATATCTCTGTTTTTTGGTCTTTCTGTATACGTGGAAAATGTTCTGAAAAGTTATAGAAGATAAGGAAATAGAGTGAATAAACTTTTGAAGGGTAAATTTTTCTTCTCCATTGCAGAAAGCCGGGAACTTGGCTGGGTTTGTCGTCTGCCGGAAGGTTCATTTTTGAGCTGCGTGCCTGGCCGAGGTATGAGAGCGCAATTTTGCGCAGTCGTCAATGGTAACCGCACCGCCGGTAAAGAGCTGTTTTTATAAGATAAACTCATCTATATTTTTTCTTTTTTGAGTAGAATATCAATCATATATTGATACGTTTTTAATCGATAAAATAGGGTTTTGCCGATATATCTTTGCATCAAAAGAAAAAGAAATAAAATAATATATTACTATGTTTTAGATCGTATTTACAGTGTGTATTTATAAAAATAAAGAGTACTGTTATACGGCGTTAAAATAGCATATAATAGAAGAAATATATCAAATAATAATTACCGTATTATTTTTTTAATCTTTGGCAATATAAGTGCTTTTGAGATCTGTACCGGGGAATGCTGATTGTTTTTCAACAGAGTAACCGGCTTGATTGGGCTGTGGCGAATGGTGCGTTTTTGGGCAGCATGACGCATCAGGGTAGTCTTTTTTTGATGGTGCCGAGGAGTTTGTTGAGTTCAAGGAGTTGTTTGTTCATGTCGAGCGCGGCGGTTTGGAGCTGCTGGATTTTTTGGGTGCAGTCGGTGAGAATGAGGGTCAGGGTGGGGTCGGGCGGTGGTGGCGGGAGCTGGGGGGTGCCTTTTTTGCCGTAGAGGATGTAGTTGACGTCGATGCCGACGGCTTCGAGTTTTTCGCGGAGGATGTTGCCAATACGATTTTTGCCGGTGACGTAGGCGGTGATGTAGGAGGCGTCTTTGGCGCCGATTGCCTGGCAGAGGGCTACCTGGGTTTTGAATTTCTTTTTGATCTCTGCTCTGAGGCGCTTGGCTTCGTCGGTGTACGCTCCTGATATAGGCATTTGTTCTTATTTTATTATATATTAATGCTTACTTATAAAGATAAATATATCTAACATGTAAGATATAAACAACTATGGAAAGGTAACGAAAAGAGAATGAGAGGTGAAGTTGTGTTTGTGATGGAGAGGAATGTAGCGGGTGGTGGTTTTCTATTTTCCCATTTTCCCGTATAAAAAGAGTGTGTGATGCCTGCGGCGAAGATTACGGAGGAGATTACCCTGTGCATCGTTGATGCGATTGGTGCGGGGCATTACCGGGAGGTAGCTTGCAAGCTTGCAGGGATTGATCGGCGGACGTTGTTGAACTGGTTGAAGCGGGGTGAGCGGGAACGGTCGGGGGTGTATCGGGATCTGTACCTAGCGGTTGAGCGGGCGGAGGCCAAGGCTGAGGTGTTTCACCTGAAGAATATTGAGACGGCTTCGGCGAAGAGCTGGTTTGCGTCGGCGTGGTTTCTGGAGCGGAAGCATCCTGAGCGGTGGGGCAAGCGTGAGGCTCCTCCGGCGGATGATCGGGAGCGGGATGAGGTTGTGATGATTGGGTAGAGGGGTGCTAGCCTGCGCGGCCCCTCGCGTGGGTCCGATGGAATGAGAGGTTGGGCGGCGTAGCGTCAAACGGACTCCGTGCTAAACCTGACTATTTGCTTGGCCATTGAAGAACTGACTTCCACTGCAGATCATCTCCAAGCTCATACAGCCATAATTCTGCGTTTGGTTGCTTAGCAATGTCGGCTCCTGATATATTCGCCAATTCAGGAGTAAGCTCCATCAATTCACCTATATTTTTCGCCACACCTCCTACAGCAGATATAATATCAGCAGTCTTACTATCGCTTTTAACATTAATACCCGTTAGCTTCCATCCATCCACAAGCGTAATCATACTGTCAAATGTACCCGTGCCCTTGTCGATATTTATTCCATATCTGCGTTTTAGATCGGGCAAATAGATCACTTGCACCGAATAGCTGTCTGATTCATTTTTCAAAACAGGCTCAGTGGCTGTGGCTTCGGTTGTAGTCGTAGATGTTTCGTCCCCTTTCTTCTTTTCCTCTTTCGTTTTTGTCGTCGTTTGCTTCGACCCGTTAAAGTTTTTTGTTATTAAAAGATATGGCCTGGGAAGGTAATACGGTATGCCAGATTTCTCACTTTCTTCCATTGCTTTTTTGCTTAACGGTACAACACTGATTGTTGGCGCGCATCCTGCAATACCAATAAACGTGACTAACGTAGCGAATTTGATGTAAATCTTCTTCATCCTTGTTACCTCCTTGAAAATACCCAACAATAATTAGATTGACCCGCCTAAACTGCGGATTTTTGAATTGTAAACCTCATAAAACACAACATTAACGCACATCAAAACGCTATTAATCTCTCAAATAGAACGAGCTTATACGATGTATTGCATTTTATTTCTGCGTCTTATACTGATCTGCATAACAACACAGATACCTACGTCTGTTGCGCGGCATTTAAAAAAGTAATGTAAGCAGGGATTTTGAGTATTCCTCTGTTGATGGTATGTTTTTTGGTCTATTGGTAGGCGGAGCGGAGGGCGTCATGAGGGCGCTGGGGTTTGCGGGGGTGGATGATTTGGGCACGGGTGGTTCCGTGCCCTTTTTAGTGGTGAGGGTTATTTGGGGATGAGGCCGTGGGCGAAGAAGCTGTAGTGTTGGTTGTTGCCGATGATGAGATGATCGAGGAGGTTGATGTCGAGGATGTTGCCGGCTTGGATGAGTTTGGTGGTTACTTCTTTGTCGGCGCGGCTGGGTTCGGGGTTGCCGGATGGGTGGTTGTGGACGACCATGATGGCGTTTGCGTTGGCGAGGAGGGCGCCTTTGTAGACTTCGCGGGG
>CAJAIK010000028.1 GCA_903939765.1 uncultured Chlorobiaceae bacterium | reverse complement strand
TCGATTAATCTTTCCGAATAACCACTTTTTTGGTGGTAATGGAAATCTATATGCGATAAAATTGATAGCTGGCTTAATTGATAAAATTGTATTTTGCATTTTCAAATCTGGAATTGCTGGAGATGATGAGCTGTGAGCTGTTGTTGTCGACAGCTCCGAGATCCCGGCCTATTTCTGAGAGGGCGGGCAGCATGGTATCGACGGAGAGTGCGACCAGCGACATCATCATGGCCGCAAGTGAAATGAATTCCGCAAATCCCAATTCCGGAATTGTACCTTTTTTCAAAAAACGGGTCACTGTGTACGGCAAGAGATTCAATAAAATTGCAATGTATTTCAATATAAGACTAAACACCGTCAAGCACGACCGGTTCGAAATCCTCGATTCCCATAAAGCCCATTATTGACTTGAGGTAGGGAATGATGATCTTCTCCTGTAATATTTATTGATGGGTTCCGCCTCAAATGTTATGGTAACGGTCGTAAAATGATGTGATGTTCTTTACCAATCCTGCTATGGCATAAATTTGAGCACTCTGAGGGGGCGAATGAGCAAGCCTGGTATGATGTTTTGGCGGCAAAAGCGCAACATTATTGCCTCTCTGTGTATCATCTTAATTATAGGTTATATTCCCCTTCATCAGGCTGTTCGAACCCGGTCGTCACCGTAAGAGCAATCATTGCAACAAAGGGGAGCCAAAGAGAGCACTTTTTATGAAAATCATTGACCGGTATATACTGAAAGCGCATAGAGGGCCTTTTCTGTTTGCTTTTGTCACCATTGTTTTTGTTCTGATACTCCAGTTTTTTGCCACCTTTGCTGATCGTTTTATCGGCAAGGGAATCAGCTTCACGACCATTGTCGAGCTTATTGCACTGCAGTCGGCTTGGATGGTCGGGCTTGCGGTTCCCATGGCCGTTCTTGTTGCGGTTGTCATGGCATTTGGCTCCCTGACGACCACTTCTGAAATGACTGTTTTCAGGGCTACCGGTATATCCCTTTACCGTCTCATGATGCCGGTTCTCATTGTCGGTCTTTTTTTGTCATTTTGCGTTGAACGGTTCAATAATGTTGTGCTTCCCAAGGCAAACTATTATGCAAAATCGATGATGGTTGATATTGCTCGTTCAAAACCGACGTTCGGATTGACAGAAAACGCCTTCTCCACCCTTCTGGACGGATACTCCATTTTTATTCGAAAGTCAGATAGTCGCACAAAGGAACTGATGGATATTGTGATTTATGATGCCACCCGGCATGGTTTTGCCACTATGGTGACGGCTGAGAAAGGTGCCATCGACTTTACCGCTGATTACCAGTATCTGGTCATGACGCTTTTCAATGGCGAAATCCATCAGGTAGGTCAGCCTGATCACAAAAACTACCGTAACATGACCTTCCGGAAGCACCGTTTTGTTTTTGAGTCATCAGGTTTTGGTTTTTCACGCTCTTCAGAGAGTCGAATGCGCTCTGGCGATACCGAGCTTTCAGCAGCGGAGTTGCTTGTCATTGGCGATGAATTCCAAAAAAGAATGGCGGCATCAGAAAAGCTTATCAACCGTCCGCTTGAAAATATAGGGCGGCTGATTTCGGCAAGCAGCTCCGGCACTCCCCGAAAGCGTGTCGGGTCATCGTTGTCACCAGAAAAAGCGCGAGAGTCAGCCGCAGCTTATGTGGATCGACAGCTTCTTCAGCTTGACGGAGAACTCAAAAGCATCGAAGCAAACCGAAACATGTATAACCGCTACATGGCAGCTTATCATAAAAAATATTCACTCTCTCTCGCTTGCTTTGTTTTTATTCTGGTTGGTGCTCCCCTTGGCGTTCTTGCCAGACGGGGCGGGTTTGGTGTTGGCGCCTCCATTTCACTTTTCTTTTTTGTCCTCTACTGGATGCTCATGATTTCGGGAGAAAAAATTGCAGAACGGGGTATCCTCGATCCCATGATATCCATGTGGCTGGCCAATACCGTTATGGCGGCGGTCGGTATTTTTCTTATGGTCAGGCTGAGCGGTTCAGTCGTCAATACCTCCCGGTAGCAGCAGGAGGTGAAATACGTTCAGACGCAGTTGTTCCCCTCACCCTTCTCTTTATAGCCGCAGCAGAGCTCTTTCTTTGCCCCCTTGTCATCAAGACAGACGAAGGTTATATGGGTGCTGAAAGCCATAACCCTTTCACCGCTCTCAATACTTTTTTTGTAGACTCGCACGGTGTACTCGATTGATGTGCGTCCGATTTTGTTCTTCTCGGTCACAAAACAGAGAATTGAGCCTCCCCGAATGCTTTTTTTAAACTCAACCTTATCCATGCCAACCGTCACAAAGTTGCAGCCAGGATAATCCAGAGAGACGGTGATATAACCGATTTCGTCAATCCATTTCAAAAGGTTGCCGCCAAAGAGAAAACCGTAATGGTTGAGGTGTTCGGGCAAAACAAGTTTATACGTTTCCATTGCAAAAAAAGGATAAGTTTGGAGGAGGCACACCGGAGTTATCAAGGTAAATCCGACAGCAGCTATAAACAAGCTCTGGTTTCATTAAATTCACCCATTGTGCCAGTGCCCGGCGATGCACTGACCAAATCGTGAGATTGCCGCAACAAAAAACCGTTGGTATGTGGAATAGTCAACAGTCAGAGTTGTTTCTTTTAGAAATAATTCCCATAAGGAGTTAATGAAAAAATGCATGGGGTTTCTGTTACGGTGAAAAAATCAGAAAATCCGGCAAATTTCAGTACACTTTTTGTATTTTCAAAACATAGAAGCCCCTTATCTCCCTGATTTTTTGTGATGGTATCATGGCGTGATTGATTCAAAATCGCAACAGCCTGCAAGCAGAAACATATAACGGCAATCCAGGGCCCGCAGTGAGTTGCTGCAACCGTTACCACTCTTACTCTACTCGCGCCTGTTTGCGCAATAACTATGTTGGTTTTTGCTTTGTGCCTGTTCCGTAGTCAGTTGGCAGCTCATTTTGGTGCCCGGTGAGTGGTCATGATTATAAATAAAAAGTCGAGCGTCATCACCACTTGTTGATAACTAACCTGAATAAAGAAAAAATTTTATGGGTCTGCAGCTTGGTCAAGCCATTAAAATCGTGGCACAAACAAAGGTCTATCTTCTCTACCGGACAGTGGTTTACAGCGCTATCGCCTTTGTTGTGGCGCTTTTTCTTGCCATTCTGGTGCTTATTGGCAGCGTATTCGGGGGTGGCGCGGCGGTTGTGTTGTTCTTTATTGCGCTCTTTGCCGGTGGTTTTGGCTTCAGGCTGTTGCGTGAATATGTGCTTTATCTCCTTCAGGCGGGTCATATTGCGCTGATTACGGAGATTGCTGCAAAAGGGAGTTTGCCGCCGGGCATTTCGCAGACGGCATGGGCAAAAGAGAGGGTGATGCACTATTACAAGGAGGTAAGTGTGCTTGCCCTTGTTGATCAACTGGTGAAGGGAGTGCTTGTTTCGCTCAACCGGACGCTCTTCAATGTGATGAACGCTTTGCCCATACTCGCGCTTGAGGGTATGGCGCGCATGGTGCAGCGTATCGTGAATTTCAGCCTTACCTATATTGATGAATCGGTTATCGCGTATACCTTTCGAACTGGAAACAATAATGTTTTTGATGCCGCCAAATCAGGGATCATCATCTACTGTCAGTCATGGAAGGCGCTACTGAAGAATGCCGTGGCCCTGACGCTGCTGAGCTATGTTTTTGTAGTGGCGACAACCATCGTGTTTCTTATTTTGTTCGTTCCGGTTGCCTTTTTTGTTCCGGATGTTGCAAAGTTTTTTCTCTTTGTGCTGGCTATTTTTCTCGGCGTATCGGCAAAATGGATTCTCTTTGATCCGATTGCCTGTACATCGACACTCCTCACCTTTCTGAAGGAGGCTGAATCGGCAAAACCCGATCCAGCATGGGAGGCAAAAATTGAGGCGGTCAGCGACAAGTTCCGCACACTGAAGGCCAAAGCGGCCGAGGTGAAGGGCTCTCCGGAAGTATCAGGGTTGCAGCTATGATGATCCAATACCACATTGTCTTTGTTCCCGGTCGCAAACGGCTCTTTATCCTGCCTGCTCTCTGATGCCGGGCCGATCGGAACGAAAGAGCTTTTCGCTCAAGACGCTTCTCGGCTTTCTTGGCCCAGGCTTTCTTGTTACGGTCGGTTTTGTTGATCCCGGTAACTGGGCGACCAATATTGAGGGTGGCTCCAGGTTTGGCTATGAGCTACTCTGGGTGGTCACGCTTGGTACGCTTATGCTTGTGCTTATTCAGCATTTGGCGGCAAAGCTCGGCATTGCTACGGGAAAATCGCTGTCGGTTAATATTCGCGACCATTTTCCCAGGCCGGTCACCGCTTTTCTTGGTATAAGTGTTGTGCTTGCCTGCATTGCTACTGATGTTGCCGAACTGATGGGAGGAGCTATCGGTTTTTCGTTGCTTTTTGGTATGCCGCTCTGGATGGGCGCACTGCTGACGCTGTTTCTTGAGGTTTTCCTGATCATCAGTCAGCGTTACCATCGGGTCGAAACCATCATTGTGGGCTTTTTGGGTATTATCACCCTCTGTTATCTTGCTGAGCTTTTTATTGTCAGGCCAGACTGGTCAGGGGTAGCCGCCGGGCTGGTTGTTCCGAGGGTTGGCCGGGAGAGTATTTATGTTGCCCTGGCCATTCTCGGCGCGCTGGTTATGCCGCACAATATCTTTCTTCATTCAAATGTTATTCACAGCAGGGAGTGGGGGATTTCGGAAGAGGAGAAGAGGGAACTGCTTCGTTATGAGAAGATGGATACCATCCTTGCCATGACGCTCGGCTGGGTGGTGAACTCTTCGATGATCATTGTTGCTGCCGCGGTGTTTTTTCACCATCATATCCCGGTTAACAGTATTGAGCAGGCATCGGCAACGCTGAAGCCGCTTGCCGGAGCGCTTGCAGGGCTGCTGTTTGCTGTTGCACTTGTTTTTTCGGGTGTCGGCTCTTCTATTACCTCCTCCATGGCGGAGGCTGATGTGATAACGGGTTTTTTGGGTAAACCGGCTGACCCACGAACGACGTTCTACCGCGTTGCGGTTTTTATTACGGCCATTCCGGCCCTTCTCGTCATTTTCTTCAGTCTCGACACCTTTCGTATCCTGATTTTGAGTCAGGTCATTTTGAGCCTGCAGCTTCCCTTTACCCTTGTACCGCTTTTGCTGCTGTGCCGTAACCGCGAGGTGATGGGCGGCTTCAGAAGCGGGAATGCCGAGTTTTTTGCCGCAGTTTTTGTTTCTGCGCTTGTTATTGCACTCAACGGCTATTTTTTTTATACGACCATGACAGGAGGAGGCTGAAATGAAGGTTTACCGGGAGATTCTTGTTGCCATTGATTGCTCTTCGGTCGATGATTATCTCGTCGAAGAGGTATCGGCCCTTGCCTTGCAGCTTGGAGCCCGAGTGCATCTGCTGCATGTTGTCCATTCACACACTCTCGATCAGGAGCGTTTTCTTCGTGCCGAGTCCATGCTTATTCTCGATCGCTACCGCGAAAAACTGGAGGCAGAGGGGATTGTGGTCAATGTTGTGCTGAGGAGCGGTGAGCCGGAGCAGGAGATTCTCAGGGAGATTGAGGAGAAGAGCTATGATCTTGTTGCAATGGCTGCCCATGGTCACACACTGCCGGAAAGAATTCTTTTCGGCAGTGTGTCACGGACTCTGCGCCAAAATATCTCCATACCGTTGCTTATGATCAGGCCGGATCGCTGAAAAGCCGGTTTGAAGGCTTTACGAGCAGAACTTCTTCGCGTTCTACAATAACCTGGCCGACAGCGAGCTTTTTACCGTGTCGGACATATTTTTTCAGTGTGTAGATCACCGGGACGAGTGCGGAGTGTTTTGCCGATGAGTACCAGGCGGCAATTTCAGCGGCTTGCCGGATGATGGTCATGTTGTTGAGTGTGGTGCCCTTCAGGACGCAGTGAGAGCCGGAGGAGCCCCGGGCATGGAGCCAGATGTCGGTTGGTTTGGTGTGGCTGAAGGTGAGGAGCTCATTGTTTGCCGCATTTTTGCCGACAAGAAGGGTTATGGACGGTGAGAGGTTCACGGTTTTGAATTGCGGAGCTGTGCGGAGGTTTTTGAGAGCTGAAGCGCTGGATGTGCCCGGTTGGGCACCCAGTTGTTCAAGAAAGCTGCGAGCCTCTTTGGGGCTGGAAATCCTCTCTGTGGCAGCAAGGAGCTCTTCAAGTGCCACTCTCTCTTTTTGAAGCGAGGCATGCCGTTCTTTCATTTTTTTGCATTTTCCTCTGGTTTTTGAGGCTTTTGAAAAATACTCTTCCGCATTTTTCTGGAGTGTCAGGGCCTCCTTCAACGCCATGATTTTGTCGGGCGCGCCGGGTTCAAAAATGTTTTTGACGGTGATGCTCTTCCGTTCTGTTCTTGGCTGGTAGAGGGATGCCATGAGCAGGTGGCCGCACTCTTCATAGTTTCGGGCAAATTGATCAAGCAGTTCGGGGTTAAACCCTTCGAGCGTTTTCCGGTTTTTTGTGAGTTGTCGCAGCAGTTTTGTTCGCACTGCTTTCAGCGCCTCTTTTGTTTCAAGAAAGCGCCGCATGGTCAGTGTGTAGTGGGCAAGCCCCTCAAGAACGGAGTCAAAAGAGCGCCCGGGAGTATCGGTGTTGTGCAAAAGGGTGAAATACGGCTCTCCGTTCTCTTTTTGCGAAACCATTGGCTGCGGGTCGAGCAGCTCAAAAAAAATGGAGTGAAATGCGCTGAAGAGCGCTTCGGGGTTTTTGTTGTTTGCGGCCCGGGTCACTATTTCCTGTACCAGCGTCCGGTCAAAACCTGGAAGGGTGGCCGAAACGCTCTCGGCAATACTCTCAGCTTTCAGGTTATTAAATTGTGCTACAAAAAGTGCCTTGTTCATAGCGAGTTTTTCAAGTACTTTTAAAAGCCCTGGAACTCCATGAATTGACTGGTATGGCTGACCGACCAGTGCGTTTTTATGCTTGAAGGCATCGGTAATCAGGTTTTTTTTGACCAGAAAGAGGTTGGTATCCGAACTGAAAAGTTGGAGTACCAGGAGGGTTTCATCGGTAAAATGGATCTGGATTTCCCGGTCAGAGGGGGAGATGGTAACGCCGCTGACCGGTTGCATAAAGAGCTCGGTCATCAAGCTTGCTGAATTGCGTGTTTTTCTCTGTTCCCCCTCTTTCGTGGAGAGACAGAAGAGGGGAGAGTGGGTGACAAGAAGCAGTTGCAGGTGCTGGCCTCGGAGGGTCGTGAACGCAAGGGTTACTTCGTTTTTATGCTCAGAAAAGATTTCGGTGAGGTGGCCGCCCGCAAGATGCTGATGCAGCTCCATTGCCGTATGGTAGAGGGTAAAGTAATTTCGTAGCATGATATCAATAAGCTGGTTGCGTGAGGGCCATCTTTTTTCCTATTTTAGGGAAGCGTTCCCTCTCTTTTTCATAATGTATTTAAAAAAAGGACTATGCCGGAAGAAACGAAGAGCGGATGTTGTTGCCATGGGGAAAAAGGTGTTGAGGGTTCAGTGGCTGAAAAGCGGCTGGGCTGGCAGGAATATTTCATGAGCGTTGCCCATCTTATTTCACGCAGGGCAACCTGTACCAGGGGCCATATCGGGGCGGTCATTGTGAGGGAGAACAGTATTCTTTCGACCGGGTACAACGGTGCCCCATCCGGGCTTCCCCATTGCAATGACAGCAATTGCCGGATTTATCGCAGCATTCATCCCGATGGCACTGTTGAGGAGAACTGTGTCAATGCGATCCATGCGGAAATCAATGCCATTGCCCAGGCGGCAAAGCACGGCGTGTCGATCAAGGATTCCAATATCTATATTACCGCGAGTCCCTGTATTCACTGTCTGAAAGTGCTCATCAATGTGGGTATCAAGACCATCTATTATGACAAGCCCTATAAAATCGAGCATATCTCTGAATTGCTGAGGCTTTCCGGCATCACTCTGGTGCAGGTCAACATGCCACTCGATCAAAACCGGTGCGCTGATGGAGTTGCGTGATGATGCTTTTTTCATGAGGCGTGCCCTTGAGCTTGCGATGCTGGGTGCCGGCCGTGTGAGCCCTAATCCCGTGGTTGGTGCGGTTGTTGTGTGTGATCAACAAATTATCGGTGAAGGGTACCATCAGGAGTTTGGCGGCCCACATGCTGAAGTTCGTGCCATCGCTTCAGTGGCTGATGAATCACTGCTCACTCATTCGACGCTTTATGTGACGCTTGAGCCCTGTGCCCATTTCGGAAAAACTCCTCCCTGCAGCGATTTGATTGTTGAAAAGGGGATTGGGTGCGTGGTCATCGGGTGCCGTGACCCACACGTCAAGGTTGCCGGAAAGGGGATTGCCAAGCTTCATGCAGCAGGGATTGTGGTGAGGGAAGGGGTGCTTGAGGCGGAGTGCGTAAGGTGCAATGAGGCTTTTATCAAAAGTCATACAACAGGGCTGCCCTTTGTTGCCCTGAAACTGGCCCAGACGCTTGATGGCAAGATTGCAACTTCGCTGGGGGCATCCCGCTGGATTACCGGGGAAGAGTCGAGGAGCGAGGTACACCGGCTTCGGAGTATTTACGATGCCGTGATGGTCGGTGAGGCGACGGCTCGTTCCGATGATGCCCAGCTTACCGTCAGGCACTGTTCCGGCCGTAATCCGCTCCGGGTTGTGCTTGATTGCAGGCTGAGTCTGCCCCTCGAATCGAAAATTTTTGACTCCGAGGCGCCGACTCTTGTCGCAGCCTCATCCGTCTATGCCGGTTCGCCCAAAGCTGTGCAGTTAAGAGAGCGAGGGGTGGAGCTGTTCTTTGTCGATGAGCATTCCGGCAAGCTCAATTTGCAGCAGGTACTTGCGGAGCTGCATAAACGGCGGGTACTCTCTGTATTGGTCGAGGGAGGAAGCCGTTTGTCGGCATCATTCATTCGTGAAAAGCTTGTTGATAAAATCCTTATATTTCTGGCACCAAAGCTGTTCGGTGGTGATGGCCTTAGTGCGTTTGCGCCTCTCGGTGTGAGCATCCCGGGTCAGGCGGTGAATTTTCGTTTCGGGTGCCCGAAGTTTTTTGGCCCTGATCTGCTTGTCGAAGCTTATGTTGAGGCTTGAAGAAGAACTATCGTAATCAGCAAAATGAGATAACATAAAACGGGGTTTATGATGGCTAAGAAATATCCAAAAAGGAGGCTTCTTGTGGTTGACCGTTTTGTTAATAACAGTGATCTGGGAAAGTTGATTCTGCGGCTTTTGATAGGGATATTGCTGCTTTTTCATGGAATAGACAAGCTTCAGCACGGATATGGTTTTGTGGAGCAGATGCTTGTCAAAGCCGGGTTTCCTGGCTATTTTTCACACCTGGTGCTTGTCGGTGAACTTCTGGCTCCATTTTTTATGATACTGGGCCTCTATACCCGTCAGGCAGCACTGATACAGGCCTTCGTTATGCTGATGGCAATTTTTCTTGTTCATACCAAAGAACTCTTTTCGGTTTCACCGCATGGCGGATATGCTCTTGAGCTTCAGGCATTCTATTTCTTTGGCGCACTTGCGGTTTTCTTTCTTGGTGCTGGATGCTTCAATCTCGCTCGTGGTATCGGTCCGTGGGACTGATTGCGTTGGCAGCGGGCTGCTGGTGAGCGGTATTTTGGTTCTGATGAGTTTACCTGTTTTTGGCTTTTGCATCAATTTCTTTTAACCGGAAACTATTTTATTTATGGCACAGATCACTTTCAAGGGTTCCCCTGTGGACACCGTCGGCTCTCTTCCCGCCAAAGGTTCCGAAGCTCCTTTTTTCTGTCTGGTGAAAACCGACCTTTCTGAGGCCGGACCGGCTGATTTTGCAGGCAAAAGACTGGTTCTTAACATCTTTCCGAGCCTTGACACGCCAGTCTGCGCCACTTCAGTCAGACGATTCAATCAGGAGGCCGCATCGCTCGACAATACCGTTGTGCTCTGTATTTCTGCTGATCTCCCCTTTGCACAGAGTCGTTTTTGTGAAACCGAAGGGTTAAAGAATGTTGTTTCACTCTCCGTTTTCCGCACTCCCCAATTTGGTCTCGATTATGGTGTGACCATCGCTTCTGGCCCTCTCAAGGGACTTCTTTCGCGTGCAATAGTCATTATTGATGCCGATGGGATTGTGCGCTACACGGAGCAGGTCGCTGAAATTGTTGAAGAGCCTGATTACGGTGCAGCAATGAAGGTGCTCGCATAAGGAGTTATGTTTACAGGAATTATCAAGGATGTTGGCCGGGTGGCCGGTGTCGTACAACGTCAGGGAGGATTGCGGCTAAGGGTGCAGTACGGCAACGCAGCGGAGTTTCGTAATCTTTCGATTGACGAGAGTGTGAGCATTAACGGTGCCTGCCAGACCGTTGTCGCTCTTGGTGACGGGTGGTTTGAGGTCGATACGGTCGAGGAGACGCTTTTGAAAACAACGCTTGGGTCGCTCCGTCATGGAGCGCTCGTGAACCTTGAGCGGGCAGTTCGTCCCCTTGATCGTCTCGGTGGTCATTTTGTGCTTGGCCATGTTGATTGTGCCTCCGTGGTGCAGGCGGTCAGGGAGCTTGGCTCCAGCCGTGAACTCTGGATAGCCTTACCTGATGCTTTTAGCCCCTTTATCGTCTCGGCTGGTTCGATCACGATTGACGGTATCAGCCTGACCGTTGCAAAGCTTGAAGCAGAGCTTTTTGCTGTGGCGGTTATCCCCTTTACCTTTGCCCACACCACCATCAATGGGCTTAAAGCGGGCAGCAGGGTGAACCTTGAGTTCGACATTCTTGGCAAATATGTGGCGCGTCAGCTTAAACTCTCATCTTCTTCTGTCGCAATCGATTCAAAAATCGATGAAGGCTGGCTTCGGGAGCAGGGATTTTAGATGGCTGACACCGGCAACATCCAGTCCGATCTTTTCGGTTTTTCCGCCTCCCCATCCTCGGGAAATTATTTTCAGCCCCTTGCTGAACGGGTTCGTCCACGTACCCTTGATGATGTGGCCGGGCAGGAGCACCTGGTGGGGCCAAAAGGGCCACTCCGGAAATTTCTTGCTGGCGGTCAGATGCCTTCAATGATCTTCTGGGGCCCTCCCGGTTCAGGAAAAACAACCCTCGCTGAAATCTGCGCTACATCGCTGGCTTACTCTTTTGAACAACTCTCAGCCATTGATTCAGGGGTAAAGGAGGTGCGCAAGGCACTTGAACATGCCGAAAAAGCGAGGCGTGCAGGCCAGAGAACGATTCTCTTTATCGATGAAATTCACCGTTTCAACAAGGCACAGCAGGACACGCTGCTCCATGCCATTGAACAGGGGCTTATTGTGCTTGTGGGGGCAACAACCGAAAACCCCTCTTTTGAGGTCAATAGCGCGCTCTTGAGCCGTATGCAGGTCTATATTCTCAAGCCCCTCGGGCCAGAGGCTATTGAGCAGGTGATTCGGCGAGCACTGAAAGAGGATCGCCTCTTAAAGGAACTCTCGATTGAGATTGCCGACCCTGATTTTCTGTTGCAGTTTTCCGGCGGCGATGCACGCAAGGCCCTGAATGCGGTCGAAGCGGCTATCTCCCTTTTGCCAGAAGGGAGATCAACAATGGTGCTGAACCGGGAGCTGCTTGAGCGTGCCCTGCAGTACAAGGCACCGGTTTACGACAAGGGAGGGGAGAACCATTACGACATCATCTCTGCCTTTATCAAATCCATGCGGGGTTCTGACCCTGATGCCGCGCTCTACTGGCTTGCCCGGATGATTGAGGGAGGGGAAGATCCAAAATTCATTGCACGGCGGATGGTCATTTTTGCAAGCGAGGATATCGGCAATGCTGACCCTTATGCCATAACGCTTGCCATTTCGGTCTTTCAGGCGGTAGCCATGATCGGGATGCCCGAGGCACGCATCAATCTGGCACAGGGAGTCACCTACCTTGCATCCGCACCAAAATCAAATGCAAGCTACCAGGGCATCAATGAGGCGATGAGTGAGGCAAAGTTGATGCAGGATCTCGGAGTTCCGCTTCATTTGCGCAATGCACCGACCAAACTGATGAAAAGTGAAGGATACGGCGCAGGGTACCATTACCCGCACAATTATCCCGCTCATTTTGTCCGGCAGCATTACTTTCCTGAAGGGATGGAGCCGAAGGCCTATTACCGTCCAGGGAGTGAGGGGCGCGAAAAGTATATCCGCGAACGCCTCGGCCAGTTGTGGAGTGAGCGTTACAGGCCCTGATTGTTACGAAACCGGACGGCTCTTTGTATATTGTTTTTTTCATCAAGACAGACTCTTTTATGAACAGGATGAGACCGATATTGTTGTTGTTGCTGACGGTTCTTGTGTTTGGATTTCCTTCCGGAATGCAGGCCGCAGCAAAGGAAGAGAGCAGAGCACTCTCCCTCGATGATGCCGTGCGTATCGGGATCGAAAAAAGCCGTACGCTTGAAATTGCACGTCTTGACCGCGATATGGCACGCCAGAAAATCCGGGAGACATGGTCGAGCGTGCTGCCTCAGATTACCACCTCTTTTACCTACACCCGCACGCTGAAGCCCTCTGTTCTTCTTTTTCCGCCTGGCCAAGGGGGGTTTCCTTCTATGTTGGAAACCAGCTCCGACAATGCCGGGCACGCCTCACTTGACGTGCATCAGCCACTGTTTGATTTGTCGGCCATTGCCGGTATCAAGGCGGCAGGCATTGTGCGCAGGATGAGTGAAGAGGCTTATCGCAATACCGAGGCGGCAGTTATTGCTGATATCAAGATCTCCTATTTTGACGCACTTATCTCAAAAGAGCAGTTGAAGCTCATTGAGCAGAGTATCGCCCGCTGGGAGGAGTCAAGAAGGGATACCCGGGCTATGTTCCGCCAGGGTGTTGCGGCTGATATTGATACACTCAAGGCGTTCCTCTCCGTTGAAAATCTCCGTCCCGATCTTTTGCAGGCCGAGAACCGTGTAGTGACAACCATGACAAAGCTGAAAAACGCAATGGGTATTCAGGCCGACAGCAGCGTTGTGCTGAGCGGAAAACTTGGGCTCTCTTCAGCCACCTATCCGCGTGAGATTGCGGCGGCATATCGTGAGGCGCTTGATGCAAGGCCTGATCTTCGCCTGCTTGATCTTCAGGTCAAGGCGGAGGGTGAAAAAATCAGTTCCGTACGTGCCGAGCGTTTTCCTGTGATCTCGGCATTCGGCAAACTGGAGTCTCAAACAGCATTTAACGACAATATACACCCGTCTGATTCTGTATGGCCAGCCTCGTCATCCGTGGGACTTCAGTTTACCCTTCCAATTTTTACCGGGTACCGCATCAGTTCCCAAGTTGAGCAGGCCAGGATAGCGCAACTGCAAACCCGTACAAGGGCCGAAGAGCTCAGAGCCAATATCAGGGCTGAAGTTGAGGTTAAGCTTTTAAACTTCAGTGAGTCGCAAAAGAGAATTGAGGTACAGAACAAAACCATAAGCGTTGCCGAGCGGAGTTATAAAATATCTCTCCTGCGTTTCAGGGAGGGTATTGGCTCCCGTCTTGAGTTGACCGATGCCGAACTGCAGCTCAACAAGGCCAAAACCAACTACCTGCAGGCGGTATACGATTATCTTGTGGCAAGTACGCAACTCGAAAAAGCGCTGGGACGCCGACGGGTTGAGGTTGCTTCACAGGGGTGATTACGACCCTGTGACGTTATGCTCAGGCTGATTGACGGATACAGCAGGACGAAAGTTTTCGCCCCTGCAATTGTGCCGATATGGAATTGAAACGGGTATGAAGTGGCGCGCTGATACGATTGTGCCGTTTGTTTATGCCGGGGACTTTCTTACAAAATACACCAGGCTTGATGCTTTCAGAGGCCGTAGTGCTCCCATCCATGCTGTTGCGATTCCTTTAAGCAGCGCAGCTCCCAATTGCGAAGCATGAAACCCTCTTTTGGCGCGTTTGCAGCGCAGTTTTTCGCTGTGCAGTGTGTTGTAGATTGAGTCAGGGAAGTAGGGCTGGCGACGGACAACCTGCAGATTATGCTGTTGAAGCAGTTTTGCAAGGGTTTCGGGTACAAAGTGGTAGAGATGGCGCGGGGCATCCCAGGCTATCCAGTTTTCTTTATAGTGTTTTGCATCGTAACTTTCCGGGTTGGGCAGGGCAAGAATGAGCACTCCGTCCGGAGCAAGCAGTTTAGCCGCATTATCAAGGGTTTCGTGAATGGTGTGAATATGCTCAAGCGTATGCCAGAGCACCATGCAGTCAAACTTGCCACCACCTTCATTCGGCAGTGAGCGGGATACTTTCAAATCGTAAACTTTTTGGGCATGGCTGGCCGCTTCGGCATCGGGTTCCACTCCTGCAAGATTGCTGAGCGGAATTCCTTTGCGGCGGTGAAAATAGTTCAGGAGCTCTCCGGTTGAGCAGCCGATTTCAAGCAAGCGAACCTGGCGCAGGGGTTTTGACGTTCCCTGCAGGATGATGCGTGCCCTGTAACGAAGCAGGAGGGAGCGTGCGGCAAGATAGGCTTTGTCGCGGTATGAAAAGCTGTTGTGTTGATGCAGGTGGGGGTCATAGAGCCCCTGGGGGTAATGACAGGTTATTTCGGTGCTGTCGGGACGGGGATTGAGCATGATGAGCCCAGAGGCTTTTGAGCAGAGAAGCGACCATTGCTCTTTTCCTGAAGGATCAAAACGGTCGGGCACCTGAAGCCTGGGGGTAAAGTCGGAAGAGCCGCTTATCGGGCAGGGAACGGTTTCCATACCACAAGTGTCAGGCTATTGCTTCGGGGTCTCGGTGAGGTCAATGAATGCTTTCCGCAGGTTTTGATAGGTAGAGCGCATATCATTGCTGAGCACTTTGGCATCGGCGAGCACAGGCATGAAATTGGTGTCGCCTTCCCAGCGCGGGACGATATGGAAATGGATATGGTTGTCGACGCTTCCACCGGCAATTCGTCCAAGATTGGCGCCAACATTGAAACCCTGCGGTCGCAACGTAAGCTTCAGTGCCTTGATGGAGAGATCGGTCAGCTCCATGATTTCAAGTTTGGTCTCCTGGTCGAGCTCTGAAAATTCGGGGGTCTGCTGATAGGGGATTACCATCAAGTGACCGCAATTGTAGGGGTAGAGGTTCATGATGATAAAGCACTTTTTTGCCCTGTAGAGCACAAAACGCTTTTCATCATCTTCCGGAGCAATGTCGGCAAAAACGGATTTTCCGTCTTCGGCTGCAGGCTTGTCATCCTTGAAAGACTGCATGTAGACTTCACGCCACGGTGAATACATTCTGTTCATGGAGAGTGAACCCTGCTAAGTTGCATGTTGATTGAGAGTCGTACCAAAGATGGGAATCGAACCCACACGAGTTATTCACTCACTGGATTTTGAGTCCAGCGCGTCTACCAGTTCCGCCACTTTGGCCTGTTTTAGAGCGGTGCGAGAGAAGGGAATCGAACCCTCACGCCTCACGGCACTAGTTCCTAAGACTAGCGTGTATACCAATTTCACCACTCTCGCAGTACAGTATTACAATATACGTGGTTTTTGTTCTAATAAAAACTATCTTTCGAGATACTTTTGCGGCGTATGACGCTAAAATTTTTCATTTCGGTTTATACGTTTTTAAGCCTATGCCGTTTAACCTCCACCGTTTTGCAAACGTTATCTCCTGGGTGCTCAGTCCGATTGTTGTTGCTCCGGCAGCCTATCTCGCCATTGTCATGCTTGGATACTGTAATGACGTTAAAAGTATCTCTTATCTGGTGATACTCTTTGTTTCCAGTACCCTCGCCCCTGCTCTTTTGATTTCCGGCCTGAAAAAAGTCGGGAAAATTTCTGATTATAACATACCCTTTCGCGAGCAACGATTTCTTCCGTTGCTGGTGCTGATAGCAGTCAATGCCCTTGGCTATGAGTTTATGAAGCAACTTTGTCCGCCAAGGCTTCTTACCGGTATTCTGCTTTTTAATGCAGTGAATACCATACTTATACTGCTTATCACCCTTCAGTGGAAGATCAGTATTCATCTTTTTACCCTTTCATCATCTGCGGGGCTGCTTTTTATGCAGTTCGGCGTTGTTGCCCTCTGGCTGCTGCTTCTTGTACCGCTTTTGATGTGGTCAAGAATTTTTTTGAAGGCTCATAATTTTATGCAAACCCTTGTTGGCGCACTGCTTGGTTTTGCTGTGATTGTCGCCGAATTAACTTGGTGGACAGGGCTGTGAAGAGAAAACGGTATGCTGTCGTTGTAACAACTTATGGAGAGGTCGAAGCTGTTACGGTAAAGAACCTCTGGCCGAATTCAAGGAAAATTCTGAAGGTCGTTACTCGCCAGATTGTCAAAATACCCACAGCAATGATCTATTTCGTTGCTGATTACCGTTCGACGAAGCATTACATCAACTGGAAGCTGAACCGTTACCGCTCCACGCTTCTTGCCATCAACCGTGCACAGAAAACAACTCTTGCGCACGCTCTTGCCGAAAGCGGGAATGACTTTTTTTCAAAGGCTGATGTCGACGTTTTTGATGCCTATTATTTTGTTCCGCCCTATCTTGACGACATGCTTCAGCAGTTGCAGCGGGAGTATGACGGCATTGTCGTAGTGCCGATGATTCCGGTTGAGTCAGCATTTTCATGCGGAGTTGCCTGCCAGATGGTTATTGACCTTTATGGCGACAGCAGCTTCAGTCATGTCAGGGTGATGAGCAAACTGTGGAAAGAGGATCGTCTCCATCGCATTTACATAGAGTATCTTTTCGGGCAGCTTTCCGCCTCAGTGCGTCTCCATCAAAAGGGTAAAATCGGACTGGTGCTTGTTATTCACGGCACTCTGGTCAAGAACCGGGCGGGAAATCCTCCGAAACTTTATACCGGGCTTGAAGAGACCATAGCTTTTTTTGAGGTGATGAAACGCAAGATTATGGCCGATCCTGAAAACATTTTCGGTGACGTGCGCCAGGGTTGCATCAATCATTCAACGGGAGGGGAGTGGACTTCCGATACGATTGAGCATGCGCTTGAGGAGTTCAAGCGCGAGGGGTACGAGGGGGTGGTCATGTTTCCCTACGGTTTTTTTGCCGACAACAGCGAGACGGAATATGATGCCTTCAAAAAGCTTAAAGAGGCTAACTTTGCTGTCTCCCAGTATGTTCGCTGCATCAACGATTCCCCGGCATTCGGCCGCTGGCTTTCCGACCAGGTGTTTGTTGAGCTTCAAAAGCTTTATGACCTGCAGGCGGCTCTTGAACGTCTTGAACTTAACCAGTAAATTCCATACCATTGAATAAGGTCGTCCAGCAAGAGAGAGAGCAATTGGAGGTGTCACTTCAGCAGGATTCCGATAATCCACTGACGCAGTATGCTCTGGCGCTCATGTATATTGATCTTCAGCGCAATGCCGAGGCCCTTGAGTTGCTTGACCGTTGCATCCAGGTCAGGCGTCGCGACCCCCAGGCGCTTTATGCACGTGCGGTTACCTATCTGTCGATGGGCGTTTACCGCAAAGCAGCATGTGACCTGTTGAAAACCATTGTGCTTGATCCGGGTTTGATTCAGGCATACAAGCATCTTGGCTTTGTGCAGTTTACACTCGGCAAGGAAGAGGCGGCACTGAAAACCCTGAAGAAAGGGCTCGAGATTGATCCGGAATATGCAGAGATCTATTGTGTTTTGGGTGATGCCTACCTTGATCTCGGTGAGCTTGAGAAAGCAAGGGAGGCTTTTGAGAAAGCACTTGATCTTGAACCAGGGAGCGCTGAAGCACACAGCAAGATAGCGATGTATTACCTTTCGAGAGGGGATATGAAGGGGCTGAAAAGGGAGTATGAACTCTTGAAAACGCTCGATGCTGCATTGGCAGAGCAGATTGGAAACCTTTTTTTTAAGATACCATGAAACTTTTTTCTGATAGTGCCGCAAAAAAGCGGTTTATGAAAACCGGTCTACCCATTGTTCTCGGCATTGCCTGGTCTCCGATTATCTGGATGCTTCTTGTGGCAACACTTGGGCCCTCGCTATTTGCTCTTACCGCTTCATGGTTCATTACCCAGATAATAATTTTTGCGGTTGTCGCTCCGGTTATTTTTTTCTTGTTAAGGCTTTTTATGCGTACAGGCAGAAAATTTTATAGTGAAGGGGAGTGAATGCCTGACAGATTTCGGGCATAAGGGGGTTAATTTGCTTAAAATTGTAACCTGCGCCGAAAAAAGCTTATTTTTTTCTGTGAGCAAAGGAATTTTTTTTTATCTTTTCGCTCCTGCAGTGAACTTATAGCAGCAGGATAAAGAAATATCATGCTGTGTTCGACCGGGATTAACTCAAAATGGCATTACATGGATCAGACTCTGAGTAATTTTGGCAATGTTTTTGCTTTCCTTGCCCTCGGAATCGTTTTCGTTGCCGGTGGGTATTTGACAGCCCGGCTCTTGCGTCCCAGCAGGCCCAACCCGGTCAAAAATTCAACCTACGAGTGCGGTGAAGAGGCTGTGGGCAGTTCCTGGGTGAAGTTCAATATCCGCTTTTATGTTGTCGCTCTTATCTTTATCATTTTTGATGTTGAGGTTGTTTTTCTTTACCCTTGGGCAACGGTGTTCAAGCAACTTGGTGAATTTGCGCTTGTAGAGGCTCTTGTTTTTGCCGGTATTCTTGTGCTTGGACTTGCTTATGCATGGGTAAAGGGGGATCTGGATTGGGTAAGGCCTACCCCGAATATTCCGAAAATGCCTGAAATGCCATCAGGAAAATCAGACTCTCTCAGGGGTTAACTTCTGTCCACAATTTTTTTTAGATGTTATGGGCCTACTTGATGCCGGGATAACAAAACATAATGTGCTGGTTACATCGGTTGACAATGTTCTGAACTGGGCGCGTCTCTCTTCGCTCTGGCCGATGGGTTTTGGTCTTGCTTGCTGTGCCATTGAGATGATGGCGACGAATGCTTCCAATTATGATCTTGAGCGGTTCGGAATCTTCCCCCGTTCTTCGCCCCGTCAGTCCGATCTGATGATTGTTGCTGGTACCGTTACCATGAAAATGGCCGAGAGGGTTATTCGTCTTTATGAGCAGATGCCGGAGCCCCGTTATGTTCTCTCAATGGGAAGTTGTTCCAATTGCGGAGGTCCGTACTGGGAGCACGGGTATCATGTGCTCAAGGGAGTCGATCGTATTATTCCGGTCGATGTCTATGTGCCGGGCTGTCCACCAAGGCCCGAGTCGCTTATCGGTGGTCTTATGAAGGTACAGGAGCTGATTCGCATGGAGCAGATAGGTCTTTCGAGAGCTGATGCGTTGAAGAGGCTGGCTGAAAAAAGTGTTGATCCCCAGTTCGTTATTGAGCAGGAGCGTAAGGCTGTCGGTGCATAATTAATAAACAGGCAAACTGTCAGATGGAAGAAGGTAAGGTTTTTTCGCAGTCGGTTCAGCAGAGTGCAGCGGCTTATGCGATTATTCATGAAAAATTCGGTACAGCGGTGTCAGCTTTTGACGCTAATGAGACCATGCCCTTTTTTGAGGTGCTCGATACCGGGCTCTGGCCTGAAATCGCTCTTTTCATGCGTGATCATGCAAAGCTCAAGTTCAATTATATGGCGTGCATGACCGGAATGGATTACCTGGCCGAAGAAAAGCTTGGTATTGTCTGTAACCTTGAATCGCTCTCACTTTTCAATCACAAGCTTGCGGTCAAGGTGAAGTGTGCGCGTGATGGCGGATCGATTCCAAGTGTCGCTTGTGTATGGCACACGGCCAATTGGCACGAGAGGGAGGCTTACGATATGTTCGGTATGCTCTTTGCCGGTCATCCCGATTTCAGGAGAATTCTTTGTCCCGATGACTGGGAAGGGTTCCCGCTCCGTAAGGATTACAAGGTGCAGGAGAGCTATCACGGAATAAAGGTGCCCTACTAACAGTGGTTTAAATAGTAAAAGCAGCTCAAGTATGCAGGAATTAGATACAGCCGGATTGGGTTCGATCAGGGTTACCCGAAAAAACGACCATACCGTCGTCATAGAAAAGGATCTTGCCACTGAGCAGATGGTGCTTGCCATGGGCCCGCAACATCCCTCAACACATGGCGTTCTCAAATTGGAGTGCCTGACCGATGGTGAGGTCATTACCCAGGCGGAGCCTTTCCTCGGGTACCTTCACCGCTGTTTTGAAAAGTGTTGTGAGAATGTTGATTATCCTGCCATTGTTCCTTACACCGATCGACTTGATTATCTGTCGGGTATGAACAGCGAGTTCGCTTATGCTCTGGCTGTTGAAAAGCTTCTTGATATTGAAATTCCCCGCCGTGTTGAGTTTATCCGCGTTATTGTGGCCGAACTGAACCGAATTGCATCGCATCTTGTTGCCATTGGTACTTATGGAATTGACCTTGGCGCATTTACCCCCTTTCTTTTCTGTTTCCGTGACCGTGAAATCATTCTTGGGCTTCTGGAGTGGGCTTCGGGTGCACGAATGCTCTATAATTATATCTGGATTGGCGGTCTTGCATACGATGTTCCATCCGATTTTCTCAAGAGAGTCAGTGAGTTTATCACCTATTTCAGGCCAAAGACGGTAGAACTCTGCAACCTCCTCACGAAAAACGAAATCTTTGTCAAACGAACCATCGGCATCGGTATTATGCCTGCCGACGTAGCCATCAATTATGGCTGGTCGGGCCCCATGCTTCGCGGTTCAGGTGTCAAGTGGGATTTGAGGAGAAACGATCCCTATTCAGTCTATCCTGAACTTGATTTTAACGTTCCAGTGCCCGACGGCAAGTTGTCGGTTGTGGGTGACTGCCTTTCACGCCATCTTGTCCGTGCCCTTGAGATGGAGGAGAGTCTTAAAATTATCGAGCAGTGTATCGACAAAATGCCTTCTGCTGAAGGATTTAACCCAAGGTCGGCCATTCCAAAGCGTATTCGCCCAAAAGCCGGTGAAGTTTATGCACGTGCAGAGAATCCACGCGGAGAGCTTGGCTTTTATATTCAGAGTGATGGAAAATCAACAAAACCGCTTCGCTGCAAGGGCCGTTCGTCCTGCTTTGTCAATCTTTCAGCGATGAAAGACCTTTCAAAAGGTCAGCTTATACCCGATCTTGTTGCCATTATCGGCAGCATTGATATCGTCCTCGGGGAGGTTGACCGATGAGTTCACCTGCTTTATCGCAATTTAGCATCCCTTTTCTTATGGGTAATAATCTGAATGCCTGGTCTGAAGCTCTCGCCGGGTTCAATCTCCTTGGGTTGCCTCTTGGTCTGGTTATTCTTGCCGCCATACCCCTGGTCTTTATCGCACTTTACTCACTGACCTACGGTGTGTACGGCGAACGGAAGATTTCTGCCTTCATGCAGGATCGGCTGGGCCCTATGGAAGTTGGAAAATGGGGTATTCTGCAGACGATTGCCGATATTCTGAAACTGCTCCAGAAGGAGGATATTGTTCCTGCTTCGGCCGACAAGTTTCTCTTTGTTATTGGGCCGGGTGTGCTCTTTGTTGGCTCCTTTCTTGCTTATGCCGTACTGCCATTCAGTTCGGCATTTATCGGAGCAAGCCTGAACGTTGGTCTTTTTTATGCAATAGGTATTGTGGCACTTGAAGTTGTCGGTATTCTTGCTGCCGGTTGGGGCTCCAACAACAAGTGGTCGCTTTACGGTGCTGTCCGCAGTGTTGCACAGATTGTCAGCTATGAAATTCCCGCTGCCATTGCACTTCTTTGTGGTGCCATGATGGCAGGTACACTCGACATGCAGAAGATCACGATCTTGCAGTCAGGCTCTCTGGGTTTTGCGCACTTCTTCCTGTTTCAGTCGCCTATCGCCTGGTTGCCGTTTCTTATCTACTTTATTGCCTCCCTTGCCGAGGTGAACCGTGCGCCATTTGATATTCCCGAGGCAGAATCAGAGCTGGTTGCCGGTTACTTTACTGAATACTCCGGTATGAAGTTCGCGGTTATTTTTCTTGCTGAGTATGGCAGTATGTTCATGGTTTCGGCTATTATCTCTATCGTATTTCTCGGTGGATGGAACTCACCGCTTCCCAACATTGGATCGCTTGCCCTTAACGACATGACCAGTGGGCCTGTTTGGGGGGCATGCTGGATCATCATGAAAGGGTTCTTCTTTATTTTTGTACAGATGTGGCTTCGCTGGACGCTTCCAAGATTGAGGGTGGATCAGTTGATGTATCTCTGCTGGAAAGTTTTGACCCCGTTTGCCTTTGTCAGCTTTGTGCTGACGGCGATTTGGGAAGTCTATGTCCCTTGAGAGAAGTGTAACAGTCAACGACCTGGAAAGTAATGACGTATAGATTATGAGTGAGTATTTCGGGAATATAAAAACCGGTGCAGTTACGATTGCTTCCGGCATGGGTATAACCCTGAAGCATTTTTTCAATGCTATCCATCGCAAAGGTGATGCCGGTGTTGATGATGCAGCCTATTTCCGTCAGGTTGACGGACTCTGCACCCTGCAATATCCGCGTGAGGTCATACCTACACCCCAAAACGGTCGTTATCGCCTCTATAATAATATTGAGGATTGTATCGGCTGCGGTCAGTGTGTCAGAGCCTGCCCGATTGCCTGTATTTCGATGGAGACCATCAAGGTTGCCGCGGATGATTTAGCGCTTTGCGGAAAGACTTCTGACGGGCAGCAGAAAAAATTCTGGGTTCCTGTTTTTGATATTGATGTGGCAAAGTGCATGACCTGCGGAATATGCACGACGGTCTGCCCGACGGAATGCCTTGCGCATACTCCCGTCAGTGATTTTTCCGAGTTTGACCGAAGCAACTTTATCTATCATTTCGGCAACCTTTCCCGACTGGAAGCTGAGGCCAAACGCCGCAAGAATGCTGAGCTGCAGGCAAAGGCGCAGGCGGAAAAAGAGAAAAAGGCAGCCGAAGCCCTCAAGGAAAACAGTGGCGGAGAATAAGCGAACCAATTAATGTGCTCTAACACCATGAGTAACCCAACCTATACGGTCATCTTTTATCTCTTTGCGGCCATTACGGTCTGTTCAGCCGCCTTTGTCGTGTTTACACGCAATGTTATTTATTCCGCTTTTTCGCTGCTCTTTACCTTTTTTGGCGTTGCAGCCCTTTATGTTTTTCTGAGCGCTGATTTTATTGCAGTTACCCAGGTGGTTGTCTATGTCGGCGGGATTCTTGTTCTTCTGCTCTTCGGTGTGATGTTTACCAACGGTATCATGCAGACCGGACAGAAAAGCGAAGTATTTCATATCGTTCCCGGCACGTTTTTGCTTGCCGGTATCATCGGCGCATTGCTGTATACCTTTTATACCTCACATGGATGGATGCCCTCCGAATCCACCCTTCAGGGCAGTATTGTTGAGCGGATTGGATTTGAAACAATGTCACGTTATGTTCTTCCGTTTGAAATGGTCTCCATTCTGCTGCTTGCAGCACTGATCGGAGCTGCATTTCTTGCGCGTTTTGACAAGTCAGGGAAATAAATCAATTAGTTTATCACAACATGGAACAGTTGACAACAATCGGGCTCAATCACTATCTGACACTTTCGGCTATTCTGTTGGGCTTCGGGCTTTTTGCCGTCATGACCCGCAAAAACGCGATTGTTGTTTTGATGGGAGTGGAACTGATTCTGAATGCGGCAAATATCAATTTTCTGGCGTTTTCAAAATATAACGGCGGAATGGAAGGGGTGATGTTCGCTCTCTTTGTTATTGTTATTGCTGCGGCTGAAGCGGCTATTGCCCTTGCTATCGTGATCAATATTTTCAAAATATTCAAGAGTGTCGATGTCTCAAGTATTGATTCGATGAAAGAGTAACCGATCGTAAAAGCATTATCAGTTTTAATTTTTTTTTGGTGTAAACTAAAGGAACATGCACAGTTTAATTCAGTTATCAATAGTCGTACTGCTGCTGCCACTGCTTTCGTTTGTCATTCTTATCTTTTTTAATCGCCGACTCCCCAGAAGAGGCGATTTTATAGGGGTGGGAATACTCGGTACAGCATTTGGCATTTCGGCCTACATTTTCTGGTCGGTCATTGTGCAGACCTACGATCCGGCATTCAGGGTCGCATGGGATTTTACCTGGATTGATTTGGGCAATGTTCCCGGAGTAGGGCCACTCCAGATAAGGATGGGAGTTGTTATCGACAACCTTACGTCCATCATGCTGGCGATGGTTACCCTTATCAGCCTTCTCGTGCACCTCTACTCCACGGGATATATGGCAGGAGACAAGAACTATGGACGGTATTTTGCCTTTTTGGGCATCTTCACCTTCTCCATGCTTGGTATTGTCCTCTCCGACAACCTCTTCTCCATCTACATATTCTGGGAACTGGTCGGCCTGTCATCGTATCTTCTTATCGGCTTTTTCTTTGAAAAGGATAGTGCGGCTGATGCACAGAAAAAAGCATTTCTTGCCAACCGTGTCGGCGACATCGGCATGTGGCTTGGTATACTGATTCTCTATTCACAGTTCCATACCTTCAGTTTCGAGCAGATCTATGCCAATCTTGCTGCGGGGAAGTTTGCCCTCTCCAATGGATGGCTTACTGCTGCGGGTATCCTGTTATTTATGGGTTGTGTTGGCAAGTCAGCTCAGTTCCCTCTTCATATCTGGCTTCCTGATGCCATGGAGGGTCCTACTCCGGTTTCGGCCCTTATCCACGCTGCGACTATGGTTGCCGCAGGTGTCTACTTTGTAGCCCGCATCTTTGTGATGCTGACGCCTGACGCCCTGCATGTTATTGCCTTTGTCGGAGCATGTACGGCATTCATGGCGGCGACCATCGCCATTACACAGAATGACATTAAACGGGTTCTGGCCTATTCGACCGTTTCGCAGCTTGGTTATATGGTGCTTGGTCTCGGTGTCGGCGCCTACTCAGCCTCTCTTTTTCATCTTGTGACGCACGCTTTTTTCAAAGCATGTCTTTTCCTTGGTTCGGGTGCCATCATTCATGCAATGCACCATGAGCAGGACATGCGCTGGATGGGTGCTCTCTGGAAGAAAATGCCATGGACCTTTGCAACCTTTACCCTTGCAACCCTTGCTCTTGCCGGTCTGCCTCTTACAAGCGGTTTCATGAGCAAAGATGCCATTCTTGCCGGTGCGATAGGTTTTGCCCAGGTTGAGGGCGGCGGTATTTATTATCTTATACCAGCTCTTGGCTTCTTTTCCGCCATGCTTACCGCATTCTATATGGGGCGTCAGATCTGGCTTGTCTTCTTCGGTCAGAGTCGTACGCATCTGAAGCCTGCCGACAATCATCATCAGGCTCATCACGCACACGACAGTCATGCTGCTCACGGTGATGCTCATCATGGTGCTCATGAAGTTCATGAGGTTTCCTGGAACATGAGGGCTCCGCTTGTCATTCTTGCAGCTCTTTCAGTGTTTGCTGTCTATTCACCTGACCCGCTTGACGGCGCAAAAGGGTGGTTCATGAAGATGATTCCAACTCCAGCTACGGTTGTTGGTGAAGCTAATCCCCAGATTGGTGCACGTGTTGCAGGCAGTGTTGCACCGCAACTTGCCGGAGTTGTTCGCACGACGGAAGTTGCTTCTGTTCCTGTTGTCGCAGAACACGGCGTTCCTGCTGCCGGTCATGGCGAATCGAAGGCCGGGCACGTTTACTCAGATCCACGCCAGGCTGAAATGGTTCATGCCGGACATGCTGCACACTTTACGGCGATCTACATCTCAAGCATCATGGTGCTGATTGGTATTTGTATGGCCTTTGTGGTCTATGTTTTCAAAATCATTGATCCTGAAAAAACAGCAAACGCCATTCGCCCGCTCTATCTCTTTTCGCTCAACAAATGGTACTGGGATGAGATTTATGAGGCAACGTTTATCAAGGGCTCGATGGTGCTGGCTCGAATGCTCTCATGGTTCGACACCAATATTGTGGATGGCATAGTCAATGGTGTTGCCACCCTGGTAAGGAAATTTGCTTTTGCCAATGACAGTTT
The DNA here is from genome assembly GCA_903939765.1 of uncultured Chlorobiaceae bacterium. Taxonomy (GTDB): domain Bacteria; phylum Bacteroidota; class Chlorobiia; order Chlorobiales; family Chlorobiaceae; genus Chlorobium. The sequence goes on along the minus strand of CAJAIK010000028.1, from coordinate 330 downwards.
TGATCGTCACGTTGTTGATGGCATGGTGAACTTTACGGCCTTCACGGTCAATACGACCGGTGCAGTCTTGAGAAAGCTCCAGACAGGCAAGGTACAGACCTATGTTGTCATGCTGATGCTGGTGCTCTTCGGCTACTTTGTTTTTTATTTTACACGACTGATCTACTAAGAGGGATTTACTTTTAATCTGAAAACTTACAGACACGGAACATGCTGAGTTTAATTGTTTTTCTGCCTATTATTGCCGGTCTGGTAATACTTGCTGTGCCTTCATCGCAAAAGCAGATAATCAGAATTGTTTCATTGCTTGCGGCTCTTGCCCAGGGAGTG
>CAJAIK010000027.1 GCA_903939765.1 uncultured Chlorobiaceae bacterium | reverse complement strand
GTTGCGTAACTGCTCTCGATGGTGCCATTATTGTAACCCACCAGACCACCGACATAATCCTTATTTCCTACCACGCTGCCTGAGGCGTAGCTGTTGGTTATGGTGCCATAATGACTTCCCACCAGACCGCCGACGTAGCGCTCACCCGTGACATTGATGCCGGTAACTCCAAGGTTTTTGATGGTGCTGAGATTGTTGTGCGCCCCCAGGTCTCCGATCATGCCGATGTGACTGTTCATCGGCTGAAAGACCGTCAAGCCGGTTAATCGGAATCCAGCTCCATCAAGCTCAGCAGCATTGAAGAGAGGTATCCAGAACCCGGATGGAAGCGCGAGATCAATCGTCAGCCTGAACTTGTTCGTATTCGTATCGTTGACAAAACCGAGGATATTTCGCAAGTCTCCTTTATCGACAAGGGAACCAGTCGTTTTGGTGATCTGGTAATAACCATCACCGGAGAGGGTAAAATATTTTCCGACATCAAGAGTCTTGGTATCCTTGCCAGTATCGCTCAGCCAGTCTCTAAAAAGATCCCCATTTATCCCGTAAGGGGTAACTGCTGCTGCAACAGTCCCTCCATCGCCATCTCCAACGAGTATGGCTGCGTCCATGTTATAGAAGCTGTTGGTGACAGTACCATGGCTATATCCCACCAGACCGCCAACATGGTAGCCACCCCCTGTCACGTTACCCGTAGCATAGGAGTCGGTGATGGTTCCACGGTCATTGTACCCCACCAGACCGCCAACATCGTTATTTCCAGTTATGCTGCTGTTGCCCGAAACGCAGGAGTTGCTGAAGGTGCCATGGTAGTTGTACCCCACCAGACCGCCGACATAGCTGCCCCCCTCTATGCTGCCCCCTGACAGCCAGGAATTGCTGATGGTGCCAAAATTGTTGTACCCCACCAGACCGCCGACCGAGTAACCAGCCCCTGTCACCGATGCGCCAACAAGCCCGACATTGCGGATCTTTACATCAGAATTACCGAGAAAGGTGAACAAGCCGACTTGAGTATCGCCAGGACGGTAAATGGTGAGGTTGCTGATGGTGTGGCCAAGGCCGTCGAAGACTCCATCGAAGAGCCCACCGTTGAAACCAATTGGCGTAAAGCCGCCAGCCCAACCCGAGGTTACACCAGCGTCGATGTTGCTGCCGAGAGCATAACGACCACCTAAACCACCGTTAATTCCCTGCAAATCTATGCCGTTGGAGCTCCCTTCACTACCAAGATCGTTAATAACGGTGTAGACGCTGTCGTTAATGTAGAGAAAGCCCGTGCCTGAGCGAGGGGTAAGGGTCGGAACAAATGTATTGCCCGGAACCGTAAAGAAATCAACCCGACCCTTGAAGGTGCCATCAGGATTGAAACCCATATTAAGGTTTGTTCCGCCTGCACCGTAGGTCTCTGCACCTCCCGTAAGTCCATTCCAGCCGTAGTTGAGGACAAGCTTGGCGTCAGTCGCCGTCATTACGGCATTAACGTTGATGTCGTGATGTGCGATCAGGGTGAGCGTGTTGTTTGACCATGAAACAGCAGCGTTGACATTGATGTCGCCAAGTTCAGTGCCGATGCCTGACGTCTCTATCCTTACGTCAGTAAGCCCAAGATCAGCTTCCAGTGTTGCTGCGCCCATTCCGCTGTCAGTTCGCGGTACACTGCCGCCAGTAATGGTAAAATCCGTCGGATCAATCAGCCACGTTCCGGTCTTTCCCTGCGTCGCCTGTGTGGTAACAACGGTTCCGTCGCTGATGTTGACGCGACCGCCGGAGGTTTCGATAAAGCCGCCGTTTCCTCCATCGGGGGCACTGGCGTCGAGTGTCCCGCTGACGAGGGTCTGGCCGTTCTTCATATCGGAGAGCAGCAGGATGCGTCCGGCCTTGTTCTGAAGGGTGTGGGCCTCAATGACGCCGCTGTTGCTTGCCGTAGCCATCCTCAAGGCATCGGCCGCTTTGGCGGTCATCACCACCACACCACCGTCGGCCTTGATGAGCCCTTTGTTTTCGACAAGGGCATCTATGGCACCCTGATCGACCGTATAATTGATGAGGCCATCACCGGTGAAATCAAGCGAAACCTGGTTACCGGCAGCAAGTAGTGCACTGCCGCTGTTGGCGGTGATGCTCCCGTCGTTCGTCACTTTGGGGGCCATGAGGGCAACCACGCCACCATCCAGGGCTTTGATGGCTCCCTGGTTGAGGATAGCGCCAGAGCTGCCCTTGTTGCTGAAGGTGTACTTGCCGGCAAGAAAGTCGCTGTCGAGCAGGTTGAGCGATGAGGCAACCAGACCGCCAACATTGACGGTGGCTGTTTTGCCGAAGATGATGCCGGAGGAGTTGAGCAGGAATATTTGGCCGTTTGAGGTGAGCGAGCCCATAATCTGGCTCGGGTTGCGATCGGCAATGCGGTTCAGGGCTACGGCGGCAATGCCCGGCTGCTCAAAGCGGACGGCAGCGTTTTGGCCAATATTGAAGGTGCTCCAGTTGGCGATCAGTTGCTGGGTTGTCTGGTTGATCGTCATCGTTGTTCCACTGGCGGTGATGGTGCCGCTGCCGGAAGTGATCTGCCCTCCGGTGGGCAACGTACTGGAGTCAATGCCGTAGGCCACTCCTCCCGAGGAGAACAGTGCGGTCAGAACGGCAATGCTGAGGAGCGGAGAGGTGGGGACCTTACCGTTTCCCTTGACTTTTTCGGAGACGACAATCCACTTCTCTTTTGTTTTTGACCAGATGAGGTTGAATATCCTGTTCATGGTGCAACTGTTGAGTACGTTGTGAAAGAGTTTTCAGCCAGCGTTCGGCTTTTTATGGGTTCAGTTCAGCAACCGGGCATCAGAAAGAGAAGATGCTCTGCAGCCAGAAACGATTCTTGTCGCTCAAGCCGTCTGAGTTTTTGCCGGCAGCGTCTCGTCCGGCGTTGTCGCCGATGACGTGGGCCCAGATTGCACGAAGGGAGAAGCGCCCTGAGTACGTGTAGTTGAGGCCTGCACCGGCGCCAAGCAGCCAGTAGTCGTTGCGCCCTGTCGCTGTTGAAATATCACCAGCGTAACGCTCGTTATGGAGGGTGATGTGACCGGCATCATAAAAACCGATGAGCTGGAGGTGCCCCGATTTTGGAGCAAGGGGAAGAGCAATGCGGAGTTCGGCACTCAGAAGCTCTCCCTGGTCGCCGGAAGCTTCACCTATCGGGTAGGCTCGCAGGCCATTGGGGCCGCCAAGTGAAAACTTTTCGCTGGAGTCGAGGTTGCCGGCGGCCAATTGGGCTCTGCCGGAAAGATTAAGGTTAACATGCCCGGAGAGGCGCTGCAGACGGGCAAGACCAAAATTGAAGCGGGTGTAGCTCCCTTCTGTCCGATTGATCCTGGCATCATCTGCTGTCAGGGAACTCAATTCGTGCATTGATCCCTTGGTGATGCCGACATTATAGCTGGTATAGCCGCCGCCAAGGAGCTTATCATAACGGTCACCGCTGATGATGAAGGTGCCGTTATTGATCTGTTTGTCGTGTATGTTGACATCGGCCTGGTTGTCGATGAGCCCCCGATAGCCGTAAGAGGCACTGACGGTGAGGTTGGCATTGCGGGTGCGGAGCAGCGGGAAACTGAGGCCGGCATCAATGCTGTTACTGTCGCCCTTGTAGTGTAACGGAGCGAGGTCGCTGCCGAGTTCGTAGCACATGCCGGTGTAGGCGAGGTTTGCCCTGAGGCCATCGAAGGCAATCGGGAAGCTGTAGCCGACACGTCCCTGCGCCAGACCTGATGCCTCGATCAAAAGGAGGGTCAACTGGTCACCGTGATGGAAGGGGTCATTGACGGAAATCATGGCATTACCGCGCCAGGTGCCGACGTAGCGGTTAGCCTCGTTGTCGCCATAGAGCATTCCTGAAAAGAGGCGCCCTTCTTTTACAGAAACTTCAACTCCGCTGGTGCCGGGGGCACTGCCGGGCACGAGAGAGGCTTTTGCCGATACACCGGGCAGATCGTTTATCAGCAGCAGAGCGCGCTCCAGTTCCTCCTCTTTGATAGGCTTGCCCGCATGCAGGGGCGACTGGGCGATACTGTGCAGAAAATCAGGGCAGATTCTTGCGCTTTTGCTGCGCCTGATGGTGAGTGAACCGTCACTTTTGACCTGTGAAATGGTAATATTGATGATGCCTGAGGTGATATCCTGCTGCGGGAGGTAGGCCCTTGCCTGCAAATATCCCTTTGTTTTCAGCAAAGCGGTGACCTTGTCGGTCAAACCATTAAGCTCCCCGAAGGTGAGGCTTTTACCGATGAAACCAGCGACCACTCCCTGAAGCTCTGCTTCAGTTGCAAGCCCTTCATAATTGCTGAAGGTGAATCCCCTCACCACGACCTGAACCGTGCTTCCAGCTTGTGAAACAGGTTCTTTGGAGCTTTCAGGAGCGGGCAACTGCCTTTCCAAGTTTTTTTGCGACTGCTGCTGGTCGCGAAGAATACTGCCCGCGTCAGGGATTGGTGCGGCTGAAAGCTGCGGAGTGGGCTGTGAGAACGAGAGGATCAGCAGAAGTCCCGTCAGGGAGATCGCTTTGGCTGTAATTGAGTTTCGCACAGGGGAAGCAGTTTATCAATGATTGAGGAACTGATGAGCCTGCAGTATTCTGACGGTTCAGGCCCATGGCTTTAATGCAATTCACTCTAAAGTAAGCAATTCAGAGAGTAAAAAACAATCACTTATCATCGCATTATCATAAAAGTAATTACTTGTTATTACACAATAAACGCATCGCATAAAGCATAATATACGTAATAAAACGTCGCGTTACCGAACGACACACAAAACCACGATATCACCGTGATAAGCAGTTTGACACAAGATAATTATAGCGTAATTTTGAAAATATTTAAGAAAAAAGCAGCCACACTATCGGCAGCATTAGTGAGAATTTTACGCAACGTCACTCGACGGTGATTTCAGCCAGAAACTCATAACCGATACCGTGGAATGTCTGGATAAGAAATTGTGTTTTGTTGGATGCTATTTTTATGCGCAGGCGGTTGACAAGAGATTGCAGTGTGCGATTGCCAGCTTCATCGCTGAAGTTACCGATTTTCTTCAGCAGTTCTAACCGGAGTGACGCTTTGCCAGGGGTTGAGGTGAGCTGAGTCATGAAGTCGAACTCTTTGAGGGTGAGGGTGAGCTTGAGCTCTTTCTCCTGGGGGGGATAGCAACAGCCGTCTACGGTTTATGAACCTCCACTTTTCCCGCACTTATGATGGCTGCTGTTCACTGAGGTGGTTCAGTGCTATGGCAGTTGCGGCCAGGCGACCGAGAAGTATGGCGATAGCGCCTGAAAGTTGACGAAAATCGACTGGTTTAATCAGATAGAGATCGGCATCAGCCTTTTGAGCAGCAAGCTGGTCATCAATGGTGTCGTGCCCCGAAAGGATGATGATACCCATCTCGGTGTTCTTTCGGGCATATTCGGCGAGCAACAGACCGCTCTGGCTGGGGAAGGCCAATGTCGAGTATGGCTACCGCATAGGGCTTTGAGCAGATCTGGTGGTAAAACTCAGGTGCGGTAGTGACGGCTGTAACATCGTAACCCTCTTGGGTCAGGTAGCTGTGTACGCATTTCAGTATGGTTTTATCGTCATCGACCATATTGATACGTCGGACTGGGCAGAGCTCTGCTCTGGGTGTTGTGTCATCGGTATCATTGTGCACATCGCTTATGATCAGCGGATAAAGTGGGTATAAATCTTTGCAACAGGCTGCGGAGCGGGGAGCATAGCTTTTGTTTGCTCACGCATTTTAAGCAGCCACGCCATATTTTGGCCGAGACGATCCATGATCTGCACACCTTCAGCATCCTGCAATACTTCACCGGGAGTGCGGCCATGGGTTATATTCCAGTAGTTGGAGGTTGCAAGAATCATTTCCGAATAGGTCAGATAATGGTTCAGGCTGTCGAATGTGGAGGAGCCGCCTGTACGGCGAACGGCGACAACTGCTGCGGCCACCTTTTGACGGAACAACCCGCCGTTGCATCCTGCAACATAGAAGGCTCGGTCGAGGAAGCATTTCATGGTTCCTGCAATGCCTGCATAATAGACCGGTGAGGCAAGAATCAGGCCGTCAGCCGATTTGAGCTTCTGGATCCATTCATTCAACGGGTCAGAGGTTATGGTGCACTTTTCATCCATGTTTTTCGCGCAGGTTCCGCAGGCGAGGCAGCCTCTGATGGCCTGATTGCCAATATGCAGAATTTCAAAATCGATGTTGTTCTCCTGTAATTGCCTGCCAACTCCCATCAGTGCATGAAAGGTATTGCCCTCTTTGCGGGGGCTGCCGTTAATTGCTACAACGTTCAATTTTGTGTGTGGTTTATGGTTAAACTCTTCAATGAAAACTGTATGGCTTTCAGTCAACCAATGGTGAGCTTGTTGCCTGAAGCAGCTCTGCGAGTTCGGAACTTACGCACATCGACTTTCGGGCGGCCTCAATAGCCGAGAGAGCCTCCTCTTCATTGAAAAGCTCCCAGGGAAGCTGGTATGAAGATTCATTGCCATATTTTGCCAGCATCTTTTCATGTGAGTCATATTTTTCGAGCTCCGGCAATATTTCTTCAATCAATGCAGCAACCTCTTTGGTGACCGTTCCTTCCATCATGAGCTGCGATAAATGGCGGGCGGGCTTGTGGGTCAAGGGAGAGACACCAAAGAGCATCAGCACGGCAAGACCGCTATTTTCAAGAACAAGTATGGAGCCTGACACACAAGCCCGCCAGCGCTTAAGGGAGCAATCCTGTTCTGCTTCATTCAAAAAGCCACGAGCAAGTTCAAGGCGATACGCAACATCCTTGTGTAATCCCATAACAATCTCCTTTAATGGTACCTGCATACCGCAGGCTTTACATTGCAAGTAACGAAAAAAGATAAATCACCGAATTCGTCATGCGGCGATTTTACCACCCGGAAACAACCTGGTCAAAAATCTGATCGATAATCTGGCCTACGCAATGCCGAATTGCCTCTTGCTGGGCGATGTAGTTTCCGGTTCGATAATCGGAAAATCCGACAAACGACTGGGCAAAGATTGGCGTTTTATTCAACCGGTCAACCATTCTGACCTGCACAACAAGTGTCACCCTGTTTGTCATGGCCCGCTCGGTTGTGCTGGAAAGCTGGCTTGGCGCATCAGCAAAAGAGACAATAGTCCCTTCGAGCAGCGCGTCGGCACGGGCCATGGAAGGCGTCAGGCGAAGTGCGCTTTGTGCTTCGATTTTGTTGGCAAGCCCTCCGGTAATCTCTCCCCTGAACTGTGCGATACCAGAACCGGAACGGTCTTCAAATACCGGGATTGCAATGGTTTTGAAATGCGCTGGAAGCGACGATCCTGTAAAACTGTAACAGCCCTGCAGGGTCGCAAGAACAAGAGCGAAAAACAGGGATAGGGTTATGGCGGCTTTCGGCATGACGATCCTTCGGCGTTAATAGGTTCGACGATCAATCCTCTTCGCTATTTTACGGAAGGGATAGGTCATGAGCAACCATTTTTTTTTTCTTCCGTTCAGTGCAGAAAGGTAGATCCCGGTTTTCGTGTCGCTCCAGTCAGAAGCGAGTTGTACGGCAAGCTTTGCGGCAACCGATGGCGATTGGGCAAAAATATCAAGAACCGTGCGGAAGGTAGCCAACTGCCGTGAAAGTTCTTGCGTAGGATTTTCGGAACTGAGCATACCGGTACGAACCAGACCAGGATGGAGAAGCATGACTGAGATACCGGTATGGCGATACTCACGGGCAACTGCAGAGGTAAAACGGGCGATGGCCGCCTTGGTGGAGCCATAAGCACTCATCCAGGGGGTATTTGAGCCACTGTCGGTGCCGGAACCAGCCATGTTGATGATCTTTCCTGGAATGTTTTCCCTGAGAAAATAACTGATTGCTGCACGGCAGCCGTTGTAGGTGCCTTTAAGATTGGTATCAATGACCTTTCCCCACACTTCCGGATCGCTTTCGGTAATGCTCTGGAAGGGATCGGATATTCCTGCGTTATTGATAAAACAGTCAATACGGCCAAATTTCCCGACTGCCGCAGCAATCAGGTGCTCCATATCGGCAGCAGAAACAACATCACAGAGACAGCCATAAGCGGTGCCAGGAGGAAATTCAGCGACCGCATTCCGGACATTGAGTGCTGAGGAGGAGGTTATCACCACCTTTGCACCCTGGCGCACAAACTCATGCGCGATAGCTTTACCGATGCCTCTGGTGGAGCCGGTAATGACCGCAATTTTATGATCCAGTTTACCCATAAGCAGAGCTTTTTCTGTTACTGGTGCTTATTTGTTGCTGTTTGCCCCGTCAACCATCACCTGAAGTTCAGGACGGCCGACTGCATAAGTTTCAAGCGCAATACCCTGCTCAATTGCCTCCCATGCCTGGCGGATACTCGTAGCTCCGGCTCTGGGGCCCATGGGATGACCAAAAACCCCTCGACCAGGCACAAAACCAAAGTCAACACTCCCCACCTTGCGGTAGACCGTTTCAAGTGTCAGCGCTGAATCGCTCCCTCCAGGGACAGGAAGCGAGCGTCTGAGATGGCCAAAATCCTGCAGACACTCCGTAATATTCGCTTTTACCTCCTCTTCGGGAGTCATCATCCGGCTGCCAAAGCCGGGCATGATGATCGAATCAAGACCTGCAAGCCGCTGAAGCTTGGTCATCACCCTTGAGTGAACACCATATTTTTCCATCCGGCTGAAGGCGGCTATAAAGGGAAAATGGCCAATCAGAGGCACTTTTGTATGACGGGCAAGCATTCTGACGGCACTGAGCCCAACCGGGAAGGCGTTAACCAGCAGCGCATTTGCTCCGTTGCTGACGGCAATGTCGTGCTGCTCAAGGAGCCGGTCAACCTCATCGGTGATGTTGGCAAGATATATTTTTGTTTCACCGGTTTCTTTTTCCGCCCGCACCCGGGCTTCTCCGAGAACGTGGGAGCGCTCTTTAAGGGTTGACCAGTCAACATCGGCAAGCATTTCGTCATCTTTGGCAATGTCAAGCCCGCCAAGCCAGCTCTGAAGGGCGATGTCGGCAAACTGGTGCGGAGTGAGGCCGATATTTGGCTTCACCACCCCGAAAAAGATCGGGCGGTTATAGGCCTGGAGGATGTCGCGAATACCATCAACACCAAATTTAGGGCCATCAAAGTCCTTCAGATAAGCGTCAGGGAAGCCGATATCAAGCAGCTTGACCACCGGCACTCCGGGAGTAAAAAAGACACCCTCCCCACAAACTGCGGAGAGCAGATTGGGCAGTTTGGTGCCAAAATTGCAGTGAGGATGTGCAATGGTGACACGGCAGGCGTGAACCGGGCCTGATTCAAAATGATGAACCGGATAGCTGAGCGCCTCAAGCTCCCCCTCTACCGTCAGGCTGATCACCTTGGCAGCATACCTGGGACGAAAATCTTCATCATGGTCAACGCGTTTCCACTGTGCTGTCGATTGTTCACTGCAGAAATGGGCAAGCGCGGTCTCAATATCTCCGACACACTCCAGGTAGTAATCAAGCGTCAGATAGTCAGCCATGTCGAGCTGCTCTTTTGAAGCAAAAAAACCTTTTATATCCTCATTGTTCATAGAATAACATCATCCCCCCCCCCACTCTTCCAGCTTGGCCGGATGAAGCCGAGGGGTGCCCATTAAGAAAATCCAACTTTTTGAAAAATACCGCAGCAGGTACCGTGAAACCTGCTGCAGCGAAGTACATTACTTTTTATCGTTATCCTTCTGCCTTGATGGTATTGAAATAATCGAAGGCATTCTCTGCGCTCAGACCCTCATGCACCACCTTGTTGACGGCCTTCATCATGGCAAGAGGAGTATCGCTCTGGAAAATATTACGCCCCATATCAACACCTGATGCGCCTTCATCAATGGCACGTCGAGACATGGTGAGCGCTTCGAGTTCGGGAAGTTTTTTGCCGCCAGCCATGACAATCGGCACAGGACACGAAGCGACAATAGTGTTGAAATCTTCAGGCACATAATAGGTCTTGACAATCTGTGCGCCAAGCTCGGCAGCCATCCGGCAGGCAAGCCTGAAATATTTGGCATCGCGGACCATATCCTTGCCGACAGCGGTCACCGCCATGGTTGGAATACCGTAACGCAGACCCATGTCAACAAGCCTGGTCATGTTGTGAATGGAGCGAGTCTCATACTCGCCACCAATGAAGATCTGGAGGGTTATTGCGGCAACGTTCATGCGGATGGCATCCTCAATATCAACAGCAAGCTCTTCGTCTGAAAGCTCCTTGAGAATGCTTGGACCACCGCTGCAGCGCATCACGACCGCTCTGGTGAGACTCGGTGGAACAGTAGTGCGCAAAATGCCACGGGTGAGCATGATGGCATCGGCGTAAGGCATGAGCGGAACAATATTGACATCGGGACGTTCAAGACCGGTGGTCGGCCCCTGAAAGTAGCCATGATCAATTGCAAGCATGACGGTTTTTCCGGTGTCGGGACGGAAGATCCTCGACAGACGGTTTTTCATTCCCCAATCAAGAGAGTGGGCCCCTTTGAGAAAAAATCCGTGCGTGTTGACCGGAGTATCGAGATAGTACTCTTTTGCCTGTTTGTCTTTATCGTATTCCGCCATGATGATTGCTCTCCGCTTTTTTCAGTTGTGGTTATGGTTGTTGATACTATCTCTTTCGTTCAGCGAAGCGCGGCCGCAATATTGCCGCCATCCACTGTGGTAATTGAACCGGTTGTCCTGATTTCGAGCGCAAGATGCAGAAAGGCCTCTGCAACATCTTCGGCGGTCACCTCAAGCTGCAGGAGGTTTCCGGCCATGTAATCTTTTTCACTCAAGCCGCGGGCTGTTGAGCGGGCCTTGATCATCTCTTCGGTCAAGAGGCCGCTGCGGATGCGGTCGGCATTGATTCCGTTTGAGCGAATGCCGTCACGTCCGTGGTCAAGGGCATATTGACGCATAAGAAAAAGCGTCGCCGCCTTGGCCAGACCATAAGGACCAAAGTCCGGGCCGGGATTGACCGCCTGTTTTGAAATATTGAAAAGCAGAACGCCACCGGTACCCTGGAGCTTCATCACCCTGACTGCCTCCTGGGCAATGGACTGGTGTGAAAAGAAGTTGATTTCAAAGCTTTTGCGCAGCAATTCATCAGAGACCTCACCGATGCGACCCTGTATGGCTGCGCCGACGTTGGAAACAATAATATCTACACCACCAAAGCGGCGGCAGGCGGCGTCAAAAGCGGCGCGAATATCACTGCGTAAGGTAACGTCGCAGGTGAGGGCAAGAACGTTACCTCCGAGTTCCTCCGATGCACGATCGAGTGCTTCCCGGGTCAGGTCCAGAATAATAAGCTCGGCTCCTTTCTGGCGAAACGCCTTGGCGGTTGCAAGACCTATGCCGCTTGCGGCTCCTGTAACCAGCACAATTTTACCGGCAAAAACATCGTGGTGAACTTTGGTCATCTTCGCCTGCTCCATGTCCCAGTATTCTATCTCAAAAGCCTCACGGTCGCTGATGGATTCGAAGGTGCCAACCGATTCTGCGTCAAGGATGGCCGAGGCGGTACCTGTTGCAATGTCAGCATTGACTGCCGCCAATTCTGCGGTTTTACCAAGGCCGAAGAGCCCGAGACCGGGCACAAGCACCACTCTTGGCAAGGGGTCAAGCATGGTTACCGGCATGTCGGCAGCCTGCTGCTGGGTAGTAAAATAGGTGATGTACTCCTGACGGTAGCGTTGCACGGCCTCATGCACCGCCGCCTTGAATCCCGGCATGTCTGCCGCATCGGGCGCTGGAACGACGAGAGGGCAGTTTTTTGTGCGAATAATGAAGTCGGGCGTCATGGCACCCTTTTGACTCATAGAGAGGATATCGGCACTGTTGACATAGTCAAGAATCGCCGGCGAAGTACGAAAATCGAGAATAAATTGATGATACTCACGCATACCTGGTGCCTTTTCATCAACGCAGGCTCCCCTGATAACGGGGGCTGTTACCTCAACCGAAGCAATGTTGGCTGGCAGCGCTGCTGATGGAAAAAGTTTTCTGCCTGCTTTGGCAATCCGCTCTTCAAGCGTGGTGACTGCCTCTATCATGCGCTGGTAACCCTCCCTGGCCGTTGAGCCGAAAGTGACCAGACCATGCTTTTGAAGCACAAGGCCCTTTATTTCAGGGTTTTCCTCATAGACGATGGCGGCCGCGCGTGCAAGACCAAGGCCGGGCTTTATATAGGGCACAGAACCAAAATCCCCACCCAGTGTTTCACCAACAAGCTGGATGCCATCGGGCTGATTGCTGAGGGTGAGCAAGGCGAACGAATGAGTATGAAAAATAAAACGATGCGGCAAAAATGCGTGCAGAAGGGTCTCAATCGAAGGGGTAAGCCGGTGCTCGTCCATGTGGTCAGTAAGGCTGAACATGTTCAGAAGCAGGAGGTGTTTAAACTCTTTGGTCGAAAAACGCCGGAGAGCCTCTTCGCTTACCTGATCGTTTCGGCTGAAGAGTTCACCCAGTTTGCGCAGCGGGCCAAGCCGGAGGGGAGTATAATCACACCCGGAAACGCGGCTCAAATCGACACCGCTTGCCTTGATCAAAAGCACATCAGCCCGGTTACCAACCAGATCAACCAGTTCGCATTTGACTGATGTATTCCCCCCACCGTGCATCACCAGCGAGCTTTCGCGGCCAAGCAGGCGGGAGGCATAAACCAGCTCTGCAAGTTCCGGCTGCATATCGGTTGAGTTGCACTGCTCTCTGACGGAGCATTGAAGATCTGCGTCATTCCAAAGGTTCTGCATAAGAGATGATACTTCTTACACCCGAAATGCGGCGTGTATTGTTAAAAAATAACGATAGCAAAAAATAAACACCCCCGGTCACACCCTGCCTTTCTTTTTCTTTTCATGCCACCCCTCAATCAAAAAGCCGGAGCCGTAGATAAGCAGAAAACCGGGGATAACAACTCCAAGAAAAGAGAGCTTGTCATCAATAAAGGGCAACTGGCCGGAAGACCAGATCATCCAGACAAGCAAAAACCAGATCGGCCCGACAAAAAGAAACGTGGTATTCCAGAGCCTCTTGAAACTATGTTGCATGACCATTAAAGTATCTTGAGAAAAAAATGCGGAACCGACCCGCTCAGATTTGGCCGTCAATGCGCAGCTTGCGTTCATTACGTTTTTCAAGGATGATCCTGACCAGATACTGCATGGCATTGAGCACGTAAGTGAAATAGGCAAGAAAAGCATCAAGCAACAGCACATGTTCAGAATAACGGCGATAAGCCAGAAAAAAATAGAGCAAATGAAAAAATGCAGCGATGGTGCTGCCGATATCCTCCCAGAAAAACTCTTTTGAGTAGACCCATTTATTAAAAATTTCCTTTTCAAAAAACATCCCTGTTATGAAAAGGAGGGCAAAAAAGAGCGTTTTAAAGAGAATAGCTATGCTGACCCAGAAAAAACTGGTAACAAAGAGGGAGTTTGCATAGAGCGCTGTTGTGGTGAGGCCGACAACAAAAAAGAGGAACTGGATCGGAGCAAGGATAATCTGGATATCGGTCCAGACGGAAGCGTTTCTTTTGACAAGCTGTTCAGGGGTATAACGAGCCATCTTTTCGGTTACACTTAACTGATAAAAAAAATTTACGCGTGAAATCGCGACTACCAGACCCGCACGCTCACCGTTGACGCATGGAATATAGTAAAATTGAAGAGAGAGAAAAAGCCCCCGAAAAAGGGAGTACTGAGTGGCAGGGTGGAATAGTGATAATTGTGCTGCATGGTGAACCTTTCTGGTTGATTGAACGATCTGCCAAACAGCAAAAGAAAGGCGGGCAGTGCGGCAATAGCCGGATTTTGGCTCCAATCGGCGGACCACCTTCGGTGGTCGTTTCTGTAGTCGGTTGTTACCGGAACATTTTGGCGTGCGGCGGTTCGTCCCTCACCTCCGCTCACCAAAATGTTGGTACTGCCCTCTCGCTCAAAGCAAAGACGGAATGAGCTGCCAACTGACTACGGGACGAAGACCAGGCGGAAGCCAACAAAAGCGTGGCGGTGGCCGGGGGAGGCGTTGCTGCGATAAGCCGACCGGCAGTACCCCGCACGGCTGAACCAGCAGCCACCACGCAAGACACGGCCCGAACCAGTTGCTGGCCCTTGAGGGTTACTCACCGTACCTTGCGCTTTACACTCGTCATAATAGGTTCCAGCGAACAAATCGCTGCACCACTCCCACACATTGCCGTGCATGTTGTACAGCCCCCACGCATTAGGCGAAAAGCTGTCAACAGGAACTGTTCCACCTCTCCACTGCTTTTGATCGTCAATAAAATTCGCCTGTTGAATGGTTATGTTTGTACCGGTATTGAACGCCGTTCTGCTTCCTGCCCGGCAGGCATATTCACGCTCGGCTTCGGTCGGCAAACGAAAATGTTTACCCGTTTTTGCCGAGAGCCATTTGCTATAGGCCACTGCATCATTCCAGCTCACATGCAACACCGGATGGTTCTCCTCACTCTGGGGGCACACACTGCCCGACACGCCATAACGCCAGTTTACTCCATCAGCTTTTTTTACTTCGCCATTGGAAAGGATAACACTGAATCCAGCTTTTTCGGCATCTGTACGGTACCCTGATGCTTCCACAAATCTTCTGAACTCCGCAACGCTCACCGCATATTTGCTCATCGAAAAGTTGCTCAATCTCACCTTGTGCTGGGTCTCACTGTAGTCAATACCCTCTTTCTGCCAAAAAGCCTTGATTTCAGCCATGCCGACCTCACCCTCAGGGCTCCCCATCGTAAACTCGCCGCCACGGATCAGCACAAAGTTTGCTGGTTCATAAAGTGCTGCTGCCGCTTTCGCTGGCAATGCTTGAACACCGCAAGAAAAAGGGCTGGAATGATGGAACTGATACGTTTTGGTTTCATCTTTTGCCCCGGGTTATGGATTATATGAAAAATCAAAGCAGTTGGTGAGCGATTTAGCGTTTATGACGTGGTTTAACAAACTGGTGTTGACGCCTGCGGCCATTCTGCCTGAACTACAATCAGCAGCTTTTACCTGCTTGTTTCTTGTTATCTTCCATGATTTTGTTTTAAGGGTCATCACGGATATATTTAGAGTAATTGGCGTTTATTCTGGATTTTTGCCGCAATACGGCAACTCTGCTGAGTTGTGCTGTTGCCCGAACAAAAGAGAACGTATGGAAAACTCGAACGATCATTACGACAGTCCGTGGAAGGAGGCCATTGAGCACTACTTCGAGGAATTTATGTCGTTTTATTTCCCGGATGCCTATGCGGAAATTGACTGGTCAAAGGAGCATGTTTTTCTGGATCAGGAATTGCGGGCGGTGGTGCAGGACGCTGAGCTTGGGACACGCTTTGTTGACAGGCTGGTCAGGGTAACCGAGCTTTGTGGCGATGAAAGCTGGATATACATTCATATTGAAGTGCAGGGCACAAAGCAGCCTGAGTTTGCCGAACGGATGTTTGTGTACAACTACCGGATTTTCGACCGATACAAACGGCCTGTTGCAAGTTTGGCGGTGCTGGCCGATGAAAACAAGCAGTGGAAGCCCACCTCTTATGGTTTTGCTGTGCTGGGATGCCGCCATACGTTGGAGTTCCCGGTTGCCAAACTGACCGATTATGAAGATAAACTCGATGAGCTGCTAACATCGGATAATGCTTTTGGATGGATTACGGCGGCACACATCCTGACTCAAAAAACCAGAACGCAGGATCAGGAACGGTACAACGCCAAACTTCGCTTACTGCGGATATTGTATGACCGACATTGGGATAAACAACGCGTCATCAATTTATTCAATGTCATTGACTGGTTAATGCAACTGCCGGAGTGGTTGAACAGCCAAATCTGGCAAGAACTTGAAACTATCGAGGAGAGAAAAAAAGTGCAATACATCACCAGCGTAGAACGAATTGGCATTGCTAAAGGCATCGCAAAGGGTGAAGCCAGATTACTGAAAAGGCAGCTTGAACGCCGCTTTGGACTGTTGCCCGAGTGGGTATCAGAGCGGTTAGGGAGCGCAAAAGAAGAAGAGTTGGAAGCCTGGAGTGAAACGATTCTCACTGCCCAGACTCTGGAAGCTGTTTTCAGGGTTTGACGAGGAAACCGAAGAGTCTTATCTCCCGATCATGACCGACAACAACGCACTGTGCGCAATGGCGTTCGCCCTCAAACTGCTTGGGCTGCGTAATCACAGCCGCCGGGAACTTGAGCGGAAACTTCTGAAAAAGGGATATGACGCAAAGAGCACTGAGGAGGTAATGGAAAAATTGACAAGCCGGGGAGTGCTTGACGACCGGGCATTCGGCATGGAGCTGATCAGAAGCCGCTCAAGAAGAAAACCGTCAGGGAAATTGAAGCTCGGTGCGGAACTCCGCAAAAAAGGGGTAGCTGAGGCCATTATCGGTGAACTCCTCAAAGAGTATGACAGCGCTACACGCTGCCGTCAGGCGGCAGAAAAAAAAATCGGGTCACTGCATGAGGCAACCGAGGCCGATCGCAAAAGAAAACTTGAGGTCTTCCTCTGCAATCGGGGGTTTGAGTGGCATGAAATTCAAGCCGTACTCAAGCTGCTGCTGCAATCCGGTATGGATTTTGAGGAACCCTGCTGAACCCCTCTCTTCATCCGT
This sequence comes from uncultured Chlorobiaceae bacterium, assembly GCA_903939765.1. Classification (GTDB taxonomy): domain Bacteria; phylum Bacteroidota; class Chlorobiia; order Chlorobiales; family Chlorobiaceae; genus Chlorobium. The sequence continues at coordinate 3,059 of CAJAIK010000027.1, read as the reverse complement.
GCACCAGCGAGCCAATCTTCTCGCCACGCAACAGTCTGGTCAAGTTCCCTTTTTGGTTCATGTTCATGACCACAATGGGCAGTGCGTTTTCGCTGCAGAGGGTGATGGCGGTCATATCCATGACTCGCAGATTTTTGCGAATGACATCGAGATAGGAGATATCGGCAAAAAACTCCGCATTGGAATTTTTTTCGGGGTCGGAATCATAGACACCCTCAACGCGTGTGCCTTTGACAATAATATCGGCTTCAATTTCTATTGCCCTCAGCGATGCAGCGGTATCAGTGGTAAAATAGGGGTTTCCTGTGCCAGCGCCAAAAATAACAACCCGTCCCTTTTCGAGATGACGGACAGCTTTGCGGCGGATGAATGGTTCTGCCATCTGCTCCATTTTTATGGCCGTCTGGAGGCGGGTAAAGACCCCTTTGCGTTCGAGCGCATCCTGAAAGGCCAGCGCATTGATCACCGTGGCAAGCATACCCATATAGTCAGCCTGCACACGATCCATCTTTGCGGCAGCTTCTGACATGCCCCGAAAAATATTGCCTCCACCGATTACCAGAGCAATCTGGGCGCCCATGTCACGGGCCTCCCTGATCTCCTCGGCATATCGTTCAAGCATCTCGGGGTTGATGCCGTAGCCATCCTCTCCGGCAAGAGCTTCGCCGCTTAATTTGAGCAAGATGCGCTTGTAGTGGAGCATATCCTTATCCTCAGGAAGAAAGGGTTAACAAAAACAACATCGTTATCAACATATCTACAAAAAAAAAGCCTCGCAACAACGAGGCTTTTTTTTTATTCTCCCAATTTACAGCGGGCAAATTCAATCACATCAACCTTGGCTTGATGCTTTTTGCGGAACTCAGCCAATACATCAGAGACCTTCGTGGCGTTGTCTTTAATGAAGAACTGTTCACTGAGCACAACATCCTGATAGTACTTTTCGAGCCTGCCGATGACGATTTTATCGACAAAAGCCTCTTTCTTGCCCTGTTCAAGAGCCTGCTGACGATATATTTCGGACTCTTTAGCAATATAATCGGCCGGAACAAAGGAGCGGTCAACAACAATCGGAGCGGCTGCGGCAACCTGCATGGCAAGATCTTTTGCCAGTTCGCCAACCAGATCAGGCCGGTCAGTGGCAACATGAATAATAGCGCCGAGTTGTGAACCCGGATGAAGATAGGCTTCTACAATGCCGTCCTTGGCATCAAGATAAACAAGGCGCTTGATACCGATCTTTTCGCCAAGCTTGCCGGTCATGGTTTTGATGGCATCATCCACCGTTTCGCCACTCCAGGCCTCACCGAGCGTCAGCGTCAAAAGCGCTTCGGGAGAAGACGTGCGCGTTGCAAGAGCAAGATCTGCAAGTGCAGCGGTAAAAGAGGTAAAATCGTCACCGCGGGCAACAAAGTCGGTCTCGCAGTTCAGTTCAAGAATAACTCCTGCCTTGTGGTCAGCAGTCATTCTGATACCAACCATACCCTCCTTGGCATCCCTGTCGGCACGCTTTGCAGCAAGGGCTGCACCTTTCTTGCGCAGATAGTCGATAGCCTGCTGCATATCCCCGCCTGTTTCGTCGAGGGCTTTTTTGCAGTCCATCATACCTGCACCTGTTATATCACGAAGACTTTTAACGTCTTTTGCTGAAGTCTGGCTCATTGAAATTTCACTCTTATTAATTATAGGACTCTGTTTATTCGCTGATCTCTTCCTTTTCGTCGCTGCCAGCCTCTTCGACTTCATCCATCTCGGCAAGCACCTCATTCTCGACCTTGAGTTCACGTGCCTTGATGACGATATCAGCAACGGCCTTGACCATCAACTGAATAGAGCGGATGGCATCATCGTTGGCAGGAATGACGAAATCAACGAGTTCAGGATCACAGTTGGTATCAACCATGGCAATGATGGGAATACCGAGCGAACGCGCCTCTTTAATAGCGATATGCTCTTTCTTGATATCAACGATAAAAAGTGCGGCTGGAAGGCGGTTCATGGTAGCAATACCACCGAGGATCCTCATGAGCTTCTCTTTTTCACGACCAAGCATGAGCCGCTCTTTTTTGGTAATCATGTCATAGGTGCCGTCAGTCGCCATCCGGTCAATCGAGTTCATGCGACGGATGCTCTGGCGGATCGTCTGGAAATTGGTCAGCATACCACCCAGCCAACGCTCACAGACGTAAGGCATACCTGCGCGCTCTGCCTGTTCGGCAATAATATGTTTGGCCTGTTTTTTGGTGCCGACAAACATGATCTCCCGGCCTGTCTGCGCGATTGCTTCAAGCGCCTTGAATGCCTCATCGGCAAGAACAACGGTTTTTTGCAAATCGATAATATGAACACCGTTCTTTTCCATGAAAATGTACGGCTTCATTTTTGGGCACCAGCGACGTGCAAGGTGACCAAAGTGGACTCCTGCGCGGAGCATCTCTTCAAGCTGAAAATGTGACATCTGTGCTTTTTTGTGATTAAGTTGTTCCTCTATCATGCGTCTACTCACCGGTATCCGGCGCAGGGCGTCGGACACTTCCGGAGAGATTCATCTGAATAAAGCTCAGAATGGCATGATATGCGAAGTTGTGTTCTGAAATAAAAGAATAACACCACCAGATTAACGTTTTGAGAACTGGAAGCGTTTGCGGGCCTTTTTGCGACCGAATTTTTTGCGCTCAACCATGCGGGGATCTCTGGTAAGAAGCCTCTCTGTTTTAAGAATGGCACGGGCAGCATCGTCAAACTCAGTAAGGGCACGGGCAATTGCAAGGCTCACTGCACCTGACTGACCACTGACACCGCCTCCATGAACGTTGATCTTGATATCAAACTCTTCAGCTCTTTCGGTAATGACGAGAGTGCGAAGGGCTTGCTGGCGCTTGAATTCATCCTTGAAATACTCTTCAATCGGCAACTTGTTGACAATAACCCGGCCTTTTCCCGGAATCATAAAAGCTCGAGCCACCGAGGTTTTACGGCGACCTACTGTATCGATAACCTCTTTCATTCCCAATGCTTTAATATTTAGTTTACCTTCATTTCAACAGGAGACTGCGAAG
>CAJAIK010000026.1 GCA_903939765.1 uncultured Chlorobiaceae bacterium | reverse complement strand
GGGCGACGAACTCGAAATCCTTGGGATTTTGATTGAAAACTATGAAGAGGAGCACTTTTTTGTTGATAGTCCCGACCCGATAGAAGCCATTAAGTTTCGAATGGATCAAATTGGACTTGACCAACAGGATTTGACAAAAATTATCGGGTCGAAAAGCCGGACAAGTGACCTGTTAAACCGGAAACGTCCATTATCGGTTCGGCAGATTCGTCTCTTGCATGAAAAGCTTCATATCCCTGCCGATGTTTTGCTGAAGCTTTCTTGAGACATTTTTTTACTGTTATGAAAAAATATCCTGACCGTTTTGACACACAACTATGGTAATCGACTTTTCATGAAACGATATTCCGCGCTTGCCTGGCTAATGCTCTTCTCTCTCGGCCATGCACCTGCAACAGCGGAAGAGAGGAGCGTACAACCAGAAAATATGACGGCACTTGTTGCTGCCGCAGTAACCAATAATCCGGAACTGAAGGCCTCCGAGTCACGCTGGAAAATGTTTGCGATCCGGGTAAAGCAAGCCGGAGCGCTTGACGATCCGATGATCATGTTCAAGGTGCAGAACACCCCGGCCTCCGACCCCCTTGTGTTCAACAAGGATCCACAGTCTGCAAAGGTCATCGGCATCTCACAGCAACTCCCCTTCTGGGGTAAACGCGGCCTTCGGCGTAATGTTGCCCGATACGAAGCCGACTCTTACCGCTGGGCTTTTGAGGAGCGCAAGCTTGAGTTGACGCGAATGGTCAAGGAGAGCTACTACCAGCTCTGGGCCGCCGACAAAGGGCTGGCGATTGTCAGCAAAAACCTGCAACTGCTGAGCAACTTTGTAACCATTACCGAGTTGAAGTACTCGGTCGGTCAGGGCGCACAGCAGGATATTTTCAAGGCCGGTCTGGAAAAGTCAAAAATGGTTGAGATGCAGATTACCCTGGAGCAGCAGCGAAAAAGTCAGGAAGCAACACTCAACTACCTCCTCTCGCGCCCGCCAGATACTCCTGTTGGCCCTGTTGCCGATTTTACCCTGCCGCCCGTCACGCTCTCACGGGAGCAACTGAACGCAAAGGCAGTTGAAGGGCGCCCGCAGGTAAAAAGTTTGGCCAGTTTGGCCGGAAAGGCTGAGGCATCCCGCCGTCTGGCACGAAAAGAGTTCTACCCTGATTTCAACTTCTCTCTGGAGTATATGATTCGTGACGCCGTTTCGACGGAGATGACCACCGATCCGGGCGACAACATGGTGAGCCTTGGTGTCACCTTTAACTTGCCGATCCAGTGGGAAAAACGGCAGGCAATGGTGGCAGAATCAACCTTTGAGCAGGCAATGGCAACTGAAGAGCTGAACGCCCTCAAAAACAGCATCTCCTACACCATCAACGAAACCCTTGTGCAACTGGAGCGCCGCCGCAAACTTGTTGAGCTGTACAAGGGCGGCCTTATCCCCCAGGCAGAGCACTCCCTCCAGTCGGCACTCATCGGCTACCGGGTTGGCAAACTCGATTTTCTCGCACTGCTCGACAGCCGGATGAACCTGTTTAATTACGAGCGGGAACTCTATGAATCGCAGGCGGAGTATATGATGAAGCTTGCGCAACTTGAAGCGGCAACCGGAAGCGATCTGACCGAAACATTCGCCCCCTCATCACGATAATGACGATCATGACCCTGAACAAAAAAATTCTCATTCCCCTGCTGGCTCTTTTTCTTGCGGTTGCAGCGGGTGGCGGCTGGTTCCTCTGGCAGCAGCAGCAGACCGGCAAAGCGGCTGCCGCAAAAGCGATTGCGAATGCGCCGAAACAGCTCTACACCTGCTCCATGCACCCCTTTATCATCAGGGAGAAGCCCGGCCTCTGCCCCATCTGCGGAATGGAGCTGATCAAAAAGATTCAGGAGAACTCTGCCCCTGTTGCCCGGACGGCGGAGCAGGTTTCACTCTCGCCCACCCAGCGGGTCATGGCCAATGTTGCGGTCACGGAGGCAACAACAGAGAGCCTGAACAAGGAGATTAACGCGGTCGGCATTGTGCAGTACGATCAATCGCGGCAGGCGCGAATCACTGCATGGGTTGCCGGGCGTATCGACAAGCTCTATCTCAACAGTGTGGGGGCGACGGTGAGCAAAGGGAGCCCGGTAGCGGAGCTCTACTCCCCCGATCTCGTCACAACGCAGGAGGAGTATCTGCTGGCACTCAAAAGCCGCAACCAGTTAAAGGGATCGTCATTCCCCTCAATCGCACAACAGGGCGAAGGGCTTGTGGCATCGTCCAAAGAGCGGCTGAAGCTTTTGGGAGTCACGAACGGCCAGATTGCAAGGTTGGAAAAAAGCGGCAAACCCGGGTACAGGCTTGCGATCTCCTCCCCTTTCTCCGGCGTCGTCATCGAAAAAATGGTGCAGCAGGGGCAATATGTTGCTGCCGGAGAGCTCCTCTTCAACATCGCCGACCTCTCCCGTGTCTGGGTTGAGCTGGAGCTTTACGAAAACGAATTTTCCAGTATACGGATCGGTCAGGAGGTTGAAATTCGCTCGCAATCATCACCCGGAAGCGTTTTCACAGGCCGCATTGCCTTTCTCTATCCCTTTCTCGATCCAAAAACCAGAACCCTCAAGGCACGGGTGGAGATGGCCAATCCCGGCATGAAACTCAAACCCGAGATGTTTGTGAACGCCGTTATCAAAATGCCCCTTCAATCGGCCGTTGTTGTTCCTCTCACCGCGGTCATTGATACCGGAAAGCGGCAGGTGGTCTGGGTTGAACGCTCACCGGGAGTGTTTGAATCGCGTAACGTCCAGGTCGGGCAACGCAACAGCATGATGGTCCAGATTCTCTCCGGCATCGAGTCAGGCGAGCGGGTGGCGGTCTCTGGTGCTTACCTTATTGACTCTGAATCCCAGTTAAAATGATAGAGAAGATCATCGACTATTCCGCCCGCAACCGGGTCATCATTTTGATGGTTTTCGCTCTTGTCATAATCTGGGGCGTCTGGTCGGCCTCGACAACGCCGGTTGACGCCATTCCCGACCTCTCCGACAACCAGGTGATTGTTTTTACCGACTACCCGGGCCGTTCGCCGCAGGTGGTGGAAGACCAGGTCACCTATCCTCTGGCTGTCAACCTGCAGGGGCTGCCGCAGGTTCGTGCCGTACGGGCTTCGAGCGCTTTCGGCTTCTCGATGATTTATGTCATTTTTGACGACAAGGCCGACATCTACTGGGCCAGAACCCGTGTGCTTGAACGGCTGAACTACGCCGCATCGCTCCTTCCCTCGGGCGTCGTGCCCACCCTTGGCCCTGACGGCACCGGTGTCGGCCATGTTTTCTGGTATACCATTGAGGGGAAGGGGTACGACCTCGAACAGCTCAGAACCCTGCAGGACTGGTTTGTGCGCTACCAGCTCAACACGGTGCAGGGTGTGGCCGAAGTGGCCTCCATCGGCGGGTTTGTGCGGGAGTACCAGATTGATCTCGACCCCAACAAGCTCTTTGCCTATAACATCAAGGTTGGCAAGGTGATGGATGCCATCAAGGCTTCCAACAAGGATGTGGGAGGCAAGCTGATTGAACAGGCCGATGCGGAGTACCTGATCAGGGGAAGCGGCTACGTCAAGTCAAAGGCTGACCTGGAGAACATCGTCGTCGGGTCCGACATGCGCGGAATCCCCGTCTACCTCCGGAACCTTGGTACCGTTCAGATTGGAGGCGCCATCCGTCGCGGCCTGCTGGAAATCAACGGCAAGGGCGAGGCGGTGGGCGGCATTGTGGTGATGCGCTATGGCGAAAATGCCAAGGAGGTGATCGACCGGGTCAAGCAGAAGATTACGGAGCTGGAGAAGGGGCTGCCTCCCGGAGTGCACATCAGGGTCTCCTACGACCGCTCCGACCTGATCATGCGGGCCATCGAGACGCTGAAGAAGAACCTGCTGGAGGAGTCGATCGTCGTCTCTCTGGTCATTTTGCTCTTTCTGCTCCACTTCCGCAGCGCCCTCGTCATTGTGCTTACTTTGCCGATTGCCGTTTTGATTGCCTTTATTACCATGAAGCTGATGGGCGTGAGCTCAAATATCATGTCGCTTGGAGGCATCGCCATCGCCATTGGCGTGCTGGTGGATGCCGGAGTGATTATGGTGGAGAACTGCTATCGCCACCTTTCGGAGATCCCTGCGGAAGAGCGCGAGGCCAGGCGGCTGGAGATTGTCATCAGTTCAGCAAAGCAGGTGGGACGGGCAATCTTTTTCTCCCTTCTCATCATTGTCCTCTCCTTTGTGCCGGTCTTCATGCTTGAGGGGCAGGAGGGCAAGCTCTTTCACCCCCTCGCCTTCACCAAGACCTTCTCCATGATGGGATCGGCCATGATTGCCATCACCCTGGTACCGGTGCTGATGTACTACTTCATGCGGGGCAAAATGCGTCCTGAAAGCGCCAATCCGGTCTCAACCTTTTTTATCAGGCTCTATTCGCCGGTTATCCACTGGGTGCTGCGCTGGAAAAAAACGACCATCGCCCTCAACCTTGTGGCGCTCGCCGTGGCCGTGCCGCTTTTTATGAATCTTGGCTCAGAGTTCATGCCTCCCCTCGACGAAGGGTCGCTGCTCTATATGCCGGTGACGCTGCCCAACGTCTCAATCACCGAGGCCAAACGGCTCATCGAGGTTCAGGACAAGATCATCATGAGCGTGCCGGAGGTGGAGCACGTGCTCGGCAAGGTGGGCCGCGCCGAAACCTCCACCGACCCCGCGCCGGTCTCCATGTTTGAGAGCATCATTATCCTCAAGCCCAAAGAGCAGTGGCGGGAGGGGGTCAAAAAAGCGGACATCGTGGCCGAACTGGACTCCAGACTGCAACAGATCGGCGTGCGCAACGGCTGGACGCAGCCCATCATCAACCGTATCAACATGCTCTCCACCGGCGTGCGCACCGACCTCGGGGTGAAAATTTTTGGCAATGACCTCAATGTGCTGAAAGGGCTGGCGCTTCAGGCGGAAACAATTCTCAAGCCGATCCGGGGCGCTGCCGATGTGGTGGCCGAACGGGTTACCGGCGGCAACTACCTTGATATCGACATCGACCGCGAGGCGGCAGCGCGATACGGCGTGAGTGTCGGCAACATTCAGGATGTGATTGAGACCGCTCTCGGCGGCGAAATGCTCTCCACGGCCGTTGAGGGACGAAACCGCTTCCCCATCCGCCTCCGCTACCTGCGCGACTACCGCGACAACATGCCGGCAATCGGCCGCATTCTTGTGGGCAGCATGGATGGCGCCCAGGTGCCGCTCTCACTGGTCACCAAGATGAAAATCTCCACCGGTGCGCCAGAGATCAACAGCGAGGGAGGGCTTTTGCGCTCCCTGGTCTACCTCAACGTCCGTGGCCGCGACATGGGAAGCTTCGTGACCGAGGCCAAGCAGGTTCTCGAACAAAAACTCAAGCTGCCCGCTGGCTATTATGTTGCCTGGTCAGGGCAGTGGGAGAACCAGATTCGGGCCAAAGCGCGGCTGCAGGTACTTATTCCACTCGGGATGGTCATCATCTTCATCCTGCTCTACTTTACCTTCAAGTCGGTGCTTGAGGCTTCGATGGTGATGCTCTCCGTTCCCTTCGCCCTTGTTGGCGGGGTCTATCTGGTTTCGGCTCTCGATTATAACCTTTCGGTTGCCGTCTGGGTCGGCTTTATAGCGCTCTACGGCATTGCGGTTGAAACGGGAGTGGTGATGGTCATCTACCTGCATGAGGCGCTCGACAAAAAGCTGATGAACGGCCCGTGCACCGAGCAGGATATTGAGGATGCCGCCTTTGAGGGTGCGGTGCTTCGCCTGCGCCCGAAGCTGATGACGGTAGCCGTTGCCCTTCTGGGTCTGATTCCGATTTTGTGGTCAACCGGTACCGGTGCGGACGTGATGAAACCAATTGCCGCGCCGATGATTGGAGGCATGATCTCCTCCGCCGTTCATGTGCTCATCATGACGCCGGTCATCTTTGTGCTGATGAAAAAACGGGATCTCAAAAAAGGGCGCCTGCACCATTCGGGGATGAAACACTGAGTGCTGCGGGCGGGCTTTTTTCTCTCTCATTTCGAACGGTAACAGCAAAATGCGTGTTATGAAGAGCTGTTACCGGGTCAATGAATCAAAAGAAACCAATGACAATGAAAAGAATACCACTCTTCACGATAGCACTTATGACGCTTGCTGCACCTCTCTCCTCCTCTTTCGCCGTTGCTGGTGCCGGGAACTTTTCGGTCGGCTATACAAAAGCGCATGATATTTCACCGAATACCTTTACGGTCAAAAAGGGTGAAAAGGTCCACATCGAGATCAACCCCTCCGATACCGCCACCGGCTGTATGAGCGAAATCATGATTCCCGGACTGTGGGACAGGCCGCAACCGCTGGTAAAGGGCAAAAAAATTGTCATGGAGTTCACACCGCAAAAGAGCGGCGCCTACAAAATAACCTGTGCCATGGGTGTGAAACGCGGCGTGCTCAACGTCCAGTAACGCTTTTTGTAAATGACCTCCCGGAGCTACAACGTCAAGGGGATGCACTGCGCAAGCTGCTCGGCCATCGTCACCAAAAAGCTTTCCAAAGTTGAGGGCGTCAGCGAGGTCAATGTTAATCTGGCAACGGAAAGGGCAACGCTCGAATTTGACGGCAACCCGCTGACGCCCGAAGCACTCAATGAGGTTGTCAATAAATACGGCTACTCCCTTGAGGCCGAGCCGCCCCCTCTCGGGATGCAGGCTGCGGTAACCGACTCGGCCAAAAAGCGGGCAGAAAAAGAGAGTGAACTGCGCGACCAGCTCCGCGAGGTGCAATTCGCCCTGCCCGTTGCTCTGCTGGTTTTTATTCTGATGATGTGGGATATCGGCTCAATGGGTTTTCAGGCTCTCCCGCATCTGCCGATCTCCATGGAGCTGCTGAACATCCTTTTCATGCTGATTTCAACATGGATGGTCTTCCGCACCGGAAAACCATTCCTGCATGGTATTGTCATGTTTTTTCGAAGCGGAGCGGCCAGCATGGATACGCTGATCGGTATCGGAACCGTCACCGCCTGGCTCTACAGCGTACTCATCACGCTGCTCCCGGCAGTGAAAGCCTTTCTCCGAGCACCCGACTCCACCTACTTCGACGTGACCATTGTGGTGATCGGATTTGTGCTGCTCGGCAAATATCTGGAAGCGCGCTCAAAAATGAAGACCGGAGAGGCCATCGAAAAGCTGATTGGCCTGCAGGCAAAAACGGCCCTTGTTGAGCGAGGGGGAAAAGAGGTCACCATTGGGGTTGAAGAGGTAAAAAGAGGCGACCTCGTGATTGTCAAACCCGGCGAAAAACTCCCCGTTGACGGGACGATTACAGCAGGATTTTCATCCATTGATGAGTCGATGGTGACCGGCGAGGCAATCCCGGTTGATAAAAAAGCTGGCGACAAGGTGATCGGGGGCACCATCAACCGGCAGGGAGCCTTCACCTTCGCCGCCTCAAACGTCGGCCCGGAGAGCGTGCTTGCCCGCATCATCAGCATGGTCGAAGAGGCTCAGGGGTCGAAAGCGCCCATACAGCATATTGCCGACCGGGTGGCAGGAATCTTTGTACCCGTAGTACTCGCTCTTGCCGCACTCACCTTTCTGATATGGCTGACGGTCGGTTCCTCCTACCTTGGCTTTTCTGTCGCCCTTTCCTACGCCGTCATGGGGATGGTGGGCATTCTGGTGATTGCCTGTCCCTGTGCGCTCGGGCTTGCAACACCGACCGCTATCATCGTCGGCATCGGCAAGGGGGCTGAATACGGCATCCTTGTTCGCAATGCCGAAAGCCTCGAAAAACTCAGCTCCGTCGATACCGTCGTTTTCGACAAAACGGGCACCATCACCACCGGAAAACCCCGTATCAGCGACATCCTGGTGCTCGACCATGAGAGCACTCCCGCCTCCCTTCTGCAACTCGCCGCAAGCGTCGAAAAGCGTTCGGAGCACCCGCTTGCACAGGCCATTCTGGAAGCAGCAAGAGAACAGGGGCTCACCCTTGATGAGGTGACCGATTTCAGGGCCCTCGAAGGCATCGGCGTTTCGGCACTCATCGGCCACCGCCCGGTCAGCGTTCGCAAGCCGGTTGAGGGTGAAAAAAAGGGGGCCGAGCTGCAACAACTGCAGCAAGAGGGCAAGACCGTGGTCATTATTGAAGAGAGAGGCATAAGCCGGGGGCTGATAGCCCTGAGCGACACGGTCAAGGAGGAGGCAAAAGAGGCGGTTGCGGCACTGCACCGCAAAGGAATCAAGGTGATCATGCTGACCGGCGACAACCGTTCAGCCGCGAACGAGATGGCCCGACAGGTCGGCATAGACGAAGTAATCGCTGAAGTGCTGCCACAGGAGAAGGCCATCAAAATCAGGGAGTTGCAGGCACAGGGCAGAAAGGTGGTGATGGCCGGAGACGGCATCAACGACGCCCCGGCGCTGGCACAGGCCGATGTCGGCATTGCCATGGCCACAGGAACCGATGTCGCCATCGAATCGGCCGGTATTACCCTGCTCAAAGGTGACCTCAACAAGGTTGCCCAGGCCATCACCCTCTCACGCGCCACCATGAGGGTGATTCGCCAGAACCTCTTCTGGGCCTTCATCTACAACATCATCGGCATCCCCCTGGCCGCCGGTGCGCTCTTCCCCCTCTGGGGCATATTCCTGAACCCGGTTTTTTCAGGCATTGCCATGGCTGGCAGCAGCGTTTCAGTAGTCAGCAACTCGCTGCGGCTGAAAAGGAAAAAGCTGTAAGAGGCATGTTTTTTCAACGCTCTCCTTAATCCATTTTTTTCCTGAACAACGAATTGTACACTTTTACCCGCAAAACATTATGCAAATACGTCGTACCATGACCATAGGGAGAATGATAACCATGTTGATGGTTGCCTGTTCAGTTCTTCTGTATCCGATAACCTCTCCAGCTTTAACACCGACAGCACACGATTCCATATCTGCAGAACACTCCATGCTTTTAAACGGTGAGCCCGTTGTGGTGCTTGCTGATCTTGAAGACGGCGTTATCGGCGTAACAGGGCATATTTTTATCGCCGCATCACCAAAAAAAGTTTGGGAGGTTTTGACTGATTACAGGAATCACAAAAATTACATACCAAAGCTTATCGTCAGTGATTTGCTATCGGACAATGGGGTGGATACCGTGGTGTTTCAGACCGCAAGGAGCAGAATATTTATTTTCGAGAAAACGGTGAGTTTAACAGTGAAAATCCATGGCGAATATCTGAAACACCTCTATTTTCAGCAGATAACCGGCGACTTCAAAGTGTATCATGGAGAGTGGACTCTGGAAGAGTACCTGCACGGTCAGGGAACATTTATTACCTATAAATCTGAAGTAAAACCGGATTTTTTTGCGCCCCAGTTTGTTGTCAAATATGTTCAGAAACATGATTTCCCTGCGGCACTCCTCGCCATGAAAAAACGGGCTGAGTCATCAAGCACTCCTCTTTCAAAATGATCTGCTCTTTTTTGACATCGCCGAGTTCGCGGCGGAAGGCGTCGTTTTCGACGAAGAGTTTGTAGAACTGGGTATCGTCTTTCAGGATGAGTTGCATCACCTTCCCGAGCGCTTCGTCGTGGACCATACGGGCGGTGTGCGGGGTATTTTCTCTGACATTCCGGTAGGCTGTGCTTTCGGCTACTTTTGGCGCAATGTCGTCAATGATGCGTTTGGTCGGTTCGAGCACGGCGTCCATGCGGCGGATGACACACATGGGGAGAATGACGTCGCGGGGTATTTGCCCCGCTTGAAGAAGTCACGGAGAACATCGTCGGCGATGCCCCAGATAAAGGATACATTTTTATTATGAGTGACTTCGTTCATTGCTATCCTTTTATTAAATACAACTCAACTCTTGTCATGATTTTTCTTGAACGCAGGTAAGCGGGTATTGATGAATCAGGTGAACAAGAACGTACAACACTTTTATGCGATTTGGAAGTAAGCTGATATTTTTTCAGCAATTCAGGAGAGGATACCGTGCGCTAGTGTATCGTTTGGTTAGTTAATTGTTTTAATGCATAATAATGTTATATTGCATGTAACTCATTGTTAGTAATGCAATTATGGCACGAAAGAATAAAGTCTATCAGTTAAAGCCTGAGGATCGTCAGGCACTGGAATC
>CAJAIK010000025.1 GCA_903939765.1 uncultured Chlorobiaceae bacterium | reverse complement strand
CGGCTCTTCTTCAGTGGGTCCCCAATGTATCATCTTTAACTCTCCCTTCCTAATCTTTTCTAAACCTTTCTTCCAAAAAAACTCCGGATTTGGCCAAATATCGCCTAAACAGCAGGGCTTTACGCTCTTTTGCGTGAATACCATCAAGAAAGATGAGCAAGAGTAACGAAAATGGAAATATTATTTTTTTATCGCCACACGAAAAAGAAACTGTTTTTGTTCCTCTGTTGTTACACAACCGAGAGTTGCAGCCTTCCAAAAACATTAACGGAAAACGATCATGAATGGACTTGATCACATGCTTTGCGTTCCATGCCCTGCCGGATCCCCCCCGATGCACGACTCACAGTGCCAGCGGTTGCTGAACAATATCCCTGGATGGGAGCTGGTAACAATTGATAACGTCGTCCTGCTGCGGCGAACGTTCCGGTTTCCTGACTTCAACGAAGCGCTTGCATTCACCAACCGTGTCGGTGAGCTGGCGAATGCAGAAGGGCATCACCCTGAACTGGTCACCGGGTGGGGAGTGGTGACCGTATCCTGGTGGACGCACTCAATAAAGGGAGTGCATATTAATGACTTCATCATGGCTGCCCGTACCGGAGCGCTGATCAGCGCGTGAGATATCAATACAACCAGGAGAATCCGGCAACGAGTGCGTTCGAATTGATACCCGCATTCGAACGGTCGGCAAGTCCTGCATGAGAGATGTGCCTGAAGCGGTAACCGGCAAAAATGGCCGTGTTCTTCGATACTTTGCATTGAAGGCCTGCTCCGAGCTGGTCAAGGAAGTTAAAACCGGCAGCGCCCTGTTCCGAACTATGGATGCTCAGGAACATGGGGGCGAAGCTTGCTTCTGTAAAAAGATCAACCGATGCTGAAAGGGGATGAAGATAACGCAAACCGATACTGCAACCGGTTTCAACTCCCGTTTCAGGTTCCGCAATTGAATTGAGGAATGGTTCAAGCACAAATTGCAATTTACTCTGGTAACCGTCCATACCGACAAGGGAATTCATGTTGAACCCAATCCTAACAAATGCAGGATAGACCACAAAATTGCTTGGGTCGCTTTTCAAAGTTCCCCATGCGTAACCAGAGCCAACACCAATCTCGTTAAGATAAAATCCGGACTTCTGTCCGTTTTCCAGTGATGTCGCACGCACATCATGAACGGCAAAACAGAACAGCATCGGAAGCAATAAATACGCAAATTTAGCAATGCACTTCATTGTAATCAAGTTTCAAGCGTTAGAAAAATACAACCAACATTAATTATTAAAAGGCGATACACGTAATAAATTTCTTTTGGTGGTAAATAAAAAGCAGAATACTGAGAACAAAAAAAAGAAGACGGGCGCATGTATCATGTAAACCATTCACAAAATCCCTTCTTTTCTGCAAAATAAAAACTCTTGAGTATCTATCAATAAGCTGAAGGGAGTTACCATTTTTTTTGTGGTTAAATATCACGTATGGTATCAGGATGGGAAACCTATGCCATCGCTCTGAGGTTGAAGGTTTTCTGAGGATTCGGCAGTGGCGGCATCATTATCCTGACTTCATACATAAAACCGTGTAAGTGTAAGTAAAATAAGGATTGGACCAAAAATTTAGGCACTACAATGCAATCGTTTGACATAAAAACTATGCTATGAGGAACGGCACTGAACTGAGTTTTTCACCCATAACT
>CAJAIK010000024.1 GCA_903939765.1 uncultured Chlorobiaceae bacterium | reverse complement strand
GGTATTCTAATGCTCTTTGGCTTATGAATTAATAGATACGGAACAGGATTTCACCACCTACGCCCTGTGCCCTTGCCTCTTTATCAGTTATAACACCATTCGATGATGAAAGGATGTATAACCCGAGACCACCAAGATATTTTTTAATATCCTTTCCGTCATAGACACGCCGCCCCGGCTTGCTCACTCTTGTAATCTCCTTTATAGCAGGATCACCGTGCGCGGTATACTTGAGATCAATCCGCAAAAAAGGAAATTTTTCTGTGGTAATGACGGTAAAGTTCTTGATGTACCCTTTCTCTACGAGCAACTGAGAGAGATTCTCCCTGAGCTTTGAATAGGGAATATCGGTTGTTTTATTTTTTGCTCTTCCCGCATTTCTGATACGGGTGATATAATCTGCAATAGAATCCGTTACAGGCATAGCAAACGTTGGTTACTTTCTAAAATGAACAAATACCTTACTTTAAATAAAAGAAAACCAGCTCACCAGCTTGCTTTCTTGACACCAGGCAACTTTCCTTCAAGAGCAAACTTGCGGAACATATGCCTGCACAACCCATACTTTGCATAAACGCCTCTTCCACGGCCTGTCAGTACACAACGGTTACGTACTCTTGTTGCAGAACTGTCTCTCGGCAGCTTGCGGAGAGCTTCATAGTCGCCAGCTTTAAGCAGCTCAGCACGGAGGACTGCATATTTCGCTACAAGCTTGATTCTCTTTTCGTTCCTTGCTATAACGCTTTTCTTGGCCATCTGTTTTCTGAATTATTTAGTTGTTCTTCTTTTTGAATGGCATTCCAAGTTCCGAAAGCAGCACGTAGGCCTCTTCGTCGGTAGAAGCGGACGTAACAAAACTGATATCCATTCCGGATATTCTCGGTACCTTATCAATATCGATTTCCGGAAATATAATCTGCTCCCTGACTCCCACAGTATAGTTCCCACGGCCATCAAAGCTCGTATCGCTGAGCCCGCGGAAATCACGTATCCTTGGAACGGCAAGACTGACAAAACGGTCAAGAAACTCATACATTGCCTTGCGGCGAAGCGTTACGCGGCAGCCTATAGGTTGTCCTTCGCGTAATTTAAAGTTTGATATAGCTTTCTTCGATTTACGGATCTGCGGTCTTTGACCGGTAATCTGGGCAAGCTCCTGAAGGGCAATTTCAAGCAATTTGGGCTCTGCTGCTGCCGCTCCTACACCAATATTGATCGATATTTTTTCAAGTCTGGGAACCAGCATGACATTCTTGTACTGAAAGCGCTCAATAAGATTCGGCGTTGCTTTCTCTTTGAAGAACGTTTCAAGTCTTGCCGGTGAAGGTGTTGACGGTGTCATCTCTTTATTCTTATCCATCTTCTTCTTTATCAGTTTACCCGCGATGGTCTTGGTCATCGGGGACATTTAGTGGAAACACTTAACTTTTCTTCACATTTGAAGAGTGAATCGGGAACTCGCGCTCAATGATTGACCCTTGTGTCTGACCCTGTGCAGGGCGGGTATGACGCTTGCGGATATTGACGCCTTCAACAATAACGCGGCTTTTTATCGGAAATACTTTCAAAATCTTTCCGGCCTTACCTTTATCATTGCCGCTGATAACGACAACTGAGTCGTTCTTCTTGACGTGCAACTTAACCTTTTTAATCCCTGTTTTCATTTTTAACTGATATGATGTTATTCATAAAATCCGGAGCGGGAGACGAGATTCGAACTCGCGACCAACAGCTTGGAAGGCTGTGACTCTACCAACTGAGTTACTCCCGCCTGTGACACCCTACAATACTTCTGGCGCCAACGAAACAATCTTCATAAATTTTCTGTCGCGAAGCTCTCTTGCTACCGGACCGAAAATACGTGTTCCCCTTGGCTCACCCTGTGCGTTGAGAAGAACAACTGCATTCTCGTCAAAGCGAATATAGGAACCATCCTTTCTTCTCGACTCTTTTACACAGCGCACTACAACGGCCCTGCAAACATCCTTCTTTTTTACGATACCACCAGGAACTGCTGCTTTGACCGTTACAATAATCTGATCACCCAATGAGGCATAACGCCTCCCGGTTCCGCCGAAGACATGAATACAACGAACCTTTTTGGCTCCGCTGTTGTCGGCAACAACCAGATTTGTTTCTTTCTGGATCATCCTGTTTCAAACTTTATTAAATGTATAAAAATGCTCTCTTACCTGGCTTTTTCTATAATTTCGACCAAACGGCAGCTCTTCCTTTTGCTCAGCGGACGACACTCCACCACTTTGACCAGGTCACCGATTCCAGCTTCATTCTTTTCATCATGAGCTGTCAGCTTCGTTGTTTTCTTGAAATATTTCTTGTAAACCGGATGCTGTACGCTACGTTCTACGGCAACCACACACGATTTATCCATTTTGTCACTGACAACCTTGCCCAACCAGCTTTTTTTTCTTCCCCTTACTGGAGCACTCTGCTCCACTGATGCACTGCCCATTTTATTTTCTTCCATGTAAGTAAACAGTTTTGTTGTTTGCCTTTCCGTCAAACCCGGGCCGTTTCGGCTGCAGCAAGTTGATGGAGACGGTTTTTCATGCGCGCAATATCCCGCTTCGAATTGCGGAAAACCATAGGATTCTGCGGCTGCTCAATAACCTTAAAAAAATTGATATCGGCAAGTCTGTTCTCAAGCTCTTTGAGCTTGTCGATCAGTTCCTG
>CAJAIK010000023.1 GCA_903939765.1 uncultured Chlorobiaceae bacterium | reverse complement strand
TGGATGTGTGAATAACAACAACATAGTACATGCAATAATAATAACCTTCAACTTTTTCATAAGGTCACCTTCATGGCAATGGTATCGGGCTTGTTTTGATCAAATATTTCGTTGGCCCAGATCAGCACCATCATCTCATCTTCGCCAATATTGGTGATATCGTCGTGCGCCCACCCTGGTACAGTCTCAACCACCTGGGGTAGTGTAGGCGGAAATTTGATTTCCGCCTACAAACGGGCATAGATCTGGCTATAGGCATGGTGCACCGAGCCTTCAACCGATGGCTTATCCTTCGGTCTGACGATCCTGGTCGCCTGCATGTTGGTCTGGTAGTGCAAGGCCCACTGCTCCATCAACTCATTGAAAATTGGCTCATAGCGTGATGCTTTTGTTACCACCTGCTTCATGTTGTCGCTCAGGATATTCTTCGGGACACCGCCAAGATAGGCTAGCGCCCGGTTGAGTGCCGGGATCATATGCTCCTGCCTAGCTGATGAAAGCGGTTCAACGTAAAAAAAGCTGCTGCAAGGAAGGGTGCAGACCAGAACGGGGCACTCGATACGCTCTCTGCTGAGTGGTTCGATAATCCAGAGTGGATCGCCAGCAAAGTCAATCTGCAGCCGGTACCCTGGCTGGTGCTGCTGCGGCATGGTAGCATCATGTTGCTGGATATGTTGATCCAGATAATAGCAGAACTGTGAATACTGATACCCGGTTGGGTGATCCCGAAGATACTCTTCCCAGAGTACTTGCTTGGTGACGTGGAAGTGCTTCTTACCGAGTTCTTCAGCAAGGCGTTGAAGCTGGGGATAGAGATCCGCATACCGCTCGTCAGTTGTCTTGGTGGAACGGGGCGGATGAACCAGAACCGAAAGATCGTAATCAGGCAAGGTAAACAGCTCTGAAAACGTTTTATCGCTACTCTGAAAACGATGCTGATAGTTCTTTATGGTCAGGCGGTGAATACCTGTACTACGATGGATTTCCCGCAGGGAACAACCCTCCATCAAGAGTTTGAGAATACGTCGCGTTTGTAACATAGTCAAGGCTTTGTTTGCCATGGTGTACCTCCTGGTTTTTACACCAAAGGTACTGTTTATGATGTTACAAATCTGACCTGATGGGGTGGTACACTTTCGCCCGGAATACCTGGTACACTTTACTCCGGTACGGGTGGTACATATTGCTCCGGAATCGCTGGTACACTTTGCTCCGGTAGAGGTGGTACACTATACTCCGGTGTGCTCACCATGCGAGCCACTCGCCCCGTTCATCCCGCTCGCCCCATCAACCCGCTCCCGCCCCATCAACCAATATCTTTTTACAAATAGAAACATGTATCTATAAAAAAAACCAAAAAAACCGGCACGCAGGGCAAAGCCACGGCTTGCCCTCAGGTGAAGCAGAGCGGTTTATTATCGGGGTTCAGGGTGTGGGGCGGCTTGTTGTCAGATTTCAGCCTCGCAAAAGGGGAGGGCGAGGTGGCAAAGCAAACAACCACCATCTGGGAGCCTGAATACAGATGCTCAGATCATAAGGCCTTAAGCAAAATTTCTGTTACCTGACTCTGTCAGTTTGCCAGTAACATATTTATGGAGAATACTGGTTACGAGTGTTTGATAGGGAATTCCTTCTTCCAGTGCCTTTGTCTTTAATGCCTCAACATCTCTTTTTGAAACACGGACATTAATTCTGTAATCTTTGAGCGCGGTTTCTGAGGCTGCCTTCATTAACTGACTTTTAACGGCATTAAAATCCTTTACGGATTCCCACTCCCCGGACTCAATGGACTCGATAATTTCGGTTTCATCATTATCGTTCATAACAATCCTCCTAAATCGTAATATTTGGTGTACTTCCTGCTTGGATACAATGTTTTCATAAAAAAGTCGCCATCTTTTTCAGCGACACAGGGAACACATATTGCATAACCATCAATTTCAACAATCAAGATAAGTTGCTTTCCATATTTCGCTGTGTTTGAATGCTCCAGTACATCGATCAAATGACCTTCTTCAATGGCAACAACAACTCGTTCGAAAGAAATGCCACGCTCCTCTTTCAATAACTTGTTTTTTTCCTCATTCCAGAAAAAGCTCATAATAATATCTTACACCGGCGATACTCGAAGATTGTGCCGAAACATCCTGCTCTCATCATCACAGTAACAAAAAACCGTAAAACAGCAAAACACTATGACCGCCCCACCAAACTTCTCCAGGAATGCCGTGGTAGATCAGCCGGGATAAAAACGAAACCGCAAAACCGCTTTAAATCAAAGCCCTTGTGTATATCAATGTTCAGTTATCCCTGAAAGTGAATACCATATACGCAGTGAAGATTCAAGCACAAGAAACGTTTCAACCAAGTTGAAGGCGTCAGACCGAAGATGCTCTCTCTGGTGATGTTACGGCTTCAATATAAGCATTGTTTCATGAACGCTTTGATAGAGGATGGTTTTCTCCTGCAAAAGCCAGCCGATTGGCTGTTGTGATCTCAGAAATGTAATAACCTTTCAATCATTGAGTCGCATGAACAATCCGACGCATCACCTCCGCCATCATGTATTCCTCGTTTGTCCGCTTGGTCTTGCTGACTTATCGCATCTGAGATAGGGGGAAATCCGTATAGGCATGGGTCCGAATTTATTTTTGATGGTATCATACCCCCAAAAACACCACCAATAAGCTTGGACTTCACAAAACAAATATAAACAAGGGTAGACCCGGAAACAAGAAAAGCCCTGATTTTACAGGGCTCTTCGGACTATTTCGGATAGTGCTGGACTATCACTTGGCGGAGAGGGTGGGATTCGAACCCACGGTACACTTACGCGCACAACGGTTTTCGAGACCGTCCGATTCAACCACTCTCGCACCTCTCCAAGTGGTTATTTTGAGCCATAAAATAAAAAAAGTCCTGGCATTTCCTTGATCATTACCAGAGAATTCTGCAATGGCACATTGATTTTTCTCATGCGTTTTGGCTTGAAGAGCAAGAAGAGATCTATTCTTCAGGAGTAGTCTTTAGACCGGCTTGTGTTGAAAACGCATGCCAGCCTGAAAACTTTTCGACTGCTTCACTCCGCTCAATCAGTACCTGTCGATAGTAACAGGAGTGTTCGGTCATCTGCCACAAATGTTACAAATGTAAAGAGTTTTGTAAATATATATTTAATCTAAAAAAAACTATATTTGATATATATGCCTCTTTCTTGACATATATTTGTATAAATTGCGTAATATCTTGAAGGGTAATTCGATAGCAGTTAATTGGTATAATTCTTTAAGCCATGCAAAATAGGATGTTTACCAGCAGCGGTGTCAGTGCTATCAAGTCGACGGACTCATGCACTGTGTTAGAACGCGACAGTTATGCTTATGGTGGTGATTTCGAAACTCAGCTCTGTCGTCAGTCGGGAGCTGTGAGTCGGAACAATCAAACGTTGTTGTCAGGAGATGAGGGCAAGATAGAAATGGGCGCGGAGTTTGGCGGTGGTATCATTTTTTATATCGATGGTACAGGAATGCACGGACTTATTGTTGCCAAGGATGATCTGCCAAGTCGTTTTTCCGGAGAGGGTGGAGAGGGCTTTACCTGGTATGATGCTGAAGTTGCATGCCAGACGCTTGAGATCAATGGTTATAGCGACTGGTTTTTACCGAACAAGGAGCAACTTCGCATCCTCTATCTCAACAAAGCAGTTGGCAATTTTACAGGTAACCATTACTACTGGACTTCATCCGAGTACAGTGCGGAAATTGCATGGGTACAGAATTTCTCCAATGGTACCCAGTATTTAATCAGCAAGGTGTTTGGTCTTGATTTTGTCAGGGCCGTGCGAGCGTTTTAAAAATAAAAAAAGCCTCGATCAGGTGATGAGGCTTTTTTTATTTTTTTTCTGAGCGGGAAACGAGACTCGAACTCGCGACCCCAACCTTGGCAAGGTTGTGCTCTACCAACTGAGCTATTCCCGCTTAATGAGTGCAAATATAAGGTTTTTTTGTTTCTGTGCAACTTCTGGATGCACTTTTTTAAAGCTTTTTTCGGTCGGTGCTTTATAATGAAAGCTCCCGCATGATCGTGCCCGTTTCTGCACGGCACATTTATCACCATTCCCCTCTCTGCAAATAAATTCACTATCAATCAATAAAACAAGCGGTTATATCGCCACTTCTTTGCTGTTCTCTCCATTCTTATTTTCATAATTTCTGCTCATTTTGTAACCTTCTTGTGACGCGTTACAAAGGGTTTCGGTACAAAATTCAAAACGAAGAAGTGGAGATGGGCGTAAAAGTTGGGGAACAAAAACTTGCATCAGGTGAAATCACCTTCCATATCGACACGTATCACAAAGATTACGGCAGCTTCCCCCAAAAGACAGGCGTTGAAGCGAATCCGTCAGCGGTAAGCGGGGCGGCAAGAAGCGGACGAGGGCAATGATATATTCGCGAAGTAGTTACAAGTATTAGGGGACGGCGGAAGCAGGTTCAGAAAAATAGGTTTCGGCCGTCCCTCTCCATGCGCTTGCTCGTCTGTTTTTACTTATGCTAACTGCATTTTTTTCAGCCAGCGCATCCCCGCCAGAGCGGCAAAGCCAGTGCCCAAGAGCATCATAGTGGCTGGCTCGGGGCTGGGCGAGGTCGTAATATCTGACGAAATTACTGCCGAGCGAAGTCCCCATCCTTCATCTGCAATTCCCTGCATCTGACCATAATCAAACGAATATGTATTTGTCCCGGCAAGAAGTGTATGGTTCACGCTGAATTTCGTCAACCCTCCCTGCCACAGGCCCGGTGTAGAGGTGGACAGAATAGTGACCCCTGGGTCAATACTGTTAATGAAGGCGATTCCACCCCCGCCCATATCGAAACCTCCTGAAAACAGCGTGGCACCATTTATAGTAAGGGTGAAAGTATCGGCCCATGCATTGTTTCCATCAACCGTATTGTAACCCAACAAATCGAATGTGAGATTAGCCGCTCCAGGTAAAGATGTGCCTGGAGAGGTGATAGAATAGTCCAGCCTGCCTCCATCAAGACCAGACCCTGAAGTTCCAAGATTATCCGGGAGGGTTGTTATGAAAGTCGAAGCCCCGGCTGACGAACTGGTAGTACCCAATAACACCAACACTATTGCTAACCCCGCCAATAATTTCCTTTTCATCTCATTCTCCGTTATAGCTACGTTCAGCGAGACCACCCCGCCGAGCCTTACTTGTACAGAGCCATTTGCATGGCTTTGTACTCAACATATACTACTTTATCAAAGACTGTTGTACTGACTGTTTATGGAATAAACAACTCCTGAGTGGATTGGAATTACTACAGAATATACAAATTAATAATTATAAATTCAGCGCACGGTGTAACATTTGCGTGAATAAGGCGCGTCATTTTTGCCGCCTCCGCTCTTCACCGCCGAAGCTGCGACCGCCCGACCCGGCCCTCACCCTCATTCTTACCGACTGCACCGAAATAATCCAGCAGCTCCAAACGGCCTCAATCGACATGAACAGACAACTCCACGAACTCAACAAACTCCTCGATACCTTCAAAAAAGAGTCAAGTAAAAGATAATGGTAAAGGGGGAGTGGCCGGAAGGTGTATCAAGGGCAGAGTGGAAGCGGTTATCCACCCTGCTTTTTTGCTTCTTGTTTTGTAACTGGTTTGTAACAAGACGCCTCTAACGTGTTTCAGGATATAGCCGTTGTATGATAGTCTCCATATCCTTGTCGCCCCGTCCCGAAAGATTGACCACGATGATGGCCTCTTTTGGCATGGAGGGGGCCCTTGTGATGGCGTAGTTCATGGCATGGGCCGATTCAAGCGCACAGATGATGCCTTCGGTTTTTGCCAGTGTTTCAAGCGCGGCAAGTGCCTCACTGTCGGTGGTGGAGGTGTAGCTCACCAAACCGAGTTCCTGAAAGTAGCAATGTTCAGGGCCGACACCGGGATAGTCAAGACCCGCGGAGATGGAGTGCGCCTCTTGAACCTGTCCGTCTTCATTCTGCAGCAGTTTTGTCATGGCACCGTGCAGTACTCCGGGTGTTCCGAGTGTGAGGGAGGCGGCGTGTCGCTTGTCGAGTCCCTCTCCGGCAGCTTCTACGCCAACCAGTTCAATCTCTCTGGCATCTTTCAGAAATTCATAAAACATACCAACGGCATTGCTGCCGCCGCCAACACATGCGGTGATGACGTCGGGCAGTTTTCCTGCCTGCGCAATGATTTGTGAGCGGGTCTCCTGCCCTATGACTGCCTGGAAATCGCGCACGATCATCGGGTAGGGGTGCATGCCGACTACTGAACCGATAATGTAAAAGGTCTCTTCCGGATTGTTCATCCAGTCGCGGATTGCTTCGCTTGTTGCATCTTTCAGAGTTTTTGAGCCGCTCCCAACCGGTCGCACCTCCGCACCGAGCAATTTCATTCTTGCGACGTTGGGTGCCTGCCGCCGGATGTCTTCCTCACCCATATAGACGACGCATTCAAGGTTGAAGAGGGCGCAGACCGTGGCCGTGGCGACTCCATGCTGTCCGGCGCCGGTTTCGGCAATCACCCTTTTTTTGCCCATGCGGCGGGCAAGCAGCACCTGGCCAAGCGCATTGTTGATTTTATGGGCTCCGGTATGGCAGAGATCCTCACGTTTGAGGTAAATCTGAGCACCCTGCAGTGTTCTGCTGAGGCGTTCTGCATGATAGAGTGGCGTTGGGCGGCCTACATAATCACGCAGGAGATGGTCAAGAGTTGCCTGAAATGTCGGGTCGTTTTTTGCCTTGAGGTATTCCGATTCAAGATCGGCGGCATTTTTTACAAGCGTTTCAGGGATAAACTTGCCGCCGAAACAGCCGAAATGACCGGCGGAGTCGGGCGCGGAATAATCAGAGGGCACCATGGAATGAAAAAAAGTTAAAGAATTCCCGGCAAGGTGATTACCCTGCCTGCAGCAAAGAGCTTATACAGAAAAAACCGGCAACACGATAAATAAAATTAATATATTTAAACTTTTACAAGAGAATATCATAATACTGTAGCGGAGCATTACTGCATTGAAGTTTATCAAGCAAAAAAAATCGTTTCTGACCATTTTCTGCCTCTTCATTTCGGGCGTGCCTCTTCATTCCCAAAAGGCTCTTTATGCGGCCGATATGCCGGGAAGGCGGAGTCAGGAGCTTCCCGGGAAAAAGAAGGCATCGGTCGAAGGGCTTTCTGGAACGGGGGGGCTCAAGAGCACTATTTTCTTTACGGCCCGGGATTCGGTGATTTACAATCTTGACAAACGGAACATGGAGTTGTGGGGAAAGGCAACTCTTGACCATGAGGGCACCAGCATCAAGTCGCCCAAAATTGTTATTGATCTTGATACTTCGCTGCTTCATGCTTTCAGTGACGTTGATTCTTCCGGTAAAATAGTAGAGCCGGCTCTCTTTACCGACCGTGAAGGGAGTTTCAGCGCAGAATCGATGACCTATGATTTCAAGAGCGGAAAGGGCGAGACTTCCCGAGTCTCCTCCTCTACACAGACGATGATTTATAGCGGTGAGCACGTTACGAGGCTTGAAAATGGTGAGATGGTCATCAAGGATGGTATTCTGACGACCTGCGATAATCCTGAGCCGCACTACTGGTTCACCTGCTCCCGGATGACCGTTATTCCGGATAAAAAAGTTACAGCGACATCGCTGATCATGTATGTTCGTCCGGAACTTTTTTCCAGGCGTCTTCCTGCCATGCCGCTTCTTGCATTTCCCTATATGGCGTTCTCGCTCAATGATGCTCGATCGTCCGGTTTTCTCATGCCCAATTTGGCCAATGACATAGACAGGGGTTACTCGCTGTCGAATCTCGGATATTTCTGGGCCATTAACGATTACATGGATCTCCGCTTTGAGGGAGATATCTCTCTGAATGGGAGCTGGCGCCTCGGTGACCGGTTTCGCTACGTTGTGCCAAACAGGTTGTCCGGTTTGATTTCCGGTGAATACTCACGCTATCCCCACTACAGTGACTGGAGCGCAAACATTGTTCACAGTCAGGTTATTGATTCATCAACTCGCCTTGATGTCAATTTTCAGTTGCAGGGTGATCCGAAGGGGTACAATCTGAATTCCATCAATTCAGAAACCATGGTGAAACAGCAATCCAATGCCCGCGTCTCTATGGCAAGAACATTCAATGACGAGAAGAGCATTTTAGCTCTTTTTTACGATCGGTCTGAGGATTTGAGCACTCATTATGCCTCGCAGAGTGTCGGCGCATCGTTCTATCAGAACCGCATCTACCCCTTTCGTTCCGGCATTTATGGAGATGACTGGAAAAATGATCTTTCCATAACTACCGGCGGCTCTGTTGTTTCCGAGCTTACCTCTTATGATTTTGTCGCTTCTTCCGGATATGCCGCAAATCTCAATGCTGAGGTGGGGTACTACCGTGAATTTAGTCCCGGATCAAAGGCGCTGTTTACGCAGGGGTTCACTCTGCAAGGGAGACGGCCCAATAATGGACGCTATGATGATACGTACAGCGGTACGAGTCTGGTGTTTCCATTGCGCATGCAATCAACACTGTTCAGCCATTTTAATGTCAATCCAAGTCTGACTTTTGTTCATTCGCTGCATCCGGATGGTGGTCATGAGAATTTTTCAACAACCATTTTTGACCTTGATGCAAGCACAAGGGTTTATGGTATTCTTGAGACCGGGTTTCTTGAAAAAATTATTGGCCTCAAGGCGTTGCGTCATACCTTTATTCCTTCAATTACATACACCTGGAATCCTGCGTTTTCAGGCAGCGGGTATGATTATTCCCGCCATGTCTATGACTGGCCAGGTCAGAACACCCTCAATCCGGGCATTCCCGAAGGTCAAAGTACGGTTGGTATTACGCTGAAAAATCTGTTTCATGGTAAATTCAGGGGTTCATCCTCTCTGCTTGAAGAGGGAGCGCCGGAAGGAGATTCGTCGAAGCAGCTTCTTGCATTGACCGTTTCGACGGCTTACAATGCGGCGGCAGATTCCTTTCATCTGGCACCTCTGACTCTTTCCGCTTCAAGCAATGCTCTTTCAGAGAACCTGCTTTTCAGTGCGGGTTCCATGTATGATTTTTACGGCTATGATCCCTTGACCGGTGCCAGGGTTAACCGTTCCAACCGTGAGGAGGGCAATGGCGTGCTCCGTTTTGTCAAGGGATTTCTTGACATGAGCTTCAGCATTCAGGGGCACCAAGAGGCCGGTACGGCCAAGCCGTCAGTCAGGTCGCCACTTATGATGAATACCCTTCAGTCATTTTTTGACATGACGGAGTTCAATACTGTAGAGAACAGCCTGCCCTGGGAGTTTCGGTTTTCTCTGTTTCTGCAATCCGACAAGAGCAATCCTCTTGAGCCGGAGACCATCACGTTGTTCAATGCTGCGGCAAAAACAGAACTGTCAAAAAACTGGCAGATGGCCGTGAATACAGGGTATGATTTTCAAAACAGGGAGCTGGTTTTACCTATGCTTCAGTTTACCCGCAATCTTCATTGCTGGCAGATGAGCGTTCAGTGGGTTCCTTTTGGCCAGTTTCGGAGCTATGCTCTCGAAATTGGCCTGAAGGCACCTGAGTTGAGGGATATTCATCTCAGACAGGCTGGAAGCATGTGAGCGCTGCCGGGAATCAGGAGGTTACTCAATTAATGCAAGTATCCACGCAAGCCGTTTGTTGAACTCTTCATGCGCATCGTGGTGGCTGCAGTGCGATGCTTTGGGGAGGATATATGCCCCGGCCTGCGGCAGAAGCTGCTGAAATTCAGGTATGATTTTATGTGGCGGCAGTGCGCTGTCTTCTGCTCCCCAGACAAGAAAAGCCGGGCCGTTGTAATTGCAGGGTTTTGCGATGTGGTCGAGCCTGAAATCGAGAGGCCTTTTTGAGGGAGAGAGGTAAGAGAATTGGGCCCCCTGATCCTGGATCGGCTGGGTGAACTGGTTAATCAGTTTGTCGTCAACCTTGCTCTGGTTAAAGTACGTTGGCATGAGGCTCTGACCCACGGCAACCGGATTAGCAAAGGCGGCCAGAAGCATTTCGCCGATGAGCGGTGAGGCAACAAGGCCAAAAAAAAGAGTGCTCATGCCATCCATCGTGTCTCCAAAAAGTCCGGAAGGATTGACGAGAACGAGTGCCTTTATCTTTTCAGGTTGATGGTGGGCAAAGTAGACTGCGCTTGCAGCACCCATGGAGTGGCCGACAATAATGACCGAGTCAAGTTTTTTCATGAGGAGAAACGTTTCAATCTGTGAGGCGAAGAGCTCAAGAGAGTAACGTACATTGGGTTTTTGCGATTTTCCGAATCCGATTAAATCCATGGCATAGATTTTATGGTCACCGGCAAATTCCGGGATATTCAGGTCCCAGTGCTCAATCATTCCACCGTAACCGTGAAGAAAAAGAATCGGGGTTTTTTCTTCATGATCCTCTCCAAACTCCTGCCATCGGATTTTTGCCTCGTTTTGAGGGGAGAATTGCCATAAAAAATATTGATCATTTCCAATGTTGTTCATGATAAAAATCAGATTCAGGTGATAACGCCGGACTTGATGAGCAATATAGTTTTTTAAGAGAAGAGAAAAGATATTAGGTTTTTGTTGGCAATAGGCTTAAAATAGTCCTATTTAACAAAATTCGATGCTATGCTTCAGGTTTCCAGAAAATTTGAATATGGGCTCCATGCGGTTACCTATCTGGCAACCAAGGGTCTCGGAAGGGTAGTTACGGTCAAGGAGATGGCCGATGAGATAGGTTTTTCTCAGGAGTTCCTTTCAAAAGCGATGCAGAGTCTCAAAAGGGCAGGTATTGCCGCCTCTGTCCAGGGGGTAAAAGGGGGCTACAGGCTTGGTAAAGCGACTGAAGAGATTACCGTTGCCGATATTGCGATTGCCATTGAGGGCGAGCCGCACCTGGTGCGCTGTGGAGTGAAGGCTGATCGCTGTGAAATTTTTTCATCATGTCATCACAGGGGTTACATGAATATCCTGCAGCATAAAATACAGGGACTTCTCAATGCGACCACCATCCACACGCTTCTCAAAGAGATTGAGCGGTGAGCAACCTCTGTGCCAGTAAGTTTTTTCCCTGAGCTTCCCGGGCTTCGTTTCTTATCTTCAAGCTCAGTTCGACTTTTTTGTATGAAACCAGATGACACTCGAAACATGACCACTCATAGGCTCAAAAATTCAGCCGTTGCTGAAACGAGTCTGCCTGATATCGTCCTCAAAGGCATTAACACCCACAATCTCCGAAATATCTCGGTTTGTATTCCCCGCAACAAGTTTGTGGTGCTGACCGGAGTCAGCGGATCGGGCAAATCGAGCCTCGCTTTCGATACCCTCTACGCCGAAGGTCATCGTCGCTATGTTGAATCCCTTTCAGCCTATGTGCGCCAGTTCCTTGAGCGTATGCCGAGGCCGGATATTGAAAGTGTTGAAGGAATTGCTCCGGCCATAGCCATTGAGCAGAAACCCATCCCGAAAAATCCCCGCTCAACGGTTGGCACCGTGTCGGAAATTTATGACTATCTCCGCCTGCTCTATGCCCGCATCGGTAAAATCTACTCCCGTGACACCAATGAGCTTGTTTTGCGTCATACACCCGATGATGTGAGCCTGCAGGCTGGATTTTTTGAGGAAGGCACGAAATTTTATGCCGGTTTTTTTTTCCCTGCCCATCAGGATGCTGGTCACCACACCTGCCCGGTACAGGATGAAATAGCGAACCTCCTGAAAAAGGGCTTTTTCAGGGTGGTTGCAGGGGAGGAGATTCTGGATCTCAACCAGGAGTCGGCCTGCAAGCGGGTGGTTGAGATGGCAAATGCCGAGCGCACAACGCTTCTTGTACTGGTCGATCGTTTTGTGGCGCGCGATGATGAAAAGGTTTTCAGCCGCGTTTCGCAGGCAGCCGAGAGCTGTTTCAATGAATCCGGAGGGTATGCCGTTTTGAAGGTTGTTGGAGGCAAAACCTACCTCTTCAGCGACCGGCTCGAACTGAACGGCATTGAATATCAGGAGCCCTCTCCCCAGCTTTTTGCCTTCAACTCTCCTATCGGCGCCTGTACGACCTGCCAGGGGTTTGGACGCATTGCGGGCATTGATGAGGATGCCGTTGTGCCCGACAAGTCGCTTTCGCTTGAAGAGGGCGCCATTGCCTGCTGGAATTCGGAAAAATATCGCTGGAATCTTCAGGCCCTGCTTGAACATGCCGATGCTCTTGGTATTCCGGCTGATCAGCCCTATGAAAAGCTCTCTTTCGGGCAGAAGGAGATTATCTGGAAGGGGACCCAGGATGGCCGCTATGAGGGTATCTGGCCTTTTTTTGCTGAAATAGAGAAGGATGCCGGTTACAAGATGCACTACCGGGTCTTTTTGAGCCGTTACCGCGGTTATGCGACCTGTCCTGATTGCGAAGGGAGCCGCCTTAATCCCGATGCCCGCCTTGTCAGGGTTTCGGGCCGCCATATCAGCGAGGTTGCGCGCATGAACATTGCCGACGCCTCCGAATTTTTCCGCAATCTCAATATTTCGCCCTTTGACCGCAAGGTGGCCGAAGTTGTGCTGCAGGAGATCATCAAGAGGCTCGGCTATCTGCTCGATGTAGGATTGAACTACCTCACCCTCGACCGTCTGACCCATACCCTGAGCGGAGGCGAGTTTCAGCGCATCAATCTTTCGACCTCCCTTGGCTCTCCGCTGGTGGGGGCCATCTATATTCTTGACGAGCCGAGCATCGGGCTGCACCAGAGCGACTCTTCCCGGCTCATTACGCTGCTCAGAAAATTGCGTGACCTGGGCAATACCGTTGTTGTTGTTGAGCATGACCGTGAAATCATTGAGGCTGCGGATGAAGTGATTGATCTTGGCCCCTTTGCCGGTCGTCTCGGCGGTGAGGTTGTTTTTCATGGTTCGGTGGCGGCAATGAAAGAGTCGGGTACCTCCCTGACTGCCCAGTACCTCAACGGCATGAAAGAGATTGCGGTGCCGGTTGTGCGCAGAACGGTGGATTTCAGTTCCTGCATTGAGATCTGTGGCGCCATGCAGAACAATCTGAAAAATATTGATGTTCGCTTTCCCCTTGGTGTCATGACCTGCGTGACGGGGGTGAGTGGTTCCGGCAAGTCCACCCTGGTCAATGATATCCTCAACAAGGGGATCATGAAGGATAAGGTTGGCCTGAAGGAGAAGGTCGGCACACACCGCTCAATTTCGGGCTCATGGCTTGTTGACCGCGTTGAGCATGTTGACCAGTCACCCATTGGAAAATCGAGTCGCAGTAACCCTGTTACCTACCTGAAGATATTCGACGACATCCGCACCCTTTTTGCGCAAACAAAAGATGCGCGGCAAAGGGGGCTCAAGGCGGGGTATTTCTCCTTCAACATTCCCGGCGGCCGTTGTGAAACCTGTGCCGGAGAGGGGAGTGTCCACATTGAGATGCAGTTTCTTGCTGACATAGAGGCCATTTGTGAGGATTGCAATGGTCTCCGCTACAAGGCCGAGACCCTCGAAGTGAAGTACAACGGGCTCTCCATTGCTGAGGTGCTCGCACTGACGGTCGAGGAGGCCATCACCTTTTTCAGCAAAGAGCGGGCGATTGCCCGAAAACTTCTGGTACTTGATGAGGTCGGGCTTGGCTACATCAAGCTTGGCCAATCTTCAAGCACCCTCTCCGGCGGCGAGGCGCAACGGTTGAAGTTGGCAAGTTTTATCGCTCATGCCGATACAGCGCATACCCTTTTTATTTTTGACGAACCGACAACCGGTCTCCATTTTGAAGATATCAAAAAGCTTATCTGCTGTTTTGAAAAACTTCTTGAGCAGAAAAACACCCTTGTGATTATTGAGCACAACCCTGATATCATCTTACAGGCCGACTGGGTTATCGACCTTGGACCGGGGGCGGGTGACAAGGGGGGCTCACTTGTTGCAGAAGGAACGCCTGAGGAAATTGCACTCCGCACGGACTCCCTGACCGGTCGCTACCTCCAGCCTGCGCTCGCACGATGAGGGGACGCGTTATCCCTTCATTCTGACCGGATCGTCTTCAAGCGCGCCGCCATGCAGCCTGATATGCGGATAGTGTGCAGCGGTGCGCTCTACCCAAACCGGCTCTCCCTTGCTGAACTCGCTCTCGTTTTCAGTGACCGAAAGTCGGTTTTTTGCCAAAGCGACGATTTCCTGCAAGAGAGGGGCTAATTGCCGCTCTTCTGCGGTTGCCGTATCGTCACGCATTTTTGACGTTATGCTTTGCAGTTTTTCCAGTGCGACTTTACCGATTGTGCTGTAATAGATTGGCGGGTTCATGATTCTTATGATGGTAAAAAACATCACTTCCCGTGATAAAGAAATTCTTTGGAGGGAAGTGTAATTTTGTTATTATTGTCTTCTGTTAGCACTCGACCTCTTAGAGTGCTAACAGCATAAACCCTTTACTCAAGTCAATAGTATCTTACTATTAAATCTAAAACCAAAACAAGAGAAAACAATGAACTTGAAACCTTTATCTGATCGAGTTATTGTTAAGCCTGCAGCGGCGGAAGAGAAAACCAAGGGCGGCCTTTACATTCCTGATACCGGAAAAGAGAAGCCGCAGTATGGTGAAGTCGTTGCTGTAGGAGCAGGTAAAATTGCCGACAATGGCCAGTTGCTCGAAATGCAGGTCACGGTAGGCAGTAAAGTGCTGTATGGCAAATATTCCGGTACCGAAGTGAGCGTAGAGGGCGAGGATTACCTCATCATGCGCGAGTCCGACATTTTTGCTATTCTCGGCTGATCTGTAATTAACTTTTTTTAAAAACCTACTGGAGGAACGCGTTACAATGACTGCTAAAGATATTCTTTTTGATACTGAAGCCAGAGCAAAACTTAAAGTTGGCGTTGATAAACTGGCCAATGCCGTAAAAGTTACCCTCGGACCTGCCGGACGTAACGTTTTGATCGACAAAAAATTCGGTGCACCGACCTCAACCAAGGATGGCGTAACCGTTGCAAAAGAGATCGAACTTTCTGACCCTTTTGAAAATATGGGTGCCCAGATGGTTCGTGAAGTTGCTTCAAAAACCAGCGATGTTGCCGGTGACGGTACCACCACTGCAACCGTTCTTGCCCAGGCAATCTATCGTGAAGGCCTGAAGAATGTGACTGCCGGTGCTCGTCCGATTGACCTCAAGAGAGGCATTGACCGCGCTGTCAAAGAGGTTGTACAGGAGCTGAGAAACATCAGCCGCAGCATCTCCGGTAAAAAAGAGATTGCCCAGGTTGGTACCATTTCCGCCAATAATGATCCTGAAATCGGCGAACTGATTGCCGAAGCGATGGACAAGGTCGGCAAAGACGGTGTTATCACGGTTGAAGAGGCAAAAGGGATGGACACAGAGTTGAAGGTTGTTGAAGGTATGCAGTTTGACCGTGGCTACCTTTCACCGTACTTCGTGACCAATCCTGAAACCATGGATGCCGAGCTCGAAGATCCGCTGATTCTTATCTACGACAAGAAGATCAGCAACATGAAGGAGCTGCTTCCGATTCTTGAAAAATCAGCACAGTCCGGTCGTCCGCTTCTGATCATTTCAGAGGATATAGAAGGCGAAGCACTTGCAACAATTGTGGTCAACAAGCTCCGTGGTACCCTGAGAGTTTGCGCTGTCAAGGCTCCTGGCTTCGGCGACCGCCGCAAGGCAATGCTTGAAGATATCGCCATTCTTACCGGCGGTACCGTTATTTCCGAAGAGAAGGGCTACAAGCTCGAAAATGCAACAATTTCCTATCTCGGCCAGGCTGGTCGCGTAACCATCGACAAGGATAACACCATCATTGTCGAAGGCAAGGGCGGCGCAGAAGAGATCAAGGCTCGTATCAACGAAATCAAGGGACAGGTTGAAAAATCTACCTCTGATTACGATACTGAAAAACTTCAGGAGCGTCTTGCAAAACTTTCAGGCGGCGTCGCTGTCCTCAACATTGGGGCTTCAACCGAAGTCGAGATGAAAGAGAAGAAAGCACGCGTTGAAGATGCACTGCACGCAACCCGTGCCGCTGTACAGGAAGGTATCGTCGTTGGTGGCGGTGTTGCCCTGATCCGTGCGATCAAGGGTCTTGACCGTGCAATTGCCGATAACGAAGATCAGAAAACCGGTATTGAAATTATCCGCCGTGCACTTGAAGAACCTCTTCGCCAGATTGTGGCAAACACCGGCACCACCGATGGCGCTGTTGTTCTTGAGAAGGTCAAGGCTGGTACCGGTGACTTTGGTTTCAACGCCAGAACTGAACAGTACGAAAACCTGGTTGAAGCAGGTGTGGTCGATCCTACCAAGGTAACCAGAAGCGCTCTTGAGAACGCTGCATCAGTTGCCAGTATTCTTTTGACCACCGAAGCCGCAATTACCGACATCAAGGAAGATAAATCCGACATGCCGGCAATGCCTCCGGGCGGAATGGGTGGAATGGGCGGCATGTATTAATTTCGGCGCTCTCCATCTCTACCTCTTTAAAAAAAAGCCAGCCTTCGGGTTGGCTTTTTTTTTAAAGCATTTCTGTTGTTCTACTCTTTGAATTTCCAGTACCGACCATGAGAGGAATCGACCGCTTCGAGTGAAAACCGGTCGTCAGCATTGAGATCCTTTTTCAGGATGTAATAGATGTCCGAAAGCACCGAGCGGGAATCCCTGTAGTAGGAGTGGCCAAGCGCGCAGGTTCCGACATTTGTTGCATCGACCGTTTCGATACCTGAGGTGATGATTGCGCCTCCATTCGCATCACCGGCTCGTCTGAATGCATGCAGCCGTGTTGAGAGTTTCAGGGCTTTATCTTTGCCTGAAACATAGAGGGTCACTCTCGCTCCTGATTGTACAAGAGCTGGAGCGATATCCCTTGTGAAGATCTCGGCGTCTATGTCGGGGGCTGCCAGTATCAGTGACTTGAAGTTTGTATTCAGATAAGGTTTTTTCGATAACAATTCCAAGAACGCGATCGTCAGCGCTCGTGCGCCCATACTGTGGCCAATAAGGTAGATGTTCTTCGACCCTGAAGAGAGAGCAATGTCTTCGAGAACCTTTACCAGATCTTTTTCTGCCCATGCAACGCTCGTTTCATCGGCGATATAGCCGCTGATGTGCCCTTGGGATGGCCAACTGAAAAAGAGCGTGCATCCCTTGAAATCGAGGTCGCTGACCATTTGGCCGATTCCCCGGGCAGCCTCATCAAACGTTATGTTGTAACCGTGCACATAGATCAGTATGCTTTTTTCTTTTGAATCAGCCATAGTTTGCTTCAGACGGTTCAGAAGTTCCTCCCTGCTGAGTACCGACAGATCAAGAGATTCGAGTTGCTGGTGGTTTTCCCGGTCGAAGCTTGAGGGAATGATTTTACCGATGCGATGGTCATCCGGGACGCTCACCTTTGCAATGCCGTAAGTGATGATGCTCCTCTCGCGCCCGTATTTTTTTCTTGCATCGGTAGCCCCGGTATTGTTGCGGTCGGTTGCGTAAAAGGCCTGTACCGGCGCTTTCAGGGGTTCAACACTGTTGGTAACGCTGATTGATGCGCAGCCTGAGAGGAACAGCATGAGTGCTGTGATCAGACGGAGGGCGTTCTGTTTGCCGGATATCATGGTTATAACCGTTTTCGTTGAAGGGGCTGCGGCTCCGTTTGGCAGCTTCAGTGCATAATTTACGGTAATTTCAAATCTTTATCAGGCTTATACTTTGAACTTGCAACAAAAAAAATGGAGACGACAAGTGCTGGTAACCTAAAAAGCCATCTCGAACCACGTTCTGTTTGGCTTTATTTTGTGATTGATGGTTAATATTGACTATTATAAGGTTTTTATTATGGTCTATTCCGGAGGCTACCTTCATGCAATACAGTACGTCCATCAAGCCCATCAGCTTTTTGAAAACTCACGCTTCGGAAGTTATTCGGGTGGTTTCAGCCAGCAGAGGAACCATGATTATTACCCATAACGGTGAAGCAAAGGTGATTGTGCAGGATGTTCATCTTTATGAAGAGACGCAGGAAAGCCTCGCTTTGTTGAAAATACTGGCTCAAAGTTCCCAGAGTATTGAGCAGGGAAGGTACAAGCCAGCCAGCCAGTCGTTTGCTTTGATCCGCCAGCAGATTGCAAAGCAGCCGGAGTTATGATGTATGAGGTTTTCCTGACGGACGATGCGGAGGCTGATATTTTGGATATCTGGAAATATGTTGCCCGTCACGATTCAGTTCAACAAGCTGACTCTCTTCTTGATGGGTTGCAGGAAGCTTGCCAGACTCTTGCTCTTTTTCCTGATCGTGGGCATTGCCCACCCGAACTTCAGAGAGTCCATGTTCTGGAGTATCGTGAACTCCATTACAAGCCGTATCGAATTATTTACCGGACCATAGATCGCAAGGTTTTTATTCACTGTGTGCTGGATGGCAGAAGAGATATTCAGGTTCTCCTTTTCGAACGGTTGATTCGTTGGCCGCAGTAGCTGAATATTGTCATGTTCATTGAACTGAAGGAGCTGTTGAGATCGTTATTGACGGCATCACCGTAAAAACTGTTGCCTACCGGACAATCCCGATCACACTGTATTGAAATTTTTCAGCAGTACCAGAAACATCTCAAAACTATTGACCTCTACCGAGAGGGCCTCAAACTTATTCGATCAGTTTATCAGCAACATAATGCACTTTAGGATCCCGATTCTCCGGAGCATAAGCTCTGGAGAATCTTCAGGCCAAAGCTTTTTTTTGCAAGGGAAGCGTTTGAAGCGAGCCGGAATGAGCGGATTCTGAAAGAACGTCCTGACTGAAGTGTCGTGAATGCAGGGGGTATTGTGAGTGAAACGATAATGGTTGACAACGTGGAAGAATAGAGACGTGCCAAAGAGTAATGGATAAAAAAAAAGCCATTCCCTGAAGAATGGCCTTTGATCTGATTCTGCGAAGAAGTGATTCAGTTATTCAAGTATGTTTCCGCTGCAATCCAATCCTCAATATCTGCTCCATGGTTTGAACCTTTTTCTTCCCATAGATAATAAGCCATGAGCCGAATATCCTCTTCAAACTGTTCCGTTGACTTTACTGTACTATCGCTCGTCTTGCTTTTCATCTTCGACCTTGTTGATTCATTTTTCATAAGTGACTATCGCGCGATTAAAACATCGCATTTTCTTTTTTATCACCTCATTATATAACGAATAATTGATGCACTTGCAAAGATTATTCGTTATAATTATTTAAATAATTTATAGTTATGGGTAAGCTCACTTGCCATATAGCGATAACATCATGCAAAAAGCTGAATCTGCACTCTCCGGGTATTCTGGAGAAACTGCACCACTGATTCTGAAGCGCCCCCTGAAGAAGGGAACGGACGGTTACTTAACTTTTGTTGTAACCGATTACTTTGATGGTCGCGGCAAAAAAAGGAATTACTATGTAAAATCCCGCTCTATCAAACCCTCTTTAATTTTGTTAAAGCTCCTCACTATCTAATAGTAAGTATTAATGTGCTGTAATATAGTGGACCATACTACCTGCGACCCAACAGATAAAAGGGATTATGTCTCTGACGGGAGTTTTACCCTGTATATTCATCGCGGCCACAATATTAGAGAAAAAATATTCCCGCTTCAATAGTTCATTCTCCCCATTTCCTTGTTTATCTTGGCTTTTCGGAATATTCCCCAAGCAGACGGGATGCCCGGAAATAAGGAAATATTGATCGAATTGTAAAGTTTGTGTAACGTGTTGGTTGATCTTGAAGCTCATTATTCTCTGTATATTTTTTTATAATATTTTACAGGTCTCTTGCCAGGAAATAAATATGAAAGCAGTCGTTCTCTTGAGCGGAGGTATGGACAGCCTTGTTACCACCGCAATGGCGCATGAGCAAGGTTTTGAGCTTGCGGCCATGCATGTCAATTACGGGCAGCGGACTTGGCAGAAGGAGCTTGAATCGTTTCGGGCTATCTGTAACCACTACCATATCGAGCAGCGCCTTGAGGTCAATGCCGATTTTCTTGCACAGATTGGCGGCTCTTCTTTGACCGATTACTCCATGGCGGTGGGTGGCGCCGATCTGCATGGTTCTTCAATCCCCACCAGTTATGTCCCTTTCCGCAACGCCGGTTTTCTCTCCATGGCGGTCAGTTGGTCAGAAGTGATTGGTGCCAGCAAGATCTTTATCGGGGCGGTTGAAGAGGACTCTTCCGGTTATCCTGACTGCCGCAAGGTTTTTTACGATGCCTTTAACAGGGTCATAGAGCTTGGTACAAAACCCGAAACAGCGATCGAAATTCTGACACCGCTTATTGAAATGCAGAAATCGGAGATTGTTGGTAAAGGCCTTGAGCTCTCGGCACCGTTTGCATTGAGCTGGTCATGCTATAAACGAGAGGGGAGTGCCTGCGGCCTTTGCGACAGTTGCGCCCGACGGCTCAGGGCTTTCAGCCATGCGGGCCTGCGCGATCCGATTGATTATGAAGAACGTCCGCTGTATATTTAACCTGTTGCAGTCAGGTATAGAGTAATAATCACTTTTCAAATCTACTTTTAGTCATGAAATCTGTCAAAACACTCTCTTTTGAACACGACTCTTCGGCAGCAAGGTTCAAGCTCTCGTTTGGCCTCATGGCGGCCATCTGGATTCTTGGCCTTGTCGGTCATTTTACGCCGCTGCTGGAGTGGCCCGCTCTGGCTCTTTATGTTCTCGGTTCCATTGGCCTTGTGCTCTGGCGGGGTAAAACGAAGGGGGAGTGGAAGGAGATGTACGTTGGCGGAGGAGATCTGAAAAAGTCGCTTTTGTGGGGTGGCATTGCTGGAGGCCTGCTTTTTTGTATGGATATCGCCAACACCGTGATGTACTACAAAAACGGTGGAGCACCAATGGCCGGAATGGAGTTTCTTCTTGTCAACCGTTCATTGCTTATCCTTTTTCCTGTGCTGATTCTTGCGGAAGAGTTTCTCTGGCGCGGCATCATGTTCTCATCCATGATTGAGCGGGGCTTCAACAAGCATCTGACGGTATTTCTGACAACCATCTTCTATGTGCTTAACCATTTTGCCGTTGCTCCGGTCGGTTTTAAAGAGCGGGCGCTGATGGGGATGATGGCCTTTCCGATTGGTATTTTCGGTGGTTATCTTGTTCTGAAAACCCGCAATCTCTGGGGGAGCGTTCTGGTACATCTCATCACCATGACCTCCATGATGCTCGACATTTTTCTTATTCCACAACTTTTGCGCTGATTGATTAATCCGTTATGCCCCAAAACAGAATCACCACCCTTTTGCAGCAGGATAAAAAACTGCTGATCGCCTACTATATGCCCGAGTTCCCGGTTTCTGGTTCGACGCTTCCGGTGCTTGAGGCGCTCGAGGAGAGCGGTGCCGACATCATCGAACTCGGTATGCCTTACTCTGACCCGATAGGCGACGGGCCGGTGATTCAGGATGCGGCGCACACGGCCATCCGCAACGGTGTTACTATCCGTTACCTTCTTGAACTGGTGCGCAGGGCCCGCCAGGGCGAAGGGTGCAGGGCAATTACGGCGCCCATCCTCCTCATGGGTTATTGCAATCCGGTTATTGCCTACGGTGTCGATTCTTTTTTGCACGATGCCGTAGAGGCTGGAGTTGACGGGCTGCTTATTCCTGATCTTCCTCCCGAAGAGGCGGCCCATTTTCTCGAAAAAGCTAAAAAAATTGGCTTGACCGTTGTGTTTTTGGTTTCACCGGTCACTCCTCCTGAACGAATCGAGTGGATCGACAGCCTCTCAACCGATTTTTCCTACTGCCTTGCGGTCAATGGTACGACAGGCACGACCAAGCTCTCTGATGCGGCATCGGGGGAGGGGGTTGATGATTATCTGCAAAGGGTGCGGCGGCATACCCGCAAAAAATTTGTTGTAGGCTTCGGTATCAAAGACAAGGCACGTGTTGAGTCGATGTGGAAGCTTGCCGATGGTGCCGTCGTAGGGAGTGCCCTGTTGCAGCATATTGCAGGCTCTGCTACTCCCGAAGAGTGTGCCCGTCTTGCCTCCGGGTTCTGGAAAACGCTGCGCTGAGCGATGCACATTCTTGACAGAGCCGAACAGCACTTTCCCTCGGTTGATATCATTATCCCTTTTTACAGGCGGCGTGACATGCTTGAGCGCTGCCTTGACTCGCTTGAGCAGTGCAGCTACCCCTCCATGGGCATCATTGTGGTCGATAATGGCGGAACGGAGGCTGGCCTTGTGTTTCTTGTCAAACGTTACCGCAATGCGCGATTGTTGCGGTTGACGGAAAACAGGGGCTATGCCGGAGGGTGCAACGCAGGGCTGAAAAGCTCTACGGCTGACTATGTGGTTTTCATGAATGACGACACGGAGCACGACCCGTTGTGGCTTGAGCAGCTTGTCGGTGTCGCGCTCAAGGATGAGCGCATTGGTGCCCTGCAGCCAAAAATCCTTGCGCTGAAGCCATACAAAAAGGGGAAAAAGGTTTTTGACTATGCCGGTGCAGCGGGTGGCATGATTGACCGTCTCGGTTATCCCTGGTGTCTTGGCCGAACATTTTCGGGGGTAGAGCCCGACAAGGGGCAGTATGAGCTTGGACAGGATATTTTTTGGGCCTCTGGTGTTGCCATGTTTGTTAACAGGGCTGTTGCCGAAGAGCTTGGCGGGTTTGACGACGATTTTTTCATGCAGATGGAGGAGATTGACCTTTCCTGGCGTATGCAGCTTGCCGGTTACCGGGTTCTATCGGTTCCCTCCTCCGTTGTTCTGCACGAAGGGGGAGCGTCACTGCAGGGCGGGTCGGCAGAAAAAATATATTTCAACCATCGCAACAACGTGGTCATGCTTTTGAAGAACCTTGGTGCAGCAAACCTGCTCTGGGTAATTCCGCTGCGCATGCTGCTCGACGTGGCGGCAGCGCTCTTCTATTTCACTCAGTTTCCCGGCTGTTTAAAAAAATCGGGAGCGGTGTTTCGTGCATGGAGTTTCAATATCCGGCGCATTGCCGCTATCATGAAGAAACACCGCAAGGTGCAGTCGTCAAGAGTTGTTGACGACCACACCATTTTCCGTCACTCCCCGCTCTCATCCATTGCCAGAAGGGGGTAAGGTTTTGTCGCTGTTGAGTTCAGCCTGTTTTTTCATGGCGATCATCATCAATGGGCAATCGCGGTTCTGCACATTCCTCACAGCGAACTGGGGGGCATAAAAATCCGGTTTTACCTCAGCCTTGTAGGTCAGAAATGTTCCTGCTCCCTGCGGGTAATCGACCAGAAGCCACTCTCCCTGATAGACCTTGAAGTCACCGGTGATTTGCTGAAAACAGAGGCGTGTCAAGTGCTCTCCCCAAACTTTCATTTTTATGTAGACCTCTTTCGAGAAGATAAACATCCGGCTTTTTCCCTTCTCAAACATCACTTTCTCGATACCGTTGTCCGAAATTATGCCGCTGTCAATCACATTGGGTACAAAATTTTTATGATTGTTATAGTCGGTGATAACCTGCCACACCTTTTTTGGAGGTGCTGCAATATAAATTTGCCCCTCTACTCCGGTAACCCCCTCCTGAAGGTTGGAGAGAGCCACAATGACCTCTCCGGTCAAGAGTCTTGCCCTCTCTTCCGTCAAGGTTCTACTGTTGCCTGCCGCTACGGGCAGCGCCATAACCGGAGGGGAAAGAAAAGAAAACAGCAACGCCATAAGTGGCAGTGCAGTGCAAAGCAACGGCTTGATGAATCTCTGCATGTTGAATAAATTTGTCGTTGAATAAATGCCAAATCCAGGCTGATTCCCCCCGGAAGCTGGCTTAATGTGTCTGTTATCGTTTTGGCGGCGGGAGGTGACCCCATTTCACCATATCGTTTACGGTTTCAATGATGCTTTTTTTTACATCCATGAAGGAGAGCTGAAGTTCACGCCTTATTTTCGAATTGTCATAATGCATTGTTCGTCCGATGGTTGTACGGATATACATGCCGGTATCCCTTGGCTGCGTGAAAGAGAGCATCTTCATGAGCACACTCCCTGCCTTTCCGGAAAGATCGATTTTTGGCAGTGCATAGCCATCAAAACCGGCGGATTTGAGCAGTGCCACCAGCTCTCTCATGTGCATTGCCTCAGCAGAACAAAGGTAACGGCCGCTTGCCGTATCAGTTTCCATGGCAAGAATATGTGCTGTTGCTACATCCCGTACATCAACAAATCCCCAGTTCAGATCCATAATTCCCGGGTAGACACCCATCATGATGTCACGGATAATCTGGTTGGAGGTATTGAGCGATGGCCCGATCGAAGGGCCGATAACCATAAAGGGATTGATAACAACCAGATCAAAAGGGGGCTTTTTTTTCATGATGAAATCCCATGCGGCCAGTTCCGCGAGGGTCTTTGAGTAGTGATACGGGTTCCTCTCGAGAGAGGACATGGTATTCCAGTCTTTTTCGGTAAAGACTTTTGTGCTATCCGGTTCATCCGTAATGGCGGCAATTGAAGAGGTAAAAATTACCCGTTTGACCGAGCCCGATTTCAGGCAACTTTCAAGGATGGTTTCGGTTCCGTTTACCGCAGGATCAACCAGATCGGTTTGCGGGTTTTTGACATTTATGGTGTAAGGACTTGCCGTATGCATCACATAGTCGCATCCTTCGACGATCCGGTCATAGGAGCCGGCAGCAAGCAGGTCTGCCTCAACAAGCTCAAGTCGCTCCGCTGCACCGGGAAGTGCGAGCAGAAAAGGGTAGTTCTCCGGGCTTTTGCGTACCGTTCCCCTGACGCGGTATCCCCGCTCAAGCAATTCCCTGACGATATGGGCGGCTATAAATCCGGAAGCTCCGGTAACGCATACTGGCTTGTTACTCTTCATGCTTGTTTTGTAAGTGTATGAATGCCGGAGGGGATATTCGCCTGGAAACAGCTCTCCTCCTTGTCGAAATAGTTGTTCTGCCGTTCGATCAGTTCTCTTCAGAGAGTTTCGATCTTTTGCCGGTGTGTTTTAAGCAGAAACGATAAAGCGCGCTGCTCTGCAAAACTGAAAAAACGATCGGTGATGAAGCGGTTCAATGACCGCACTGTACAAGAGCACCATTCCTGATTCTTCCCGGAGGGATAGAAGAAAAGATTGCCTGACTGCAATGTACATTCAGTTCAGGAACTCTCCAACGTTATCGTATCAAGTTCACCGTGAAACGGAAAAGAGTGATCGGATTTCGGGGCTGACATCAGTCGGCCTGCCGCTTTTCCGGTCAATGGGGCACCAGACCGTCCGGGCCAAGGCAAGCAGCCGGCCATCGGAAGCACGAACCATTTCAGTATGACGGTCGAATGCCAGGCGTGAGGCAGCCCCGATCCATGTTTGTATAATAATGGTATCGCCTTGTATCGCCGGCTTTTTATAGTCAATCTCATGGCGGCGCACCACCCATATCAGCTTTTCCTGTTCATGTTGCGGTGCAATAGCACTCCAGTGGGCAATAGCGGCATCCTGCACCCAGCGCAAATAGACAACGTTGTTGACATGCCCCTGTACATCAATATCATTTGGCTGCACTGCGACAGTTATTGAAAATCGTTCCATCAACATTTTTATGAATTATTTTTACACCGCAAACACCGTTTGGTCCAAGCCTTTTCTGTCATATTTGTTACCTTGTCTTTACTGCAAAGGCAGCCGCTCGACAGTATAGACAAAATAAACAAGCGTCAGAAACACGCAAAATCGTTCAGGGTTTGGGGTTTTGCGCTCTGCGAAAGGTGATTGCCTGTACTCTTTTTCTGCATATTGCAACCAAAATAGATTATTACGCCGATGATAGCAACATTTGAGGATCGCCTGTTGATTGTTCTGCGGGCCTTTAATCATCTTCTCCACGCTTTTCTCGCCATTGCGCTTGTTTTGGCAAGCCTGATGGTGATATGGGAGTTTTCGGTGGCTGTTGTTCATGCTGTTGAAATGAATAATCTGGCTCATGGTTTTCTGCAGTCGTTGGGTACCCTTTTTATCGTATGGACCCTGTCGAGCCTGATTTCTGCTGAAATCAACTATGTGCAGACCGGCGTTTTTCATGTAGTCGTGTTTATTGAGGTTGCCATGATTACCCTGTTGCGGCAACTGATTGTTGAACCGGTACGCACCGCCACTGCCGGGCAGAATGCAGAGCAACTTTTCAATCCATTGCATTATGGCCTTCTGCTGGCATCTCTGCTGGTTATCGGCATTCTGCACAAACTGGTAACCAGTTCAGAAAAAAAAACTCTCGATAAAGAGGCGGCAGGTAACAAGGGATGATTGCCGGATGAGAAAGGGTGATGTTGCAAGATGTTATGCCAGGAGGGGTTCCGCATGAATGATGACCCTCCCGGCTTTGGGCAGGGAGCGGTAAATTGCCCCTTCGAGCTGGCTGGTCAGGCTGTGGACCTCTTCAAGAAGCACCTCATCATTGAATGAGCAATGGAGGGTAATGAAGAGTTTCTCCTTTTCTGTTTTATGGATATGAATGTCGTGAATATCCTGAATTTTCTCAATGCCTTGTGATGCCTTGATAATGGTGTCACACACCCGTTGTTTCTCTTCTGCCGGGAGCAGGCCGGTAGAGCGCTCTTCGTTACGGAGAGGATCCAGATGGATGCAGATATCGAGTTCTCCGTCGAACTCCCGGTGCAACTCCTCTTCAAGTGCGTTAACGGTATCGTGTGCCTGCTTTATGGTGAGTTGCTGGTCAATTTCAACATCAAAGCAGATGTGTTTCTTTTGCCCGGTGAGGTTTGTCGAAATGTTGTGGGCGTGAAGGTTGTGATTGAGGCCAATGACGTGGACTCGTTCAGCAATGGTTTCACTGTTGAGCGCAATGGGACGGGTGTTGATGGTGATATCTCCCACGGGAAACTCTTTACGTACTGTTTTTTCGATATCGGCGCAGATTACCTGCACTTTTTCAACCGAGAGTGTTCTGTTGACGCAGATGGCCATCTCAATGAAGACCTGCGGCCCGGTCGGTTT
The DNA here is from genome assembly GCA_903939765.1 of uncultured Chlorobiaceae bacterium. Lineage (GTDB taxonomy): Bacteria > Bacteroidota > Chlorobiia > Chlorobiales > Chlorobiaceae > Chlorobium. The sequence goes on along the minus strand of CAJAIK010000023.1, from coordinate 41,491 downwards.
TACACGAATTTTGTCGATTGCAATGACGCTGCTGATCGCCATCGTTATCTCCTCAATACGGTCGGCCAGACCTTCCGGCGCGGCGTCGATCAGCACGTCAATGGTTTTTTTCCCAAGACGGAAAGCGGCCCATCCCACCAGCAGGGCAACAGCAATACCGGCAACGGCATCAGCCCAGGTGATACCCAGAGAGACGCAAACAAGACCGAGAAGGACGACCACTGAACTGAGAATATCGGAGCTGAAGTGGAGGGCATCAGCTTCGAGGGCCTGGCTGTTGGTCTCTTTGGCAACTCTCGTCAGTGCTCTTGAACGGGAAAAATCAACAACGATGGAAATGACCATAACGGCGACGGCATACCAATACCAGGTGACATCAATCTCTGTTTTTCCGGCAATCAGCCGTTCCGCTGCAGTGTAGATGATCCAGATGCTCGTTACGACGAGCAGGCCGGTTTCAATGAGTGCCGAGACGCTTTCAACCTTGGCGTGTCCGTAGTGGTGTTTGCTGTCGGCCGGTTTATCGCTCATGTTAACGGCGAAAAGCGTCAGTGAGGCCGCGCCGAAGTCGAGGGTGGAGTGTGCCGCTTCAGAAATAATGCCGATACTGCCGGTCATGAAGCCGACCACAAGTTTCATGACGGTCAGAAGGAGGCTTGCCAGAACCGAGCTGAGGGCAACCTGCTGTTTTTTATGATTATTTTCCATTTGTCTCTTTGAGTCTGTCGCTACGACCGCTTTCCAAACGTTACTAATTTTATCAAATTTCTTTTTTTCCCGCCGTTTCAGCCGCAGAGAGAGCAGAGCCGCTACGGAATCTCTACCGCCTATAATAGCACGAATTGCCTTCAGTTTATCATGCAGGAGGGCGGAATCGGGACAAGTTTTGAAAATAAAAAAGAACCTCCACTGCTGTATATTTTAATTTATACGTTATATTTACTTTTGAGGTTGGGGAGCGAGTTTCAAAACAGTTTGATAACCATATTTTTTTAAAGTCTATGTCCACTCTCTGTCGCGATTGTTTCAGGGAAGGCTATTTGTTCGAAAAGCGAGTTATTACGTTATTTTTATCGGTATGGGGGCGGGATAAAATGCGTTACAGGTTGAGATACTTTCATCATCCTCTCTCGTCGATTGCGAGAATCAGGTTTTTTTTTCTCTTTGCGGCTCTCTTCTGTATGGGCGGGCAGGGCGGAATTGTACGGGCGTCAGTCAACAGGGATGCTGACGAGCTTTATCGTCCAGAAAATTATGAGTCAGCCCTCACTGTTGCACGGCAGACTGTGGCGACCGCTGAAAAGAATATCGGTACACTTCATCCTGATTTTGCCCTGAGTCTCAATAATCTTGCAGCACTCTACGCTATCCACGCCCGCTATGCAGACGCCGTTCCACTCCTCAGGCAGGTACTTGCCATTCGCGAAAAAATTTTGCCCCCCCTTCATCCCGATATCGCTGTCAGTTTGAATAATCTGGCTGAGATCTACAGGGCTCAGGGAAAATACCATGATGCAGAGCCACTCTATCTGCGCGCCCTCGCTATCCGTAAAAAAACCAATAACCCCTTTCCCCCCGATGTTGCCCTCAGCCTGGCAAACCTCTCGGAGTTGTATCGCATTCAATGCCGCTATACTGAGGCGGAGTCACTCTGCAGGCGTGCTCTGGCCATCCGCGAAAAGAGTTCCGATCCCTCTTCTTCTGATGTAGCCCATAGCGTGAACAACCTTGGGAGAATTCTGGTTGCAGAAGGCCGGTTTGCTGAGGCCGAAGCACTCTTCCAGCGTTCGCTCACTCTTTGGCAAAAGAGCTTCAATACTGAACATCCAGAGATCACGACGCCGTTGAACAATCTTGCAGATTTATATCGCATTCAGGGTCGCTACCGCGAGTCTGAACCGCTCTGCCTGCGTGTACTCGCTCTTCGTGAAAAGGCCTTTGGCCCTGACCACCCTATGGTCGCAGCAAGTCTCAACAACCTCGCCGGGCTCTATCTGGCATTGGGGCGCTATACGGAGGCTGAACCCCTCTACCTGCGTGCTCTTGCCATTCGGAAAACTATTCTTGATCCAAATAATCCTGCTGTAGCAACAAGTCTCAACAACCTCGGCGGGCTCTATTTTGCGCTGGGGCGGTATAAGGAGGCTGAGCTGCTCTACCTGCAAGCACTTGCCATTCAGGAGAAAATTTATTCGCCGAATCATCCCGATAGAATAACGGTTATGAATAACCTTGCCGGGCTTTATGTTGCAGAAAACAGATACCGCGATGCCGTTCGACTCTCGGCTCGTGTGCTTGCCATCCGCGAGAAGCTCTTTGGCGCTGACCAGCCCGATGTGGCAACAAGTCTCAACAACCTTGGGGGAATATACTTTGCCGAGGGGGAGTATAAAAAAGCGGAAACGCTCTACCAGCGTGCACTCCGCATCCGCCAGAAAATTTATTCCCCGTTTCATCCCGATATAGCCATAAGTCTCAATAACCTTGGAGAGTTGTACCGGATGCAAAGTCGCTTTGCCGAGGCTCTCTCGTGCTTCAATCAGGCACTCGCCATCCGTGAGAAGCTCTTTGGTCCGCAGCATCCCCTCGTGGCAACAAGCCTGAATAATTTCGCCGTACTCGACAAAAACCAGGCAAAATATGCCGAGGCTGAGCTACTCTGTCGGCGTGCTCTGGCCATCCGCGAAAAAAACTTTGGACCGCAGCATCCCGATATCGCAACAAGCCTCAACAATCTCGCCGGTATCTGTTTTGCATCAGGAAAGTATAGTGAGGCTGAAGCGCTCTATCTCCGGGCGCAAGCCATCAATGAAGATATTTTTGGCCAGCACCATGCCACTACGGCTCTTGGCCTGAACAACCTGGCAGAGCTGAAAAAAGCTCAAGGCGACCTTCCTGAAGCTGAATCTCTCTACCGCCGGGCTCTCGCCATCCAGAAAAAGCTTTTGGGTATCCGCCACCCTGATGTTGCAACCACGCTCAATAATCTCGGAGAGTTGCTCCGTCTTGAGGGCCATTACCGTGAGGCATTGACTTTCTGCAAGCAAGCGCTTGCGATTCGGCAAAAGATCTATGGTGCCGCACATTCCGGTGTTGCAACAAGTCTTAACAACCTTGCTTTGCTCTACAGTGAGCAGCGCAAATACAAAGCGGCAAGGATTGCTTACAAGCGTGCCCTTGCCATCCAGGAAAGAATTCTGGACGGGAATCATCCTGATTTGGCCATAAGCATCAACAATTTAGCCGCGCTGTATACTGCGGAGAAAAGGTACGCAGAGGCTGAACCACTCTGCAAGCGCTCACTCGCCATTACAGAGAGCTCTCTGGGGCCTCTTCACCCAAGCGTAGCCATAGTTCTTGATAATCTGGCTCTTATTTATCAAAAAACGGGGAAGCTGAGCGATGCTGAGAGCCTGGAAAAACGCGCAACCCTTATCAGGGCAGAAAAACGATGACGAAATCTCCTGCTAAAAATTTGGCTTGCCAACTTTTGCAGGCCATGCTCGCGTCCTCCTTCGGTGTGGTTGCGGCTTTTGTTGTTTTGATGGCGGAGCCGCTCAAAAAAGGGGATATCCTCGGGGGTGGAATGATTGTCTTTGTTGAAAAAAATGACTCCAAAGCGCCCCAGCAACACGGCGTTATTGCTGCGTTTGCCGATCTGGAAACCCAAATGGGCTGGTCTGATGCCAAAGCGACATGCGACAGCTTGACCTTGAAAGGTTTTACCGATTGGACACTTCCAGCCAAAGAGGATCTGAACAGGCTCTTTTTAAGCAAAGAGGTACTTGGAGGGTTTCAGGGTGTTGACTACTGGAGTTCTTCATCCCTTGAGCCCGACAGCGCCTGGAGTCAGCAATTCTTTGACGGCAAAGAGCATATCCGTTCCAGGGAGAGCCGCTTGCGGGTCAGACCCATAAGAAAGTTTTGATAGTTCATCTCTCTTGTTGAAAAAATGGATCCGTTATGAACAATTGTCTACAAAAAGTTTTTACCCGACAACTGAAAGCGCTGCTGCTTGCCGCTGTTGGCATGGTTGCTCTTTCATCACAATCGTCGGCGGCGCTCAAGGTCGGCGATGCTTATGGAGGAGGCGTTGTTGCCTGGATTGTGCAGCCCGGTGACAAGGATTATGCTGAAACAACGGAGCAAGCGGTCATTGTTGCAAAAGCTGATGTTTCAGCCACCCTTTACTGGTCTGACACCAGAACGGCAACCGACAAGCTTGAAGCGATAGGGTTCAAGGACGGTAATTTGCAGGGCCGAGCAAGGCAAACACGACTTACCGGGAGCATCACCCATGAACGCAACTCACCATGAAAAGCCATGTGCGTCTATACCTCAAAAAAAATTTCATCATGAAACCCATGATTATTAACGCACTGAAGAGAGGCGCAAACATCTCCCCTTCTCTTTTAAGGAAAAAAAACAGCCGCGCTCTGATTCTGTTTCTTCTGATCTCCTGTGGCGGAATCAATGGTTCAGAGATTGTTCATGCGGCAAACAACAAGGATGTTGATGAACGTTACCGGCTCAACCGTATCAAAATTGTCGCAGAGAAAGATTTAAAAGATGCGGAAAAAAATGCTGGATCGAACGCTTCCGATTTGGCCCTGAATCTGAACAATATTGCCGGCATATACTACGCACAAGGGCTCTATGCTGAAGCAGAACCGCTTTTCAGGCGGGCGCTCGACATCCGCGAAAAAAACCTTGAGAGCGATCATCCTGATCTGGCAACCAGCCTGAACAATATGGCGGAGTTGTATAAGGCTCAAGGGCGTTATGCCGAGGCGGAACCGCTCTATAAGCGTGCGCTTGCCATTCGTGAAAAGATCTTCAACGGCAATAACCTTGATGTAGCCGTAAGTCTGAACAACCTGGCAGAGTTTTATGGCACGCTGGACAAGTATGCTGTTGCAACATCACTCTCTCTGCGCTCACTGGCAATCCGCGAGAAACTCCTTGGTAGAGATCATCCTGATGTAGCCATGAGTCTGAACAACCTCGGGAGGTTGTACTTTGCCCAGGGGCAGTATGCAGCATCCGAACCGCTCTTTATACGGGCGCTGGCCATAGATGAGCGTACACTCGGCCTGAGTCACCCTGATGTCGTCAGGCCTCTGAACAACCTTGGAGAGCTCTATCAAATTCAGGGCAAATACCATGAAGCAGAGCCTTTTTACCTTCGTGCACTGGCTATCCGCGAAAAAAACCTTGACCCGTTTGATCCCCATGTTGCAACAAGTCTCAACAATCTGGCGGGATTCTACGTTACCGAGGGACGCTACGCAGAGGCTGAATCACTCTATTTGCGTGCACTCGCCATTCGGGAAAAAGTTCTTGATCCCGATGATCCCGATGTAGCCACAAGTCTCAATAACCTTGGCGAGCTCTATAAAATGCAGGCTCGGTACCATGAAGCCGAACCGCTCTTCAAACGAGCGCTCGCAATTCGTGAAAAGGTTTTTGGCCCTTATCATTCAGAAATATCCATCACCCTGAACAGTCTTGCCGGGCTTTACTCATTGCAGGGCAGATATGCTGAAATTGAAGTGCTCTCAAAGCGCGCACTGGCCCTCCGGGAGGTGGCTTTTGGATCCGATCAGCCCGATATCGCCACATGTCTGAACAATCTGGCCGGGTTTTACGCTTTTCAGGGCAGATATAGAGAGGCAGAACCGCTCTATCTGCGTGCATTGGCAATCCATAAGAAGACATTTGGCCCGGAACACCCCCGTGTGGCGCAGATTCTGAACAACCTGGCTGAGCTCTACAAAGCCGAGGGAAGATACCAGGAGGCAGCACCACTCTACCTTCTTGCACTCGAAATCAGGGAGAAGAGCTTTGGCCTTGAGCACCCTGAAGTTGCCAGGAGCCTGAACAACCTGGCAATGTTTTATAGAGTACAAGAAAAATACTCAGAAGCCGTGCCGCTCATGAAGCGTGCGCTGGCCATTCAGGAAAAACTCCTTGGCCCTGATCATCCTGATGTAGCTGTAAAGCTGAATAACCTTGGCTCCCTTTACTATATCCAGGGCCAATATGCACTGGCTGAGCCGCTTTTTAAACGGGCTCAGATCATCTTTGAAAAAACCATCGGCTCTGATTCCCCTGATCTTGCCTTCAGCATCAACAACATCGCAGCGCTTTATTATGCCGAAGGGCGTTACCAGGAGGTCGAAGGGCTCTACCGGCGTACGCTTTCAATTTTTGAGCATGCCTTTATCTCAGATTCGCCTGATGTTGCCCTGAGTCTGGATAATCTGGCCCAGTTGTTCCTCACCATGAAGCGCTATGCGGAGGCAGAACCACTGTTCAAGCGTGCACTCGCTATTCGCGAAAAAACATTTGGCTCCCTTCACCCCGATATCGCATTAAGCCTTAATAACCTGGCCTTACTCTACAATGCCCAGAAAAAATACCGTGAGGCTGAGCCCCTTTTGAAGCGTTCACTTCAGATATGGGAAAAGACTCTTGGCCCCGATCACACCAATGTGGCGGTGAGCCTCAATAACCTTTCGGTGATTTATGTTGCCCAGGAGCAGTACAACAAAGCTGAACCCCTGTCGCTGCGTTCACTGGCGATTATCGAAAAAAATCTTGGCCCGATGCATCCAAATGCAGCGACGCTCCTCGACAATTTGGCGTTCATCTATATGAATACCGGACGCGCAAGCGATGCTGAGAAAACGGAAAAACGGGCAACCGACATCCGTGCCATACAACGATAATCATAGCATCCCTGACGATGGCAACAGAAAGGAGATACATCCATTTTAACGCATAGGAAAATCATGAAACTCTTCCAGATAACAGGTATGACCGCGCTCTTGAGGGTGTTACTCTTTACCGGTGCCGGTGTTGCCGCTTTTTTTGCAGTGGCGCCTGCAGTACCGCTCAGGATCGGTGATGACGCGGGCGGAGGCAAAGTGGCTTATATTCTGCAACAAGGGGATGTCGGCTACCTTGATACCCCTGAACAAACCATGATTGCCGCCAAGGTTGATATAACCGGCCATCTTTTCTGGTCGGATTCAAAAATAGCATGTGAAAAACTGCCATGTCCCGGTTATATCAGCGCTTTACCTGAAGGGTTATTGCGCAATAAAGAGAAGGAGATTGCCGGGTCAGCATCCGGGAGCAGTTCGGCTGGAGCTTCCATGCTGACAGGTCGATCCAGCCAATGATAGCCTCTCTCCTTTAGCCCGAAAGCCGTACACTCTGTCATTGATGCTGTGGTAGCAAGCGGCGCGGCTTTTTCGCCTCCATGTTCAGGCTTTTTTGTATGTTTGAACGGCCGGGTATTGTGTACCGATATGACATGTCGATGGCAATATCGGCATAAATTGTTTTAATATATATTTTTAATATGAAAATCGGCATTTCGTGTCACCATACCTACGGGGGGAGTGGGGCAATTGCGGCCGAGCTGGGCAAGGCACTTGCAGCCAAGGGGCATATCGTTCATTTTTTCAGTCAGGCGGCGCCCTTCCGGCTTGGAGCCTTTTCACGCAATATCTTCTGTCATGAGATTGAGGTGATGCACTATCCTCTTTTTGAGAGCCCACTTTACTCTCTTGCCCTTGCCTCCAAAATTGCCGATATCGCCTATTATGAAAAGCTTGATATTGTCCACGCCCACTATGCCATTCCTCATGCACTGAGCGCCATGCTTGCCCGTCAGATGCTTGAGGACAAGTGTGCTGAATCGCAGTGTTTCAAGCTGGTAACAACGCTGCATGGCACCGATATTACGGTTGTGGGCGCCGACCGGTGGATGCAGGATGTCGTGAGGCTCGCTATCAACAAGTCAGACGGGGTGACGGCCGTGTCGGCCTGGCTGAAGCAGGAGACGGTGAGAATGTTCAGCCCGAAAAAGGAGATTACGGTCATTCCGAATTTTGTTGATACCTCACTCTTTTTTCGCTCTCCGAAACCCGAAATTCGTGAACAACTGGGTCTTGGCGATGAAAAGATTGTTATCCACATCTCAAATTTCAGGCCGGTAAAATGTATTGGCGACATTATCCGGGTTTTTTATGCCATGAGTCGCCGTACCGAGGCAACATTGCTGCTTGTGGGTGACGGGCCGGAACGCAGTGACGCTGAAATTCAGGTTCGCCAGTTGGGGATTCCGGATCGGGTACGCTTTCTCGGCAAGCTTGATGATATTGTTCCGCTGCTCTCCGTTGCCGATATCATGTTGATGCCGAGCAATGTTGAGTCGTTCGGCCTTGCGGCGCTTGAGGCCATGGCCTGTGGAGTGCCGGTTGTGGCAACCATGGCTGGAGGATTTCCGGAGTTTATTGTTCCGGGAACTCACGGTTACCTGCTTGCTCCGGGAGATATCGAAGGTATGACAGAGAAAGCGCTTCTTCTGCTCTCGGATCACGCCCACTGGGTCGAGTGTTCCGAAGCCTGTGTCCGACAAGCAAAGCAGTATGAAACCGCCTTGCTTGTTGAGCACTATGAAGCATATTATGCGACTCTTCTCGCAGAGGCGTAGCCGCCCCGTTTTTTCTTTTCAGTAGCGTTTGGTCGTAAGGAGCACACTCCGGTATTTTTCAAGGTTTTCGAGTACCTCGCCTGTGCCTCTTGCGACAGCGGTAAGAGGATCTTCGCTGATATGTACAGCGAGCTTTGTCTCTTCGCTGATTCGTTTGTCGAGTCCCTTGATGAGCGAGCCTCCGCCGGCAAGGAAGAGTCCACGGTTAAAAATATCGGCCGAAAGCTCAGGTTTTGTTACCTCAAGGCTTTTTTTGATCGACGTGATGATCTGGCTGATCGGGGTAGAAATGGCTTCCCGGATGGTTGCTGAGTTGACCTCACGCTCTTCGGGAAGGGCGGTTACAAGGTTTCTGCCTCGTACCATCATGGTCAGCTCTTTTTCAAGCTTGTAGGCAGATGCAATTTTTATTTTCACATCTTCAGCCGTACGTTCGCCAATGGCGAGGCTGTATGCTTTGCGGAAGTGACGGACAATCGCGTTGGTGATATCGGTTCCGGCAACCCTGAGAGATTCTCCCGACGCAATGCCGCCGAGTGAAATAACGGCAATTTCCGTTGTTCCGCCTCCGATATCGACAATCATATTGCCCATGGGCTCTTTGACATCAAGTCCGATTCCGATTGCTGCGGCCATTGGTTCGGTCACCAGATAGACCTCTTTTGCCCCGACATGCTCGGCAGAATCGCGTACAGCCCGTTTTTCAACTTCGGTGATACCTGACGGGATACCGATAACCATTCGGCGGATGCCGAACGAAAACTGTGTTTTGGTTTTGTTGATCAATCCCTTGATCAACTCCTCTGTTGCTTCATAATCAGCAATGACACCGTTGGCAAGTGGCCGGATTGTTAAAATACCGGGATGGGTTTTTTCATGCATGAGAAGAGCTTCATGTCCGATAGCCACGATCTTGCCAGTGTTACGTTCACGGGCGACAATTGATGGCTCATTTAAAATCACGCCTTGACCTCGGATAAAAATCAACGTGTTCGCCGTTCCGAGATCAATGGCGATATCACGGAACAGGTTGCTGAAGAAGCTCATATTATCGATGGTTCTATATGTCTGTCATAGTGGCTTGGAATGGAGCCCATTCAGGCTATATTCCAAGGGTTCAACTGAATCTCATAAGGTAGATTAATGCAACTTTTTTTCAAATCAAAAAATTGTTTCCCTGACTTCTTTTTTTTAAGCATTTTTCTCGGGGTTTTGAGCTTGTCGTGCCGAGTTTCGATACATAAAGCTCTTTGAGTTACCCTTCGTTTTAATGACATTCCTGAGGCCAGATAACCAAAAAAGATGACATCGAGTGTTTCGCATATATCGTTTTGCTGAAGAACGTTCAGCACTGAAAGAGCAACTGGATCGGAGCGTTTCGTTTGACGTTTCCGTTCATACTGCGGTTGAAGAAATTTTGCTTCAGGTACGGCAGCGTGGAGATGGCGCTGTGCTTGATTATACAGAGCGCTTCCAGGGTGTCCGGTTGACCGACATGCAGGTTTCTGCGGATGCCATACAGAACGCCTATCACCATGCTGATCCCGCTTTTCTTGCCGTGCTTGAGGAGGCCTACCGCAATATTGTCCGGTTTCATGAGCACGAGGTTGAAAAAAGTTTTTTTTATGAGGCTGATGGCGGAGTATTGCTCGGCCAGCGGGTAACACCCATGGAGCGAGCCCTGCTCTATGTTCCCGGTGGTCAGGCCTCCTATCCCTCCTCGGTGCTTATGAATGCGGCTCCGGCAAAAGTGGCCGGGGTCAGGCATATTTGCATGACCACTCCCTGTGATGCTTCGGGAGAGGTCAGCCCCAATATTCTTGCTGCTGCTGCAGTGGCCGGTATCGGTGCTGTCTACAAACTTGGCGGAGCCCAGGCAATAGCCGCTTTTGCCTATGGCACTGAGAGCATTGCGAAGGTTGACATCATCACTGGCCCTGGTAATAAATATGTGGCCCTGGCCAAAAAGCAGGTTTTTGGCCACGTCGCCATCGACAGTATAGCGGGCCCCTCTGAAGTGGTTATCATTGCTGACGCATCGGCAAATCCGGAGTTTATCGTCCTTGATATGTTTGCCCAGGCAGAGCATGACGCGGACGCATCGGCGGTACTGATCACTCCCTCTGAATCGCTGGCCCTGGCTGTAAGGGAGTGTGCGGAAGCACGTCTCTCCGGAATGCTTCGCCATGAGATTATTGCCTCTTCACTGCACAACAACGGAGCCATTGTGCTTGTCAGCTCGCTTAAGGAGGCTTGTGCGGTCTCAGATATGATTGCCCCCGAGCATCTTGAACTGCATGTTGAGCATCCGTGGGAGATATTGCCGGATATTCACCATGCCGGTGCCATTTTTATGGGTGGCTACTCCTGCGAAACCGTCGGAGACTATTTTGCCGGACCGAACCATACCTTGCCAACCAACGGTACGGCACGGTTTTTTTCCCCCTTATCGGTTCGTGATTTTGTCAAGCACACATCGATTATCTCCTATTCAAAAGAGCAGATGCTGCATTGTGGAGAGAAAATTGCAGCCTTTGCTGATCGTGAAGGGCTTCAGGCTCACGGCGAGGCTGTCAGGGCAAGATTGAGGACGCTATGAGAGCTGACGACTTTGATTACGAACTGGCGGAGGAGAGAATTGCCAAATACCCTCCTTCAGAGCGTGGTTCGACCCGTCTTCTGGTGCTTGATCGTCACTCAGGTGCTCTGGAACACACATCCTATGCCACTCTTGACGCTTTTTTGCAGCAGGGCGACCTTCTTGTGCTGAACAATACAAGAGTTATCCGGGCGCGGCTCTTTGCCTGCAAGCCGACTGGTGCGAAGATTGAGCTGATGCTTCTTGAGAAGCACGAGGAAGAGCAAAGTCTGGTGCTCTACCGGGGGAAACTGAAAAAGGGCGATAAGCTCGTGGCGCACGATCATGAACTGCTGGTAACAGAGCTTGTCGATCACGGAATTGCCCGTATCGCCATCTGCGGGGAGCGATCGCTCGGCGATCTTTTCGAGCGCTTCGGGGGAGTGCCCATTCCCCCCTATCTCAAACGGGAAGCGGAGGAGGTTGACCGGGAGCGTTACCAGACCGTATTTGCTGAATTGCCAGGCTCGGTAGCCGCGCCAACAGCCTCCCTGAACATGACCTCCGAACTGCTTGACAAACTTCGCCGCAAAGGCGTTGATGTTGTTGCTCTCACGCTGCATGTCGGCCTGGGTACCTTTCTTCCGGTCAGGGTAGATTCGCTTGAAGAGCATGTCATGCACCGTGAGTTTTACACCATACCACCGCAATGCGCTGAAAAAATTTGCAGGGTAAAAGCTGCCGGCGGGAGGGTTGTGGCCGTCGGCACTACTGTTACCAGGGCACTTGAACATGCCGGTGAGCGCATTGAGACTTTTGAGGGTGATGAACCGTTGAGAGGTGAAGCTGATATTTTTATCTATCCCGGTTATCAGTTCCGCATTATTGATCGGCTTTTGACCAACTTTCATGCGCCACGATCAACGGTACTGATGCTTACAGCCGCATTTGCCGGAGCTGACAAGCTGCGCAATGCCTACAGCGAAGCGCTCTCCGAAGGCTACAGCTTTCTCAGTTATGGTGACAGCATGTTTATTGTTTAGGATTTTGTTTCCGGCAATCGCTCTTTTCTCAGTTCGGCCTTAAAGAAACAGGTCGAATCCTTTTCCATCCTAAAGAACTTAGCCGTTGCAGGCGATGTCGAAGAGAGCGTTTCTTGTTTATAAATGCCCGGTATGGTATTTTTAAGATTGTTCGCTTGTAGCGTGACAGCAGAAAAGCCGTCCTGGCATTTTCTTGAAGTACATTTGTTTCAAACACACATAACACAGGGAGATTGACCTTATGAGTCTTGTAGAACAATATCGTGCGCATACCGAAGAGAGAGCGAAGCTCAGCATTCCACCATTACCCTTGTCGGTCGAACAGACCCGTTTGCTTGTTGACCTGCTTCAGCAGGAGAAGGTTGAGGAAAAAGAGTATCTGCTTGAGTTGTTTTGTGAGCATGTCAGTCCGGGTGTTGATGAGGCCGCGTTTGAAAAAGCTGCTTTTCTTGATGCCATCCTTAAAGGGAGTGCCTCGTGCCAGGTGATTGAGCGGGTTGAGGCTGTCAGAATTTTGGGTACCATGCTTGGAGGCTACAATGTCAAGCCTCTTGTTGATGCCTTGAGTCATGACGATCAGGCGATATGTTGTGAAGCCGCGGCGATGCTGAAAAAAACCCTTCTGGTTTATGATCTGTTTGACGTTGTCGTTGAACTCTCAAAAACCAACTCTTATGCTGAAGAGGTGCTCAAATCATGGGCGGAAGCTGAATGGTTTACCTCAAAGCCTGCACTTCCCGAAAAAATGACCCTTACGGTCTTTAAAGTGCCCGGTGAAACCAATACGGACGATCTCTCTCCGGCCAGTGAGGCCTTTACCCGCAGTGATATTCCCCTTCATGCCCGTTGCATGCTTGGTACCAAAATAACTGATCCGATAGAAACGATTGCCGAGCTGAAAACAAAAGGGCACCCGCTTGCTTATGTCGGCGATGTTGTCGGTACAGGATCAAGCCGGAAGTCGGGCATAAACTCGGTTCAGTGGCATATTGGCAATGATATTGCCGCAGTACCCAACAAACGGACTGGTGGCGTAGTGATTGGAAGTACCATTGCCCCTATTTTTTTTAATACGGCAGAGGACTCGGGCGCATTGCCGATTCAGGCTGATGTGACGGCAATGGAGATGGGCGATGTTATTGACCTCTACCTTTCAACTGGTAGCATAGAGAAGAATGGTGAGGTTATTGCACGTTTCGAACTCTCTCCGAATACGATTACTGATGAGATGCGTGCAGGAGGGCGGATTCCTCTGATTATTGGCCGCACCCTGACCAGAAAGGCCCGTAAAGTGCTTGGGTTGGGCGAAGACACCCTCTTTTTGCGTCCGGAACAGCCCGCGGACAGCGGTAAAGGATATACGCTTGCACAGAAAATGATCGGCAAGGCCTGTGGCATACCGGGCGTCCGTCCGGGAATGTACGTTGAGCCTGAAACCCTGACGGTTGGTTCACAGGATACAACGGGGGCCATGACCCGTGATGAGGTCAAGGAGTTTGCCGCACTAAGCTTCAGCGCCGATCTCTTCATGCAGAGCTTTTGCCATACATCAGCCTATCCCAAGCCTTCTGATGTAAAGTTGCACAGAACTCTTCCGTACTTCATCATGAGCCGGGGCGGCGTTTCGCTTAAACCTGGAGACGGTGTTATTCATACCTGGCTGAATCGCATGGTGTTGCCCGATACACTCGGCACAGGTGCTGATTCCCACACCCGTTTTCCAATTGGAATTTCCTTCCCCGCAGGTTCAGGGCTTGTGGCTTTTGCCGGTGTTACCGGCTCCATGCCACTGAATGTCCCTGAATCGGTGCTCGTGCGTTTTACCGGTGAACTGCAGAAAGGTATTACGCTGCGTGATCTGGTTAATGCCATTCCTTATGTGGCCATAAAGCAGGGGTTGCTGACGGTCGAAAAGAAAGGCAAGAAAAACGTTTTTGCCGGACGTATCCTTGAAATAGAGGGGTTGCCGAAGCTCAAGGTTGAGCAGGCCTTTGAGCTTAGCGATGCCTCTGCTGAACGGAGTGCTGCGGCTTGCACGGTAAGGCTCGATAAAGAGCCTGTCATCGAATATATCAGCTCAAACATCAAGTTGCTTGAACAGATGATTGAACAGGGTTACGGCGATGCTGAGACACTGCAGCGTCGTATCGGCAAAATGGCTGCATGGCTTGAAAATCCAACTCTCCTTGAGCCTGATGCTGATGCAGAGTATGCTGCGGTGATTGAGATCGATATGAGCAAAATTACCGAGCCTATTCTTGCCTGTCCCAACGATCCCGATGATGTTATGACGCTTGGAGAGGTATTGCTTGACGGCAGCAAACCAAAAATCATTGACGAGGTCTTTGTCGGAAGCTGCATGACCAATATCGGCCATTTCCGCGCGCTCGGCGAGATTTTGCGGAACCGCGGTGTTGCACCGGTCAAGCTTTGGATTGTTCCTCCGACGAAAATGGACATGATAAAGCTTGTCGGAGAGGGTTATTACTCCGTATTTGGCGCTTCTGGTGCCCGTATTGAGCGTCCGGGATGTTCACTCTGCATGGGCAATCAGGCAAGGGTTGCCGATAATGCCGTAGTATTTTCCACCAGTACCAGAAACTTTGATAATCGCATGGGGACCGGCGCACAGGTTTATCTGGGTTCGGCGGAACTGGCCGCAGTTTGCGCACTTCTTGGCCATTTACCGAACAAGGATGAGTATATGGAGATTTTCAAAAGAGAGCTTTCTGGCGAAAAGGAAGAGAAAATTTATCAATATCTTGACTTTCACAAGCTTGAAAAATCAGAATTAGAGTTGCTTGTTGAGTAAAAAAAACATTTATTAAGGCGGGATGTGAAATTTTTTTGCATATTCCGCCACACAGTAGGCTTTTGAAAAGTCGCTGTTTTTTTTTATTATTGGAGAGCTGATGAAGCTGTCAATTATCAAACAACAAAAATAATCATACCAATGAAAAAGCTTTTCGTTTTCCTCTTTCTTTTAAGCTCAGTTTCTTTCGTAGGCTGCGCAAAAAAAACTGAAGCTCCTGTAGAAGCACCTGTAGAAGCAGCACCAGCAGCACCAGCAGCAGAAGCAGCACCAGCAGCACCTGCAGCACCAGCAGCAGAAGCAGCACCAGCAGCACCTGCAGCAGAAGCAGCACCTGCAGCACCAGCAGCAAAATAAGTTTCCGATCAAACGGTCTCTTATCAAAAGAGGCAGAACGAGAGTTCTGCCTCTTTTTTTTTATCTGCTTGAAAAAAATTACGGTAGCTCGGCCCGCCTTCGGTGGGAGTGTGCATTCGCAAGTGGAACGTGAGAGCCCCGATAAAGCCGAATGGAGTAAACCTGGTTCAACTGAATTTTGGACAAAAAAAAAGAGAACCAGAAGGTTCTCTTTTTTTTGCTTGCTGAGGAGGCAGGACTCGAACCTGCAAATTGCCTGATCCAGAATCAGGAGCCTTACCAATTTGGCCACTCCTCAATTAGTGTGGTGAATATATTAAAAAATAATGGATTCCAATTCTTTTTTTTAAAGAATTGTGAGAAGAACCGGGACGAGTATCATTGAGGCGATCATGCATGAAGCTGCAAGTGTGGCGGCATAGTCGCGGTCAGGTTTTTCAATGGAGGCAAAACGCACGATATTGAGCCCTGCCGGAGCGGAAGCTGAGAGTACCGTAATTGCCCGGTCAAGCCCTTCAAGATGAAACAAACTGGCCAGCCATAGTCCGAGAGCAAGTCCGAGTAACATGCGCAGGGTGATGGCGGCCGCAAGGTGGAAGGGGTTAACTTTTGCCATCCTGAACGATGTTCCAAGTCCGAGGAGTATGAGCGGTATGGTGAGTCCTCCAATAGAGTGAAGTACTGCGACGGCAATGGGTGCAGGATGCAGGGCGAACGCATTCATCAGGAGAGCAGCGATCAGGGTGAGAAGAGGGGGAGAGGCTATCAGTTTTCTGCCCATTCCGTTCTTGCTGTCCAGACCCTCTCGCGCGGCAAACGTGGAGGCGATCGCACAGGCTGACAATCCATTGGGAATATCGAAAACAAATAATCGTGCAAGGCCGTCATCACCGTAAAATGCCTGGACAAAGGGCATGAGAAAGCCCAGGTTCATGATGGCCGATCCACCCACAAGCACAGAAAAGCTTTTTGCCGTCATGCCGGACACTTTTCCTGTAAGCGTTGCCACCGCAACGGTTGCGAGGATAAGGAGCACGGAGACAAGAGGAAGAAAAAACATCGTGCGGCTTATGACCACATAGGGAAGCACGGATAGCAGGAGTGCCGGAAGCGTCAGATAGTGAACAAGTTTAAAAAGAACACCGGCAGCATCATCATCAAAAACTGATGTTTTGCGCAAAAGCATTCCAAAAAAAAATATGGTATAAGCAGGGGAAAGAAGAAACGCAAGGTCAAACATTGCCAGAGAAAGAGAAAAGCTGTTAAGCCTTAAAGATGTGAGGGTTGTGCACCCGAGAGGAGTCGAACCTCTAACCTTCTGATTCGTAGTCAGATGCTCTATCCAATTGAGCTACGGGTGCATGGTATGGTAGCGTGTACGGGATTCGAACCCGTGATCTTCGCCTTGAGAGGGCGATGTCCTGGGCCACTAGACGAACACGCCAGGTAATTTCTTTTTCCAATCATCGACAATACGGTGGGCCCTGTAGGACTTGAACCTACGACCCAGCGATTATGAGTCGCTTGCTCTGACCAACTGAGCTAAGGGCCCTCAATGCTTGGCTTTAGAGGGAGTTAATATAACGCTTCAGCAATAATTTCCAAATGAATAATTATCTTTTTTCTCTATTATTGAAATTCGCTGTACTTTTCACGGCTGATATCTGCTCCAAGACTGTTCAGTTTTATTTCGATCTTCTCATACCCCCGGTCGAGGTGATAAACTCTCAGTACTTCTGTCGTACCTTCAGCGACAAGTCCTGCAAGAACAAGACTTGCTGATGCTCTCAGATCGGTCGACATCACTTTTGTACCTGAAAGAGTTTGGGGTCCGTGCACAATCGCCTGATTTTTATGGATTTCGATATGGGCGCCGAGCCGGTTCAGTTCCGGAATATGATTGAACCGTTCATGATAGACCTTGTCGGTAATATGACTTGTTCCCTCAGCCTGGGTCATCAGAGCGATCCACTGGGCCTGCATATCGGTTGGAAACGAGGGGTACGGTTTCGCCGTGACATCGGTTGAAATAAGCTTTTCCGGGCTTTTCAGGGTTATGCTGTTTTCAGTTGTTTCAACGGAGCAACCCGCATGGACAAATTTTTTCAGCACCGCTTTCATTTGTTCAGGTTCAACACCGTTAACCGTAATATCTCCTCCGGTTATGGCCGCAGCGGCAAGCAGGGTGCCCGCTTCGATGCGATCAAAAACATTATGAAACTCAATTGCTTCAAGCTTGTCGGTACCCTCAATTTCAAGTTCGGTTGTGCCTGTTCCCCTGATTGTTGCGCCCATGGCGATGAGAAACCGGCAGAGAGTCTCAATTTCAGGTTCCGCCGCAGCATTGCTGATGGTTGTGGTGCCCTCGGCAAGTACGGCCGCCATGAGAGCATTTCCGGTTGCTCCTACCGAAGAGATTGGAAAATCGATATGGCCTCCCCTCAGCTTTCCATCCGGGGCTGTAGCATCAATAAATCCGGTTTCAATGGTGATCGTTGCGCCAAGTTTTTCCATGGCCATTAAATGAAGGTCAATCGGGCGTGGCCCGAATGCACATCCTCCGGGAAGAGAGACCCTTGCATGGCCAAATCTTGCAAGCATCGGTCCGAGCACATAGATCGACGCTCTCATTTTTTTTACCAGTTCATAGGGTGCCTGGATATTTTCGACGTTTCGGGATGAAACCCTCAGTGTGTTCTTTTCAAAGGTTGTTTCGGCGCCAAGGTGGTTTAAAAGCTGGGTAAAAGTCTTTATATCAACAAGATCAGGAATCTGATGAAGGGTAAAGGTTCCGGCTCCGGTGAGCAGTGTTGCAGCAATGATTGGCAGAGAGGTGTTTTTTGAGCCCGAGGCGGTCACGCTTCCGGAAATCCGGCGACCACCCCTTATGACAAGCTTGTCCATGTGATTAAAAAAAACGCTGATGAAAAACGGATAGTTACCATTATTTCAGCTTAAGAAAAACAATTTTTTTTTCGCTTTCGTGTTTGCGAAGAAAAGATTTTATCCTTTACCTTGAGCTGATGTTTCTGTCCTCTTTTTCACTGCTCTCTTCTTGCTGGTTTTCTTGAAAAAGAGTTGAATTTTAATGCTCCAGGATTTTTTATGACTTTTATTGCCTCACCAGCCCTTTTTTCAAGGGTGTTGCGGATAGCAGCCCTCTTTTTCCTGCTTTTGACGGGTGTGTCGCTCTCCGCAGTAGCGGCTTTACCGAGAAATCACGAAATATCGAGGATTACCAGAGAGCGGGCGATGGTAGAGCAGAACCTTGCAAGTCTCAAACTGCAGCTTCAGGAGTACCAGTCAAAACTGAGTTCGACAACTCGGAAGGAGACGCGCTCCTTCAGGGTTCTGGAAAATATTCGCAACCAGATTCTGGTGCTTGAGAAGATGATCAGCGAAAACCAGAACTATCTTAAAAAGCTTGACAGGGATATTGATCGTTTGCGCAATGAGTTTCAGGGAAATCGCCGCATTTACGGTCGTGTATCCGATGATTTTCGCAGGACAGCGATTTCAGCTTACAAATATGGCGGCAAGAGGGATATCGAGCATTTCTTTGCTGCCGGCACGGTTTCCAAAGCATTGGTACGTGCGCAATACATGGGTTTTTTTACACGGGCAGTCAGTCGTCATGTTGATAATTTACAGCAGGTTGCCGTCAAGCTTGAAAACAGTCAGCTTGCGCTTCAGCAAAGCTATCGCCAAAAAGCTGAAACGGTGAGGGAGCAGGAGCGGCAGTTGAAAAATTGGTCGGCCACTCAAAAAGAAAAAGAGGTGGTGCTTGAAGGGTTAAGGAAAAACAAGCAGGAGTATCTTTTGCAGCTCGCCTCCGTCCAGAAAAAACGCAGCCAACTGCAATTGAGGATAGAGTCACTGATTCTGGCCGAGCAGCGCGCGATGGAGGCCGAGCGTGAGCGCCAGAAAAAGCTCTTTGAAGCAAAGCGTCTTCAGGCCGAGCGCATAAGGTTACAACGTCTTGAAGCCCGGCATCTTGAGGCAAAACGTTTTGAAGCCCGCCGTCTGGAGGCTGATCGTATGGAAGCTGAACGGTTGCGTCTGAACCAGAAAAAATCTTCACGACACAAACAGGAGGAGCCTCAGTTTGCCAAAAAAGAGATTGAAGTGGCGCCAAAAACAACAGTGAAGAGCGAGGAACAAGAGAAGCTCTCTCCGCCTCCCACTCTTGATTCTGCTGAACTGGAAAGGGTTTCGGCAGATTTTGAAAACGCAGCAGGTTCTTTGCCATGGCCTGTGCGAAATGGCGTTGTCGCTCACCGGTTTGGCGCGGTTGAAGACAAGGATCTGAAGATCGTTACGACCAATAACGGGATCGATATTTCCGTTCCTGCCAGCACCCAGGTTAGGGCAGTTTCAGGTGGAAAAGTGGTACAGATTGCTTTTTTGCCTACCTTCGGCAATATTGTCATTATCCGCCATCCAAAATCTTACCTTACCGTCTATGCCAATCTTGCACAATTGAATGTCGTCAAGGACGAGCTTGTGAAATCACAGCAACTGCTTGGCGTTTCGGGCAGAATGGCAGAGGGCGGCTCAGTTGTCCATTTTGAAATATGGAAGGGACATACCAAGCAGAACCCGTCAAAATGGCTGCGATAGGAAGAGCAATCAGCAAAAAGGGAAGTGCGGGTGATCAGCCCGGCTATTTTGATTTTTTAACGTTTCTATGGCTTCGTTATGAAGGTTCAGGATCTCCACCTTGATTATGCAATGGTCGAGGATATTCTCAAGGCATTTATTTTCAACGAAATTCGCAAGTTCAAATTTCGTTCGGTTGTTCTTGGCCTTTCCGGAGGTATTGATTCGGCGGTTGCTTGTGAACTTGCCGTCCGTGCACTTGGTCGGGAGAATGTGCTTGGGCTCATGATGCCCTACGCCTCAAGCAGCGTGGAAAGCATCGAACATGCCGGGCTCATGATACGGAAACTCGGTATAGAGGCTGAAGAGATGCCGATTACGCCGGTTGTTGATGCTTTTTTTTCTTCTGTCCCGGCACAGCAGTTGTTAAGAAGGGGAAATATCATGGCCCGCACCAGGATGATTTTTCTCTATGATGTTTCTGCAAGAGATGGGCGTCTTGTGATGGGCACAAGCAACAAAACAGAGCTGCTTCTTGGTTATGGAACCATGTTCGGCGATATGGCTTCAGCCATTAACCCGATCGGTGATCTCTATAAAACCCAGTTGAGGGGTCTTGCCCGTCATCTTGAAATTCCGGAACCAATTATTGACAAACCGCCTTCGGCTGATCTCTGGGAAGGACAGAGCGATGAGGAGGAGCTCGGATTCAGTTATGAATCGGTTGATCTGCTCCTCTACATGATGCTCGAAAAGCGGATGGATAAGAGCGCCATAATTGCTGAAGGGGTTCCGGAACCCTTTTATGACCGCGTTCGCATGATGGTTGTCCGGAACCAGTACAAAAGGATGATGCCTGTCATCGCCAAAATATCCGCACGGACACCCGGTATTGATTTCCGATATGCGAGAGACTGGCAGGAGGTTATGTAGGGGCACGCCACGCGGCGTGCCCTTCCCTTCCCTGCAATTATCCGTGTAATGATATTGGTAACACGGCTGTTAAAACGATCTGAGTACGGTGTCGATCAAAAAATGGGTGTCGTCTCTGCCTGGATAATCGGTTGTATAATGCAGTCCTCTCGATTCACGGCGCTTGATGGCGCCTTCGATGATCAGACTTGCAACCTTGATGATATTTCTCAGTTCAAGGATCTGGGTCGTGATCTTTGTTTTTTTGTAATAGGACTCCGTCTCCTCTTTGAGAAAATCCATCCGGCGTTTTGCACGCTGCAGGCGAAGATCGCTGCGTACAATACCGACATAATCGTTCATGACCTGCTGTGCTTCCCGTTTGTTGTGCGATACCAGAATCCACTCCTCTGAATTGACCGTACCGGTGTCATCCCAATTTGGAAAATCGACGCTGTTGTCACGCTTGTGCAGCTCGTGACTGATATCAAGATAAGCTCTCCATGCAAAAACAAGAGCTTCAAGCAGAGAGTTGCTTGCAAGGCGGTTTGCTCCGTGAACACCCGTACAACTTGTCTCCCCGCAGGCATAGAGCCTTGCTATGGTGCTTCGTCCCCTTTCATCGGTTCGTACACCGCCGCAGGAATAGTGTGCCGCAGGAACAACGGGGATCATCTCCTTCGTCATATCGATACCAAAGCTGAGGCAGGTTTCGTAGATGTTTGGAAAATGCTCCCTTGTTTTTTCAGGATCAATATGCGTCACATCCAGGAATACGCACTCTTCACCGCTTTTTTTGATCTCGGAGTCGATGGCGCGGGCCACAATATCGCGAGGAGCGAGGTTCAGCCGTTTATCATACTTGTGCATAAACTCCTGACCATTTTTCAGTCGCAGAATTCCTCCGAATCCCCTTACAGCTTCAGAAATCAAAAATGATTTTGCCTTCGGGTGGTAGAGAGCTGTCGGATGAAACTGGATGAACTCCATATTGGCAATTTCAGCTCCTGCCCGGTATGCCATGGCCACACCATCTCCGGTAGCAATCTCCGGATTGGTCGTATAGGGATAGATATGGCCAAGCCCTCCGGAGGCGAGCATGGTGATTTTGGCAAGGATTTTTTTTGGCTGCCGCTGCCTTGAGTCGAGCACATAAGCTCCGTAGCAGTTAATGTCATTTGTTTTGATGCCAAGATGATGCTCTGTGAGCAACTCGATGGCAAAATGGTGCTCAAGCAGGGTAATATTGGGATGGCTGTTGACACGATTGAGGAGGGCAGTTTCAACCTCCCGTCCGGTCAGATCCTGTGCATGGACAATGCGGCTTCTCGAATGGCCCCCCTCCTTGCCAAGATGAAGCTGTTCATGGTCGGAGGTTGTAAAGTTGACACCAAGCTCCATGAGGCGCTCAATATGGCGGGGCCCCTCCGTCACCATGAGTGTGACCATGTCGAGGTTGCACAGACCCGCACCGGCATCAAGGGTATCGGCAATATGCAGCTCGGCACTGTCATTGCTGTCGATGGTGGCGGCAATTCCTCCCTGTGCCCAGTTGGTGTTGGAGGTGGAGCTCTCCTTTTTTGTAATAATCGTTACCTTGGCATGATCGGCCATGTGAATGGCAAAATAGAGTCCGCCTATGCCGCTGCCGATCACCAGAACATCAGTTTTGATCGATTCAGTCATATCAGTGGGATGCACAGTTTTTTAAAGGTTATGGTGCTGCAAAATACCATCCCCGGTATAAATATTTGTAAGACTCTTCGTTTAAAAGGGGATAAATTTTCAGTTGCGGGCTCTTTTTTTTTGTTTCAGGCTTTTCAGGGCACTCGCTACAATAAGGATGATCCCCGCAAGGATGATGGTATGCAGAAATTGGACCATACCGGGAAAGAGTCGCGCAATATAATAACCGGTCAGCGTAAAAAAGAGAACCCATAAAAGGGAACCGCAAAGACTGAAAAAAAAGAATACCCTGAACTGCATGGCCGTTACACCGGCGAGGGTTGCGGTAAAGCTTCTTACAATTGGTACAAAGCGTGCAAGAAAAACGGTTTTTGAGCCATGTTTTTTATAAAAAGCCTCAGCTTTCTGCAAGTGTTCGCGATGAAAGACGCGGGAATCCTTTTTTGCAAAGATGGTTGTTTTGAGTTTTTTTCCGATAAAATAGCCGGTAGCATCCCCCAGAACAGCTCCAGACACAAGAATTGCAAGAACAAGGAAAATGTTCAGACTTCCTGAAGCCGCGATGAGCCCTGCGGTAATAAGAAGAGAGTCGCCTGGAAGAAAAAAACCGGCGAACAGGCCCGTTTCAGCAAAAATAATGGCAAAAAGCAGGATGTACCCGCCCCAGAGAATCAACTCTTCAAGCGTACTGATATTCTGGAATGATGCAAGCAAAATCATGAGTGGTCACTGCAATAATCGGTTAGCCTGGAGAGCCTGCAAGAAGAAACGGGGAGCAGGCAATAACATGCGCTGCTCCCCGTCTGGCAACTTTATTTTTTTACAGGCGCCCCTTTTTCCGGCGAAAAATCTTTTGCTTTCAGTTTCCTGAAAGCCGATGGATTGTCACTACGGCAGCAGCACGGCGCATGAAATGACCGTCGTCCAGAGACCGTTTTCGCCCTCTGCAGTTTCAGTTATGTTGTATGAATTGATAATTTTACCACTCATTTTGTATATACCTTCACGCTCGTCCCAGTCCTTGTTGGGGTCAAACTCAATGCCGAGGGTGGTTGCAAGCATCGTTGCCGCCAAATCTTCGGCATACTCACCGGACTGTTCAGCCGACTCACCGTAGGGGTGATGTTCCGACAGATAGCCGTACTGGGTATCGTCAGCCGGAATGGCAACGCCGACCGAGGCGGCAATCAGGCGGTTAAACTCATTGGTTGAATTGCGGGCCATGACGGCAAAGGTAATTTGCCCCGGAGAGAGCAGCTTTACACCATCTTCTACGCTGATACGTTCACAGTGGGGCGGAAAAATACTGGATACCGTGACCAGATTGCATTTTTCGATTTTGGCCTCTCTCAGGGCAAGCTCAAATGAGGAGAGATATTCCTTGTGTCTTCCCACACCTTTGGTGAAAAATACTTTTGATGGGACAAATGACAATGCCGTGCCTCCGGATTAATGTGATTGTTTTGATGCGTTTACTCTAACGAAATTGACGAATTATAGAAAAAAGCAGTCGTATTCAAAATGTTTTTCTTGTGGCCACTTTAAAAAACCTTCTTTTTCCCGCCCGGATGATTTTTGGCTCAACACTGAGCTCAATCAGCTCGTCAATCGCTTCAATTTTTCTCTCATCAACAAGAACCGATTTCTGTTGAATCATTCTTCGTGCTTCGCTTTTTGAAACGGCGGCCCCAAGAGTTGTCAAAAGGTCGATGATCGGTATTGACGGTTCGTCAAACTCGAAAAGCTCAATATTGTCCGGTGCTTTTTTGTGAATAAAGAGCTGATCAAAGTGGATTTCAGCGCCTTCGGCCTCCTCCTGTGAAGAGTAAAGCGCGACAATGTTCTTTGCCAGCAGCCGTTTGGCGCTTCTCGGATTTTCTGCTATCTGCTCCAGAATTGAGGTATTGCCATCCTCTGTCTGTGGCAGCAGAAGTTTGCAGTAGGTCTCAATGAGTGTGTCGGGAATGGAGAGCACATGGCCATACATATCGGCAGGAGTGTCGTTGAAACAGATGGCATTGCCAAGTGATTTCGACATTTTTTCACCTCCTGCAGTGCCCACAAGCAGCGGCATGGTGATGCAGACCTGGGGTGCAATGCCATACTCCCGCTGCAGGTCACGACCGACAAGAAGATTGAATTTCTGGTCAGTACCACCAAGCTCGACATCGTTTTTCAGATGTACGGAGTCCATGCCCTGGGCAAGGGGATAGAGGAACTCGTGAACCGAAATCGGCTCCTGTGCACGGTATCGCCGCTCAAAGTCATCACGTTCAAGCATCCGCGCCACGGTGTAGTGGCTTGAAAGCTTGATGACATCAGCAAATGTCATGGCGCCAAGCCAGTCGGAGTTATAACAGATCGTTGTTTTTTCATGGTCAAGAATTTTCGACGCCTGCTCGAAGTAGCTTAAGCCATTTTCGCGTGCCTCTTCAGCCGAGAGTTGCGGCCTTGTTTTGCTTTTTCCCGAAGGGTCCCCGATCATTGCGGTAAAGTCGCCGATAATCAGAATGGCTTCATGGCCAAGATCCTGAAACTCCCTGAGTTTGCGCAGTACGACCGAGTGGCCGAGATGCAAATCAGGCCGTGAGGGGTCAGCCCCAAATTTAATTTTGAGTGGTTTGCCTGACTGCATGCTCGAAGTCAGTTTTTTTTCAAGCTCCTCTTTATTGCTGAGTATTTCTATGGTATTACGCTCAATAATATCAAGCTGTTCCTGTACTGATGGAAAAAGCATCTCGATTCTCTTTTTTGTTTAATATTGCTTCCTGATTTGCTCCATCTGCCGCTGGTTTTCCCGCGCTTTTATCGTTTCTCGCTTGTCGTAGAGCTTTTTGCCTTTGGCTATGGCAAGCTCAATTTTCAACAGCCCTTTCGAGTTGAAAAACGCCTTCAGCGGCACCAGCGTGAGCCCTTTTTCACTGATTTTGGTCTGGATTTTGCGAATTTCCTCTTTGTGCAGCAGCAGTTTCCGACTCCGTTTTGCCTCAGGCTGATCCGTATGGCAGTGCTCGTAAGGGGTGATCTGCATGTTTTCAAGCCACACCTCATTACGAAGAATGATGGCAAAACTCTCACTCAAGCTCGCTTTACCAAGCCGCACCGATTTGACTTCGCTGCCAAAAAGCTGGATACCGGTAACAAGGGTATCAAGAATTTCGAATTCGTAACGGGCCTTTCTGTTCTGAATGGCCTGAACATATTGCTGAGTGTGTTGCTTTTTTGCCACAGTGACCTGGGTTCAATGGATTGTATTCGTTTCAAAATATGCGGCAGGGATAATGTTTCCCTTGTTGAGCAGCAGATAAGGATCAAGGTATTTTTTTATCCGTACCATCTCTCCTATGCCGGTTTCATGATACATCCCGACAAGATATTCCGACTTGAGCTTGCCGATCCCATGCTCTGCTGAAATCGTTCCCCCCAACTCAAGAGCCTTGCCGACAAATGTCCGATAGAGCGCCTTTGCCCCTACAAACTCCTCGTGGTTGCGCGGCAGGATATTCAAGTGCACATGCGCATCTCCTATATGCCCGAAAATAATATAGACAAAGCCCTCTTGTTCGCAAGAGCTGCCATAAAAATCGAACAGTTCGCGGAACGCACTTTCCGGCACGGCCATGTCGGTGCTGATTTTGCTCTCGTGCTGCCGGCTGAGCCAGTCGTTGACGATAAGCGGTAAAGCGTGACGAAACTCTCGCAACCGCTCCTGTTCATCACGGTCAAGCGCCATCCACGACTCGTCGGTCATGGCATTGCATGACTCCATCAAAGCGAAGAGCAGGTCAAGGTCGCCTTCTTCTCTCTGGGTAGTTGTTTCCAGCTCGAAAAAAATTGCACCTCCGCTCCTGGCGGGCACTTCAGGATATTTCTCTGCAAGAAACTCAAGCGAATGGCTGTCAAAAAATTCTATTGCCCTTGGTACGACGGCGTTTTCCGGCTCTTTCAGCAGGTCGACAAAGCGGAACAACTCATTAATCTTGCGGAAGTAAACCAGGCAGGAGATGATCGCCGATGGCAGGGGAGTGAGCAGCAGATCGGCTTCCGCAATAACGCCAAGCGTTCCTTCTGAACCGATAAAGAGGTCGACCAGATCCATGTCTGCCTCTGAAAAGTAGCCGGCATTGTGCTTTGAGGTTGCAGGCATACGATATTCTGGTCTCTTGAAGCTTATCTCCCTGCCGGAAGGCAGCGTAAAGCGGAACAGGCCATCCTTGTCGGCCCGGCAGACTCCGCGCGAAAGGTTGAGCCTTTCGCCATCGGCCAGGACAAGAAGGATTCTTGCAACATGGTTTCGAGTCGGCCCGTATTTGAAGCTTCTTGCTCCTGAAGAGTTGTTCGCGATCGTGCTTCCGATAAAACAGAGCTTTTCAGTTGGGTCAGGCGGATAAAACCATCCGGAGTGCTCCACTTTTTTCTGGAGCGTTTCAAGAAGCACTCCAGCCTGCACGGTTATGTATGCCCTGTCACCGCCGATTGGTACCGGTTCGCCGATACGGTCAAGCTTTTGCATCGAAACAACATACTCGCCCTGGGGAATTCTGCCGCCGGTCGTTCCGGTTCCATTTCCGGCAATGGTAAACTGGCGGTGCTCCCTGATGGCACTTTTGAGGAGATCAGCAAGTTCGTCCACCGTCTCCGGAAAAAAAACCCCCGGAGTATGACCGCCCTTCAAGTTACTCGTATCCTCGAGAAACCCCCGTATGGAATCGGGATCATCCTTGTAAATCATTCTGCTTTTTTCCCCTTATCGTCTCCATTCTGATTACCGGTGAGGGGCTCGGAGAGGGTGCTGTTTTTTTCAGGTTGAGCTGCCGGTACGATCTTTTTTGTACTGTCAGCTTGCTGCGAGGCTGCTGCAGAAGGATTTATCCCTTTTTTTGTGGAGGCAACCGGTAATTTCTCTCCCTTCACATAATAGCGGATCAGTTCGCGGGCAATCGGAGCAGAAATGGCTCCACCAAAACCAGCATTCTCGACAAGGACAGCCATGGCGATTTTGGGGTTCTCAACTGGCGCAAAAGCAATAAACCACGCATGATCTTTACCATGAGGATTTTGTGCGGTACCGGTTTTTCCTGCAATGGTTACGCCCGGCACTTTTGCCAGTGTGCCTGTTCCTCTCTCCACCACCCCCACCATGCCGTCATGGATAAGATCGAATGTTGATTTTGAAACCGGAAGTTGCTGCTTGTCGTAGGTGTACTCAACATATTCACCGGTAGCCGTATTACGGTAGCCCTTAACGATATGGGGCTGAAAGAGAGTCCCGTTGTTCGCAAGGGCTGCCGCATAGGTCGCAAGCTGAACGGGTGTGGTGCCGAGTTCTCCCTGACCAATCGCAAGACTGACCAGGTATCCCTTCGTCCACTTGTTCTCGCCGTACCTCTTATTGTAATAATCGGTTGATGGCAAAAGCCCATGTCGCTCTCCAGGCAGGTCAATGCCGGTTTTTTCTCCAAAACCGAACATCGCCCCATACTTTGTCCAATCTTCAAAGCCGACATTGAAAATCAGGTTATAAAAATAGACATTTGATGAGACCGTAATGGCCTCTCTCATATTAACCCACCCGTGACCTCTGCCCTCGTTACTGAGAAAACGCCTGTTGCCGTAAACGAATGCGCCGTTGTCGAGTATTTTTTTTGCCGGGTCTATTTTCTTTCCCTCCAGAGCCGCCATGGCAAGAATCATCTTGTAGATGGAGCCCGGGGGATAAACCGCCTGAACCGTGCGGTTAAAAAGCGGTTTCTGGGGAGAGGTAACAATCTCGTTCCACCCTTTGCGGTCGGTAGAACCGTTGAAGATATCAAGATCGTAGTCTGGAGCACTGGCGAGGGCAAGAATTCCGCCGGTCGAAGGATTGATGGCTACGACAGCTCCCGATTTTCCCGTTTTTCTGAGGAGTTGTTCCGCAAGTTGCTGCAGGCCACCATCAATAGCAAGGTAGAGATCGTTCCCTCTGACCGAGGGGATATCGCTTTTGCCACTATCATATTTTCCGGCGTACTTGCCCAGAGGGGTAACCATTTCAAACCGCATCCCTTTCTGTCCTTTCAGATCATCTTCGTAATATTTTTCAAGTCCGTTGAACCCGATTTTGTCATCCTGAGTGTAACCCTGATCGGCCAGCTCCTCAAGTTTTTCTTTAGGGATGGAGCGTAAATAGCCAAAGAGATGGGATCCGAAGAGTGAATCCGGATAGAGTCTCTTGTTTTCGGTCTCGATAAGGACGCCAGGGAGCTGCCAGAGATTTTCGCTCACTCTCGCTATCGCAACAGCATCAAGGTTGCGGCTGATGATGGTGGCTGAATAGCGGTTGAATGCCGATCCCTTTTTGAGGGTCTCCCTTAACTCATCTTCCGGCTTCTGCATAAGCCATGCAAGAAAAGCAGTCCGCTCCGTTTTGAATTCAGCCGGAACAATCTTCAGCGTATAGAGTGGCTGATTATCAACAATGACAACGCCATTCTGGTCAATCATGCGCCCTCTCGGGGGCTGAACCCAGATCCTGTGGATGCTGTTTGTGGTTGAAATTGAACCAAGCTGTTGATAATTGAGAATCTGCAGATAGAAAAGCCGGCTGAACAGCAGCAAAAAAAGAGCTATCACAAAACCCGATACGAGCAAGGTGCTTCGCAGAAGTTTATCCATCGGTCAGTTTGCAAGTGATTGTCTCAAAAACAGCCAGTTCACGACAAAGGCAAAGATGAGGTTGAAGAGAGATTCAAGAAGACCGAAAACCACGATCCGGTAAGCTGGCGAAAAGCCGAGAGGATTGTCTCCAGCGGAAAGAATGGCATTGGTACAGAACCCGGCCACAATGACCGCAGCATAAAAACGCTTGCTTTTCTGATTTATGGTCGCATGGCTCTCTTTTGGGGTCTGAAAATAACCAGCAATAAAACTTCCGACCGTTCTTGCAAGCATATTCAACCCCATATTCCCCGTCAAAAGGCCACCAAGTACTCCGGCGGCAAATCCAAAACTGATATTGATCTTTTGATCGGTGGTTACGGCAATGTAAGCAAGGAAAATGGTTACAACATCCGCCGAGACATTGAAAAGCGTCATGCGTGAAAAGCTGAACTCCTGTACCAGAGAGATGATGCAGAGGAAGAGGATATAGAGATAATTTTTATTTATCACAAGGTCAATATCTGAAAATTAATGGCTCTTTTTATTTGTAGTTACAGTATCATCGCTCATGATCATGATTTTTTCCGGTTCGATTTTCAGTGGAGCAACCAGTACCCGTGTCAAGGTTGAAAAGTCAACGGCCAGCCAGATATCAACATCGTAAAAAAGGTTGTCGGGTTTTATGCGTACAACCCGACCGACAGGAATGCCCCGTATCGAAAAGGTGCTGAAGTCTGAGGTTACAAATCGTTCGTTCAGTTTTATGTGACTGCTAATGGGAATATGCTCAACCTGGGCGATGAACTCCCTGCCCCCGTTCCAGGAAAGAATACCCATGCTGCGGCATGAATCTGCGGCCACAACCACCTTGAAATCAGGGTGAATAAGAGGCATAACCCTTGCATAGTGTTCGGAGACAGAGGTCACCCTCCCCACCAGCCCCTCCGGCACCAGAACGGTCATATCTTTTTTGATTCCTTTTCTCCATCCGGCATCAATCACCAGCATGTTTTCACGATCGCTGAATTTGCGGTCAACAACCCTTGCCATGATAAACTTTGATGCGTTGAGTGTGGTGTCGGCCAGTATTTTTTTCTGGCTTCGCTCATCAACAGTGGCGGTCTCAAGGGTGAGCACCCTCGAAAGCAGATCAGTGTTGACCCGCATCAGACGCTCATTTTCATTTTTCAGGGTAAACAGGGAGTTGAACGTCATCAACTGCTGGTTGACTGCTGCGCTGAACTCAATACCTTCGTTGTGCAGTTTGTGCTGCACATCATCCTGCTGAAGACGTATGAAAAGAAAAGCTATGCTGCAGTAAAGCACAAAAAGCAGCCATGTACTGTATTCCACAAAAAGAGTAAAAAACTTCCTCACGGTTCATATTCCGTTTTTTTTATTACATTTTCCTCATCAATCGCAAGGGTGCCGAAGTCAATAGGTCAAGAGTAAAAATATGGCTAAGAATTTGAATATAACAGATAAATTTGTTGTTGTTGGTGATCGAGTATTAATCAAGCCAAAATCTCTTGGTGAAAGAACAAAATCAGGTATTTATCTTCCTCCAGGCGTTCAGGAAAAGGAGAAAATTCAGACTGGTTATATCATAAAGACCGGACCGGGCTATCCCGTAGGTCCACCGCCCGAGTCGGATGAACCATGGAAGGAGCGCGTTTCAGCCGCCCAGTACATACCGCTTCAGGCCAAAGTCGGTGATATGGCTATTTTTATTCAGAGCAGCTCCTATGAGATCGAATACGAGGATGAACGATACATTATTGTGCCCAACTCCGCCATTCTCCTTCTGATCCGCGAAGATGACGATCTTGACTACTATCTCAAATAAGAGACCCACCTCAACAGCTTGCTTGCAACCACAGTGAACATCACACCATGACCATAGATTTAGCTTCCACCAGTGACTCCCTTTCGCGTGAAGAGCTTTTCAGGCGGATCAATGCGCTGAAAAAAGAGATGAACGCCCTTGTCCTTGCCCACTACTATACTCTTCCTGAGATACAGCAGGTCGCCGATATTGTGGGTGATAGCCTTGCCCTTGCCCGGGCAGCCGAAAAAACCGATGCCGATGTGATCGTTTTTGCCGGGGTCTATTTTATGGCCGAAACCGCCAAAATCATCAATCCCGGAAAACTGGTACTGATGCCTGATGCCCGTGCCGGCTGCCCCCTTGCCGACAGTTGCCCGGCGGAAGAGTTCAGGAGATTCAAGGCCGAACACCCCGGTGCCCTTGTTATTACCTATATCAACTCGACCGCCGAAATCAAGGCGCTCTCTGATATTACCTGTACCTCTTCAAATGCCGAAGAGATCATCCGCCAGATTCCCCTCAGTCAGCCGATCATTTTCGGCCCCGATAGAAACCTTGGTGGCTACCTGGCAAAAAAACTTGGCAGGGAGATGATTCTCTGGCAGGGCTACTGCTACGTCCATGACGAATTTTCCGAATCAAGTGTGCTCAACGCCTGCAGGGAGTATCCCGATGCGGAACTCATAGCTCATCCCGAATGCCGCGAAGAGGTGCTTCGCCATGCATCATTTATCGGTTCAACGAAAGCGCTGCTGCACTATACGGTCAACAGTCCTGTCCAGACATTCATTATCGCGACCGAACCCGGAATCATTTATGAAATGCAGAAGCTCTCACCCCGGAAAACCTTCATTCCTGCGCCCAAGGATCCTGGCAATCCTCGAACACTCTGTACGCAGATGAAGCAGAATACCCTCGAAAAGCTCTATCTCTGCATGCTTAACCGCAAGCCGGAGATTCTGGTTGATGAAACGCTTCGTCTTGCATCCCTTGGTTCCATTCAGAGAATGCTCGAAATGTCGCCCGCCTGAGTCGCGGGAACCCTGATCGTTTTACGGTTTCCGTGTAAAATATGTGTATATTTTGCACGGAATTTGACCGTTACCGTCGGATTTATCATAACGCGAAAAGAAGGAGACTTTCATGCGTACCCTGTCACGAAACATTGCTTCTCTCTCAGCAGTTCTCTCCCTCACCCTTTCCTCATTGCCAGCATTGGCCTGGCACGACAAAACCCATCTTTCGGTTGCTGAGGCAGCAGGCTTTGACCTCTGGTACAGTGCGGCTGCACCCGATGTTGCCAAATCGAAGAGCGAATTCAGGCCGATAGAAGAGAAAAATCATTACTTTAACAACAATGCAGGCAAAGAGGTCGATGCGGCAATGGTGATGAGTCAGGTTGAGCGTTACAACAAGCCGGAGGATGGAGAAGGGCATCTTTACGGCGCCATTATCGGTGCAATACGGGCATACAAGGCAGAGCAAAATAGCGGCAAATATGCAGAATATCCGCTCGCTTTTTGTGCGCACTACGTTGCCGACCTCTCCATGCCGCTGCACAACACCGCCTATGACGACTTCAACAAAAACCGCCACAGCATCAATGACGGTATCGTTGAAGGCAGCGTCAGAAACAACCTCGGCTCTATTCAGCGCAACATGGAGGATATTACCATCCTGAACGAAGCTGATCTTGCCCGTGAAATTGCAAAAGTGGCCAACACCGCCCGCAAACTTGGCAACCAGATACGCGAAGAGCAGAGGGATATGACGCAAAACGAGGTCTATACCCAGCTCAGCCGCAGTGCGTCACTGTTGCATGCGGTGCTGAAGTATGTCGGCAAAACCCCCGCATCACCGGTTTCATAACATTTATTACTGAACATGTCCGACACTGAACACCTGAAGCTCCTCAAAGAGGGCGTCGTCACCTGGAACCTCTGGCGCCAGGAACATCCGGAGATTGTGCCGGATTTGCACGAAGCCCCGCTTGCCACAGTTGATCTGCGGGGCGCCAACCTCTCGGCAGTCGATCTTGGCGGCGCAAACCTCGCAAAAGCGAGGCTTGTCGGGGCAAATCTTGCAGAAGCCGATCTCCGTGGTGCCGACCTCAGGGGAGCTGACCTCAGCAGATGCAACCTTACCGGAGTTAATTTCAGTAAAAGCACCATCGATATTTTTACCATCTACAGCGACATTGAGGGGTGTGATGTTGGTGTCAATGGCCTCTACTCACCCCTCACCGATTCGGCAGCACTGCTCAGAATCGACCCGCCAGGCAACTCCATGCAGGGTGCCAACGTTGACGCCGTCATCGAAAGCCTCCGCCATGCCCGCAAGCTCCACACCTTCTCTCTCCTGCTTGCAGGGATAGCCATGCTCTTTATCGTCATCAAACCAAAAACCATCACGCTGCCCTATCTTTCCGGTTCATTCAAGTTCGACGACATCAGCTACGCCTTTCTGGCCATGATTCTCTCCACCTTTCTGTTGAGCCAGGTCTCCTCTTTTATCGACTCCGCAATGCAAGGAGCACACTATCTTAACGATCGCAGGGCGGCCATGCTTGTCGGACACTTTCCCTGGCTTCTCTCCAAGTACGAAAGTGAAGTGGCCAACCGGCAGCAGTCGAAAATCATGCGCTTTTTTCTGGTTTTTCATCCAGTCATCTACCTCTATTTTTTCCTGAAATGGGATCTGCTCTTCAGCGGCGACTGGGAAGGCATCATGCAGCACTATCAGGAGATGCCCGTCATTTTCGCCGAGTATTTGCTTCCGGTATTCTATGTTATCCTTATCATGCTCTGCCGTCACATTTTCCGGCTTTCTGAAGGGTTTCAGAAACCGATCCTCTTCGATACCGAAACCGAGCGCGGGCGCCACACCGAGATGGAACGTCTCGCTGAAGCCGTAGAAAAGCAGGCATCACGAACAGGTGAGCTTGTCGAACTCATGCGCAAAAAGGAGGGTTGAGCACATGGATATTGCCGGGCAAAAGCAGATGGTTGATGAACTCCAAAAGTGGAACCGTGCACTTCTGGTGATCAGCAAGTGCCATCAGGCAATGCTCCATGCGAGTAATGAAATGGAACTCTTGAGTGAGATTTGCCGAATTGTTGTTGATATTGGCGGCTATCGAATGGCGTGGGTCGGTTATGCGGAAGATGATGAGGCGAAAACCGTCCGTCCGGTTGCCCAGGCAGGTTTTGAAGAGGGGTATCTGGATTCACTCAATATTTCCTGGGCAGATGTTGAGCATGGACAGGGCCCAACAGGAACCGCAATCCGTACGGGAGTCCCATGCCTTGTCAATGATGTGACTGGAGACCCGCGTTTTTTGCCATGGCGCGAAGAGGCAAGAAAGCGCGGCTATAGCTCCAATCAAAGCTTTCCGCTGAAACAGGGTGACAAGGTGTTTGGCGCCCTCGCTATTTACTCCGCCATGCCGGATGCTTTCAATGACGAAGAGACGCAACTGCTCAACTCCCTCGCTGAAAACCTGGCCTGTGGAATCACCATGTTGCAAGTCCGTCATGCACGGGAACTGGCTGAGGAGAAGGCAAGGCAAAGTGAGGCACGTTACAGGGGCCTTTTTCAGAACCGTCATATCGTCATGCTGATCATTAATCCTGAAGATGGCAGGATTGTTGACGCCAATCCTGCGGCAGTCGATTACTATGGCTGGGAGCTTGCTGAGCTCTGCCAGATGAACATCAGTCAGATCAACCTGTTGACGGCTCAAGAGATTCAATCAGAAATGAATCTGGCCAACAAACAACAGAGAAATTATTTCCTTTTCCGCCATCGTCTGGCAGACGGTTCAATTCGCGATGTCGAAGTGTTCAGCAGTCCGATTCCGTTTGATGATACATTCCTGCTCTATTCCATCATCAACGATATTACTGAGCGTACGCTGATGGAAACGACATTGCAGGAGAGCGAAAGACGGTTACGTTCAATTACGGAACAAATTGTCGAAATGGTTTATGTTACCGACGACCAGGGACGTTTAACCTATCTCTCCTCCGTTATTGAAAATCTGTTCGGCTATAATGCTCAAGAGGTTATAGGTCACTTTTTTACCGAATATCTTGCCGAAGAGGAGGTTCCCAAAGCTCTTGTCATATTTAAAAATGCCGTGCAGGATTACTTGACCGATCAGGTGACCGAATTGCTGTTCAGGAAAAAAAACGGATCACTCTTTTTCGGTGAGGTTCATGTATGCCATTTTGTGGGCCATGGCTCTTCCGGCATGATTGGACTGATCCGGGATGTTACGGATCGTAAACGATATGAGCAGGAGATACTCGAAAGCAAGGAGTTTCTCAAGGATATCTATGATGAGGTCAACCTCTCTATTTTTGTAGTCGATGTTTTGCCAGACGGCACTTATCGCTTTAAGGGTATTAATCCGGTTCATGAAATACTGACGGGCATCAGCAGTGATGAGATCGCTGGAAAAACACCTGAACAGTTGCTACCTCCTGTTTTTGCCGAACAGGTTATTCATCATTATAACGAGTGTGTACGCGAGGGCCACTCAATTCATTATGAAGAGTATCTGCCGTTCATGGGCAAAGAGACATTATGGGAGACCGTATTGAATCCTGTTTGCAATGAGACTGGTACTATCCACAGAATTATTGGTACCAGTACCGATATTACGGGACGACTCAAGAACGAAGAGGAGAGGGCTAAACTTGAAGTTCAGCTTCAGCAGTCACAGAAAATGGAGATGGTAGGACGGTTGGCCGGAGGTATTGCCCATGACTTCAACAATATGCTGACGGTTATTCTCGGCCACTCCGAAATGGCCCTGGAACACTTTCATCCATCCGAGGGTGCCTATGCCGATCTTGAGGCCATCCACCAGGCGGCAACCCGTTCGGCCAATCTGACACGCCAACTTCTTGCGTTTGCCCGGAAACAGATTGTTATTCCAAAAGTCCTTGAATTGAACACCGCAGTCGAAGAGTTGCTTCCCATGCTGCGTCGCCTCATCGGTGAACAAGTCACGCTGGTATGGATTCCTGACAGCCAAAACTCCCGGTTAAACATCGATCCATCGCAGATCGACCAGATTCTTGTCAACCTCTGTATCAACGCCCGTGATGCCATAACCGGTAACGGCAGTATCACGATCGAAAGCGGAAGCCTCTCTGCTCCCACAATTGCGAGCGAAGTCTCCGGGGCTGAGGATCGCTTCGTAGAGTATGTGACGCTTTCCGTTCGTGATGACGGGTGCGGTATCGACCAAAATGATCTTGAGCATATTTTTGAGCCATTTTTCACCACAAAAGAGCTGGGAAAAGGCACAGGGCTTGGATTGTCCATGGTCTACGGTATTGTAAAGCAGAATAACGGTACAATCGAATGCCAGAGTGAACCAGGCAAGGGAACAACCATCACGATTCATCTGCCTCTCTACAGAGCAGAGTCTACAGTGGATCACGAAGCAAAACCTGAGCAATTGACGCCTAAAGGCCATCAGACCATTTTGCTTGTGGAAGATGAGCGGCCTATTCTGAACCTCTGTAAACTCCTGCTTGAACGTAACGGTTATAATGTTATTGCGGCTGCTACACCCAAGGAGGCGCTCATAACGGTTGAAAACTATAACGGAACGATTGAGCTGCTGTTAACGGATGTGATCATGCCGGAGATGAACGGAGCCGAGCTATCCAAAAAGCTTCGTGTATACCGGCCAGAACTTAAAACGCTCTTTATGTCAGGCTTCACGGCCGACGTCATTGCCAACAACAGTGTTCTTGCCAGCGGCGTTAACTTCATCCAGAAACCCTTCAGTACAAAATCGCTCTCCTCAGCAGTGTACAACATCCTTCATTCCAGAACGTGAAGCCAATTTGACAGAAAACAAAACACCCCGCACTTTCACGATGCAGGGTGTTTTCTCAAAACAGCAACCCAAACGCTGATTTACTTTTTCGGAGCGATGGCGGCCGATACGCTCTGCAATGTCTGATTCAAAGCGTTGGTCGCATTGCTCGCCAATTCAATTGTTGATTTACCCAGAGGCTCAATTGCCTGTGAGGCGCTCTTCAATCCACTGTTCAACAGCTCGATTGACTGCCGAAGAAGAGTGCCGCCAGTGTTCAGCAAATTGGTCAAGGCGGCTCCGAGATCATTGGTTGTTTCGTTTGCCATGATGTTTGTTATTTAGATGTTATCAGAAAAATAATGGTCAAACCCTTATGCCGTTATGCAAACGGCTCATTGCTCAATTTAGAGTATTTTTGTTGATTATGCCAAGAGAATTCTTCACGTTTTCATGTTCAAGTTCTGTGCCCTAAAAAGGGAGGCGGCTTCAACAGGCTCTACGACTTCATCCGCGTCCGCGCTCTCTCTGGTCGATCAAAACTCCCTAACTCCTCCGGCTGGTTTTTCGTCAAATTTTTTAGTCTCTTTTAAGCCGCTCTTCAGCCTTCCTAAAGGTTGCTTCCGGTACATTGGTTACGAGATAAAGAATAACCATCTGATCAACAGTAACTAACCGGAGTGAATCATAAAGACTCTATCAAACCCAAAACCGTGAGAAAGGTAGAGAAGGGGAGGCCCATCAGGATTTCAATGGTGTGCCGTACGATTAATCAGCTATAACGTTTTATAAAACAATAAACTCTAAACGGCAACAACAAATGAAATACACACAGAAAGCACTATACGGGTTACTGCTGCTCCTGATAACCCTGATGAGTTCAGCATCAGATCTTCGGGCTGCAGAGAGGGATATCGACGGACACACCATCAATACCGTATCCATAGGCGGTCATCTCTGGATGCAGGAGAACCTTGATGTCAGCCGATACCGGAACGGAGATACGGTTCGATATGC
The DNA here is from genome assembly GCA_903939765.1 of uncultured Chlorobiaceae bacterium. Classification (GTDB taxonomy): domain Bacteria; phylum Bacteroidota; class Chlorobiia; order Chlorobiales; family Chlorobiaceae; genus Chlorobium. Next base: position 3,678 of record CAJAIK010000023.1, on the reverse strand, counting down.
CGCTTCGAATGAAGAGTGGCTCGACGCAGCAGCAAAAGGCGAAGGTGCGTGGTGTTACTACAAAAATGATTCTGCCAGAAACGGAAAGTATGGGCGCCTCTACAACTGGTATGCCGTGCATGACCCTCGCGGCCTTGCTCCATCAGGGTGGCATGTATCGAGCGATGAGGAGTGGAATTCACTCGCAACGGCACTGGGTGGCGCAACTGTTGCCGGAGGAAAAATAAAAACCACAGGAACCTCACTCTGGTTAGCTCCCAATAATGCGGCCGATAACAGCAGTCACTTCAGTGCACTACCCGGAGGCATGAGAGGCACAGCCGCCAGTTTTTTCTTTAAGGGTGAAAGCGCTTATTTCTGGTCATCTTCCGAGTCTACTCCAACCATCTCATGGTACAGCGTTGTCAATTACCACAACTCAGGCGTTAGTCGAGGCACCGAACATAACGCAGACGGAATGTCTGTTCGCTGCGTCAAAGATTAACAGGAGGCCACAAATCCACAACTCTTCACTTGCACGGAGAACCCGCATGAGTCAGGTTTTTCCGGGCACTTGGAGAGAACTTCTCCTATACCCGGGAACGCCGATCCCCAGTTCGGCAGAAAAAAAGACAATGTGAGGAGCTGAGGTACTGTATTCGTTTCATGCTGCTCTTATTTACGGAAATTCAGGTTCAGGGTTGAGCTGAAGACCAGCTATCAACACACTATTGTCTGGTTGTCTGCCACCTTGTCTATTGACCAAAGAGTTATGCATATCTTTTCGATATGGTTGCCGCTATTCAGTCTCATTTAATGGTTACCATTTTTGTGAGACCAGCACCGATAAGCGCTTTTATAAGACGAGTGAGACAAGATTCGTCACAATATCTGAAATGCTTTTATATTGTAAACTCATTCTTGTCAAGTACTCAATTATGACGATAGTGCCACAATTCACAGGAGAATTTGCAAGTGCTACGGTCAATAATACTCTCCAATAAGAACTTACTGCGGTGTAGTGGCAAATAATTTCAAAAGTGATGACAGCTTCCTGCGAAAACTTGCAGTTGGTGCTGCGGGAACAAATGCAACCATAGCCTTGCTTAAGAAGATGGGTTTCAACCCCATCGAGCTTGAACGAGGTTCTACCGGTTTCAAAATCTGGAAAAAAATCAAAATCAAGCGAGTCAGGGTGCCTGATATTTTATGCCTGAACAATGGTTTAAGGTTTGAATCCCGTGGTAAAACAAAGCTTGAGATATCAATGTCACACTCTCTCAAAGACCCTAAAAGGGCTTGGGACGCAGGGATGCGTGATGACGATTTTGTTTCAATAGTCGTTTTTGAGCAAGACAACGACTCTCCCATAGAGCTGAAACAGGTTTCACCGGTTCATTTTGTCAGCGTGAAGGATATGCGGGCAGCATTTGCTTCCGGTAAAATATCCATTACCCAACCAAAAGGGGTTGAAGAGGGCTCTGAAATACGGGTGATGTGGTCGTTTGCTGCTGCAAGGCAGCGCTCAGTTGTTTCTGCTGTGGAATCGGGAAGGATCAGTCTCATTTCAGACCCGGAGGAACGACGTCAATCGATCCAGTTGAGCAGAAGCAAAGGCCAGATAACGTTGTTGCCACAGGTGAATGCCGGTGAAACGGTCGAGGCCAATCAAGTTGTGGCATCAGTTGTGCCAGTCAACACAAAACTTCAATATCCAACCACAGTTAGCGAAGCTTATTTTCAGCAAGCTTGCAAGCGTCAATCTGAGCGAGCGGTATGCCGCAGCAAAAGCGTTGCGATATCGAGGTTACACAACAGCCAAGTCTGTATTGGTCGCACGAATGAATGATAGTGATGAAGATATTTATGTTCAACTTGAGGCCGCTGCTGCGCTTGCCGCCCATGATGAGCCTGATGGCTGGGAGTTTATGGAAAACAAACTGCGCAACTCCGTCATGACAGTGCCCCTCGAAACACAACTGGAAACAGTCATTGTCGCTTCTGAAATACCTGCAAGCAGGAGTGAAAAGTTATTGATCGAAGTTTTACAGGACTCACATCGTGACGATGAATTGCGTGCCGGAGCCGCATGGGCACTTGGCCAATTCGTATCTGCTCAATCAGCGACCGCACTTGTTGATACCTTTAACTCAAGCCCACTGGAGATTAAAGTTGAAGCGGCACGGGCACTTTTGCGGATTGCCGAGCCACAAATCCCTCATTTGATTGATCTTCTGAAACGGGGTGATCCTGCCAAACGCGATGGACTGTCATGGGTGCTTGCCCGAACAGGTAAATTTAATCCATCAGAAATGGTTGTCGGAGCCGATGAAAACCTGAGAAAATGGATGAGCTACATTGTTGGCTCTGGCAAGGATAAGTTTGAGCAGGGTGATGTTGAAGCACTGTGTAATGCAGATTCACAAGTCTATTTTGCTGCAAGCGTGCTCTGGCAGATTGTAGCCAGTTGGGTCAACGACTTGAGGGAGTACTGATGCAGAGCAAACCACTCTACCGGACAGCAAAAGGGCAAGCCTATGTTGGCGATTCGCTTGCACTCCTTGCCGAGTTACCCGACAACAGCATTGATCTCGTCATGACCTCCCCTCCTTTTGCACTCCGTCGCCAAAAGAGCTACGGCAATGTTGAGGAAACAGAATACGTTGAGTGGATTAAGCCATTTGGCCAGGAGGTGTTCCGGGTTCTCAAGGAGAGCGGCAGTTTTGTCCTCGATCTGGGAGGGACATACCGTTCCGGAATTCCATCCCGCTCTTTATACAACTTTCGCGTCCTCCTCGCTTTTTGTGACGAGATAGGATTTCATCTTGCCGAAGATTTCTACTGGTTCAATCCGGCAAAGCTGCCCTCGCCCATTGAATGGGTAAACAAACGAAAAATCAGGGCAAAGGATTCTGTCAATACGGTATGGTGGTTCAGTAAAACCGAGTTCCCCAAAGCCGATGTCCGAAAAGTACTTGCACCCTATTCTGACCGCATGAAGAAACTGATCAGAGATCCCGAAAGTTTCTATACCCCAAAAAAGCGCCCATCCGGTCATGATATCAGCGCAAGCTTTGGCAAGGATAATGGAGGCGCAATTCCCTCAAACCTTCTCTCCATACCAAACACCGACAGCAACTCGAGCTATCTCCGGCTTTGCAAGGAACTCGGCTCCGAAAGCCATCCGGCACGATTCCCGGCGGAACTCCCTGCTTTTTTTATCAAAATGCTGACTGATGAGGAGGATGTTGTGCTTGATATTTTTGGCGGCTCAAACACCACCGGGTTTACCGCTGAAGCACTCAAGCGGAAGTGGTTGACATTTGAAATCAGCAGGGAATACCTCGCATCTTCCGCATTTCGCTTTCTCGAAGGGCATAGTTCTGAAACCGTAAAGCGGGTATTGGAGGAGTTGAAGCCCAATCATGCAGATTATTTTATTGGTGAGACGCACTGCGCAATAGACACCAGCAAGAATGTAACGACACCGGATGAGTCTCATGCACAGCTCGCTTTGTTTGCTGCCGGGGTTGAGGCGAAGTCTTAAAATCAACTCACTATCCTGACTTCATACATAAAACCGTGTAAGTGTAAGTAAAATAAGGATTGGACCAAAAATTTAGGCACTACAATGCAATCGTTTGACATAAAAACTATGCTATGAGGAACGGCACTGAACTGAGTTTTTCACCCATAACT
>CAJAIK010000022.1 GCA_903939765.1 uncultured Chlorobiaceae bacterium | reverse complement strand
GGTATTCTCGGAAGCTACATTGTTGCCTGGTTCGGAATGAGGATCAACACCTTTGCCAACTCAAGGACGGCGTTTGCAAGCCTCGGAGGCAAGCCCTTTCCAACATACGCCATTCCGCTTCGCGCAGGCATGAGCATCGGTATGCTGCTCATCAGCATTGAGCTTTTCGTCATGCTCTGCATTCTTCTTTTCGTACCTAAAGATTTTGCCGGACCTTGCTTTATCGGCTTTGCCATTGGCGAGTCTCTTGGTGCATCGGTACTTCGTATTGCCGGTGGTATCTTTACCAAGATTGCCGACATCGGTTCTGATCTCATGAAGATCGTCTTCAAGATCAAGGAAGATGATGCCCGCAACCCTGGTGTTATTGCTGACTGTGCAGGCGACAACGCCGGCGACTCGGTTGGACCGACTGCTGACGGTTTTGAAACCTACGGCGTTACCGGTGTAGCCCTGATCTCCTTTATTCTGCTTGCCATCAAGGCTCCTGAAGTGCAGGTCATGCTGCTGGTCTGGATCTTTGCCATGCGTCTTGTCATGATTTTTGCCAGTGCGGCTTCCTACTGGGTCAATGCTGCTTTTGCCAAGATGAAGTACAGCAATGCGGCCGAGATGAATTTCGAGAAGCCACTCATCACGCTTGTCTGGCTTACCTCGATTGTCTCCATCATTCTTACCTACATCGCCTCCTGGTATCTCATCAGCACCCTTGGTGACGGCACCATGTGGTGGAAGCTCGCTTCAATCATCACCTGCGGTACCATTGCCGGTGCGCTGATTCCTGAACTGGTCAACCGCTTTACCTCCACAGAGTGTGCGCACGTCCGCAACGTCGTACAGTGCACCAAAGAGGGTGGAGCAGCCCTGAACATTCTCGCCGGTCTTGTTGCCGGTAACTTCAGTGCTTACTGGATGGGCCTTGCCATTGTCGGCCTGATGGCTGGAGCCTACGGGGTCAGTACTCTCGGTCTCAATGCAATGATGCTTGCACCTTCAGTCTTTGCTTTCGGTCTTGTTGCCTTCGGTTTTTTGAGCATGGGTCCGGTCACCATCGCCGTTGACTCCTACGGTCCGGTTACCGATAATGCTCAGTCGGTCTATGAACTTTCGCTGATCGAAACCATTCCGAACGTCAAGCAAAGCATACAGAGTGAGTTTGGTTTTGCGCCTGACTTTACCAATGCAAAACGCTACCTTGAAGCCAACGATGGCGCAGGCAACACCTTCAAGGCAACCGCTAAACCGGTGCTTATCGGAACTGCTGTTGTGGGATCGACGACCATGATTTTCTCGATCATCATGATCCTTACCAACGGTCTCGTCAATAATCTCGACAAACTCTCCATCCTGTCGCCTCCGTTCCTGCTCGGCCTCATGATGGGCGGCGCGGTTATCTACTGGTTTACCGGCGCATCCATCAATGCCGTGACCACCGGTGCCTACTATGCCGTTGAGTTCATCAAAAAGAATATGAAGCTCGATTCGGGCGCAGAAAAAGCCTCGATTGAGGACAGCAAAAAGGTTGTGGAAATCTGTACGAAGTTTGCACAGAAAGGTATGCTCAACATCTTTCTTACCGTCTTCTTCACGACACTTGCCTTTGCCTGCCTTGATTCGTTCTTCTTTATCGGCTACCTGATCTCCATTGCCCTCTTTGGTCTCTACCAGGCCATCTTCATGGCTAATGCCGGTGGTGCGTGGGACAATGCTAAGAAGCTCGTTGAAACTGAACTCAACGCCAAAGGTACCGAACTGCACGATGCATCAATTGTCGGTGATACGGTCGGTGATCCTTTCAAGGACACCTCTTCGGTTGCCCTTAACCCGATCATCAAGTTCACCACACTCTTTGGTCTGCTTGCCGTCGAGCTCGCCATTGGACTCGCTCCACAGATCGCATTGACCGCCGCCGCAGTTTTCTTTGCACTGTCGCTGGTTTTTGTGCATCGCTCCTTCTTCTCCATGAGAATCAAGGTGGACGAACACTAAAATGCTTATGGGGTTACCCGGTCAGTTTTGACCTTGGTGCAAGCAAAAGGAGCCGCAGAAATGCGGCTCCTTTGTTTCGGGGTCACTCAATGATGATGCCGTAGGTATCAAGCAAACCTGTCACCCCCTGAAGTGAAAACCTCGCCTTTCTCAGACGGTTTGTTTCAGGGTTGATTGCATAGTTGAAAGCCGCCCTGAAATCCGCCATTTCAAGATTGGTGTGAAAAAATATGGCCTGATGGAGATCAGAGCCGTCAAACTGCGCCCCGCTCAAGTCGGCCTCACTGAAATCAGCCTCCTGCATATCGCAGTTTTTGAAGGGTGTGTTTTTGAGCTTCAAGCCCGAAAAGAGCGCAAGCTTCAGGATGCAGCTCTCAAAATCAAGCTCCAGCATAAATTTGCGGCAATCGCTGAACTGCACCCCAAGCAACTTGCAGTTCACAAACTTCACCTCCTGCAAGCTGCTGTTTTTGAGCTTCGCCAGGCTGAAATCGCACCCCTCAAACCGGCAATTGACCAGCCTGACACCAGAGAGATCGGCACTGTTGAAATTGCACTGGATAAAGCTGCACTGCTCATAATAGCCCTCTTTTTCAAGAGTTTTGATTCCCCTGATTTCTTCCATTATCTTTTTTGTTTACATCGATCGTTCAAATTTTTGCTTTTTGTCCTTTTCAACGCCCGAAAAGGGTTCAGTGGAGAAGTTGCCTTATCTCCTGCTCTTGACTTCTACAACTCCTAGCAGCCTGTCGGAATTGACGGTTTAGCCAAAACAGCAATGATGTCTCCCATAATCCGCAAGTCACCTTATTTTTCGTACTGTCAATTTATGGTGCCACAATTTTGCTCCTGAAGAGACCAAAACAGGGTCATTCAGGCAGTTACATCTCCATATTCAAGCCATTATCTGGCGTAATACATTCAATCGCTTCAGATTCCACGCAATGCTGACAAGATCCCATTCACCTCTTACATTTTCTATGCCTCTGAGCAGAAACTGCCGGAAGCCCAGCACTGATTTGATGACCCCAAACACCGGCTCAACCGTACATTTGCGTTTTGCATAGACGGCCTTGCCGTCCTTTGTCTTCAACCG
>CAJAIK010000021.1 GCA_903939765.1 uncultured Chlorobiaceae bacterium | reverse complement strand
CTTACAGACACGGAACATGCTGAGTTTAATTGTTTTTCTGCCTATTATTGCCGGTCTGGTAATACTTGCTGTGCCTTCATCGCAAAAGCAGATAATCAGAATTGTTTCATTGCTTGCGGCTCTTGCCCAGGGAGTGCTGGCGGTTCTGATCTGGAGAGGTTACAATCCTGCGCTGCCGGGAATAACTGCCGGACCTGGCGGAAGCCCGCTGGGGTCATTCCAGTTTGTTGAGAAGATTCCATGGATCAGTCTCCATCTTGGTGGTTTTGGTTCACTGAACATCGAGTACTTCCTCGGTGTTGATGGCATCTCGGTCACCATGGTGATTCTGACCGCCCTTGTCTCGGCAATCGGCGTGCTGTCAAGCTGGACCATACAAAAACAGGTCAAAGGGTATTTTATCCTTTATAACCTGCTTGCCTCGGCGATGATGGGCTGCTTTGTTGCACTTGACTTCTTCCTTTTCTACGTTTTCTGGGAGATCATGCTGCTTCCTATGTATTTCCTTATCGGTATCTGGGGTGGTCCAAACCGTGAGTATGCGGCCATCAAGTTTTTCCTCTACACGTTGTTTGGTTCGGTCTTCATGCTTCTTGTCATGATCGGCCTTTACTTCAGTGTTACCGATCCAGCCACAGGTCTGCATACGTTCAGTCTTGTTGCCATGGCAACCCAGACAAACTTTAATATTCCTGGCGCAATATTCGCTCCTGAAAATCATCTCTGGCGTCAGATAGCCTTTATTGTTCTTTTTGTCGGTTTTGCCATCAAGGTGCCTATGTTCCCGTTTCATACATGGCTCCCTGATGCTCACGTTGAGGCACCGACCCCTATCTCGGTTATTCTTGCCGGTGTGCTTCTGAAGCTTGGTACTTATGGCATGATTCGTATCAACTTCCCGCTGTTTCCAGAAGTCTTTCATGCGTCGATGTTTGTGATTGGCATCTTTGGAGCTATCAACATTATTTATGGCGCCTTCTGCGCACTGGCCCAGAAAGATCTGAAAAAGATGGTCGCCTACTCGTCCATCAGCCATATGGGCTATGTGCTGCTCGGTCTTTCGGCTGGAAACAGCGAGGGTCTGGTTGGAGCTCTCTATCAAATGTTCAACCATGGCACCATTACCGCTATGCTCTTCCTGCTGGTCGGTGTAATTTATGATCGTGCACATACCCGCCAGATTGACAAGTTCGGTGGACTCGCGTCCTACATGCCTGTCTATGCTGCGGTTGTAACGGTTGCCTGGTTTGCTTCGCTTGGTCTTCCCGGCCTTAGCGGCTTTATCTCTGAAGCATTGGTCTTTGTCGGTGCCTTCAGTTCTGAAACAACACGTCCGATTGCCATGGTGTCGGTTCTCGGTATTGTTTTTGGTGCGGCCTACCTGCTCTGGTCGTTGCAGAGGATGTTCCTCGGAAAGAGAAAAGATGATGCAGCCTATGACCTTGTTGTGGGTAAGGACGGCCATGAACATATTCATTTCCATGACTGGAAGGGTAAGCTCGATCTTGATGGTCGTGAACTTGCCATGCTTGTGCCGCTTGTTGTAATCACTATTTTTCTCGGTATCTACCCAATGCCTGTGCTCGGCATGTTGACGTCGAGTATTAACAAGCTGGTTCAGGTGCTTTCGCCGGTTGTGATGTCACAAATGTGAGTTAATGGAATTGACAGAGGTTAAAGAATAAACGAAGAGAATTATGTTCGAGCTGCCATCAGGTGCTGAAATCCAGGGTATCATTGCAAGTGTAAAAGCAAGCGTTGGATTTTTTATTCCTGAAATCTATCTGTCTGTGCTGTTTATGCTCCTTATCGTTATCGATCTGGTTGCAAAAGGGCGCAAAAACAATCTGCTCTCAATAACGACCCTTCTTGGTCTTGCGGGCAGCACGGTTTTCATTTACCAGCAATCTGCGCTGCCGGCTGGTGAGCTCTTTTTCGGGATGTATGTCCTCGATGAGTTTGCCCTCTTTTTCAAATACTTCTTTGTGCTTTCCGCGATTCTTGCCGTCATTGTTACGATGGCTGATGAGCAGTTTGACCGGGAGGTGAAGAGTATGGGTGAGTACTATGCGCTTATCGTGGCGATGGTAATCGGTATGATCATGATGGCCTCTTCGGCTGACCTGCTTATGATCTTCCTTTCGATGGAACTGGTGAGTTTTACCGGCTACATTCTTGCCGGTTATTTCAAACGTAATCCCCGTTCGTCGGAGGCTGCGCTGAAATATCTGGTCTATGGCGCCGTATCATCAGGCCTCATGGTCTATGGTTTTTCTCTCATCTATGGGATAACTGCCCAGACCAATATCATCAAGATAGGTCTTGAATTGGCAGCGCATGGTTCTGATTCGCTCGTGATGATTCTGGCAACACTCCTTGTTCTTGCCGGTTTCGGCTACAAGATCGGGGCAGTACCCTTCCATTTCTGGTCGCCCGATGTGTACGAGGGATCGCCGACTCCGGTAACAGCATATCTTTCTGTCGCTTCAAAGGCGGCTGGATTTGCCTTGCTCATGCGCTTTTTCTATGTCGCCATTCCCCATGGTGGACTTCCTCCGGAGGATAAACTTTCGCTTGACTGGCATTCGCTGCTCATGATTCTCTCTGTTGCCTCGATGATTTACGGCAACGTTGTAGCGCTCTGGCAGAAAAACGTCAAGCGGTTACTTGCCTACTCTTCCATAGCTCATGCAGGTTATCTGCTTCTTGGCATTCTTGTCATGGATCAGTTTGGAACCCAGGCAACGCTCTTTTACCTGCTCTCCTATTTCCTCATGAATTTTGGAGCATTCTATGTGGTCATTCTCATTTCGAACAAGACCGGAAGTGAAAATCTTGATGATTACCGTGGCCTTGGTAAAAAAATGCCCATTGCTGGTGCAGCCCTGACCGTTTTTCTCATCTCTCTTGTCGGTCTGCCTCCAACTGTTGGCTTTATTGGTAAACTGATGATCTTTTCAGCGTTGCTTACCAAAGGCTCCCTGTACATCTGGATTGCCCTGGTCGGCATCATGACCAGCGTGATCTCACTCTACTATTACATGCTGATTCCGCTCAATATGTATCTTCGTGAATCAAAACAGACCGATGAGCAAAGTATGAAGTTGGGCATGGCACCGCAGATTATTATGGCAGTTTTGATGTTCATGACACTCTATTTCGGACTCTTTTTTACTCCGCTTTCAGATTTTGCAAAATATTCATCAGCAATTTTTGGTATCACACTGCAATAATCATTGTTTGGCGTTTCAGTCTCGCAATCTTATTAACCCCGTTATCTGCAAGGATAAACGGGGTTTTTTATGGTATTTCGGAAAACAATTGTTAGCTTGGCTTGAAGTATTGTTTTTAAGTTTTCCTTTCTATGACTTTCAGGGCTTTTCAGTGTATTCTCGCATCCATTTTTACGGGCTCTTTCCAGATAATCTGATTTTTTAAAGGGAGGATAGTATAATGCAAAGTAATCAGACCTTTGCCGATGTATTCAAAGCCAGGGGAGTAAGCCGCAGGGACTTTTTGAAGTTCTGTTCGCTCACTTCAGTCTATCTTGGCCTTTCACCATCCATGGTACCCTCTATTGTCGAGGCAATGGAGAACAAACCCCGGACGCCGGTAATCTGGCTGCATGGCCTTGAATGTACCTGCTGTTCCGAGTCTTTCATCCGCTCTTCCCATCCTTCGATTGAAGATCTGCTCTTCAACATGATCTCCCTTGACTATGACGACTTGCTCAGTGCTGCCGCAGGCAGTCAGCTTGAGGATCAGCGCCGCAGGATCATGAAAGAGTACAAGGGGAAATACATCCTTGCGGTTGAAGGAAATGCCTCCACAAAAGATGATGGCGTCTACTGCATGGTGGGTGGCGACTCTTTTCTGAATACACTGAAAGAGACTGCGGCTGATGCGGCAGCGATCATCGCATGGGGATCCTGTGCTTCGTTTGGCTGTGTGCAGAATGCTGCTCCCAACCCAACCGGTGCCGCTCCGGTTTCCGATATCATCAAGAACAAGCCTATCGTCAAGGTGCCTGGTTGTCCACCGATTTCAGAGGTGATGACCGGCGTTATTGCCCATTTTCATACATTTGGCACGTTACCTGAACTGGACCGTTTGGGCCGGCCAAAAGCCTTTTACAATACGAGGATTCACGACAAATGCTACCGTCGTGCTTTTTTTGATGCCGGTATGTTTGTTCCAGGCTTTGATGATGAAGCGACAAGAAAAGGGTGGTGCCTCTACAAGATGGGCTGCAAGGGTCCAACGACCTATAACTCATGCTCAAAGATCCAGTGGAACGGGGGAACAAGCTTCCCTATCGGTTCCGGTCACCCTTGTATTGGATGCTCCGAACCACATTTCTGGGACAGGGGCCCATTCTATGAGAGGCTTGCCGAAGTGCCGTTCCTTGGCAGTGACAGTAACGCTGACAAGGTTGGTATAATTGCCGTTGGTGCCGCTGCGGCCGGTGCGGCCGCTCATGCTGCAGTTACGGCTGTCAAGAAGGCGAATTCAGAGAAGCATGATAACAACGATAAAGCATAACCCAGGGAGTAGCTCATGGCCAAAAAAATAGTTGTTGATCCAATTCCTCGTATTGAGGGACATTTGAGAATAGAGGCGAAGCTGAACGACAGCAATGTGATTGAGGATGCCTACTCCAGTGGCACGATGTGGCGTGGTATTGAGGTTATCCTGAAGGGGCGCGACCCCAGAGAGGCATGGGCCTTTACCGAGCGTATCTGCGGAGTCTGTACGTCGGTACATGCTCTTGCATCGGTTCGCTGCGTCGAGGACGCACTTGGAATTACCATTCCAACCAATGCCCGTATTATCAGGAACCTGATGAACGCAACCCAGGTGACACAGGATCATCTGGTGCACTTTTACCACCTCCATGCGTTTGACTGGGTCGATGTTGTCAGTGCACTGAAGGCCGATCCGAAACAGGCTTCGGCTATTGCGCAGAGCATCTCTCCCTGGCCTAAATCTTCGGTAGGTTACTTCAAGGATTTGCAGCAGCGCCTGGTGGGTTTTGTTGAGAGTGGCCAGCTTGGTATTTTTTCGAACGGGTACTGGGGCCATCCAGCCTACAAACTTCCGCCGGAAGTGAACCTTATTGCCGTGGCGCACTATCTGGAGGCACTTGATTTTCAGAAAGAGATTGTCAAGATCCATACGATTTTTGGCGGAAAGAATCCTCATCCAAACTATCTGGTGGGTGGCATGGCCTGCGCGATTGATCCGAACAGTGATACGGCCATCAATATTGAGCGCCTGATGATGATCAAGAAAATCATTGATGATACCAACACCTTTATCGATCAGGTTTATATTCCTGATCTTCTTGCCATTGCCGGATACTACAAGGGGTGGCTGCATGGTGGTGGCCTTGGCAACTATCTCAGTTATGGTGATTTTCCCGAGACGACGCTTGAGGATTTCAAGACACTGCTCTGGCCGAGAGGGGCTATTCTCAACAAGGATCTCAGCATGGTAATTGATGTTGATCCGAGGGATGCCGCAGAAGTTACCGAAGAGGTGAGCCACAGTTGGTACACCTATTCCAAGGGAGACGGCAAGGGTCTTCATCCATGGCAGGGAGAGACCAATCCCAAGTATACCGGTCCCAAGCCACCTTTTGAGCATCTTGATACCGACAAGAAGTACAGTTGGCTGAAGACACCCCGCTGGAGAAACCACCCGATGGAGGTTGGACCCCTTGCCCGCGTGCTGGTTGGCTATGCAAAGGGTGATCCCATGATCAAGGATACGGTTGGTATGGTGCTCTCAAAGCTTGGCGTCGGTCCTGAAGCACTCTTTTCAACACTTGGCCGTACTGCGGCAAGAGGCATCGAATGCAAGCAGACCGCCGGGTTCATGCGCCATTACTACGACCAACTCATTGCCAATATCAAAACCGGTGACCTCCGTACCTTTAACAGTGATCGGTGGGATCCATCGACCTGGCCCGCTGAGTGCAAGGGATTCGGTTATACTGAAGCTCCGCGCGGCTCTCTCGGTCACTGGATTCACATCAAGGAGCAGAAGATCAAGGAGTACCAGATTGTTGTGCCATCGACATGGAATGCCTCTCCTCGCGATGTCAATGGTAATTCAGGCGCCTATGAGTCGGCGCTGAAGGGCACGCCCATGCTCAATCCCGAACAGCCGCTTGAGATTCTCAGAACGGTGCACTCTTTTGATCCCTGTCTTGCCTGTGCCTCTCATCTCTTCGATATGAACGGCAAGGAGATTACCTCAGTTACAATCGTCTAAACGGAGCTGTGTCATGGGGAGAATAATTGAAGAAATCTATGTCTGGAGGCTTCCTGTCAGGCTGTATCACTGGATCAATGCCCTGTGCATGGTGGTTCTTTTTGTCACGGGAATGTATATCGCCGCCCCCTTGCTGAGCCCTCCGTTCGGTGAGGCGGTCTGGCACAAGGGCATGGGCTGGTGGCGCTATATGCATTTCGTTTTTGCCTTTACTTTTATCGCCAACTTTCTTTTCCGCCTCTACTGGGCGCTCTTTGGTGGCGATAAATATGCCCGCTTTGGCGGTTTCAGGCCCTGGTCGCCCTCCTGGTGGGGCAAGCCCTTCAGGGAGCAGGTTGAGTCCTATCTCTTTCTGCGTTCGGATGAGCCGAACTATGTCGGTCACAACCCTGTTGCAGCTTTGGCCCATTTTCTTTTTATTTTTTGCGGATCGACCTTTATGATTTTTTCAGGTCTTGCGATGTATGGTGAAAACAATCCAAGCGGGTTTAGTGAAACCTTGTTTGGCTGGATGATTCCGCTTTTCGGCGGCAGCTACACCCTGCATTACATTCACCATCTTGGGTCATGGATGTTGCCGATCTATGTTATCATGCACCTCTATGCGGTTATCCGTCACGATGTGGTCGATCGTACCAGCGTTACCTCTTCGATTATTACCGGATACAAGCATAAGGTTGAGGAAGAGCCGGTGTAAGAGCGGAGGCGGGGAGTGTGTTGTTTGTTTTCTGTAAAATAAAGCCCATTGCAGGGGTTGACCCGCAGTGGGCTTTTGTCATATTGGTAAATCAATCATAGTCTGAAGTGAAGTACAATCGAATCAATATTATCGGTCTCGGCAATGTGCTCCATGGTGATGAGGGGTTTGGTGTGGCCGCACTCAATCGTTTTCAGGAAACGCTTGATCTTCCCGACACCGTGAACTGCATTGATGGTGGAACCCAGGGAATCTACCTGCTCGACTACATTGAGTCCTGCGATGCCGTCATTGTTTTTGATGCTCTGATTCCTGTTGAGTATGATCGCCGGGTCTATGTGTATCGCAACGAGGAGTTGCCGGCCTTTATCCACCGTAAGATGTCATCCCATCAGATGGGGTTCAGCGAGTTGATTGGGCTTGCCCGACTGCGAGGCAAAATGCCCCGTGAGATTGTTCTGATTGGTATTCCTCCTAAAGAACTCGAACTCTCCATGGACCTGAGCGATGAAGTTGCGCGGTTGCTTCCTGAAGCCGTAGAGAGTGGGCGGGCAATTGTGGAGGGGTGGCTGGCCGAAGAGTAGAGGGTATGGCCCACCTCATCCTCCCGGAGGGAGTTCCGGGAGAGAGGGAACAAGCCACCAGGATTGCTACGGCTTGATCAGACGCAGAAATTCACCCCGCGTAGATTCTGAAGTAATGAATTGCCCCGACATGGCCGAGGTTGTGGTGATGGAATTGATTTTTTCGACGCCACGCATCACCATGCAAAGATGCCTTGCCTCAATGACGACCGCGACACCTTTCGGGTTCAGCACATTCTTTATGGCATCGCGAATCTGCTGGGTAAGCCGTTCCTGTACCTGCAGACGGCGCGCAAAAACCTCTACTACCCGGGCAAGCTTTGAAAGCCCGACAATTTTTCCGTCAGGAATATAAGCAACATGCGCCTTGCCGAAAAAGGGGAGCAGATGGTGTTCGCACATGGAAAAGAGGTCGATATCCCGTACGACGACCATTTCATCATAGCTTTCGGTAAAAACCGCTTTTTTTAACAACTCTTCAGGATCATGACGGTACCCCTTGGTCAAAAAGCGAAGCGAGCGGGCGACCCGTTCGGGAGTTTTCAGCAGCCCTTCGCGGTGGCGGTCTTCTCCTATTCCGTCAAGCATGTCCGAGACAGCACTGGAGAGCGCGTTGATAATCGCCGGGTCGTTTTGTGCCATGTCGGCCATACATTCGTCATCATCGCAGTAACTCCCCCGGCCAGAAAGAAGGGGGTTACTCTCCGAGATAGCGGACGGCATTTTTTCCTGTTTCATAGATTTTGACTTCATGGAGTGAAAGCTCCCGGTTATTGATATTGCGCAGTCGTTTTTCAAGGATATCCCATATCAGCACAGCGAGAACCTCAGTTGTGGGCACGCACTCTTGCAGTTCCATCACATCCATGTTGAGGTTTTTATGGTCGAAACGGACAGTGATCTCCTCCTCAAGAATTTCTTTAAGCTCTTTCAAATCGAAAAGAAAACCGGTATCGCGGTCCACAATGCCTGAAATTGTCACCTCAAGCAGATAGTTGTGCCCATGCCCGTTTTTATTGCTGCACTTTCCGTAAATTTCAAGGTTTTCCTGCTCTGTGCGGAGCGGATTGAAGAGACGGTGAGCCGCATTGAACTCGATTTTTCTTGAAACATAGACTTTTCTCGGCTTTTTTAAAAGATCATTCATACACAGGCGTTGTATTGGTTTGCTGCTGATGGGTTAAACAGGTAAAACAAGGCCACAGCAAAGAGATTTTTTTTTGTTCATGCCCGAAATTTGTGCCGTTTTAATTTTTTTTGCTCAACCATAACGGGGATGGTTATTTATAAGTTTCATGTTTCGAGGGGATTACTGTTTTCATTGTCTTTCTCCGTCCGGTTAAATCTCGCATACTCTGGACGCAGATGCTCGGCAGGGGAACCCGCAAATGCCCCGAAATCAACTAAGAGTTCTTCACCATTTTTGACTGCTTTGATGGCACCCTTATTGAATATTTCAGAGACTCCACCGATTTAAAAATAGGGGACGTTGTTCAATAAGAGAAGAAGTCAGTGTATATCCTTATATTGCACTTTTTACAGGTTCATTCAGCATGACATGTGATGAGGTGAAATACCGAGATGAGTGAAATGGACCCATCCCAGTTGACACATTGGACAAAAAACAAACTAATTTAAGTTAGCAACTCACGGTTCATGCAGCGGAATGGCGTTGCTCCATTTCAACGAATTTATCCACAATCCTTGCTCCACCGCCTGATGCCGAAGCCGAGATATCATCTGGTGTCTTATAGCCAAACGAATGGTGCACCCGCTCGGTCAAGCGGGTTTTACCACGACAGGAGGATCGCGCGTCTGTTTTACCAGGGCAACGTTACTGTCGGAAATTATCCGACATGGAGGGAACATTCGGGAGTAGCAGGAGACTGGTACGATGATGACACAGATTTCCGTGCGTTGCGCGGGAACTCGTGGTTCAACGATACCGCGTATTGTCGATCGCTTCCCCAACAACCCCGGCATCAGGAACTTCTTCATCGGTTTTCGAGTTTTTCTACTCGCGATCTTCCTGAAAACCTGAACATCATCTATCCGGAACTCCGGGCTTGATGGTCTGAGTGGATGAATGTTGCGACGTACCCTCTCAGGAAGTCTTCAATGCAATCGTGAAAGTTACCATGAAACCAGATGCATAAGTCCTTTGCCGCTCTTCCTGAAAACATTGTCATTTTTGACGGTCTGTGCAATCTGTGCGAATTTTCGGTGAATTTTATTTTTGAGCACGATACCGCCGGGCATTTCTCTTTCACTCCGGCCCAGTCTACTCTTGGAGCGTCGTTGCTCCGACATTTTGGCATCAATACTTCGCGTCTTGACACTGTCGTTCTTGTCAGGGGTGACCGCGCCTTTACCCGTAGCGCCGCTGCCATTGAAATCGCCTCCAGACTCGACATGCCGTGGAATCTGCTCACCGTATTCCAGGCGGTTCCTGAACCCCTGCGGGATGTGATGTACGATCTGATAGCGCAGAACCGGTATCAGCTTTTCGGAAAAAAAGAGCAATGCATGTTGCCGTCCGAAGAGTTGCGCAGGCGTTTTCTCGAGCAACTGCCGGGATAGCCAGCCATCGCAAGTGACATCGACCTCTTCATCAGAAAAGAATAAAAACCATGTCAAGCAACACAGCGGGTCGTTTTTTTGCATATCTGAATTGGCTTCTCAATCCATTTCATGGATTGCAGACGACGGAAGTCTATGATCTGATTGGTACCACTTCTCTTACCGAGCACAGGCTGTATCTGAATCTTGGTTACTGGCGGGATGCGGATACCATCGATGAGGCCAGTGAAGCGCTTGCTCTTCTGGTGGCGAGCCGGGGCGGTATGGCTGCAGGTGATATCGTGCTGGATTGTGGGTATGGCTTTGGCGACCAGGATATCCTCTGGGCCAGGACCATGAAACCTGAAAAAATCATCGGGCTGAATATCACAAGGTCTCAGGTGGAACGGGCGCGGATGAATGTTGCCGATGCAGGGCTCGGGACGGCGATAGATTTAAGGGAAGGTTCGGCAACAGAGATGCCAATTGCAAATGAATCCATCGATCTGGTCGTTTCCCTGGAAAGCGCTTTTCACTACAGGAGCCGTGAGGATTTTTTCAGGGAGGCGTATCGGGTGTTGCGACCAGGAGGAAGGTTGGTGACAGCGGACATTGTCCCGACAAAAAACTCCGATAATCTCTTCAGGCGGATGGAGCAATGGATTTCATGGAGTCTTGTAGCCGGCAAATTCAATATTCCGCAGGAAAACTACTATCTGATTCCGTCCTACACCAGTAAGCTCTTGAGCGCCGGCTTCGTCACTATCGACATCAAATCAATACGTGACGATGTCTATCAGCCTCTTCATGAGTATCTGTCAAGAGATCAAACGTTTGTCAGGAAGCTGCCTCCGGTTGCCATGATTCTCGCAAAATCAGCATTCCATCGCTCTGCAGAGAGTGTCTACGCCGGTCTGGACTATATTCTCTCCTATGCTGAAAAGCCGGGCCAGTAGGGGACGTTGTTCAATAAGAGAAGAAGTTCGTATTTAATATCTTATTTTGCTGAAAGTACAGGTGCAGTCAGCAAAACAGGTGAGGAGCTGAAATGCCGAGAGGAGCGAGACTTGATGCGCCGGGCACCTTGCATCATGTGATTATCCGAGGGATAGAGCGTGGTGCTATTTTTACTGACGATGAGGACCGAAAAGAGTTTCTGCGTCGCATGGGTACTCTTGCTAAGGGTTCCGGTACAGCTCTTTATGCCTTTGCGCTGATGACGAACCATCTGCACATTCTGCTCAAAAGCGGCGAGAGCGGACTTTCAACCTACATGCGCCGCCTGCTTTCCGGTTATGCCCAGTTCTACAACCGTCGCCATAAAAGAGCTGGACATCTCTTCCAAAACCGTTATAAGTCGATTATCTGTGAAGAGGAGGCTTATTTTGACAAGCTGGTTGCCTATATCCATCTTAATCCACTGAAGGCAGGCATTGTTGAGTCATTTGAGGAACTTGCCCGATACCCATGGAGCGGTCATGCGGCGCTGATGAAACGAATGCACCATGACGGGTTTGACCGGGATTATGTCTTGAGTTTTTTCGGAAGTACGGACGGGAAGGCACGAAAAGCATACCTTGTGTTTCTTGAAGAGGAGGTGGGTATTGATCGTGAGTCGGAACTGTCGGGAGGCGGTCTGGTTCGTTCGCATGGAGGTTGGTCGCAAGTGCTGTCGATGCGCAAACAGGGGTTGAAGGAGCAGGGTGATGAACGGATTCTGGGGAGTGGCGAGTTTGTGCAATCGCTGCTTGCAGAGGCCGAAGAGTCTCTTGATAATCAGCTTCCTGCAGGTGAACGGCTGGAACAGGTGCGGCATGACATTGCTGTGGCTTGCGAGAACGCCGGTATCTCCGTCGCATTTTTTCGATCAGGGAGCCGGAGCGGAACACTGCCAGCATTGAGAAAGTCTCTCGCTGTAAAGTTTACCGGTGAGTATGGACTGTCAATGGCCGAGACCGCAAGGCAGTTGGGAGTGACGACAAGCGCAGTAAACTACATGATACGAAAAAGATAATGTACTGAGAGTTTTATCGCTATTAAACAACGTCCCAAAAGCGGCATATTGGAATGCAACCTGACGTGTTTATGCCGTCGGCGCCGGGTTATAGTATCATGTAACGTTTTTACTGTTTGAGTTATTTATGGAAACCACTGCATCAAGGGAGCTTCTTCTCGATCTTTTCGAGGAATATTCGGAATGGTATATCAGCCTTGCTGAGGATTACGGCAGCCTGCCTCGTTCGATTTCAGGCATTGGGAACAACGGGCGCCAGTTCATCTACTTTCTTGATGGTCTGGAACTGCACCACATGGTCCGGAACAAGTTCATGCGCTTTGTGCTCGAGGACTTCAGCTCCATAGCCTACGCCTATGGTTCGCTTGATATCCGTGGTGACAGCGAAGAAGGGGGGGTGGAAGAGGTGCTCGATATTGTTGCGGCCGATACGGAACACTACATCTCAGGTAGCTGGCGGGTGATTCGGGATGCAGAGAGCAAGGTGACGGGTCTGGAGCATGCAGGCACCCGTGAAGGTGATGATCCCGATAAACATTCGGGATCCTGGTTCCTCAGCGGTTCAATCCGCTTCACCGATGCCGAAAACGTCAGATTCAGAGCGTTATGGCAGGAGGCTAAACCGGGTGTCGTTTTCAAAGAGAGAAATGCTACGGAGTGAAGCGATAGCTTGAATAACCATGTGGAACTTTTGGCAGATCGGGAACTGGCTTCGAATGGAGAGCTTCCGTTTCCCATCAAACCATTACAATAAGGAGATTGTCATGTGTCCTTCAGTGATAAGTGTAAGGCCATTAAACAATTACAAGTTATTGCCTGTGTTTGAAGCCAGTGAAAAAAGAATTTTTGATGTAGCACCCTACCTCAATACTGGAAAATTTGCAGAACTGCGAAACCCCTCGGTATTTCATTTGGTAATCGTCAAGTTCGACACGATTGAATGGTCAAACCAGTTGGCTCTCGATTTGGAGCTTTTTTGTGAAAAAATCGTAAAAAACGAAATTTGACTTCAGCAGGGAAACGTTGAAAAAGTGTTGATTATATTGCAAGGTAGCGTGCACGCTAAAGTCTTTATTTCCTGAAGAAAAAATACGCCCCGAAGAATGATAATTTTTCAAACAGAGGAGAATTTATGAGAATGCTTCAGAGTGTTTTTGCGCTTTTTCTGCTTCTTGTTTTGAACAGCACCGCCAAAGCAGACGAGTATCACAATGTTGTCGTAAAAAAGCTGATCATCTCATCCAGATCGAGCAATGGTGAACGGCTGGTCTATCTTCGTACCAATAAACCTGAAGTAACGGCTCTTCTCGTTACAATTCCTCCAGGAGGTTCTACCGGCTGGCACAAGCATCCGGTGCCGGTTTATGCCTATGTTATGGAAGGTGCGCTCACGGTCGAGCTGAAAGATGGCCGTACCTTTCTTTTCAAGCAGGGTGAAGCCATTCTTGAGGTCATCAATACCCTGCACAATGGCTATAATCCTGGCAGTGTACCAACAACGCTTGTGGTTTTTTATACGGGAGCCGTGGGAGTGCCGAATGTGGTCAAGGAAGAGCCTCTGGCAGTTCCAGCGTTGCCCTGATATTTGAAATAACGGGTGATAATTTTGTTTCCCCTGTTGGATAAATTATTATTATTTCTTATCGGTTGTATGATGAGGATAAGCCATCGGCCATCATCATAACCGCTACAATGCAGGATTACCATTCAATGCAGTGGATCACCAGGTATTACTCTTAGAGCAGGAAAACTCCCGCCTGAAAGCACTTCTGAAAGAGAAAGAGGACGGGGAAGGGCTCATTGCCTCCCTTCGCCAATGTGAGCACCTGCATGAAAGCGAGGAAAAGTTCAGGAAACTTTTTGAAGAGCATTCTGCCGTGATGCTGGTTATTGATCCTGATACGGCCAACATCGTCGATGCCAATCGTGCGGCAGCCAGCTTTTACGGATGGTCTGTTGAGGAACTCCGGAAGATGAATATCCAGCAGATCAATCTGCTTTCGCCGGATGTTTTGTTGATTGAGATGGAAAAAACCCGTTTATCGACACAAAACCGCTATGTTTTTTGCCACCGTCGCTCTGACGGCTCTGTGCGTGATGTTGAGGTCTTCTCGAGTAAGGTAGAAATTGCGGGAAAGGAGTTTCTTGATGCCATTGTTTTTGACATTACCGAGCGCAAGCTAGTTGAAAATGCATTGCGCTACAGTGAGCGTAAATTTCGTACGATTACGGAGCAGATAGCAGAGATTGTGTTTGTTACGGATAGCAAGGGTCTCTTGACCTATGTTTCACAAGCTGTCGAGAAGATTTTTGGCTATAAACCCCACGAGGTTATCGGGCATCTCTTTACAGAATATCTTGCTGAAGAAGAAATTCCGGGAGCACTTGTCATATTCAACAAAACCTTGCAGGATAACTTGAGCGATCAGGTTATCGAGTTCAGGTTCAGGAAAGAGGATGGGGAGCTCTTTTACGGGGAAGTTCATGTACATTATTATCAGGATCAGGATTCATCGGGCATGATGGGGTTGATTCGTGATGTTACGGAGCGCAAGCTTAATGAGGATATCCGCAAACAATATGAACAGGAGCTGATTGAAAACGGGCAGTTTCTCAAAAGTATTTATGAAGAGCTGAATCATTCCATTTTTGTTGTTGATGTCCTTCCTGACGGTTCCTATCAGTATAAGGGCCATAATCCGCTTAATGCAAAACTGACAGGAATCAGCAATGAGGTGCTCGTCGGAGCAAAACCTGAAAAGGTGTTTCCTCCTCAAATTGCTCAACAGTTTATCGGCAACTACGATGCCTGTGTTCGTCGGGGCATTCCCATACACTTTGAAGAGAGTATGCAGTTAATGGGCAAAGAGGGCTGGTGGGAAACGGTCCTGAGCCCGGTTCGTAATGATTTTGGCCGTATTTACCGGATTATCGGTACCGCTACCAATATTACTGAACGCAAGCTGGCCGAGCAGCAGCTCTTTCAGCTCAACCAGACACTCGAAGAGCGTATTGCAGAACGTACCCGGGAGCTTGAAATGATGCATCAGCAAGTGATCCAGCATGAAAAACTTGCCTCGATTGGTCAGCTTGCTGCAGGAATTGCCCATGAGCTGAATAATCCTCTCAATTTTATCAAAATCAACTTTGCTGCACAGAAGGAAAATTTTACCGATCTGTTATTACTTGTCAACGAGTACCGGGAGATTACAGGGAAAATTGAGTCGATGGGAGGATGTTTGGTTACCGAGTTGCAACAGCTTCGTCGAATGGAGGGGGAACTTGCCATTGACATATTGCTCGATGATATTACGAAGATTTTTTCCGAGTCGTACAACGGCTTCGAGCGTATCACAACCATTATCAACAGCATGAGGACCTTTTCTACAAGTCATGCGCCTGACGAACGGGTCTCTTTTGATGTCAATCAGGGAATCCGTGATACGCTCATTCTTGCGCGTCATGAGTATCGCGACATTGCCGAGATTGAAACCTGTCTTGATGCATTGCTTCCAGGGTTATACTGTAATCCCGAGCAGATCAGTCAGCTCTTTTTGAACCTGGTTGTCAATGGTGCACATGCAATCAAGTCGCAACATCGGAGTTCACAGGGTAAAATCACCATTCATACCTGGTGCGACAGTAACCAGGTTTTTTGTTCAATTGCTGATGACGGGCCTGGCATACCGGAGGAAATCCGCAAGAATATTTTCAATCCCTTCTTCAGTACCAAAGAGCCCGGGAAGGGAATGGGGCTCGGGTTAAGTATTTGTTATGACATCGTTGTCAGTAAACATCTCGGAACTCTTTCTGTAGAGTGTCCGGCTGGAGGAGGTACGGTTATTACCATGGGATTCCCTTCAAAGATCTGTCCGGTTGTCGGTTTTCAGCCCAAGTAGCACTCTGGTTGCTCGTGTTGCCTGTCTTCGATCAGCGATTGAGCGCTCTGTTACGCCCTCCAGACTATCACCCCTCTCTTTGGCGTTCGGGCGATGGAGTTGTTGCCTGTACTGGCCAATGCTGGCATGTTCAGCGCTTGTTTATGTTACTGCATTGCCCTGATTTTGTCGATTACGGTGTTGTGTGGAGTGTTGATCAGATCAGTTTTATGCTCAGGAAGTATCACAAGCTTTGCTACGATTTCGAGGAGGCGCCGATTGAGATGCTCGGCAATTTCGAGTAAGCGGGTTTGGTGGTGCTTGAGTTCGTGGTGAATAAACTTTTCAGCAGTCTGTTTTTTCATTTTCTCAAGAATCTGAGCCATCATTGCGGCATCCAGATGTTTGGAAACTTCGCTGAAATATTCCAGCGGGAGGTCATTTGCGTATCCGGTGGCCTGCTCAACACCCATTTTGATGCATACTCCGGCGGCAATTCGGGGGCGGATGTGTTCGACCATGAGCGGAATAACCATAAAATGCGGGATGTATTTGACGATCATGCTTATGGCATTGTAAAGATCATCAAGTCCTTCGGTGTTATGGCTGACAACTTTTTTTGCCCATAAAATAACCTCCTGCTGCTGGTGGAGGGATAATTGATGCAACACTCCTGGCACGGGTAGATTGCTCCATGCCAGTAATTTCTCTAATTCACTCATCTGAAATTTACTTTTTCTTGTCCTTTGCTGAGGGGTCGCAGGCTAATCCCTGTATGTTCCCTCAGTTTATGAAAAAAAAAGAAAAGAGAAAGCAGTATTAGAAAAAAAATACCCATTTTTATCAAGTAATAAATTCTTGAATTTTACTCTTTTATGGGCTGGTCTCCAGTGAAAAGCGCACAATGAGATGGCGGCAAAACTGAATGCAATGGTTATATTGCCCTCTTTTACATTGTCCATGAGTGGTGATGAATGAATATAAGTATAAGGAACGGATAGAGGTATGGTGCTTTTAACAGTAGAGGGGTTACAGAAAAAATATGGTCTGAAACATTTGTTTGAGGATGTTTCGTTTGGCATTGATGACCGTGACAAGATTGGTATCATCGGAGCGAACGGGAGTGGAAAGAGTACGCTTTTGAAAATTCTTGCCGGGGTGGAAACTCCCGACAAGGGGAAGGTGATGGTGGCAAACCAGAAGAGGATTGCCTATCTGCCTCAGGATTCGCCCTATAATGAGGGTGATACCGTGCTTGAGGCCATTCTGAAGTCGAGTGATAAGGCCATGGATCTGATTTATGAGTATGAACTGGTTTGCAAGGAGCTTGAAACCCGACATAGCGAAGACCCTTCGTTAATTGAGAAGATGAGCCGGCTTGCCCATGAGCTTGATGTGTGCGGAGCGTGGGAGCTCGAATCGAATGCCAAGATGGTGCTTGGCAAACTCGGTCTTTACGACCTTACGGCTCTCATGGGTACGCTTTCGGGTGGGCAGCGTAAGCGTGTGGCTTTGGCTCATGCGCTTGTTGTGCCGAGTGACGGGCTTATTCTTGATGAACCGACCAACCATCTTGATGCCGACAGTGTTGAGTGGCTGGAGAATTATATCAGGCGTTATCAGGGTGCGGTGCTGTTGATTACGCATGATCGTTATTTCCTCGACCGTGTGGCTACGCGCATGATTGAGATGGATGGCCGGACGGCGGTCACCTATACGGGAGGATATTCGAGCTATCTTGTGCAGAAGGCTGAGCAGGAAGAGCAGGCGATACGCGATGACCGCAAGCGTTCTGCCCTTGTTCGCCAGGAGCTTGACTGGATGCGGGGCGGCTGCAAGGCCCGGACGACAAAGCAGAAAGCGCGTATGCTGCGGGCAGAAAGTCTGGTTTATGCTCCCAAAAAGGAGAAGGCGAAAGAGCTTGAGATCGGGTTTGGCTCGGGAAGGCTGGGCGATAAAATCATTGAGTTCCATCAGGTTTCGAAATCCTACGGTGACAAGTTGCTCTTGCAGTCGTTCGAGTACCATCTGCAGAAGGGGGATCGCATTGGTATTATCGGGCCGAACGGTTCGGGAAAAACCACCCTTTTTGATATGATTACCGGGCGTGTCAAGCCGGACAGCGGCCATATTGATCTTGGCAAGACGGTGAACATTGGTTATTACGATCAGCAGAGCCGGGGATTGGACGACTCCAAGCGGGTTATAGAATATATTCAGGAACATGCCGAGCAGATCAAGACGAAGGATGGCATGGTCTTTTCTGCTTCGAAGATGCTTGAGCGCTTCCTCTTTGCCCCCTCTACCCAGTATAGTTACATCAAGACTCTTTCGGGAGGTGAGCGCCGGAGGCTTTATCTTCTCAAACAACTGATTGATGCGCCCAATGTGCTCCTGCTTGATGAACCTACCAACGATCTGGATATTCCAACGCTTCGCGTGCTTGAAGATTATCTCGATACCTATAAGGGTTGCCTCATGGTGGTCAGTCACGACCGCTATTTTCTTGATCGTACGGTTGAGTATATTTTCGCCTTTGAGGAGAATGGTCTCATCCGTCGTTATCCCGGCAACTATACCGTTTATCTTGACCTGAAAGCTTCTGACGGAACGAAGGGTGAAAAAAAGCCGGCAAAAAAAGTGACTGAGGCGCCAAAACCCGTCGCCGCACCTTCGTTAAAGCAGGGGAAGCTCAGCAGCAAAGAGAGGCGTGAACTGGAGCAGCTTGAGCGCTCGATTCATGAGGCTGAAAGTCGTCAGTCGGAGATCGCAGGACGCCTTGCGACAGCAGGCAGTGATTTCGGGTTGCAGAAGCAACTTGGTTCGGAGCTTCACGGGCTCCAGCAGCAGTTGGAAAAAGAGATGGCCCGGTGGAGTAAACTTGCTGAACAGGCTTGAATTTCCTTGCGTTGTCGTTTGTAGCGTATTTCTGATTTACATTATCGGGAGCCGTGTGAGTCTGTAGCCCGGAAGGGGTTACAGATTGGTTGTGCAAGGCGTACGCCTTGGGAACCAACTGATCCAATAAAGCCAATACGTTAACAAGAATTGTGTCATGAGCGTTACTGCTGCCATGATTATTAAAAATCTTGAAGCGCTCTCAAATTCCGGGGCGGCCTTGTTTGCTCAAAGGTTTTTCAAGACCGGCCCCGGAGAGAATGGTGAGGGCGATCTTTTTCGCGGCATTCGCGTTCCGGTGCTGAGAAAGCTCTCTCGTACCCTTGATGATACGCCTTTGCCGGAGGTTATTCTGCTGCTTGCCTCCGCCTTTCATGAAGACCGCCTGCTTGCCCTTTTGATGCTTATGCGTCGTTTTGGCCAGGGCGATGAATCTATGAGGGAGCATATCTACCATCTCTATCTTGCAAATACCCGCTTTATCAATAATTGGGATCTGGTTGATGTTTCCGCAGAGCATATCGTAGGGAGTTTTTTGCTCCATCGTCCGCGAAAACCACTTTACCTGCTTGCAGAGTCGAAAACACTCTGGGATCGAAGGATTTCCATCATTTCAACTTTTCATTTTATCCGTCGCGCTGAGTTTTATGACACCCTTGCGCTTGCTGAAAAATTGCTTCAGGACCCTGAAGAGCTGATGCATAAGGCTGCGGGCTGGATGCTCAGGGAGGTTGGCAAACGTGATATGATGGCGCTCGAGGATTTTTTATTGCAGCATTACCGGCGGATGCCAAGGATTATGCTGCGATATGCTCTTGAGCGATTTCCTGAAGAACGCAGGCAGCACTACCTGAAAGGCGTACTGTAGGACCCGGGAGTGTGCGTTGAATGGCAGAACCGAACATCGATTCGCACTGCTCGGCATTCACCCTCTGCCGGTACGTTCAATTGCCTGTTTTTCAGTTCCGTCTCTATTCTACTTGATATTCGCGTTAAAAGGCATTTGCCCCATTTTACAGGATAGTTTTCTCGTTCACAATATGCAAATGACAAGGGTGAGAAGCTCCTCTCCTGTTGCATTCAAAGAGAAGTCCGGATGAGAGTTGTGCGTATTTTTTCGAGCGCGAGGCGCATATCTTCCGGAATTGGAGCCGTAAAGGAAAGTGGCACATGGCTCAACGGTTGATGAAACGAGAGGGTTTCGGCGTGCAGGGCCTGGCGTGGGAGCAGCTCAAGAAGGTTTTTGACGAAACTTTCACTTTTGCTGAAAGGGAGTGTGCGCAAGGCGGCTCCTCCATAGGTTTCATCGCCAAGAATCTGGTGGCCGAGGTGCTGCAGATGGGCCCTGATCTGGTGGGTTCGACCCGTATGCAGCGTGAGCGCGAGCAGTGAAAACCAGTGAAGATTATCTGTAACCGTATAATCAGTAATCGCAGTTTTTCCGTATTCACCTTCAAAAGGGAAATTTGCCATAACCTTACGATCTTTTTTTGAGCGGCCGATATTGGTGGTTATGGTGCCTGAGGGCGGGTCTGGAACTCCCCATACTATGGCTTTGTAGATTTTGATTACCTTTCGCTCAGCGAACTGGCGGGCAAGACGGTGGAGGGCAACCGGATTTTTTGCTATGATGATCAGACCCGAGGTGTTTTTGTCGAGCCGATGTACAATGCCTGGACGAAGTCCAGATTTGTCGAGTTCTTCTGCCGCCTTGCCAATGTGGTGCAGAATGGCGTTTGCCAGTGTTCCTGTCCAGTTGCCGAATGCCGGATGGACAACCATGCCCGCTTTTTTGTTGACGACCATCAGATCCTCATCTTCATAAATAATTTCTATGGGGATATCTTCTGCAGCGAGCTCAGGTGCCGGCGGCCGCAGAAAGGTCATCTCGATGATGTCGCAGGATTTAACGCGGTAGTTCGATTTGATCTTCTTCTCATTGACCAGCACCCGTCCATCTTCAATGGCTTCCTGCACCTTGTTGCGTGTTGCATTTTCAACCTGCCGTGTCAGGTATTGGTCGATACGCATCGGGCTCTGCACACGGCTGACCTGCAGGGTGAGTTTTTTTGGCTCAAGAGGAAGCGCATCCGTTAGCGAGGATTCGTTTTTTTGTGGCTGATTTTGCATTTTAAGGTACTTGAACACTACAGGCAATAAACTACTCGATCAGTATAACAAAAACCGTACCATATTTTCTATGGATTCCAAGCAACAGTTGCCTCAGGTTTCAGTTCGTAACGTCGATCTTGCCGTTATCGGTTCTGGCCCCGGAGGTTATGAGGCAGCGCTTCGGGCGTCAAAGGCCGGTATGAAGGTCTCTCTTATCGAAAAAGGCGCGCTTGGCGGCGTGTGCGTGAACTGGGGATGTATTCCAACAAAGGCTCTTTTGCGGAGTGCTGAACTGTTTGATCTTTTTAAAAAGTCTTCATCCTATGGTCTCAAGATTCATTCCGCCGATATTGATCTTTCGGAAGCGGTCAAGCGGAGCCGGGTTGTGGCGCAAAAACTTTCAAAAGGGGTCGCCTTCATGCTGCGTCGTGCAGAGGTAGAGGTGATTCAGGGGGAGGCGCTGTTCACCGGAGCACACCGGCTTGATATTTTTCGTGAAGGCGTGTATGTTGAAACGTTACAGGCGAACCATATCATTATTGCTTCCGGAGCCCGTTCCCGTCAACTGCCGGGGCTTGAGCCTGACGGGAAACATATTATCACCAGCAGGGAAGCGCTTGCCCTGAAGAGGGTTCCGAACTCCATGATTGTTTTGGGAGGTGGAGCTGTCGGTGTAGAGATGGCCTGGTTTTATGCCATGGCGGGCAGTAAGGTGACGCTTGTGGAGCTGACACCCCGGCTTTTGCCGCTGGAAGATGAGGAGATTTCGGAAGTTCTGAAACGCTCGTTTCTGAAGGCAGGTATCAGTGTTCTGACCGGAGCAAAGCTCGAAGGTGTCACGGTATCAGGCGATCAGGTGAACGGGTTTCTTTCGGTCGAGGGAGTCGAGCCTCAGCCGGTTACAGCAGACTATCTGCTTGTTGCCGTAGGTGTAACCGGCAACTGTGACGGGCTCGGTCTGGAACATGCCGGAGTGGAGAGGTCACGGGGTTTTGTGGTGACGGATAGTTCCTGCAGAACAGCAGTCAACCATATCTTTGCCATTGGGGATGTCCGTGGTGGAATGCTGCTTGCCCACAAGGCTTCGGCTGAAGCGGCTCTTGCTGTCGACACCATAGCAGGCAAGCAGTCGCGGCCGATTGACGAGAGCATGATTCCCCGATGTGTTTATGCCGAGCCTTCGGTTGCAAGCATAGGGTGGAGTGAAAAGGAGGCGGAAGCGCGGGGCTACACGGTAAAGGTTGGCCGATCAATGTTCGCTGCTTCAGGCAAGGCCAATGCTTGTGGTAATCTTGAGGGTTTGGTAAAGCTGGTTTTTAATGCGGCCGATAATCGCTTGCTCGGAGCGCATATTGTTGGATATGGAGCGGTTGAGCTGATCGGTGAACTTACTCTGGCACGTCGACTTGAGGTCAGTGCTGAACTGCTTGCCGACACGGTTCATGCGCATCCGACCCTTTCGGAAACGATCAGGGAAGCAGCAGAAAATGCTCTTCAAACGTGAGGTTTTTGAAAACCATTTTCTATTGTCTTTCTAAAAGCATAAATTCAATCTCTTTTATTTAGCTCATAATAACAGTAAGCCTTTTTCGGTGAATAATTTCACTGTTCATGGAGAAACGGGTATTAACCAAACGATCAACGATCAATTATGACTCAGACTGAAACAGTTGCAAAAAAAACTGCAGCAAAGAAACCTGCTACGGTAAAGGCAAAGGCGAGTTCAACGGTCACGGCAACTCCGGAACTCAAAAAAGCAGTGAAGCCTGCCGCAAAGAAGAAGTCCGGCCAAGCCTTTCCTTTTACAGCAATTGTAGGTCAGGAGGAAATGAAGCTCAGTCTGATCCTCAATATCATTGATCCGAGAATCGGAGGCGTGCTCGTCATGGGCCACAGGGGTACCGGAAAAAGTACCACGGTCAGGGCACTTGCTGAAGTGCTTCCTCTTATTGACCGCGTTGAGGGCGATACCTACAATCGTACCATCGACCAATATGTTGAAGGAGAGGAGTCCAAAAAGGGTCACAAGGCCATTGATCCTGCTTCCCTTAAGACAGAAAAAATTCCTGTACCGGTTGTTGATCTTCCGCTTGGTGCAACAGAAGACCGCGTCTGCGGTACCATCGATATCGAACAGGCGCTTACCAGTGGTGTTAAAGCTTTTGAGCCAGGTCTTCTTGCCCAGGCGAACCGCGGCTTTCTCTATATCGATGAGGTTAACCTGCTTGATGACCATCTTGTCGATGTCTTGCTTGATGTTGCTGCAAGCGGTCAAAACGTGGTTGAACGTGAAGGTATCAGTATTCGCCATCCAGCCCGTTTTGTGCTTGTCGGTTCCGGTAACCCTGAAGAGGGCGAGCTCCGTCCCCAGCTTCTTGACCGTTTTGGTCTGCATGCCCGTATCATCACGATTCTTGATATTGCAAAACGGGTCGATATTGTCAAACGCCGCCGTGAGTTTGACGAAGATCCAGATGCCTTTATGAAAAAGTACAGTCGCGAACAGCAGAAGCTTCAGAAAAAGATCCAGACAGCCAAAGAGCTGCTTTCTGAAGTGAGCATGACCGATGAGGTATTGACAGACATTGCCAAGCTCTGTATGAATCTTGGCATTGACGGCCATCGTGGTGAACTTACCATTACCCGTACCGCTTTCGCCCATGCTGCTTTCCGTGGTGAGACGGTTGTGACCATGAAACATGTCAAGGAGATTGCCGGCCTCTGCCTGCGTCACCGTCTGCGCAAGGATCCGCTTGAAACCCTTGATGCAGGTGAAAAAATTGATCGTGAACTCGCTAAAATCCTCGGAGAAGCGGAAGCCGTATAATGATAGCTTTTACCGATATCGTAGGGATGGATCTGGCCAAGCAGGCGCTCATGCTGCTGGCCGTTGATTCTGAACTTGGCGGTGTTGTTATTCCTTCGGCCGTGGGGTCGGG
>CAJAIK010000020.1 GCA_903939765.1 uncultured Chlorobiaceae bacterium | reverse complement strand
GGCACGCATTACGTAATGACTTTCTAACGAGCGCTTAACATCTTTCGGACAAACTGTTTTCATGAGCAAGTATACGGATGGGATGTATATAAATCAACAAGGTGAAAAAATTTATTTCGATCAAGGGAAAATGTTTGTTGTCGATAATTATGGGAACAGTTATTTCTTGGTTCGTCAAAATTGACAATTATGCAAATCCGTTCGTCAAAAAATGAAATATTATTGATTTAAATAGTAATAATCTGCGGTGCAAATATGCCGAAAATAAGCAAATCTAAATCATCTCTTTTTATCTGGATTATTGTGGCATTGGCGGTTGTTCTTTCTGTTGTTTTTTTTGTGGTTCCATGGCTCCAGAAAGGTGGATGGAACCAACAGGCAGAACGAATTGCTCAGCAACCAGCAGAATCAGTCGTCAGCCGTACCATTCCACAACCAGCATTCATCAATAAATTTGAGCAGGATGCTGAGTATATGAAAATACCTGGCGGGAAGTACATCTTTTCAGTAACAGAAAAAGTGGAAAGCATCCCCGACTTACTGATGGCAAAATATCCGGTGACCAACCGGCAGTACCGAGCATTCATAGCTTATCTGGAGTCATCATCAGCTGAATATGAAGCTCGCCTGCCGCTCAACACATTCAGGAATGCCTTGAACAGTGAGGCAAAAGGTTTGGCATGGGGCTCAGGGCTTGGGGAGTACCTTGCGGGTAATAAGAATCTTGCCGATCTGTTCCGTTCAGAGCAAGATGGCGATGACACGTTAAACGGTGACAACCAGCCGGTTGTCGGAGTGAGCTGGTATGCCGCACGGGCATATTGCCTCTGGCTCTCGCTTGTCGAAAGCAAGGGGAAAAATCCCGAACTCTATCGTTTGCCCACCGAAATGGAGTGGGAGTGGGCCGCTGGGGGAAGGCAGGGTGAACCGCCACCAGCAAAAAAAGTCAGGCTCTACCCATGGCCTGAATCGTCAGGCGAGCCAAACAGCCAAATGGCTAATACTTATAACAACGTAGGTAAAACAACACCGGTGGGCAGTTACCCCTTGGGAGCAACACCGGAAGGATTATTCGATATGGCAGGCAATGTGATGCAGTGGATGGCACACCGGTATGAGATCAATAAAACAGATCGCTCGTGTCGCGGTAGCGCTTGGAATAGCGAAGCCTGGTCTGAGGTTTGCACTACACGCCAAGAGTTTGAACCGGATTTCACGTTCTATGATATCGGCTTTAGAGTGGTTCGTACCACTTCTCATTAATAAACGTATGATGTAAACAGTAATGGGCATACTTGCTATAGATTTCGGTACATCTCGCATCAAGGCAGCCTATTGGGACGAGGCGAGGGGTGAGGCAGTAATGCTTCCGCTGGGCAAAAGGGGGCAGCTCTATGTGCCCTCACTTTTTCACGTTGGCAAGGATGGTAAAATACGGTTTGGTGAAGATGCAGAGGTGATGCTGCACCACGACCCGCAAGGAGTGGTAGAGAATCTGAAGCTTGATCTTGACAAGCCGATCAAGTATGTGCCAAATGGTCAGCGTGTCAAATCAGGGGAGCTTATGGCGTTGCTGTTCAGCAAAATCATCGAGTACGCAAGCCGTCAGGTAAAACCCTTTGAAGGCAAAGCCCCGTCAAAAGTTGTTCTGACCTTGCCATCCCGTTGGGACTACAGCGATATCTACATGGATGCACTGGACGCAGTTGGGTACAAGGGCGAGAAGCTCTTTGTTCGAGAGCCTGAGGCCGCTGGACTGGCTTGGGTGGAGGAAGAGAAGCCGCAATCGGGCGAGCTTCTCGTGGTGCTTGACTTTGGAGGCGGGACAGTCGACTGGGCAAGCCTTCGGGTTGACGGATCAGGTCGTCCGGTAGTGATTGCCGAGCTTCCTCCCGGTGGAATCACGGCAGCAGGTGCGGATGTTGACAGAGGTCTGTTTGACGGGATGATGAACCGTATCAGTGAGGAACATCGGAGGTATGTGCAGGATCATCGAGCACTCGTCATCGAACAGATACGACAGATGAAAGAGATGCAGAATGCACAGGCAACACTTTCCGGAGAGGGCGGTGCGAGGCTGGAGGTGCAGCTTGGAAGTGAAACGTTCGAATTTGGGCAGGAAGTGTTTGATGAGGTGGTCAGACTGACAGCAGTGGATCAGGCGGTTGAAGGGATAGGCGGTTATGTGAAGAAAGTAGTAAAAACAGTGCAGGAGGGGAGTGGCAGCAAGCGGATATGCTGCGTTCTTGCAGGCGGGACAAGGTTACTTGCCGGTCTGGAAAATCGGGTAAAGGAGCGGATAGAGGAGATCGGGAAAGCAGGGGGTGTGGAGACGGACTTTGTCGAGATAGCGCAGGCCGATTTTGCCACCGTCAGAGGAGCTGTTCTGCGGGGAGCGCCGGTAAGTAGCCCGAGAGCTATAATCGGGTCAGGTCTAAATCAGATATCAAGGTCTACACCAACAGTAGCAGCCCGTTTTACGGTGGTAGTTGTCGGGCAGATGCGTTCAGGAAAATCGACGCTGATCAACGCGCTGATCGGTAAAGATATAGCCCCTACGGTAGTCAATGAATGCACGGTAACCATCAACCATTTCATCTATTCCGACAAACCGGAATTGCATGAGCAGTTTCGGGTGCGATGGCTTGATGAGAGCGAGGACTATTTCCCGCTTTCAGAGGTGGAAAAATGGAAAGGGCATGGCAGCACGTTGGATCGTACCAAGCGACTTGAATTTTTTGCTGCCACGAGGTTTCTCAAAACGGTGAACATTATAGATATCCCAGGGTGGTCGAGAAGTACAATTGAAGAGCATGAGCGGAAAGCTTTCTCTGTTATTTCCCGTAAAATCTTTGAGGATCGTGGCCAGAATCATGAAAAAGCAACCCGAAAAGAAGGCGAGTCCGCAGACGCGGTTGTCTATGTACTCAACAGTGTGGCAAGAGAGAATGATGCCGACATGCTTGACCTGTTTGGCGAAAACACCCGTCTGTCGGGCTCAAACCCATACAATAGTGTAGCGGTTGTCCATATGTGGGAGAAAGACTGGGACGATATGGAAGTTGATCCCCTGCAATTTCTTGAAGGCAAAATCAACCGGATTCAGGAACAGCTCAAGGGCAAGGTATCGACGGTGATGGCTGTAAGCGCTCTTCTCAGTCGATGTCTGGATTGGTTGCAGGATGAACATTGGGAGTTTTTTAGCCGGTTCGGGAAACTTTCGCGGGATGAGGTTAAAAAACTTACTCGTACTTCAGCGTTTGAAGTGAGGAGCGATTCCAGCATTTCACTGGAACGCCGGAAGGCGGCGATTGAGAGTATAAAGGCCCGAATGATGTCTGTTGGTGGTATGAGTGAAGATAATGCAAAAAGTACGACGTTTGCTCTTACAAGGTTTTTGTGTCGCTTTGCCTGTGTCCGATCGATTATACGGGTGGATGAGCTACAGCGGCAGGTTCGGGAGCTTAGCGGCATTGATAAACTAAAATATTTTATAGAACAACGGGCAATGTCATCAAGCATCTAACCTTAGCTATTGTGAGCTGTAAAAAAGAATAATAAATACCCTCAATTTATTTCATATGAGCGTACTGGCAATAGATTTTGGGACATCGCGCATCAAGGCGGCGTATTGGGATGAGGCTAAGGGCGAAGCGGTGGTTCTGCCGCTTGGCAAAGGGGGGCGGCTCTATGTGCCATCCCTTTTTCATGTGAGCAGGGATGGTAAAATACGGTTTGGCGATGAGGCGGAGGTGATGTTGCACAACGACCCGCAAGGTGTAATTGAGAACCTGAAGCTGAATCAGGACAAAACCATTCAATATCTGCGTGAATCCCAGAAGGTAAACACATCTGACTTGATGAGTTTGTTATTTGGAAGGATTATCGATTATGCAAGCAGTCAGATCCCTGCGTTTGTCGGACAAGCACCGGAGACGGTTGTCCTGACCATGCCGTCCCGCTGGGATTTCAGCGACATATACACGGATGCACTCAAATCGATCGGGTATAAGGGAGAGAAGATTGTTATCCGTGAACCTGTAGCGGCAGGACTTGCCTGGATAGAAGAAAAGAAACCGCAAGTTGGTGATATGCTTGTTGTGCTTGACTTTGGTGGTGGAACGGTTGACTGGGCGTGTCTCTGCATTGATGAAAAAGGTCGTCCGGGCATGATAGCGGAGCTGCCGCCGGGAAGCGTTACAGCAGCAGGAGCCCATGTGGATGCCGGACTGCTTGATGAGATGATGCTTCGGATAGGTGAAGAGCAGAGAAAAGAGGTGCAGCAGCGTCGAGCGCTGGTGCAGGAACAGATCCGTCAGATGAAAGAATCGCAGAACGGAAGGGCAAGCCTGTCAGGAGACGAAGGGTTTCTTGAAGTACAGTTGGGATCCGATCCGTTTATTTTTCCGCGAGAAGTGTTTGAATCGATTGTCTGTCGCACTGCAGTTGATCAGGCGGTCGAGGGGATAGGGAGATATATAAAAAAGGTGGCAGGAACAGCAAGAGAACGCAACAAGGATCTCTGGTGGGTCATGGCAGGCGGAACGAGGTTACTCGTCGGGCTGGAAGAGAAGGTGAAAGAAAGAATCATGGAGATCGGGAAAGAGAGTGGAGTTGCAATGCATGTTGCATCAATAGCACAAGCCGACTTCGCCACGGTCAGGGGAGCTGTTCTGCGTGGGGTACCGACAAGACAAATAAATGTGGAGGTAAAATCGCAGCTAGTGTATCGTTTGGTTAGTTAATTGTTTTAATGCATAATAATGTTATATTGCATGTAACTCATTGTTAGTAATGCAATTATGGCACGAAAGAATAAAGTCTATCAGTTAAAGCCTGAGGATCGTCAGGCACTGGAATC
>CAJAIK010000019.1 GCA_903939765.1 uncultured Chlorobiaceae bacterium | reverse complement strand
GGAAGCGAAAAAACCAAAGTGCTTGTCAATCTCGAAAAAAAATTGGACCAGTGGCTTGAGCAACGCTCTCTCGCTCAGATTCTGGATTGGTTCGACTGCATTGAGACGACTCATGTAAAGACTGTCATGGGCAACTACCCCTGGTCTACTGAATCAGTAGCCAGAGATCGGCTGTTCCTGGAATATCTGGGAGTGCCTCCCTAATAGTGTGCGCTTTATCCGACTTTCAGGAGAATATTTAAATTTCAATTTGATATACTGAAACACAACAATTATCATCGAAATCAGATAACATGACAAACCACTTATCCCTCCCCACAGAAGGGCAGATATATTGACGTCTTGTTTCGATTCTCTCTTTAATTCAGCTTTTGACACCGTCATTGACTCTGCTTTCGGTTCTGCCGATGGCAGGTCAAGCGCTCTATGCTCCGACACCGGGTTACTCTTTTGCTGCATTCGATCCTTGCTGGAAACAACAACATAAAGCACCTTCTGCTCTGTCTCAGGATTGATGGAGGGCAGCCAGGTAATCGCCGTCTTGAACAGAGGAGGAAGATAATCTTTCAACCAATTCCACTGAGAGAGGGCGCAAGAGATTAAGAGTAGAGCGGTTACGACCACTCTCCAAAGAAAACGCCAGGCAAAAGGCCACCATGTCTTCAATGCCCACGCTCCACCTTTCTGCTGGAATGACCGACGACTATTATCCTCAGCATCAGTGGGCTCTCCCTCGCTCTGGGTGACCAGTATTCTTCGCCACTCAACAGCAGCAAAAATCAGTCTTAAAAAAATACCGGGCGCAAGTAATTTTTTTAAGAGCAACATGAATGAGGTCTGCCGCACTCCCTTAAACTCGGTTTTCTCCTTGTAATACGTTAAAAAGCCAGGCATGAACCATGAGATGGAGGCAATCGAAAACCACAGGATCGTATTGATGGTGTCACCCACAGAGAAGGCGCGCATACCAAGAGCAATAATAGCTCCGGTAATGAGGGATGCAAGAAAGGGTATACGAAAATAAGCCCATACCATCCCCTGGCTTCTGGCGTTTTTGCTGTTTGTGAACTCACTGCGTATAAAATAGGAGGAGCTCCCCAGCTCCCCGCCTCCAACGGGTTTTCTGTCAAGAATTTCCCGGAGTATCCCTCTGAACAGCTCCCCATCCTGCCAGTACATGAGATGCGCAAGACCTGGTACGGCATAGCGCCGATAAACAACGTCACGCCGTGCAATATCCGCAGTACTGAAAAACTTGCGATAGAGTGTCGTTCGCCTGGTAAGATCAAGATGATGACCGACAGGATCCTGCTCATCACAAAAATTGTAATGCCTTATCGTTCGGCAGTTCAGCAATTCAGGAAAATCATACTGGCATTCACACGGCAAATGCCACCTTGCCGGCGTTGTGTACCCCTTGATGTTCAGACCGAGATGCAGGTAGTTGTGGTGCCACATCGCCACAAACTTATCGATGGGAGCGCCAAGAGTGATAAAACTTTTAATTTGTTTACGCCAAAGAAGAAGTGGAATGCCCTTTGGGGTCAATCCGTGAAAAACAGGCGGTTCTTCCAAAGAGTTTTGACTCATCACTTCAGAAGATGAATCATCCGGGTCAGAGAATCCGTCGAGAAAGCTTTTCCAATAGTGCCGACATCTCTTCTCTATCTCTTCAGAAACTTCATCAAGTTGGCTGATGATTATCTTGTCAACGTTTACAAAAGAAGCTATCTCCCCACAAAGTGCATCGGCCCCTCTTTTCTTCTCTATTATCTCCTTTTTTATGAAATCTTCGAGTTTCCTCAGATCATTGCCAACTGTTTTCCTTACGGTGCTTCTGATTTTTTCATTCCTGGAGCAAACCTCTTTATGCGATTCTTTCGGCTTTAAAGAAATAACCGCCTCCTTTACCCGGCTGAAAAAGCTCTTTCCTCCAGAAGATTCATTTGCTGATTCTTCACTCGAAAACTGGGCAAGCCATAAGGAAAGTGGCAAAATACCACCCAGTTCGTGATTCAGCGCGTTAAGGAGTTCTTCTCGCTCTTCGTCAAGGGTATGGCTCTCAATCAGCGCATGGTAAATTTTTTCAAATACCTTTCTGTATTCGCAAATCCTTATCTCATCAATCAACTTCAGGGTAAAGAAATCTTCCACATCCCGAACAAAAGCATTAATTTTTTTTTGCTTTATTTCATCAATGCTCTCTTCGTCTTTTAATGGTGTGGTATAACCTAAAAAGGGCAGACTTGAAGCAAATCTGACACTTTCAGCCGATGCCATCCTTATCTCCTCTTTGACAAAAGCATAGACAAGAGCATCAAAACTCATGATACCGCCAAGACTGTGAGCAATAACCGTTATATCGGGTTTCTGGTAATGGCCGGGACAGAACTCACCTCCGTCAACCCCATTGAGCCTGCTGGCTGAAAGCTCGCTTATCCGCCAATCCAAAAAGTCATTGAAGATGATCCTGTCAAGTTCAAGATGAAAATGCCTGACGGCCTCACCTCGTGTACGGGCATAATCGCCATAGAGGTGCACGTCACCAAGATAACCGTCAAAAATCATCTTCACCAGTGGAGCAAACTTCAACACCAGCATTTTTTTGAGAGGAACGGCCGTGTTGACAATGGATTGCAACATTGGTACCGCCCAGGAGGGAAGCCATTCCGGAGGTGTTATGGTTGGATCACGGAGACGATTGAGCATTGCCTTGGCCCACACCTCAGTCTCCGATGCGGAGAGTTCCTGATGGCGTTGCAGAATATCCTGCCAGTAAAGCTCCACGAATCGAAAATTCTCTCCCGATGTTTCTGTTGCTGGCGACCCGTCAAAATCCTCAACACACTCCTTGTCTTCTATCGAGATTCCCCGATATTCAGCCCATCCGTGCTGCTCGGTTTCAGAACGGATTGAATGGGAAGATTGCGTGGCAGGAAGAATAATCTCATAATATTTCTCGCATTTTTTTTGCCTCACCTCGGCGAATCGATGAACAAAGGGAGGAATGGTGGTGTTCAGCTTTTGCTCACCCATGCCATGAACGACAATGAGATAATGACGGGGAGATGAGGGTGGTGAAATGCGTGGATAATCAGGCATATCAGTAATTTTCAAGAGGTTGAAAATTTCCGGACTCACGTTTCGTTATCATGCCTCTCCTGCAGACGCACGATACCGCTCAAGCCGAATTGGTCCTTCCGGCGCTCTTCCTGTTAATCGGGAACTCAAGAAGAGAGGAGTGACCGCAACCAACCCTCACTCCACACATTGACGAGAATGTTAATCAATTTTACGCTTATAACAAATGCTTATTACAAAAGCAAGGAGCATTTAGACCAATCACAAAACCATACCTAAAAGTATACCAAAAACAACAAACTCATCTCCATTCTGCATCGAACTGGAGCATCTGAAGGCCTCCCCTTTCCATGTCACGAACAAGAAATCAATATTGCTGCCTTACATTCCGAACTTTTATTCCCCGCTGGAGTGAAAACTCCTGAATCAATGTTCACTATGTTCACCACGTTCACTCGCTATCGCACGCGCAGCAGCCCGCTCTCAGCCATTGAGCCAGCACCCCGCGCACTAACCCCCGTCGCACCGCCTCGCCCCAGGCATTGCCGCCCCGCCATCGCTTGCCCTCCGCTTCGCTGCGTGCCTCCGGCTTGCCCCACCCGCCAGCACATGAGCATTGCATTGCTGCCCGCTTGCCCGCTCACTGCCCGGCGCAGCAGCACATCAGCGCCCACGACGCCTTCGCAGCTCACTGTCCACCCAAGGGGCGGCATAGTGCAGGCCGCAAAGCCAGCAAGTAAAGTGGCAAAAGCTGCTTGTTTCGGTAATGCAGCGGCAAAAAGCGGCGGGCAAAGCCATCTCAGCGGAAGCTTTAAGCGAGGCGCGGCAGTCGCGTTCTGCACGCATCTCTGTTTTCCATGGTGAGATTGATGTCAGTATTGGTTCAGGGTGTTCTGGGCTTTTTTTTCAGTCTTTGGTTATTATTATTTACCTTTGTTTCTTGAGTGATTGTGGTCCAGAAGCAGTTAATGAGGGGAAGTAAATCAGCAAAAAGCATTGCTTTAGATGAAACAGACAGTATATGTTGAATCGTCAGTAATCAGTTATTTGACATCGCGACCAAATCGGGATGTCATAATAGCAGGAAGACAGTCTGTTACGCTTGATTGGTGGGAAAATCAGCGACACAGATTTGAATTGCGGATTTCCGTTCTTGTGGAAGAGGAGATCAGCAGAGGCGATTCATCAGCCGCACAGCAACGGCTTGACAAAGTTACTGAAATCCAGAGCTTGTTAATCTCGGATGAGGCAATCAGGATAGCTGATCTGCTTTTGGCCGAAAAAGCTGTACCGAAAGGAAGTGAAGAAGATGCACTGCATATTGGTATCGCCGTTGCACAAGGTGCAGATTTTCTTTTAACATGGAATTTCAAGCACATAAACAATGCTGAAAAAAAGGCTGCCATTACTCGGCTTATTGAATCTGCCGGGTATGCATGTCCGCAATTATGTTCACCTGAAGAGTTGGGAGGAATGCAGGATGATTAATGATCCAATTGTTGAAGAGGTTCGTCGTTATCGAAAAGAGCATGC
>CAJAIK010000018.1 GCA_903939765.1 uncultured Chlorobiaceae bacterium | reverse complement strand
TGGCGCCGCTCACGGACAGAGAAGACAGATGATGCTGTTATGGGAGAATCAGGAGTCAGCACAACAACTACCGGCCACCTTCAATCTCTTTCTCCCAGCGCTTTTTGATGCCGTCAGCCTGGGCTGCCAACTGGTCGAGCGGCAGCACTTTGGCCTTGGTATAGGCGCTCTTGGGCGGGAACTTGGCCTGGAGCGATGCATCAAGCTTCACCGGCATGACCGGCTGGAAATAGGATTCAGCCATCAAGTGCTGGGCTTCATCAGTAAGGAGCCAGTCCAGGTATTTCTTAGTTTCCTCCTTATGGGGTGCCCCTTTAACCAGTCCCATGACCAGAGGCATGGTAAGAGTCCCTTCGGCAGGTATGACTATTTCGATGGGAGCCTTGTCCACATTTTTCGCCTTCAGACCGTTGCCGTCAGCGTTGATCCAGATCGGTATCTCGCCCCGCAGCAATTCGTTGTAGCTGTTCTCTTTGGCGTACTTGAGGATGTTGGCATCCAGTTTCTTCAGGTAGTCGAAACCGGCCTTCAGATCCTTGCCACCGCCGAGGACCGCGTTGATGCCCGAGACGAAGGTGAAACCGGTGCCGTGGATACGGGGATCGTCATACACAATCATCCCCTTGTAGATTGGCTTGAGAAGGTCGTTAAAGGAGCGTGGGACCGGTTTCCCCTTGAGAGCCGAAGTGTTGACCAAGATGGCAACATGAGCCGAGTGCACCGTCCACCAGGTGCCGTTGGGGTCCTTGAGTCCTGCCGGGATCTTCTCCCACCCTTTTGGTTTGTAAGGTTCGTGGAGTCCCTTCGAGGCAGCCTGAAAACCGATGGCACCGGAATAGTAAGCGCAGTCAGCCTTGGGGCTCTTTTTTTCAGCCTCCAGTGCAGCCATGGTAGCGCTGGAACCTTTCATGTCAGGTGGTATCTGAATGCCGGTCTTCTTTTGATATGCTTTGGTCACTCCGCCCCAATTTGCATAGTTGGGGATGCAGTCATACTGGATAATTGTCTGCTCTGCAAAAGCGAGACAGACAGTAATGGTTAGAAGTGCAATGGCAAGGCAGATGATGCGGTTTGTTTTCATTTTAAGACTCCTTCAGTACGGAATTAAATGCTAATTCATTTCAAGACGGCAGCAACCGAGATCAATGCCGGAGTGTTCCCCAGAAAGCTGGACATTATCGGCCAGGCGGCAGCGCACGTTCTTGCCTTCACGTACCGACACAATGAATCCTTCGTCTCTCAGGATTTTCAGGTGGTGTGACAGAAGAGTCTGCTCAATCTTCAGTTCGACTAGAAGCTCTGCAACCATTTTCTGGTTGC
This sequence comes from uncultured Chlorobiaceae bacterium, assembly GCA_903939765.1. Taxonomy (GTDB): domain Bacteria; phylum Bacteroidota; class Chlorobiia; order Chlorobiales; family Chlorobiaceae; genus Chlorobium. Next base: position 656 of record CAJAIK010000018.1, on the reverse strand, counting down.
CCAAAAGTGACATAACGATTGCCCAGCGACTCGGGTCAGCCAAGGCTTTGAGTCGTTTAGCGCAGTAATTGTCGAGTGTATTTTTTTCGGCCATAGCTGTGTCGCCGATCCTTGGATGGATTTTCATATGAAAATAAGTTCAAGCATTAGGTATGTCAAGATGAAATCTGATTAGAACTGATCTCCCGCTAACCGCAACCAAGCCTCAGGACGCTTGCCAGTCCGGACAGTTGCAGTAACCAACCGGGAGAGCATCTTGGCCAGATCGAAGCGGCGATTGAAGCGATATTGATACTCACCGAGATACCGGTGAGCGTATTTTTCAAAGTCAAAGGCATGGTAGGTTCCGTTAATGGCGGTCTTCAAGTTGCCGAGGATGGTATTGACCCAGGTAAAACATTCCATGTCAGTGCTTTTACGTCCTTGACCAACAACTTCACGCTGATGAGAACAACCGCTCTCTGTAACGGCCTTGAAACACCACAGGCCATCTGATACTACGGTCGCTGGAGGGACAATTGACCTGTCAGCCCAGGCAATTGTTTCTTCACGGGTAAACGCCTTAACCCGAGAGAAGACAGCGTACAAGGGGTTGTTCTGGTTGTTGGTTTGGACTGCGGCAATGAAAGGTACTTTGTTTTCAGAGCCGCGCCCGG
>CAJAIK010000017.1 GCA_903939765.1 uncultured Chlorobiaceae bacterium | reverse complement strand
GTGCTTGCTCCTATTTAACGTGCATTCCTTATAATACATACGTACACGTTAAAAAGCAAGAAAAAAGCACGATTTTTCTGGAAATCGTGCTCATGTGGCGATGTTTTTCAGTTAAGGTGTGCGCTTTATCCGACTTTCAGGATATTCTGAAAAAAACAGGATACCGGAGTGATGAGCTTTTTTTGCAACTGATGCATGAACAAAAAAAAGCTCACCGAACGCGATATCTGTACAAAGTACATTACCCCTGCGCTTGAACGGGCTGGCTGGGACAGTGCAACCCGGATACGTGAAGAGTTCCCGCTGACAAAGGGTCGCATTATTGTTCGCGGCAAACTGCATCCCCGTGCCCAGCACAAGCGTGTCGATTATGTACTCTCTCTGTACCGGGCCGACGTTGTGTAACCACCTTTGATTTATTTTAATCGGCGTTTTCCGTGGTCACACAATGAGGGAGCATCCGTGCGTAATATCATGCGCTATGATTCTGACGTCTACATGAGGCAACTCAGCTTTATTCCCGGCTATTTGCGCTTATCCTTAGTTATAAGTTGTTTCAAATAATTTACATAGTTTACAGCACCACCATCCTGATACCCTGTTGTCGCGACATATTTTCCACTTGGCGACAAAATGATAACCGTTGGATAGCCCTCTACAGCAAACCTCTCAGACAATTTACGGTTCTGTTCTTTCTGCTCGTTGCTCTGATACTTCGACTGCGGAAAATCAACCAATACACAGACTAAACTCTTTTTGGCGTAATTCTTGAACTGTGGCTTACTAAAAACTTCATCCTCAAGTTTTATGCACCAGCCGCACCAGTCAGAGCCACTGAAATCGACCAGCATGTACTTGCCTGACTGCCTGGCTGTTTTTGATGCCTGTGCAAAGTCAGTTTGCCACCCTGCGGCTTCAGCTCTGATACCAAAACCAAATAACATCATGGCAAGCAATCCTGCAACAAAACTTTTTTTCATAGCATTTTTCCTCTTTTGGGTGATGAAAACATCAAGATATAATTATTTATTCTCTGTGTCGTGTTCATCGGAACCGTGCCAAAGATATTCGAGCCGCAACCATGGCGGTTCCAATTTCAGCTTTCGATTACGCCGATACATGAAGAGACAATAGATTTTCCCCCCAAGCGACCAGGTTATTCCCGGTTTGACCTATCCTGCCTCTATAATCCTGAAAGAGAGGAAGATCATTCCAGATTGCATTCATAATAGTCTTAAAATCTCAAACGAACGGCTTTAAGTAATGGTATAAATGCGCCAATTAAAGTCATCTTGATCGCAAATTGGAATCAGTTGATGTCAGTCGCCTGTGTGGTGCTTTAGGCAACTTTTTTCATTGCTTTGTGAACACCATGACAAGGCCTGAGTTCTGCTCCCGGCTGAACGCTGTTTTATCGAATCCGCCATAGATGCCTGCCAGATGGAACCCCGCGGCTTCATGGCGTCGAAGGTAGCCGTCGGCGGTAAGGGGATAGAGTGTTGCCTGCTCATTAAAAATTTCCCGTTCGTCAGCCATCAGTTCCACTTCAAAAGTTGCCTGCTCCGCCGAAATATCGAGATAGCGACGATGAAAGGAGAGCGAGCCATTGCCCACGGTTTTGACCGGAAAGCGGTATTGGGTGAGCTGGAGAAGATAATCCCAGTTTACGGTCTGAAAAATCCAGCATCCACCGGGTTCAAGAGCGGCATAGACCTGACCGGGAAAGGCGGAAAAGCGGTCAGGCGAAAGATGGGCCACAACATTACCGATGGAATAGATCAAACGGAACGATTGCTTCAGGGTGGCCAGTTCGGCAATGTCCATGGCTTGAAAGGTAACCGCAGGGGAGGTTGCCGCCGCCGCCGCAATCATCTCCCGGTCGAGATCAATTCCTGTCGGGCGAAAGCCCTCCTGCTGAAAGCGGCGGCAATAGTGACCTGGCCCGCATCCGGCATCGAGCACCGTGCACCCTGCAGGAGTGGCATGTTCGCGGAGAAAGAGGTAAACCTCCTCACGAAAGGGGAAGATAGTCTCATAGCAAGATGCAAATTCGGAATAAAATGACATGGGTTTGTTTTATTCCTTTCAAAAAAAGCGTCACGGAGTTGCTTGCCTGACACTCATTTGTGTAACGTGTCAACAAATTCAGCAACGGTCAATCCCGCAGCGCGAATGAGAGTCCTTAATTGCACCCCTTGCGGTTTCGCGATGATCCGGGATCGATAGCGTGGCAAGTTCATTCTGTTTTGTCATGATGATATGGCTGCCATTTTGCCTCATGACTTGCCATCCAAGTAACTCAAAAACACGAACTACTTCTCGTCCACTTATCACGGGAAGTTGAGGTGGCATTTATGCTGCAACCTCTATTTGTTTTATTTCAATAGTCAATGCCATTCCCTGCTCAGCGCGGACTTGAAGGCATTGATGAATTGCATCTGCAATGTTTTCAAGGGCATCCTCTTTTGTTATTCCCTGACTGACACAGCCGGGTATGCTTGGACATTCTACAATCCAGACACCATCTTCATCTCGATTAATTGTTACACTGAATTTCATTTTCTTCTCCAACTCGTTTTGTGACCGGTAATCTCTGTCAAGGTAATGACATTTTCTGAGATTGCAGAGCGTGTGACGGGAAAAGTAAAAAAAATTGCTGAATGGTTCCTTCGAACAATGTTACGGAGTGGCTCTATGCGCGTTTGCATTATTGCTGCCGAACTTGTACATTAACAATCGTTACCAAGTTCTTTTAATTCATTTTGCTGGTCATCAAGAAAGGCTGAGGGAATAGACCCGGTGAAGCCTTGACAACCGATTCTGCTCAAGAGCGGAACACGGTGCCACATTCTACTTTTGTGCTCTATGCGTCCGTTTTTTTCACGGATGAAGCAGAAGAACGATGAGTGAAAAAGAGCGAACATGCTTCTCTTTTCAAAACAGGTATGGCGCCTTTCAGTCCCTGCCATATCGGAAACAGAGTTTCATTTTTTTTACCTCTTCCATGCTCATCAGGGAAGGGGTTTTTTTATTTTAATCTGTCGTTAATCTTTTAAACGAGCTATTCATGAGTTTCCAGACTGATACGATTCACGCCGGCGTGGGCCCCGACAAGGCTTATGGCGCCATTATGACCCCGATTTACCAGAGTTCGACGTTTGTATTCGAGGATATCGGTAAACACAAGGGATTTGATTATACCCGGAGCGGCAACCCGACACGAAAGGCGCTCGAAGATAACCTTTGCGCCCTTGAAGGGTGCTCTTTTGCTGTTGCGGTAACGACCGGCATGGCGGCAATTACCTCGACCCTCAGTATTTTTAAATCAGGCGACGAGATCATCTGTACCGATGACTGCTATGGCGGCACATCGCGGCTGATGAAGACGGTTGAGGAGCACTTCAACATCAAGGTGCATTTTGTGAACCTTCAGGAGGCGGAAAATCTTTTGCCCTATGTGAATGAGAAGACGAAGGCGGTATGGGTCGAGACTCCCTCCAATCCGCTGTTGAATCTTGTCGATATTGCAGCGATTGCAGCACTTGCAAAAGAGAGAGAGCTGTTGACCATTGTCGATAACACCTTTCTCTCGCCTTACGGTCAGAAGCCCTTTGAGCTCGGAGCTGACATTGTGGTGCATTCGACCACCAAGTACCTGAACGGCCACTCTGATGTGGTTGGCGGGGCGGTGCTCTCCAACAGCGAAGATCTTGATGCCCGTCTGAAGTTTATCGTCAATGCGCTCGGTACCTGTGCCCAGCCCTTCGACTGCTGGCTGGTGCTTCGTGGTATCAAGACGCTGGTGGTGCGCATGAGGGAGCATGAGCGCAATGCACAGGCTGTAGCGGAGTTTCTGGAGAAGCACAATAAGGTTAAGCGGGTTTTTTATCCCGGTCTTCCAGCGCATCCGCAGCATGAACTGGCTAAAAAACAGCAGCGGAGTTTCGGTGGTATGGTCTCTTTTGAGCTTGATGGAACCATTGAGGATGTCAACCGTGTGTTGAAGGGGACGAAGCTTTTTGCCCTGGCCGAAAGTCTTGGTGGTGTTGAGTCGCTGATTGAGCATCCGGCAACCATGAGCCATGCCTCAATGGATTATGAGCACCGCGAGGCAGCGGGGATCACCGATACGGTTATCAGGCTTTCAGTGGGTATTGAGGATGGTGATGACCTTATTGCGGATCTGCGGAGTGCACTTGGCTGAAGTTGATTATATCCTGAAGGTGAGTCCGAGGGCGAAGTCAGTCCGGCTGAAAATGACGCCGCATGGCGGCCTTGTGGTGGTTGTTCCTCCGGGATTTGATAAAAAAAAGATTGCATCGTTGCTGCTGCATCATGAGTATTGGATAAAAAAAGTTACAGCAAAATTTGACCTTCATCGCCAAACTCCGCAACCTCTCTTTGACAACGGTCTGCCCGCAACGATTGTATTTCCTGATTTTACGGAATCGTGGTCGCTGGCTTACGCGCAAACCGGAATCGGGGAGGTGGAGATGGTTGAGCGACCAGGCAACCGACTGCTTGTTTCTGGCGATGTTGCCAACACCTCGCTCTCGAGCAGGCTGCTCTGTTCGTGGCTGAAGCACCGGGCTCAGGTGCATCTTCTTCCCGCTCTTGAAAAACTGGCAGCAGCGCATGATTTCAGTTATGACTCTGCCGGTATTCGCCTGCAGCACTCCCGATGGGGGAGCTGTTCATCGCGTCGTTCGATCACCCTGAACAGCAAGCTCCTTTTTTTACCGGATCATCTTGTCCGCTACATCATGGTGCATGAGCTCTGTCATACCGTGCATCTGAATCATTCCGCCTCTTTCTGGTCGCTGGTTCAGCAGCACGATCCTCTCTGGCGAAGCAACAATAAAGAGATGAAAAGTGCCTGGAAATATGTGCCTCAGTGGATTTCCGCTGAACGTTAGCGTCTGTTTATAATTTGCCGCAGTCGGGAAAAGATGAGTAAAAAGAACATCAGCAGCATGCCCCAAAACACCGCAGTGATTTCAATGGGCTCACCATTCTCTTTTTGATATGTTGCTGGTGCTACACTGGTACTGGAATTATCTTCAGGAGCTACACTGGTACTTGTACTGGAATTTTCTTCAGTACTTACAATGGTGTTTACACTACTTTGATTGGTCGGATTGGTCGTCGACAAGACAACAAAGGCAAAGATAAGCGCAAATACACTCAAGACGATAACAACGATCAAGCTCCACGTGGCCAAACGAGATTTTTTTGGGCGTTTGGTAAATTCATCAGGGCTAATGGCTTTGCTCATATTGCACTTTTTTTAATATAGACCTTGAGTCTACGAGCTTCATCGGATTTATTTGCTACAACTTAAGTAACACAAATTGTAACGAAAAGATTCGTGATAGTGTTTTTGTGCAGGTAATAGAACCCAAAAAACCTCGGGTAGTCGCATTTTTACAACTGAATATTGCTTCTTGATGCCTTCCGACAGAGCATGACTGACTTTGTGTTTGAAGTAATTGAGACTGTTATCGTTATGACGTTTCACGATCGCCTTCTGGCGAAGCAACAATGAAGAGATGAATGCCTCAGTGGATTTTCGCTCAATGGTAGCGTCTGTTTGACATTTGCCGAAGTCCGGAAAAGAGGAGTGAAAAAAGCATCAGCAGCATGCCCCAGAGCAGCGAAACACCGCCTCCTGCAAGGGCTGCAAGGGCCCCCTGCATCAAGGCGATACGGATTACTGCCGCTGTCCAGAGAGCAGAGGCCAGCAGCAGATAAAATGCTTTCAGCGGTTTGAGGAAAGCCGGAATCGAGGCTGCGGCCAGAGCTGTCACGGCGCTTATCCACCAGGCGGTATCGGAAAGAAAGGTCATGGTCATGGTAAAAGGAATACTTCCGTAATGGGTTTTTATAACGAAAATAGGTGAAATGGCCTTGAAAAAGAAGCTGCTTGCAGCCATATCCCGTAAGTATGGAAATCGGTGCTTCAATTGGTTTCCGCTCCTCCGTGAATCTTTTTGTGCCGATTGTAAAGCAAATGCTGTAAACCGAATGGAATCGTTATATTGCAATGATCTGATTTTGTGGTACCGTTAGCGATTCATTCCGCCCGATAAAGCGCTTTTTTACGGCTAACAACTAATAACATCCCCAATTTTGCAGATACCCGGTTCCCCCTTTTTGCAACAGGGAGAGTTCAATCCGTGGTGTTCCCGACGAGCGTGCTTGACGTGCGGCGCATTTCATGCATAGTCGTTTCTCTTATAACGAACAGTTCAACAATTACATACTATATGGAATTTCAGTCACTCAACATCATTGAACCAATTCTGCAAGCACTGCAGGAGGAGGGTTATACGACTCCGACACCTATTCAGGCAGAAGCCATACCCATTATTTTACAAGGCACTGACTTGCTTGGTTGTGCACAGACAGGAACAGGAAAAACGGCAGCTTTTGCCATTCCGATCTTGCAACTCTTGAGTGAAAACAAGGTTTATGATAAAAAACGAAAAATACGGAGCCTGATCGTTACCCCGACGAGGGAACTGGCTATTCAGATTGGTGAAAGTTTTAACGCCTATGGCCGGCATACCGGCTTGACCAATACGGTGATCTTTGGTGGTGTCAATCAGAACCCGCAAACATCTGCTTTGATTCGTGGTGTTGACATCGTTATTGCCACCCCCGGCAGGTTGCTGGATCTTTTGAACCAGGGCTTTTTGAGTTTGCGCCATGTGGAAATACTGGTGCTTGATGAAGCAGATCGTATGCTCGATATGGGTTTTATTCACGATATCAGAAAATTATTGACCGTGCTTCCGAAGCAGAAACAGTCACTGTTCTTTTCTGCCACCATGCCCGCTGAAATTGTCAGGCTTGCCGCCACCATACTGCATAACCCGTCAAAGGTTTCGGTAACGCCGGTTTCGTCAACGGTTGAGATCATCAATCAATCGATCTTCTTCGTCGATAAAGGGAATAAAAACAACCTGCTGGTCGATATTTTAAAAGATCAGAAGATTAAAACAGCGCTGGTTTTTACCCGTACCAAGCATGGTGCCGACAAAGTTGTCAAAGTCCTTGAGAGGCACAACATCAAGGCCGAGGCGATACATGGCAACAAGGCACAAAATGCCCGTCAGCGGGCGCTGGTCAATTTCAAGGCACAGTCTACCCGTGTTCTTGTGGCAACCGATATTGCTGCCCGCGGCATCGATGTTGATGATCTTGAGTATGTGATCAATTTTGAAATACCCAATATTGCCGAAACATACGTCCATCGTATCGGGCGAACGGGAAGGGCTGGGGCAAAAGGAACCGCACTTTCGTTTTGTGATGCCGAAGAGAAAGAGTACCTGCGCGATATTGAAAAATTGATAGCCAAAAAAATTCCGGTTAACGACGACCATTCATTCCCGTTGATGGATCACAATCCAGTGAAGGCCCCCAAGCAGCAGGGGAGAGGTAATTCAGGCCATCCGGGACCGAAACCTCTGGCAAAGGGCGCATCAAGAGGGTGGTCAGAAAAACCTCGCAGCGGCAGATAATCATCAAGTCGTATTGACGGGGAGCTCTCTTGGGGAGTTCCCCGGTACAGGCTGAAGAAAAGAACTCTTTTCAGGGTTCAAGCAGTTTAAATCCGGTGTTGGCATCATACTGACGTGTTGCCTGGTTTTCAAGCAACTCTGTCAGGATGATTTCCATCACTTGCCATACTTTTACGCCGTTACGAATGCAGCCGGTGACGGTATTTTCCTCTCTGCCACACGCTATATGCATGTGGAGTATCGGGTTTCCCTTATCATCAGGAAAAAGGGTGCCACTTCCCGTTATTTCGTGAGCATCATAAAGTTCCCGGGTCATCGGGTTCACCGGATTTGACCGGCTCTCTTCTGGTCCTACAACAAGCCGACTGCCTTTGTCAGCCCCTCCGACCGCAAAAAGTACAGCTCGCTGGATGGCATGATCTTTTACGAATTGCTCAATGACCTTGTGAACGATTTCCCCATCTTCAAGTCTGATGACAAAGACTCTACCCTGCCTTGCTTCCGAATATTTCATTACTCACTTACAAACAGATGAATGTTACAGCGGGCTGAACCACCCGGAAAGAGTGGCTGCCCGCTTTTTGAACAAGTAATGTACTACAACGGAATCAGTTGTCGAAAAACTCTATGCGCAGGGTTTCATCGGCTTGCCCGATCAGGCTGTAGTGCCCTTTTTTGACAATCGAAAGCCCTTTTTTGTCGGCCGCTGGTATGATACTTTGCTCAACGTTATCGGCATCTGTTTTCAGGCAGCTCTGGTTGAAAAAGAGGTTTACAACGGGACCTCTGTTTTCGAACTGAAGGAGAAAATCGTTGTCGTTGACAAAAACGAGATCATCATAGGCGTAGCTGACTTCATGGCCAAGCTCTTCGAGAAGCTGCATGACCGTTCCAAGTGGACGTGAGGAGTGTTCCATAGTTCAATGTTCCTGTTTATAAGAGAGAGTTGTTGCGATCAGTAGAGTGATTTCCCTCTGAATTTCTATATATCCTTTTATAATAAGGAAAATATCTGATTATGCGTATAAATAATAAGGATTTTTTATTTATACGCATAATAAAATAAGGTAAAATGGTGTTTTTTTTATTAGATCGGCAGGTATCCTGCAGGTGGCAGGTCATCAGCGAGGCTCATTGCTCTCTGGTGAAAATATTTGCCATGAGCGATTGCCTGAAAAAGGCAGTCGTTTTAGTTGTTGAAAGGGCGTTTTTTACCCTTTTTCCTGAAACCTTTCCTGACTTCATACATAAAACCGTGTAAGTGTAAGTAAAATAAGGATTGGACCAAAAATTTAGGCACTACAATGCAATCGTTTGACATAAAAACTATGCTATGAGGAACGGCACTGAACTGAGTTTTTCACCCATAACTT
>CAJAIK010000016.1 GCA_903939765.1 uncultured Chlorobiaceae bacterium | reverse complement strand
TCAATCGAATTGAAAAGTTTTGGCACAAGGTGAAGTATGAATTGATGGAATTCAAGACTCGAAATGTCAAAACTCTTGAAGAAGATGTCTGCAAAATCTTAGACGGTTTTGGCACGAATTACGTAATGACTTTCTAACGAGCGCTTATATGGTTAAAATGATGGAGATTCTGTTGGTGATGAGTAATAAAACATGATTTATCTTTATTGTATTATTAATATTTATCAAAATATCTATATATGTGTAAAATCCTCAGTTTTTTTGGAACTTTAAGTAGCAATAGCAAAAATTTAGGTGAATTAGTAAAGATCTTGGCCGCAAAAGAAGGTTTTGATTTTATTGAATATTTGCCGTTAAATTCCACTCCTGTTGTATATTTTAAAGCATGTTTGCAATCTGATGCTGTAGTTGTCGATGCAACAATAGAATCAGATATCAATAAAAATATCCACTATGGAAATTTTAATGCCATGCATAATGTATTTGACCATATTATTATTGTCAGTCGAAGCTATCTACCACTCAATTTTACAACCCTGTTTCGTGACATAGCTCCTGATTATCCAAATAGATATCCATACCAAGAATATCCGGATATTGAAATAAACGACGCAGAAACAACGATCTGGAAAAACAGGGAAAATCAAGAGATTATTGAACGTCTTACCAAAAGATTAAAAACGATTAATCAACCACCTCTTGATACAGTTCTGCCTGATTTTGATCCGGATAACCCAAAATCTTTTTATGAGGCATATACTGAATTAATAAAAAAGTCTATTGACAGAACTACTACTCAAAACCGCAATGGCAAAAGAAAGATATTTATAAGTTATCGAAGCAGGCATTTTGAGAGTGTCAAAAATTTAATGGAACAATATGATAAAGATAGATACGAGTTTACCGTTTTTAGACCCGGTACGCTTGCTTATGAAACAGAAATACTATCAAGACTTCGACGATGGCAATTGATTTCTATTATTGATCGTTATATTGAACGTGTCGATGAAGTATGGATATACGATACGGGTGACTACAGGGATTCATGGTGGACTCAAGGGGAATTGATAACACTTGCATACAGAAAATATCACGGTTCATATTGCCCGGAAGTAAAAACATGTAATCCAATAAACCCTTATAACCTTACACCAGGCTATGCATCTCTGCCGAAATTGACAGAAATACAGGCAAAAAAAATGGCTCGTTTATATTCTAATTCAGATCCATTGACAATGGGGCCTGAAACAACACGAAATATCAGGATAATGCAAATTGTTTCTGATATTCCTTTTATCGGGACTCTTTTTTATTGGGGCCTTCGGAAAGTCGCAACTTCTCAAAAAGTTAAAACTATAATGAAAAAATATGTACCATCTTCTGTGATTACCGAAGGAGCTGTAAGTGAAGAGAGTATTCTTTCAGATTATGCAAATAAAAAATTCATGAAAGAATATCTACATGATCCAGTATGGCAAAGATCATTCAGTGAGAATCCGGTTTTAGAATATGGTAAAAAGGATTTTGAATCAACAGAGTTTGATGTTGATTCTTTTATTAGTATGAATGCATTGCAGTACAAAGAATTTACGCCATTCAAAATTAATAAATATGTCTCATGCCATTATTATACTGAAGGAAAGATAAATTTTTCTGTAAAAAAGAAAGCGCCTCGATATTTATGGTATCCCAACAGGATGGGTCGAAAAGAGAAAAGTAATTTACATGTCTTGGATACCGTTATTTTTAATAGAATAGATTGATATGACAAACAGAAAAAAGGTGTTTATCAGCTCAACATATAATGATTTAAAAAAACATCGTCAGGCTCTTATAAAAGATCTTATCTCACAGAAGTACGATGTTTATTGTATGGAAAACCCTAAATATTTTCAGGAATGGCGGAAAGAAGTATTTTATAATATTGATAGTTGTTCGTACTTCATTGGTATATATGCGTATTTATATGGCACAATTCATGATGGGGATAATAAATCAATCACTCAACTTGAATATGAGTATGCGAGAGATAACAATAAAACATGTTTTGTCTTTTTTCATAATGAAGATATGTTATGGTATCCAAAATTTCATGAAACTAAACCAAAATATTTAGAATTCTTGAATGAATTTAAAAAAATAATAAAAGAAAAACATTCCTATCAATGTTTTGATAGTGAAGATAATCTTGTAAACAAAGTAAATCAAGTTATACGAGTACACGAGCAAGGGAAAGATGATAAAATGTCTGATGAGGTGCGTAATAAGCTCTGTGATATATTGCAAGGTAAGAATAATAGTAACAAAGATGAAAAAATAGAAAAGATGATTTTTGACTTTATATCAATATTGTGGCTTCGTCGATAACTGTATTTATTGTAATTAAATAGAGTTATTCGCAGATATGCTTGAATACTCAGTTGCTTGTATAGTAAGTGCATTATACTTAAAGCTAAATATTTTAGGAAAAATGCTTTTAAGTATTAGGTGTTATAATAATAAATACTTTTTTGTATAGAGCAATCTGAGGGCGGTGAAATCGAATGTCTATTTCAGTATTGCATATTTTTGACTCTTCATAATTAATTGCGTAAAGGTATGATCAAGGATATTTTTATCAGTTATGCCCGTAAAGATCTTGCCAGGGTTGAACCCATTGTGACCGCCCTTGAAGAGCATGGGTGGCGGCCCATTATCGACAAGAGAGCTTTTTTGCCGGGTGTTACATGGCCTGACGAAATCCAGCGAGCACTCGATTCATCACGGTGCGTGCTGGTTGTCTGGACTTGTGAGTCGGTTGATCTTGATAACCATGAATGGGTGAAAAAGGAAGCTGATGCGGGAAAAGAAAAAGGAATTCTTGTGGCTTTACGTCTTGATGATGTTGATCCGCCGTCGGTATTTGAGTTTATCCAGTATGCCGATCTTTTTGGCTGGAACGGTGACCGTTCTCATCCTGAATTTCTGAAATGTATCGAAGCTATCAAGTCAAAAATCCCTGTTCAGAAAATTATTGATATGCTTGACGATCCGGCGACCATTCCTGATGCTTTGAGGGAGGCGGAAACAATACCATTCAGAGGTCGTGACCGTTATACTTTTAACGATAAGCGGCAGCGATTTATTGCCGGTATGGCTAATCATGAAAAACTTGAATGGATTGATCAATTAAAAATTTTTCTTTATGGATACAAGTAATATTCTTATTCAAAGAATTCTCGACCTGCTTGACGATCCAACGACTCTTGGTGAGGCATTGCGCTGTGCTGGGCAATTATCATTGAATCGCGACAATCTGTTTTTATTCAAACAGTTAAAGCAGGAGTTTATTGCAGGAATTCATGTGATAGAAATGCTTAAATGGATCGACAGGCTCAGAACTCTTGTCTCTTCGTGTATAGCAGATAATAAAAATGAAAAAACTGAAAATGGTAATTATAAAGATGATCCTGATAAAAAATGGTGTCATCTGGATCATAAAAAAATAAAGCATAAATTTGATGTACTTCGTTGGAAAGAACATAAGCTGAATGTGATCATGATTGAACATGACAGGCTGGCATTTTCAAATAAAATCCCGGAGATTTTACATGTGCATTATTGCCGTCAAGACACTCAACAACAAAATCCGGCTAATCTTAAGGGTGACTACCTTTTAGATTATATTTATTTTGATTCAATGGAAATTATGCGATCTGGCTGGGTTGATTTTATGAATTTTCATTTTAAACTGAATGAAAATCTTTCTGGTATTTATGACCAGTTCAAAAGAAAAAGAAATCAAACGGAAATCTATTTTGTTGTTCATTCAGTTGAGAAATATAACGCATTGTTGATAGGTGAATACCTTAAACTTTGGGAGTCATTAGGGCTTGAAACTCCCCTCTATCTATTTATTCATCTGAAAATAAAAGTGCGACCAAAAGTCAGCCTGCCGGACAATTGCATTTGCTTGTATACGGACGAATATGAAAATATAAGTCCGGATGATCTTGGTGATTTTTGTGACCACTATGACGATTGTTACAGCTATGACCCTGGTCTGCTGGCAGGTCTTTCAGTCATGAGCTATCGTGATGCAGTGGAAAAATTAAAGTTTTGTCAAAAGTAACTTAAAGCTTGAGGCACATAAATGGAACAATACAACTTTTACGAGAACAAGGTGGTGAACGCAGCGGTGCAGTTGCCGAAGATAGAGCGGGGTGAAGGGTACATGCCTTCGGAGGGGCTGGTCAGGGCGTTGAATGTTGCGCTGATGCTGCAGAAGCCGCTGTTGGTGACCGGTGTGCCGGGTACCGGCAAGTCGGACCTTGCGTACCATATCGCCGAACGTTTTGGATGGGGGGATGTCTTGCCTTTTCCTACACGAACCGATTCGGTGTCAACCGATCTGCTCTACCGCTACGACAGCCTTGCCCATTTTCACAAGGTGAATATTGAAAAGGGAAGTGCCTGTGAACTGAAAGCCTCGGAGATTCAAGATAACTATATTCACTATGAGGCGCTTGGGCAGGCAATCTGTGACTCGATTGGGCAAAACAAAGAAAAGAAACCGAGACGCAGGGTGGTATTGATCGACGAAATCGACAAAGCGCCGCGTGATTTGCCCAATGATATCCTCTCGATTATTGAATCCATGAGCTTTGATGTGCCGGAGCTGAAATCGGCAAAAGAGACCGATTCCTCGTTTTACAGGAAAGAAGGTGAAGAGGCTTACAAGCCGGTAGTAATTCTGACCAGCAACTCCGAAAAAACTCTGCCGGAACCCTTTCTGCGTCGCTGCGTCTATTTTCATATCGACATGCCCGACAAAGAGCAGCTCATGAAGATTCTTCTCAAAAAAAAGCGGATTCTGCGCAAACTTGATGAAGAGAGCGCCACAAAATTCATCGACCTCTTTTTAGAGATCAGTGACCTTGTTACCGGCAAAAAACCAGCTACCCATGAGCTGATTCTCTGGATATGGTGGATGCAAGAGAACAAGTTCAATGTTGAAGAGCTGACCTGTTTCAGCAGCATATCCGCCAATGCCGCGACGCTTTTGAGCGGGATGTCGATTCTTGCCAAGGAGGAGTCAGACCTGAAAGTCGTTGTCGATGCAATAGAAAAGCACAAGCTCAAAGGATGACGATGGGAGAAACCAAGGCATATATTTCCGCCAATCATCACTTCCCCTTCGATGAGCTGTTCGGGCTTTTGCGGGAGCAAGGGTTCAGCTTTGGTGTCGATACCTGTGAAATGCTCCATTACGTGCTGATCAAAGCCATTGATGCAGGCGACCTGGAGCGGCTCGATCAGTGGCTTTGCCCGGTCGTCGCCCACTCACCAGAACAGCAGGCGACATTTCTTGAACTCTACAAGCGGCTGATCATTCCCCTTGTCGAGAAGCGGTCGCCAGCAGCAGCGGAGAAGCAAGTGTCGAAGTCTGGTGGAGCGATTCAGCCTGAGCCAACTCCATCGCCCGAAGCAGGCAGTTCAAACACTTCTGAAGCGCAATCCTTTCTGCAAGATGAAGAACGGATTGTCGCCTCGCTGAAATCGCGTCAGAGAAGTGGATCTCCCTCGATTGAGCGCTTTGTGGCAACGACGGAGATGGCAAGCGAGCCCCGTATGGTCAAGGTGGTGCGCCAACTCCGTTACACCACCAGTTCCGGGAGGCAATTCTTTGCTATCGATAAAACCATCCGGAAAGCAGCAGCTCATGCAGGAGGGATGCTGAGGCCAATTTACGCACCAAGGCTGCGCCATATCGAGTACCTGATGCTGATCGACCGGCACAATTCGCGTGACCATCAGGCGCACCTTTACAACACCATCTACGAAACTCTCAGGGGGAACAATATTTTTGTTGAGCGATTCTATTTCGATAACTCCCCTATGCTCTGCCGAAACGAGCGATACCCAGGCGGTATTGCCCTGACGGAGCTGCTGAGCCAGTACGAGCACGCGGCATTGATGATGTTTACCGATGGCCTGCAATATATTGATACCTGGGAGGTCAGGCGGTTTGACTGGACAGAGATGTTCCGGCACTGGCAGCATCGCTATTTTTTTACCCCGGTTTCACCGGCACTGTGGGGAGAGCGTGAACGGCTGTTGCAGGAGCTTTTTCCCTTTGTGTTGCCCATGTCGGTTGAGGGATTGCAGGTTGTGGCGGCTGACCTGTCGCAAGGTGTGGCGACAGAGTTTGACAAGCTTAAATACTGGCAGGAAAGTGTAGACTACACCCTCGTTCCGGTACGCACCGAAGACAAGACACTCGACTTTATCGGACTCTTTTTCCGGGAACCAGTCAAGCGATGGATTGCTGCGTGCGCCATCTATCCGGAACTGAACTGGAACCTGACCCTTGCCCTTGGAAAGATGTTAGGTGAGTGGTATCCCGAAGAGCCGGGAGCATCGCTCAACTCCTACCGGCAGCTCAGTCAGCTTTTGCGGCTGGAGTGGTTCCGTCTTGGCCGCATACCCGACCGGTGCCGCCGTGAGCTGCTCGAGAATGAAACGTGGCTGACGAGGAGCGAGTTTAACGCCGTTTGCCGCTTTCTCTACGAGCAGCTCAGCCAGAACATCCCGCTCGAAGGTGACTCCGACCATGCAGGCCGAAGTCTGCAACTTGCCGTCTACGATTTGCTTGCGGAGCCCGACAGGGATCTTGCGACAGAGAAAGCGAAAAAAGTAAATGAGCTTCTCGCCAGGAGTCGATCCTTGCCCGACATTGTTACCCTGCACGTCATCAACCAGCGCGACCTGAGCCCAATCTATTTTGACATACCCGATCACCTGCTGCAACGTCTCGGTGTTGATCCCGACCAGCTCCGAAACAAAAGCAAGGTGTCAGCGACTTTTGTTCACATTCGTGGAGGTCGGTTCAGTATGGGAAGTCCGGAAACGGAGGTGAGTAGAAGTGATGATGAAACCCTGCATGAGGTAGAGGTGAGTGACTTCTGGATGTGCAGGCATGCGGTGACGGTTGGGGAGTATTTGCAGTTTGCCCGGCAGACAGAGAGCCATTATCCGGAATGGCTGGAAGTGGGAAGTGAGTATAACATTGAGACAGGGAGCAATGATTATTATAAAAAGTTTGGAAACGCATTGACAGGTGACCATTATCCTGTGGTCGGGGTATCATGGGATGATGCGGTTGCTTACGGTGAATGGTGCTCAAAAAAAACCGGTAAAACATACCGGTTACCCACGGAAGCGGAGTGGGAGTATGCGTGCCGGGCAGGCACAACAACACCATTCAGCACGGGAGAAAACCTGACAACGGAGCAGGCAAATTACAATGGAAATTATCCTTATAACGGGAACCCGAAAGGGGAGTATCGGGAGAAGACTGTTGCTGTTGAGAGTTTTGAACCAAACAATTGGGGATTGTATAACATGCATGGCAATGTGTGGGAGTGGTGCAATGACTGGTTCGTGAGTGACTATTACAAGGAGTGCAAGAGCAAAGGGGTGGTCAAAGATCCAAAGGGCCCTGAAACAGGTTCGCCCCGTGTTCTTCGCGGCGGGAGCTGGTACTGCCTTGCCGAGTCTTGCCGGTCGGCTTATCGCCGCAACCGCACCCCTGGCTCCCGTGACAGCGACGTTGGCTTCCGCCTGGTCTTCGTCCCGTAGTTTAATGGGCAGTTCATTCCGGCTTTACTCTTGAGCAAGAGAGCAGTTACCAAACTTGTGGTGAACGGCAGCAAGCGGAGCGCTGCTGTGCACCACAAGTTGGCGGTAACCACCGACAACAGAAAATGCCGCCCTGTGGCGGCCAGCTTTTTTTAATGCATAGCCAGATGAAGAGCAAAAAAGGATGCAAATCAAATTTTTTACCATTCCTGTCGGTGACAGTGATGCTGCCGGGCAGGAGCTGAACACCTTTCTGAAAGCAAACAAAGTGCTTGACGTTGAAAACCGGCTTATCAGTAATAAACACAGTGCCTGCTGGTGTTTTTGTGTGCGCTATGTGGAGTTGGAGGCCAATCCGTCAGGTGCGGATCACAAAGCAAGGGTTGATTACCGGAAAGTGCTCGATGAGCCAACATTTCATAAATTTTCCGCATTGCGTGAAAAACGCAAAAAAGCGGCCGCCGAGGAGGGGGTTTCGGCATTCATTATTTTTACCGATGAAGAACTGGCGGCTCTTGCCAGACTTGAAGCGATCACGGAAAAGAATATGTTGGGTATCAAAGGTATTGGTGAAAAAAAAGTGGAACGGTTTGCCCGGTATTTTACAGAAAAATCCGAAACCAATGAAGCGACAGGGACGGCTGTTTGAGAAGATACTTGATCTCAACAACCTCTATGAAGCTTTTTACAAAGCTCAAAAAGGAAAAGTTTTTGATCAGGAAGTTATTGCCTACAGGCAGCGGTTGCATGAAAATTTGCAGCTCCTTCAGCAGCAGCTACGTTCCGGGGCAATCGAAACGGGGCACTATCATTACTTCACGGTCTACGATCCCAAAAAACGGTTGATTTGTGCGGCTCCATTTTCACAGCGGGTGTTGCATCATGCGTTGATGAATGTCTGTCACGATGCGTTTGAAAAACAGCAGATCGAAAACAGTTTTGCCAGTCGTATCGGAAAGGGCACCTATGCGGCTCTTGATACGGCCAGAGCGTACCACCGCCACTACGGATGGTTTTTGAAACTTGATGTGCGCAAGTATTTTGAGAGCATTGATCATGTTGTTTTGAAGGCACAACTGCACCGACTTTTCAGCCAAAAACATCTCCTTGTGATGTTTGAAAAAATCATTGACAGCTATACAACCACAGCACAGAAAAGTGTGCCTATCGGGAATTTGACAAGCCAGTATTTTGCCAATCATTATCTGTCGAGGGCCGATCACTGGATCAAGGAGGAGTTGTGTATACCGGCGTACGTTCGGTATATGGACGATATGGTGTTGTGGCATAATGACAGGGATATCTTGCTTGAAGCGGGGGGGCGGTTGCAGGAGTTTGCGGCAACAGAGTTGAAGCTTTTGTTCAAGCCGTTTTGTTTGAACAGCCCCGATAAAGGGTTGCCTTTTTTGGGCTATTTGTTGTTTCCATGCAGGGTACGGATGACGCAGCAGAGCAAAAAAAGGTTTATCCGGAAATCGGTTCTTTATGCCGATTATCTCCAAACAGGTCGATGGTCACAACAGGAGTATGCAAACCATGTCATGCCTTTGGTGGCCTTTACGGAGTATGCTGATGCTGTGGAGTTCAGAAAAAATGTGTATAATTCCGTAATGGACGAAAAGGAGTAACGAGGGCATCAATCGTGGGTTCGAACCGTGTTCTTCGCGGCGGGAGCTGGAACAACAATGCCGAGAATTGCCGGTCGGCTTATCGCAACAACAACACCCCTGGCAACCGTAACAGCAACGTTGGCTTCCGCCTTGTGTTCGTCCCGTAGCTCAAGAGTAAAGCCGGATGGCTGCCGTTGAACAGATTGATGACCCTGACCCTGTAAGTGGCAAGGGCAAAAAGTCCATTGACCGGGTGCCTGCTGTTGGTAGAAGAGAGCCGGATAGCCTCTTCGAAGGCTGTGGGCACTCTTTTTTTATGCCTGATTCTTACGCTGTCTGAAACTGCATGTTGGATAAATCCTCTTTTGTTTTTCTTGACGAGACGTTGAGAAACTCTACGCCTATAACGACATTGTTTTCATCATAATCAAGAATCACACCCGGCCTGATTTCTTCAGATTCGACTATTTTCTTTTCGTCAAGCCAAAAACAAAGCGAATCAGTTGCCTTGTCAACAGTAATTTTCATCTCTTTCCCTTTAATCTACGAACAAAAAATGCGGTTATACCCTTGTTTGGAATCTCCTCTCATAACCATCTTTTCAGAAAATCAGCAGGAGCAAGAACCGCAATACCCCTCCATGAGAGCAGCTCAAGCAAATGGTTGTCACCAGAAACAATTACCTCTGCCTCAGCAGTATAAGCCGCCTCAAGAATCCTGTTATCATCGGGATCAGCAGTGATGTCATGAACTGAAATGAGTGGAGTAATCAAGGTAAATGTGTCCATGAAGAGCCCTAAAATCCGGTAAACCTGTTCAGGAAGCAGACCAAACTTTGGTCGTTGCAGAACATCTACCACCTCCAGCATCATTTCAGGAGAGATGAAGTTGATCACCTTGCCAGCAGAACAAAGTCGCAAGATTTCCCTTGGATTTCCACCGAAGAGAATGCCGGAAACAAGGACATTGGTATCGCATACAATTTTCACGACAACTTGGTTTTTGCTGTACGGAGAGCCGCAATCTCCGCTACAACATCATGCTCTGTCAACTGCTGCTTCCGGGCTACCGTATCGCCAAGCTGAAACAGATCATTCCACTGACTCTGGCGCTGGATATAAAGTCTCGCAGCCTCCCTTATCAATTCTGAACGGCTTCGATACTCCTTTTTGGCTGTTTTGTCAATTTCATTCAGCAATGAGTCCTGAAAAGAGACGTTTACGGTAACAGTGCTCATAATAATTTTTTTATACGTTATCAATCAAGAAACATACAAAGTTTGTACATGCTTTCAAAGCCCTTCTCCAGAGCCAAAGAGTTGCCCGAAGCCAAAGCAGGTGAAGTGATTTCTGTAACGATCTTTTACAAAAAGAGTTCAGTCAGCCTTTGACGCGCTCTTTTTTTTCGCCCTCCAGGGTTTGAAGATGGAGATAAAGAGGGTGATCATCAAGAGCACGACCTGAAGAGTCCCGAAAAAGAGATTCATCTTCTGGTTGTAGAGGTAGGCGGCATTGCCCAGCGATGCCATGCCGAGTTTTCCGGAAATTTCCATCATTGTGCTTTCCCAGGGGCCAAGAAAAAATGTCCCAAACACTATGGCTGAGATGGTCACTATCCACTTGACAGTCAGCCAGGTGTGCTTGAAGAAGCCCCAGTTACTGAACAGTGAGTAGGCGAGCCCGGTAAGCAGGCATCCAACGGCACCGGGTACGACGACAATCGACATGTCAACATGATGAAGGCTCTGGTTGATTCCGTATAAAACGCGTCCATCAGCAATACCGGCTTTCAAAAAATAGAGCGATATCAGCGATACTGCACCCCCGATCCAGCAGGAAACCGCAAGCAGATGAAACCCTTTCAGCCATTGTAACCCCTTCGCTTTCAGTTTTGGCATCTCTCTCCTGTTATTCTGTTCTTGAGCTTTTTGGGAAGATAAAAAAAATGGATGAGCCTTGCACTTCGGTATTGCGGTAGTCAGTTACCAGTCGATTAGCCAAAAAGATCGAGGCCTGTCAAATATCCCTTCACCAGTGACGCTTCAGTTGGCTGCACCGGCAATCAGTTCGGCTGCGTGATGGAGCGATGAGGAGGAGATGCTTTTGCCACTGATGAGCTGGGCTATGGCTTGCAGGCGGCTTTCGTGGTCAAGGATGGTCACTTCCGTCACGGTTCTCTCATCCTGAACGGATTTTTGTACCTGGAGATGCAGGTCGGCCATTGCTGCGATTTGCGGCAGGTGGGTGATGGCAATGATCTGGTGGAGGCGTGAGAGGCTTTTGAGGCTTTTACCGACCGCCTCTGCAACCCTGCCGCTGATGCCGGTATCGATTTCATCAAAAATGAGAATCGGCAGTTCAGCCGACTCAGCCAGTGCGCTTTTCATGGCGAGCATCACTCTTGAAATTTCGCCACCTGACGCCACTTTGACGAGAGGTTTTGGCTTTTCTCCAGGGTTGGTGGAAATAAGGAACTCAATCCGGTCGAATCCGTTCGGCAAGGCGGCGAACGATTTCCCTTCGACGCATATTTCGCCCTCACTCTGCTCTTCATGGCTCATGCTGACGATGAAGGTGGCGTTCGGTATGCCGAGAAGAGCAAGGTGGCCCTGAATGACGCCCTCAAGGAGGCGTGCAGCCTCCTGGCGCTTGCCGGAGAGTTCCGAGGCACAGAGTGAGAGCTCTGTTTTCCCGGTGATGATTATTTGCTCAATGCGCTCAACCTCCTCTTCAAGATTGTCTTCAAGGGCAATCCGCTCTTCAAGCTGGTTGCGCAGCGCAATCAGTTCCGGCAGCGAGCGGCCATATTTTTTGGCGATGCGCTGGAGCAGGAGCTGGCGTTCACGCAGTGATTCGAGCCTGACGGGATTGAAATCAATATCCGACGAATAGCTTCGGCTGAAGCGGGCAAGTTCATCGACAATGCTTTTTGCGGTTCGTGTCTCTTCAAGGTGCGCGGCAAACCGTTTGTCAATGACGGCAATTTTCTCGAGGGTGTGGAGCGCAGTGCTGATTGAAGAGTATACCGAATGCTCGCTGTTATAGAGCAGCTCGCTGAGCGCAGTGCTGAGAGTGAAAAGGGTTTCGGCGTTTTCGAGCAGGGTTATCTCGGTTTCGTTTGCCTCCTCTTCGCCGCTGGTAAGGTCAAGGGCGCTCAGTTCGTTGAGCTGAAAATCGAGGATCTCTTTTTTGTCGCGGATTTCAGCGGCCTCTTTTTTCAACTGGTTCAATTGCTGCTGAAGATTCTGGAGCTTTGACCAGGAAGCCCTGTAGGCGCTCACTTCCGGGTTGGTTCCTCCATACTCATCAAGCAGGGTTTCATGCGTGTCGGCCCGAAGCAGGAGCTGGTGATCATGCTGGCCGTGCAGGTCAATCAGCAGTTCTCCAACCTGTTTCAGCAGCGCGGCCGTGCAGGGAGTATCGTTGATGAAGCAGCGCGATTGACCGCTTGAGGAGAGCTCCCTTCGGATAATGAGTTCCGGCACCGGTTCAATATTCGCCGCAGAGAGCAGGGTGTCGATTTTTTCAGTGTCCACATTTTTCAGGAGGGCTTCGATAACAGCCTTGTTGGTACCTGACCGTACCAGATCGCTGCTTGCCCTCTCACCAAGTACAAGACTCAGTGCTCCGACAAGAATTGATTTCCCTGCGCCGGTCTCACCGGTGATGATGGTCAATTGAGGGCTGAACTCAACCGTGAGTTCCTGAATCAGGGCAAAATTTTTGATGTAGAGGCTGTAAAGCATGGCCGGATATCGCACACTTTAACTTTGCGTTGAAGAGGGAGACTTCTCCTTTTTTGGTGTTTCATCTGCGGCCGATTTAAACTCCTCCTCCATATCATTCTGTGCTTTTTTGAACTCTTTTATTCCTTTCCCAAGCCCTCTTGCAAGCTCCGGGAGTTTTTTTGCGCCGAACAACAGAAGAATGATCAGCAGAATAAGGATAAGTTCCTGTCCACCTAATCCAAACATCGGGATTCCTCCACGGAATTTACATTCATAAAAACAGCTCCTTCTGCCAATTATATAAGCAATATGCATTCCGAAACCAACTTTTATAAACCCAGCCGGGCTCTCTTGCTCAATAGCGGGCGAGGATGGTTTCTCCTGCGCGGGTTCTCTGGCCGGGCTCAACCAGTACGGTCGCTGACGGGGGCAGGATAAGATCTACCCTTGAACCAAACTTGATCATACCGAACCGTTTGCCGATGGTAACGTTTTCACCCTTTTGCAGTTGACAGACAATTCTTCTTGCCAGAAAACCGGAGACCTGGCTGAAGCGCACCTCTATCTCCCCATTGTTGATGGCGATTTCCATTCTTTCATTGCTCTCCGTGCTCTTGGGGTCAAAAGCCATGAGGAACTGGCCGGTGCGGTAGCGCAGGTGAGTCACTTTGCCGCTGAGCGGTATGCGGTTGACGTGAACGTTGAAGGGTGACATGAAGGTACTGACCAGTGTTGATGATTTGCCGGAACTGTTTTCGGCCTGTTTTTCGACAAGCACTATTTTGCCGTCAGCCGGTGCCAGAATGATTCTCTTTTCATCGGGAGCCGTTCGTTTCGGGTCGCGAAAAAAACAGAGGGTGAAGAGGAGCAGGGCGGCGGCCATCAAGAGCAGTGCTATTTCAACCCCCAAAGGAAAAATCATTGCAGCAGCACTTACGCCCATGCAGAGAAGAAGCACTTTTATCATGGTGCTGTAGCCGTAGGAAGTAAACATCTTTTTTGTCTCTTGCCGGTTATTTTATGATAAGCTCCCGTATGATAATTATTTATCTTTAACTTGAAATAAAACTTGTAGTTTTTTTTCGCTTTATTTTGCAATTCTCCGGCAGAAGAGCTCTTTTTGCAGGTCATTTTTAATATGAAAGAAGCTATAGAGGGTGAAAGAGGGCCAAGTTGTTGGCGGTGAAACAGGATTACATGCGGTGAAACGGGTGAATGCGTTAGAAAAAAAGTTTCTCGGTCAGCTCCGCTCAAGGCGGCTGGTTGATGAGGGGGAGAAGGTTCTCGTTGCTCTTTCCGGAGGGCCGGATTCGATGGCCATGCTTTCACTCTTTTGTGCAACAAGGCCTCTTCTGCAAACCGTGCTTGCGGTGGCTCATTGCAATTTTCAGCTCCGTGGCGATGAGAGCGATCGGGATGAATCGTTTGTGCGCGATCATTGCCAGTTGCTTGGTCTGGAGTGCTTTGTCGAGCGCTTTGATACCTTGCGCGTTGCCGGTGAGTTGAAAAAATCGGTGGAGGAGACGGCACGGATATTGCGTTATACTTTTTTTGAGCAGGTGATGGCCCAAAAAGGATTCACAAAAATTGCTACCGGTCATCATGTCAACGATAATGCCGAGACCATTCTTTTTAATCTTTTCAGGGGAGTCTCCCTCCCTGGGCTGAGGGGAATCAGGGCGCGCAACGGTAAAATCATTCGCCCCATGCTGCTGTTTCATAAAGCGGATATTGTCGGCTACCTGAATGAGAAGGGGATTGCGAGCCGGAGTGATTTGAGCAATTTTGCCTGTGACTATGACCGCAATTTTATCAGGAATCGTGTTATTCCGCTGATTGAGGAGCGGTTTGCCCATAAATTGATGCCATCACTCCAGAGAGTTTCGGAGCAGGCCGGGGAGCTTGAAGAGTTTCTTGAGCTCTATTTTGAAAATCTGTGTGAACGGGAGCCAGGGCTCTCTCTTGTTGACGGGAAGCTTGATGTCGAAGCTCTGAAGCGGCTTACGGCTTTTGAGCAGAAAGAGCTTTTCAAGAGGGCGTTACGTGATATGGATGCGCCGGTAGACGGTCAAACGCTTCAGAAGCTGGTCGATCTTCTTGGCAGTCAGCCTGGCAAAATGGTCATGGCTGGCCGCCAGTTGCGTGTGCTCTGGAAAAAAGGGAAACTCGTTTTTTTGCGCGACTGAGAGCGGCATGAAGAGCGGGTGTAGAACTCTTCAGGAGTATCCAACTTTTGCCTATTTTTTTTGTTTGGCAGCCTGAAAAAACTCGAGGGGAAGGTCAGCGTGAATCATCACCGATTCAAGATTTTGCTGGATCCCGATTTTTTTGAGCAGTTGTCTTGTCGACTCGCTTGTTCTTGTGCCGGAGAGTTCTGAAAGCCTGACAGCACCCCAGAGAAATGTTGAGGCAAACCAGGCTGTCTGGGGGGAGTTATAGACCCATTCACTTTGGGCCGTGATTCCGTCGTTGAATTTCACGGAGAGGGCAAGGTGCTTGATACGGTTGAGGTTTCCGAGAGATTTCATATCCCGGTTTGCAGAAGTGAGGCTTTGCAGCGCTCCGGAGGTCCATGCGGCGGAGGGCAGGGCAAACCAGAGGTGCGATTTGTAGACGGCCTTGTTGATAAGCCGAGCGGTGAGCAAATCCCTTTGATAAAAACTCCCGGTCGGGACAAGAAACCCTTCAAGCATTTTTTTGTTGTTCGTCACCGCTATCTGCCTTGCTCCGAGCGGGCAGAGCCAGAGCGTGCTGTCGAGTGCGTAGCATTGCTGGCCGCCGATTTGCTCAACAGCCGTACTGCGGGTTCTGAGAAATGATGCCGGAAGCTTTTTTGAAAAAGAGTTCCCCCAGGCGACAGCAAGAAAGTTCTGCTCTTTGTACCCGTGACGCTTGAAACTGATCAACAGGGTGTCGATGTCCAGAGATGGGTTGATTTTTGCCACCTTCATGAGCGAGGCGAGCCGCTCTTGCGGCTTGAAGAGCGGTGCCTGCTTCAGTGAATCAGGAATAACCTCTTTCCAGAGGCGGCTCTCACGGATATCTTTAAGGCCTACATAGATCACGGCATCAGATTTTCCGGGAATGCGATCAATAATTGTTCGAAGCTCCCGGTTGAGCGGTTCAGGCTGAAGCCGGGGTTTTTGCCAGTTTATCCAGAGAACGAGCAAGAGAAAGCATACCGTACTGATAACGCTCATAGAGAGCAGGAGTCCGGCCCCTCTTTTCAGGGAGCGTTTTGCAGGTGTCGCGGCGGTTGCTTCTGGCAGGGCGTTGCGAGGCATAGGATCAACTGGTTATGATTTTCTTTTAATGGCCTCACGGGCCAGTGTGTCACAGCGGTTGTTGTAGGGGTTGTCGCTGTGGCCCTTTACCTTGTGGAAGGCTATCGTGTGCAATGTAAGCAACTTCATGATTTTTTGCCAGAGGTCGATATTCTCAACATTTTTCTTCGCCGCAGTTTTCCAGTTATTTACGGTCCAGCGTTTCAGCCACCCTTCGTTAATGGCGTTGACGAGGTAACTTGAATCGCTGTATAAATCGACCTTGCAGGGTTCCTTGAGTGCCTGGAGTGCCTCTATTGCCGCACTGAGTTCCATGCGGTTATTGGTCGTGGCTGGTGAGTAGCCCGATATTTCCCGGACTGAAGGGCCATACATCAAGAGTGCACCCCATCCGCCGGGACCGGGATTGCCGCTGCATGCGCCGTCGGTGTAAATAATGATCTTTTTTTCCATCCTTCAAAAAAACAAAAAAAAGCTCAACCGGTTGTATGGTTGAGCCTTTGCAAGATAGTGAAAAATCTTTTTATGCTGTGCTGTTGCCGAAACCTTACTTCAGCAGTTTTGCGAGCGCGGCTGTGCCGGTTTTAGCAATAATTTTCATTGCTTTTGCTGAAAGCTTGACCTTTACAAACCGCTTTTCCTCTTCGATCCAGATTCTTTTGGTGTGAAGGTTTGGCTCAAAACGGGTGCGGACGTGGTTGTTCGCGTGGGATACCGTATTGCCGTATATGGGTCTCTTGCCGGTCAGTAAACAAACTTTAGACATGGTGCAATCAATTGGTGTTAAAAAAACGAACCTCAATATAACAATAGTTTTATAAACTGGAAACGTATTGTTTCAGGGTCGAATGCCGACAGCGCAGACCATCATGGAGAGAACATAGAGCAGGGTACCGAAAGCATTGTACCAGACCGCTTTTTCCCTCGGATTTGCTATCAGAATCTTCTGCATGGGCAATTGGGCGACGAGCAGTATCAGGGCAATGACCGTGGTCGTTATGGAGCCTTTGACGATCAGTATGGTGATGGCCGACAGTTGTGCGATATCCATGATGATGGCCGCAAGAATGGCCGCCCTCTTTTCTCCGAGCTGTACCGGGATTGAGGCAACTTTGCGAATGGTATCGCCAACGACGGATTTGAAGTCGTTCAGCGTCATGATGCCATGCGCTCCCAGCGAAAAAATAATGGCAAGGGCGATGGTTTCGCCTGAAGGAATTCCCTGGGTTATGGCAAAACTGCCGGTCAGCCAGGCGACGCCTTCGTAGGCAAGTCCGACAATGAGGTTGCCGAACCAGCCGTTTCTTTTGGCCCTGATCGGGGGACCGGAATAGGCGTGTGACATGAGTACCCCGACAAAAGCAATGACGACCACGTATGGGTGAATGGAGAGAGCGACAAGAAATCCGGTAACAATAAGGGCGAAGGTAATCAGCCAACTGGCCGATTTTGATATTTTCCCGGCCGGAATCGGACGCTCGGGCTCGTTGATGGCATCAACCTCCCGGTCAAAGTAGTCGTTCATGGTCTGCGACATGGCGCACATGAGCGGCCCGGCCAGAAGGACGCCCCGAAGGAGGATCGACCAGTTGTCGGCAATATTTTCACCCGTCGATACCACGCCGCAGGCAAAGGCCCACATGGGCGGGAACCAGGTCACCGGTTTCATGAGCGGCAAAATGGCTGAGGACTCTATCCTGAAGCCGGGCTTGTTGACATTCTCAAGCGCCAGTTCAATGATTTTTCGTCTCGAATTGCTCACTCCCGACTGGAGAAGCTTTTCTGCTATGCCTTGGTGCTTTTCAGGGATTGGAGTGTCGCGTCCTTTCATGGGCATAATGGTTCTCGCTACAGCTTAAAAACAAGGCAGACAGTATACAAGTTTTTTGGCTAAAATGGTAAGGATTTAGTTGATGGCAGGCCGGTACTGCCGGGAGAGTTCACGGTTGATTTTCAGTATCTCATCCCATTTTTTCTCCGACTGACCGCTTGTCAGAGCCTCTCTTGCCATACTAAAGCCGTCGTTGATGGTGGCCGCTTTTCCGGAGACGTGACAGGCCATGGCGGTGGTAAAGAGCGCAGCATCGATGTGTGCTGCCGGAGCGCTTCCGTCAAGGATCCGGCGGATAATGAGCGCGTTTTCATCCCTCTCTCCCCCCTGGATTTCCGCGAGGGCATGTCGCGTCAGGCCGAACTCTTCAGGATAGACCGTATATCTTCTGAAACTTCCATGCTGAATGTCGATAATATGCGTCGGTCCGTTGAGGCTCGGTTCGTCAAGTGCCGTCCCCTCTTCAGTCATGGCATGAACAATCATGGCGTGACGGGTTCCCGTCTGGAGCAGTACTTCAGCATAGAGCTCCATCAGTTCCCTGGTAAAAACACCGACCAACTGCCGTTTTGCCCTTGCCGGATTGATCAGGGGACCGAGAATGTTGAAGATCGTCCTGATGCCGAGTTCCCGGCGGATATGGGCCACTTTTTTCATTGACGGGTGGTAGTGGGGGGCAAACAGAAAGGCAAAACCAGTTCGCTGAAAAAGCTCTCTTGTTGCTTCAGGGGGGAGATCAATGGTAAAACCGAGTGCTTCAAGCACATCGGCACTGCCGCAACTGCTTGTTACCGAACGGTTTCCATGCTTCGCAATGTGCACTCCGGCACTGTTGGCAATGATTGATGCGGTCGTTGAAATATTGAAGGTGCCAGCATGATCTCCCCCGGTACCGCAGGTATCGACAGCATCGTCATCAAGGGCGATGGTGCCAGCTCTGGCCATCAGGCTGTAGTATGCACCGGCAGCTTCCGTCGAGGTAACACCTTTTTTCTGCAGCAGGGCAAGCATTGCCGCAATAACAACCTCTGAAAAAAGGCCATCCATGATGCTGTTCATGCACAGCGTCATCTCTTCCTGTGAAAAATCTTCGCCTGCAAGCAGCTTTTGAAGCAATATTTTTTGTGGCATGAGAGCGGTTGGTTGGCAAATGGTTGCGAATTTTTGTAAATCTAAATAATAGCAAGAATTGATCTAAATGTAAATAATAAAGTAGCATTGATTCTTTCCGCAATGGCCGCCAGGGCGCAGGGCCGATAGTTTTATGAATCAACGTGTATTGGCAAAAAAACACACACATGGAAAGTCAGCAGAGTACGTTGTACCGGAAAGAGGCCTTGCAGATGGTTTTAGGGAAAATGATGAGCCAGGCTCTCGACGCCATTATTGTTACCGATCTCGCCGTTATCCGGTGGCTGACCGGCTTCAGCGGCTCAAGCGCCAGAATGCTCATTACCAGAGAAAAAAGCTGGCTCTTTACCGATTTTCGCTACAAGGAGCAGGCGGCACGGGAGGTGAGTGTGGCTGAAACGGTTATTGCCACTGACGGTTTTGCGGCCGAGCTTGGCTCAGGTCGCTACGCTCTCGGAGAGATGGTCGCACTTCAGTCCGATCATGTCACCTGGCATGAGGCAACCCACCTTATCGAGCAGATTCTCGGCCAACAGCGGGTGATCCCTGTTGACTTTTTTTTCGATGAGTTCAGGATGCTCAAAAATGAGATTGAGCTTGCAAAGATGCGTCGTGCGGTTGAAATCAGCGAGCTGGTGCTTGAGGGGGTTCTTCCCATGATTTCCTCGTCAGTGACGGAACTCGACATTGCCGCAGAGATCAGCTACCAGCATAAAAAGCTTGGCGCCGAAAAAGACTCTTTTGACCCGATAGTAGCGGGGGGAGCGCGTTCCGCCATGCCCCATGCAACACCCACGAATACCCGGTTCAGGTCTGGAGAGCTGATTGTGCTTGATATCGGGTGCGTTTATGAAGGGTATGCTTCCGATCAGACCCGCACGGTTGCGCTTGGTCCTGTTTCAGGCGAAGCCAGGGACGTCTATCGTATCGTGCAGGAAGCACAGGCGCTTGGAGTCGCCTCGGCGCGGTGCGGTATGACGGCCAGAGAGCTTGATAATGAGGTTCGTCGCTTTATTACCAGTCGCGGTTACGGCGACGAGTTTGGCCATGGCCTCGGTCACGGCGTTGGCCTTCAGGTGCATGAAGAGCCACGGATAAGCCCGAAAGGGGAGCACACCTTGCAGGAAAATATGCTTTTTACCATTGAGCCCGGTATCTATCTGCCCGGAAAATTCGGAGTGCGCATTGAGGATACGGTGGTGATGGGCCTTAATGGAGCAACCTCCCTGCAGCGATTCAGCAAGGAGCTTATTGAGTTGTAACGCTATTCCCCGAAAAGTGTATGAGCGCTTATTGCATGGTTATTACCACCGCCCCCGACCGTGAGATTGCCGAAAAGCTTGCAGAGGGCATTCTCTCCCGCAAGCTTGCGGCCTGTGTCCAGATGATCGATATCCGGAGCTTTTTTCACTGGGAAGGGGCGTTGCAGAAAGAGGAAGAAATTGCCCTCCATATCAAAACCACAGAGGCCCGATACAGCGAACTCGAAGCCTGGATCAAGAGTGTTCACCCCTACGACGTGCCGGAAATTATTAAAGTGCCCATAACCGGGGGACTACCTGCTTATCTTGATTGGATCGAATCGGCTTCCGGTATCGATCGGGTAAAAGGCGATAACAGCAACACAAACGAGCAGGAAAAGCTATAGGATGTTCTTGTTGTCTTTCACAAGAATTATTTAAGCCCGTTTCTGCAGATGGTGAATTTCAGCAGCACAGGAGGCCATGAAGAACGGAGGTCTTGGTGGCTGCATTCGACTGTTGCTCTGGTGGCTTCTTCTGTAAATATTGGTACATTTAAGTCCAAGCATTTGTTATGATACATGATTGGATAACATAGAAGAGACCCGGAAATGCTGAAAAAATTTTTCATTGATAACTTCAAATCGCTTGTAGACTTTGAAGTGGAGCTTTCTCATTTCAATTGTCTGATTGGTCTCAACGGAGCTGGTAAGAGTACGCTGCTGCAGGCAATTGATTTCGCAAGTTCTCTAATGACGGGGGATGTGGAGAGTTGGTTGAGCAAAAGAGGTTGGGAATCGAAAGATTTAAATTCAGCCTTGGTCAATCGTAGAAATATTACGCTCGGATTTGAAGTACAGATCGACAACGACGAGTATCGTTGGGATGCTGTATTTAATCGCGACATTGACAAGCTTCGCTGTACACAAGAAAAAGTATCTAAATTGAGCGATAAAGCTGTTCTTTTTAGCCTGGAAAATGGAATGTATCGGACTGCGGATTCTGCTTCTACTTTCCCGGTTGACTTTACCTATAAGGGTTCTGTTTTTTCTCGCCTCAAACTTGAACGGTTGAGTCCTGAACTTGTTAAGGTAAAAGAGCGTATTGCTTCGCTTCGTTCAATGGATCTTTTGTCACCTCAGTTATTGCGTAAAAAGGCAAAAAAAGCCGATGAGGGTGACATAGGAATGGGTGGAGAACACCTGTCAGCATTTATTCATGAGTTATCGAACAAGCAGCAACACCAATTACTGACACAACTTCAAAATTTCTATCCTCATGTCTGTTCTCTGGAAGCAAAACCCTTGAGAGCCGGATGGATACAGCTCGAAATTACCGAACAACACGGTAAAGACAACACTAAGTATGTGCCGATAGTGAAAAAATCCGGTCATATCTTTCGGGAGCCTCTGATGATGGTGACAGAAGCCCGTCATATCAATGATGGTATGCTCCGCTTGCTTGCTATTCTTGCCCAGCAGTTCAGTCCGCTGGAAACCTTGTTGTTTGATGAGATAGAAAATGGAATCAATCCGGAAATAACGGAACAGGTAGTTGATGCTTTAGTCGCTTCCCCCAAGCAGACTATTGTTACTACCCATAGCCCGATGGTTCTTAACTATCTGGAAGATGAAATTGCACGGCAATCCGTTACGCTTCTCTACAAGCGGCCAGACGGGCGTACACAGGCGTGCCGTTTTTTTGAAATACCCTCTGCTTCACAGAAACTCAGTTGTCTTGCCGCAGGTGATGCTATGCTGGATCTCTCTTTGAAAGATATGGCAATTGAGGCTGAGCAGATCAGGAGCGCAAGCCATGTTCATTAGGATGGTCGTTACCGGAGAGGGAAAGACTGATATGGGTATTTGTAATAATCAGGCGCAGGTATGTTCAGGAGCTGATTATGACATCGGACCTGTGACATTGTTGCTGATAAAGCTGCTTGAACGGTATTTGCCAGTATGGAACGCGGATGTGATTGATTACGATCACCCGGAATTGATTGTAACGTTTGCCTATCGAGAGTTTTTGAGCGAAAAGGCAAAAAGACGAAAATTAATCCGGCCGGGGAAAAATGGTGTTGAAAAAGGGTTTGTTGTACATGCCCAGCGGGCAGCAGAATTGGCCCTTTTTGCTATTGATCAGGAGCATCAGATAGCGGCCTATTTTCATGATACAGACGGAACTCGTCATGAATTACAGAATGATCCTCAACGGAGGAGACATCTTGTTGATGCCATAAATGCAGGGTTTCGTGCAGCAGAGTTTTCTGAGTGTGGGGTGCCTGTTGTTCCTAAGCCAACTTCAGAAGCCTGGTTTTTATGTGCAATAAAAAAAGATCCTTACCAACATTGCGAAGATTTTGAAACGCAATTATCCGGAAATGTCCGTTCTCCTGAGAGATCACCAAAAATTTGTTTAGCTGAAGCGTTGGGAGATCCTGATTATGGCAGAGAGAAGCTCTGTGAGATAGCTCGTTCGATAGAAATAGAGAGGCTTGATATGCCGAGCTTTAACGATCTCCGTACAGATATGAAAAGAGCAATTACTTTTATCTGTGGACAAGTCAATGAATGAATCCTCTCTGACCAGTGTAATTAATGTAGTTTATTTCGGGTTTTGTGGTTGTTGGTCTGTTTTATGCCCTCTGCAGCAAACCCTTGATTTCAGCCGTAAATGAGGCCATGACGAGGAGCGGGCTGGCGTTGCGCTCGATTGAGCGGATGGCCTCTTCGGTGATGGTTGAGATCCGGAAAAAATCCGGATTGGGGAAGTTTTTTGCAAAACGGTCGATGGCGTCGCTGATGTCGGGGTTGTTCAGCTCCTGAAAGTGAGGGTTGATCCGGCGGTGGTTGGCGTCCTGAAAGAAGAGGAGAAGTGCGGCGAGAAAGAGTACAAGGTCGCCACGCGAAAGGGTTTTGGCGTTCTGCTCGCAGGAGGTGATCGCCTCGTGAAAGCGGCTGGGGGTGAGCACCTTGCGAAGGTATTCGAGCGCCTGGTTGCGGAGTCCAATGGTCGCGGTTTCAGCCATGTTGCTGTCGCGGTTGTTGATAAACTCCCAGGCAAGACGGAGGTTGCCTCTCGAAAAACTGACGATAAAGCTCAGATCAGGCTCCTGAATCTCCGGACGGTTTTCGAGCAGCCAGAGTCGCAACTCCTGCGAGGTGATGCGTGAAAAGCGGACCGCCTGGCATCGAGAACGGATGGTAGGGAGCAGTGCGTCCGGCCGTGATGAGACAAGAATGAAGAGGACGTGCGATGGCGGTTCTTCGAGCAGTTTGAGGAGTTTGTTTGCCGCCGATGGGTGCAGCCGTTCGGCCTGCGAAATAATGAAGATCTTTTTGCTTCCCTCACTCGGCATAAACATCGCTTTGTGCTGGAGCGAGACAACCTGTTCAGTCAGAATGCCCATGGAACGCTCCATGGCAGGGGAGAGATAGGGGTTCTGTTTTTTTTGTTCAATCAGCGCGTCGTAGCGCTCTTTTGCATCGGTAAAGCGCTTGTTCTCTTTTTTTGCGGACTCTCCCGGATCGAGCAGGGCCGATTCTACCGGAAAAATATACTCGACGTTCGGGTGCATGAATGCCTGGATCTGCATGCAGTCAGGGCATTTTCCGCATGCGCCCTCTTCATTGCCGGTTGCCGCGTTCTGGCAGTTGAGGAGCGAGGCGAGTTCAAAGGCCACCGACTCTTTTCCCGACCCGTCAGGGCCGGTGAAAAGGTAGGCATGGGCGAGGCGCCCTGTTGCAAGTGCTTGCTGCAGGACGCGTATCTGCTGCTTTTGACCAATAATGTTTTTCCAGCTCATGCGAGGCGTTGCCGTGCTCAGATAAAGGTTAGCCAGTTGTACGGATCTTCGCCACTGTGGACGATTTTGAGATATGCCTCCTGCAGCACTTCGGTAATCGGACCCCGTTTTTCATTGCCGATGGGGTATTTGTCGATGCTTCTGACCGGAGTGATTTCCGCCGCAGTGCCGGTCAGGAATACCTCGTCAGCGATATAGAGTGCTTCGCGCGGAATCAGTGTTTCACGCACTTCGTAACCCAGCTCTTTTGCTATATGCATGATGGCGAAGCGGGTAAAGCCTGGAAGTATGGACTGACCAGACATGGGGGTGTAGATAATGCCGTCGCGTATGACAAAAATATTTTCGCCGCTTCCTTCGGAAACATAGCCGTTGACATCAAGCGCAAGCCCTTCGGCGTAATCGTCCATCAACGCTTCCATTTTGATGAGCTGCGAGTTCAGATAGTTGCCTCCGGCTTTTGCCCATGCGGGAAGGGTGTTCGGGGCCGGACGGGTCCAGGAGGAGACGCGGACGTCAACGCCGGTTTCAAGCACATCTTCGCCAAGGTAGGTGCCCCACTCCCAGGTAGCAATGGCAACCTCGATAGAGGCACGGTGCGGGTTGACTCCCAAAGCGCCCTGTCCGCGGTAAACCAGTGGACGGATGTAGCAGGATTTGAAATCATTGGCCTGGATTGTTGCGATGATGGCCTCTTTCAGCTCTTTTTCGGAGTACGGAATTTCAATACGGTATATTTTCGATGAGTCCCTGAGGCGTTTAATGTGTTCATCAAGAAAAAGAACGGCCGATCCCTTCCGGGTTTCATAGCAGCGGATTCCTTCAAAGAGAGATGAACCGTAATGGACAACATGCGACAGAATGTGAATTTTTGCGTCAATCCAGTCAATCAGTTCGCCGTTCATCCAGATTTTGGCAGATTTGTTCATGATGCAGGTATTGGGTGTTAATGGCATTAGCAGGAGTAAAGCTCAAGATATAAAAACCCCGCGTTCTGTTGCGGGGTTTTTATGTCCGGAACAATGAAAAGGTCAGTAGATTCTTTCGTAAACGCCTTCGACTTCACGCAGAATCGGGTCATAGGCGACGGGTTTGCGTCCAAAGCAGATGCCGAGTGATTCGTACATGGCGACGTGGTCAAGATCGACATGGCGCTGAACAATCGCTTTGCTTGATTCGATAAACTCTACCTTGCGTCCCTTGACCTTGGAGATCGTGACACCGGTTTTGCCATCGAGCAGGAGCAGAACGGCTGCTGCGCCGGCTTCAAAGCCAAAGTTAATGTCGTAGGCTGAAGAGTTGCCGGAACGGACCAGGTGGCCTGGATGGATTTCACGTACCTCCGGAATTTCATAGACACCCTCAACAAACATGCCGGTCTCTTTCATGAAAATCGGCATGGCTGGATCGGCTTTCATTCTCTTCTGGATCTGCTGGCAGGTGAATTTTCCTGCACCGGCAAGTTTTTTGTGACCAAAGGCGTCAATGCCCGCCGATTCATCAACAATATCGGTGCCGTCGGCATTTTTCAGCCCTTCAGCAACAACAATGGTATAGGTGCCGCTGTGGACGTCGCTCTCCCTGATGCGGCGGGTAAAGCGCTCTGCAAGGTGCTCGTAAACGACATCCCAGTCCGCTGGAATTTCGGGTATGAGAATACAGTCCGCCTCAGCAGCAACGCCGCTGCGGAAGGCGGTATGGCCAGCATAGCGGCCGAATACCTCGGTAACCAGTACCCTGTTGTGGGTTTTGCCTGTTGTTTTCAGGTCGTGCACAAACTGGGCAATTCGGTTGATTGTCGAGTCGCCGCCGACCGAATAGGTCTGCAGGTCGAGATCCATGGTTTTTGGCGCGTGGATGCACTGAATCCCTTGCTGGTTCAAATCGACCATGACGCTGCCTGAATCGTCGCCTCCGCTGATAATGAGTGCATCAATGCCGAATTTTTTCATGCCGGCCTTGATGCGGTTGTACTTGTCAGGATTGCTTATAGCTTTGATTTTAACTCTCGAATGGCCCGCTTCGGATCCGGCAAAACTTGCGTCAAAGCGGTCGAGCCGAGGCTGGTCGAGCCGCACAATCGTCTCCTGATCGACAAGGTTGTATAACCCTGCGTAGCCGTTAGGGATAATAAAGAGTTCAAGCTCTTTTGAGAGAGCCATCATTGCCGCACCTTTCAGCACAGCATTAAGTCCGCCGCAATCTCCGCCGCTGGTAAGGATACCAATTTTTTTCACAGTTATGTTCTCCTGTTTCGATGTCAAGGTTAGTATTTAATGATCAAATTTCTTTATTTGTCAGGGAAAAATCTTTCCTGCTTCTGGCAGTCAAGATAGATTTTTTGTGTGATTTTTCAACGATAAGTCTCAAAATTTAATAACCGCCCATCCGCTCCGAAGATGACTGAACAACAGATTTTTTCATGAACTACAGAGATCAGGCACGTATCGCTTTTGTGCATCTGAGGGAGAGAAAACGCCAGACACTGCTTACCGCACTTGGTGTGGCAGTCGGTTCAGCCATGCTGGTGACAACGATCTCCGTTTCACGGGGTTCGTCATCAAATGTTGTTGCAAAGGTGATCGACACCGCCCCTCATGTGGTGATCAGTGCAGAAAGGGTTGTGCCGCTGGTGCCCGACAATATTATCGGCCGTCACGGCAGCATGGTTTCGATGGTGAGCAGAAATGTTGATCAGAATGACCCGGATGTGATCAAGAACTATGCTGAAGTTGTGGAGAGTATCCGGTCAGTTGAGGAGCTCCGGAGTATTTCACCCTTTGTGCTCAGCAAGGTGATTGCCCGCAACAAAACCCGCTTTACTCCCTGTATTGTCCGGGGCGTTATACCGCATCTTGAAGCTGAGATTGCAGGCCTGAAAAAAAACCTTCTCGAGCCAGGC
This sequence comes from uncultured Chlorobiaceae bacterium, assembly GCA_903939765.1. Lineage (GTDB taxonomy): Bacteria > Bacteroidota > Chlorobiia > Chlorobiales > Chlorobiaceae > Chlorobium. The sequence goes on along the minus strand of CAJAIK010000016.1, from coordinate 29,925 downwards.
GCTCTCGACGAGTTGGCCTCTACGCCGAATGGTGTGCTGGTCGGTGACCTTCTGGCAAAAAAACTCAATGTCCAATACCGCGACAGGATTGTGCTTGTGACAAAAAACAGCGAAGAGTTTCCTGTAACGATTGTAGGGCGTTTCAGCAGCGGTTTTAATGCCAAGGATGAGCGCGAGGCTTATGTCAACCTCTCTTTTGCCCAGAGGATGGAGGCAGTCGCCTCCAATTCAGTGAGTGGTATCGGCCTGAGAACGGCGCATGTTGAGCGTGCACAGCAGACATCCGACAGGGTGGAGCTGCTCAGCGGTTATAAAAGCGAGAGCTGGGATGAAACCAACCGTAACGTCATTGAGTTTTATAACCGCAATGCGCTCATTACACTGGTTCTTGTCGGATTTGTGTTTGTGGTTGCGGGTCTCGGCGTTTCATCCGTTATGACGACGGTCATTCTGCAAAAAGTCAAGGATATCGCCATCATGCGCTCCATGGGGATGCCGGCAGGAAACATTACCCGTATTTTCATGCTCGAAGGGTTTATGATTGGCCTTCTCGGCGTGCTGATTGGAAGTCCGATCGGCCATTTTATCTGCCAGTTTGTGGCCTCAATCCGTTTTGAGGCAACGACGGCAGGGGTACTGAAAAGTGACAGGATCACCATTATTGAAATGGCCGATGCCCATCTGATCGTCATTGTTTTCGGTATCCTCATTGCCGTACTCTCTTCGTGGAGCCCGGCAAGAAAGGCGACACGCTATGTGCCGGTTACCATCCTGCGGGGTGAAGTCGGGGCTTAGCCCTGCCGAATGATGCAGACGGCATGTGCGGCAGCGCCCTCAACACGCCCGATGTAGCCAAGTTTTTCGTTGGTGGTTGCCTTGACGGAGATTGCACCGATTTCAACGTCGAGACAGCGTGCAATGTTTTTGCGCATTTCGGTAATGTAGGGTGCAATTTTAGGCTCTTCAAGAAGCAGCATCGAATCAACGTTCACGATCTGGTAGCCATGCTTTTCGAGCAGCTTTTTGACATGCCGGAGCAGAATCATGCTGTCGATATCCTTGAACTCCTGGCTTGTGTTGGGGAAGTGCAACCCGATATCTCCCAGGGCAGCAGCACCAAGAAGGGCGTCACTGACGGCATGGAGCAAAACGTCGGCATCACTGTGGCCGTCGAGACCATCGTGTCCGGGGATATGAACGCCACCGATCACCAGTTTCCGGCCCTCTGCAAAAGGGTGTACATCAATACCAATTCCAATACGCATTATTATTTCAGGGTTTTAAGGGTTAATCGGTGAGAAGGGTTCCGGTGTACTCCCTGAGGGGGATTGCGCCTGGAGTTGAAAAGTGCTCTTCAATGGCAGTGGCCACCGTTTCGCCGATATCGGGATAGACAAAGTTCATGGTACCGATCTGTATGGCGCTTGAGCCTGCAAGGAAGAACTCCATGGCATCCTCGAAGCACGCAATGCCTCCCATGCCGACAATGGGAATGGCAACGGCATTGTACACCTCCCAAACTTTTGCAAGGGCAATAGGCTTGATTGCCGGACCGGAAAGTCCTCCTGTAATGTTGTTCAAGAGAGGCCTGCGGGTTTTATAATTGATGGCCATGCCGACCACGGTGTTGATAAGCGAGAGGGAGTCGGCGCCAGCCTCCTGGGCCGCAAGGGCGATTGAACTGATGGAAGTGACGTTCGGCGTCAGCTTGATCATGAGATGGCGTTTGGTGACCTGGCGCAGTTCCGAGACAATTTCAAAGGTGGCATCCCGGCTTACCCCCATAATCATGCACTCCCCCTTAACGTTCGGGCAGGAGAGGTTGATCTCGTAGGCGCTGAGCCCCTCAACCCTGTCAAGCTGTGCAACAACTTCACAGTACTCGTCGATTGAGCGTCCGGCGATGTTGACGATGACGGTCGTATCGAGCTGGCGGAGAAAGGGCACTTTTTCAGTAATGAACCGCTCAACTCCCACATTGGCCAGTCCGATCGCGTTGATCATGCCTGATGGCGTTTCAGCGATGCGCCGGGGGAGATTACCTGCTCTTGGTTCGAGGGAGATGGCCTTGGTGACGATGCCGCCTATTTTGGAAAGATCACAGAGTTGACTCAGCTCTTCGCCGTAAGAGACGGTGCCTGATGCAAGGAGTACCGGTGATTTCAATTCAAGCCCCCGGCCCAGAGAGAGTGCCGCAAAGGGTGGAGTGTTGGGGATTTTGTTGTGGCTCATGGTGTTGCTTGAGAGAGGATGAGGGCTAATCTACTCCTGACTGGTTGATTATGAGCCAGTCAGGAATAAAAAAGAGATGCAGAACGGGCCCTTATTATGCTTTTCTGTTCAGATAGTATTTGGTTGCATAGTCACGCACCATCCTGTGGGTGTTGTATTCCGGCGCAATAGTGGCAATGGCGTTCCGGATTTTTTTGATCCACTGTACAGGGATGTTCTCTTCGTTGCGCTCGTAAAATGCCGGTATGATCTGGTTTTCCAGCGTACTGTACATCTTTTCCGCATCGAAGCTGTCCTGCTCCTCATAATTTTCAAAACATTCGCCGTTGGCGATGGCAAAACCGTTTTCGCCATTGTAGGCTTCAGGCCACCAGCCATCGAGGACACTGAAATTCAGTCCGCCATGCAGTACGGTTTTTTCGCCTGATGTACCGCTCGCCTCCATTGGCCTTACCGGGGTGTTCAGCCAGACATCAACGCCCGAAACCATCCGTTTTGCAACACCGAGGTTGTAGTTTTCAAGAAAAATAACTTTGCCGCTGAACTCTGACCGGCGGGAGTGCTGGACAATCTGGCGGATATAGTCTTTGCCTGCATCATCATGCGGATGCGCTTTTCCGGCAAAAACGATCTGCAGCGGTCTGGCTTCGTTATTGATAATTCTGTTCAGGCGCTCAAGATCCCTGAAAATAAGCGGTGCGCGTTTGTAGGTAGCAAAACGTCTTGCGAAGCCTATGGTCAGCACGTCGGGAGAGAAGGTGTTTTTAGCTGATCTCAGCGTGTCGTATTCGCTCTGACATGAATTGAGATGCTGGTGAAAAAGCTGGTTGGCCAGGTAGCGGTCGATAAAGTCGCTAAGATTGCGTTTTAGAATGTAGCGGAGCGACCAGAGTTCGCTGTCGCTCACTTTTGCCAGAACCGCTTCAGCGGTTTCGGGTGAAAGCGACATCTCGTCAACGCTGACTCCAAATTTTTTCCAGAACAGGGCGGTAGGGCCACAGGTCCAACTGCTGGCGTGCACACCGTTGGTGATGTGACCGATAGGCACCTCATCAACACTTTTGCCGGTGTAGAGATGCTGCCACATGACGCGTGAGACCTCTCCGTGGAGTTTTGATACACCGTTTGCTGTGCGTGAGAGGTTCAGTGCAAGTACCGTCATGGTGAAGAGGCCGTAGATATTGTTCTTGTCTTCAGAGCCAAGCCTCATCAGGTCATCGAAGTCCATCCCGATGGCTGAAATGTACTTGTTGAAGGTGTAGTGCATCATCTCTCTCGAGAAGCGGTCATGACCGGCAGGAACCGGCGTGTGTGTCGTGAAGACGCAGCGTGAGCGGACATTTGCCATTGCTTCTGTTTCGGTCGCTCCATTGGCAAGTTCTTTGGCAAGGAGTTCGAGGGTCAGAAATGCTGAGTGGCCTTCGTTCATGTGATAGACCGTTGGCTTTTCACCAAGCTTTTCAAGAAGTTTTACCCCGCCGATACCGAGGAGAATCTCCTGGTTGATACGCATATTCTGGTCGCCGCCGTAGACCCTGCAACAGATGTCGCGGTAGTGGGGTTCATTTACAGCAATATTGGTGTCGAGCAGATAAAGCGTAGCACGGCCTACCTTGAGGCGCCATGCCTGTGCAAAAACTTCACTTTGTGCTATATTGACCGATATAATCAGGTCATTGCCATCAGCATCGGTCACTTTTTCAATCGGAAGGCTCTCCGGGTATTGCAATGGATAGTTTTCTGTCTGCCATCCATCCTGATTGAGATACTGGCGGAAGTAGCCCTCTTTGTAAAACAGGGTAATGCCTATAAAATTAATGCCAAGGTCACTGGCCGATTTCAGGTGGTCTCCCGCAAGAACACCGAGTCCGCCGGAATAAATTCTTACACTTTCATGAATACCGAACTCCGCACTGAAATAGGCAACAGGGTTTTCGACCAGTTCAGGCGCGTTTTTTGCTGCCCAGGTCTCTTTTGCGTTCAGGTAGTCGGTGAAGCGTGAATAGACCGACTCTATTTTTTTTCCGTATTCGAGCTGGCAACGGGCGGTCAGCTCATCATTGGAGATGTGCTGTAAGAGTTCGACCGGGTTGTGATTGTTTCTTTCCCAAAGAAGGGGGGAGAGCTCTTCGAAAAGTTGTTTTGCTTCAGTATCCCACGACCACCAGAGATTTCTTGACAGTTCTTTCAGGGATGTTATTTTATTTTGCATAATTGATCAGCGCAGGTATTTGCTTTGCACAAGCAGGTTGAATGAAAGGCAGTAATCTCAATGCTCTCTGTGTCAGGTTGAATAATGCCAGGTTAAAAATGTATGGCCAATTTACTGTTTTAGAATTAAAAACCGCAAGCCAAGAAGAAATTGATTACAGAGAATATAAAAATAGCGCATCTATCAGATCTGCATTTTTCTGGTAGACAGGATCGCCGTCTGCTTTATAATTTTGACCGCCTGCTTGCTCATTTCAACACAGCAGGGTTCGATCATCTTGTTATTTCAGGGGATATGAGCAACAATGCTGATTCGGCGGACTGGCGTATTGTTCGCGAAAAGCTTGAGAGTCATGGTCTCTATCACTGGGAAAAGACTACTGTTATTGTCGGCAACCACGATCTGATCAATCTTGAAGAGGAGATGCGCTTTTATAATGCACTGAACCCTCTTCAGTCGGTCAGGAAAAAGGGTTTTGAGCGCAAGCTGGCAGAGTTTTGCCTGTTTTTTCAGGAGCTGATAACAGGCGAGGGGCATGGAGGTGCGGCATTTCCCTTTCTCAAAATCATCAACTACCCTTCGGTGAAGCTCGCTTTTGTAGCACTCAATTCGGTCTATCCCTGGTATCCTGCCGATAATCCGTTGGGTGCCAGAGGTGTTATCAGCCCCGGACAGTTGCGTGCACTGGGCCGTGAAAGTGTACAGGCCTCACTGAAAGGGTGTTTCGTCATAGGGCTCTGCCATCATGCTTACAGGGTTTATGGAACGGACTCACTGATCGACCAGGCTTTTGACTGGACCATGGAGCTGAAAAACCGCGAAGAGTTCCTCTCCCTCATGAAGACTCTGCATGCAAAAATGGTGCTGCACGGCCATTTTCACCGGTTTCAGTTTTACACCGTTCAGGGAATAACCTTTGTCAATGGAGGCAGTTTCCGTTACACTCCGCAGCGCTACAATGAACTACTCATTGACGGGCAGGGAAACTGTGATCAAAAGTTTGTCACGCTTCCCTGAAAAGAGAGACTGGGCGCTCTTACTCCGTGAGGTTTTTCTGCATGTATTGCAGGATTCTTGCGGCATGATCGCAATCTTCCTGATTGAGCTGTTTGAAAATATTTGCGGCAGGGGAGCTTGTGGGGCTGTCGAGAAAATGCTGGAAATGGGATTCTCCAGCCGCCATTTCAAGATCGTGTGCCGTTTGCAGTGCCTCGCCTCTTGAGGGCGCATGCTCTTTGTAGTTGCTGATCAGTTGCGTAATTCTTGCATTGGTATCAATGAGGGATTGCAAGTCTTTGGCTAACAGGTTTTTTGGAAAAAACTCGCTTTGCTGGGGATGTTTTTTTTCCTGCTGAAGCAGCGCCGCGTGACCTCTCTCCTCCATGGCAAGCTCCCACCAGAAATCCTCATCTTCCGGAAAAGAGTCATTGAAAACGGTGTAGAGCGTTGCAAGGTTCAGTTCAAGTTGTATCGACTCGTCGAGATGTTTCTGATGTGTTTCCTGCATGATCAACCTTTTTTTTGCGTCGCCTCTTTTTTGTCAGAGGCGCCTTGATTCTCTTCTTCTCCCTCTATTTGTTGCGGTAGGAGGCATACTCCTGGAGGCTTTTGACGCCGAACTCCTGATGACGGATACAGTCGATGGCCTGTACCGATGCTTCGGCCGCTTCGATGGTGGTGACAAAAGGGACATTGCTCAGCACTGATGCCGCTCCTATTGCCTCTTCATCGTGCAGCGCTTTTTCGCCCCTTGGAGTGTTGATGACAAAATTGATTTTGCCGTGTTTGATGATGTCGAAAATATTCGGACGTCCCTCTTCTCCGACCTTGAAAACCTTCTTGCACTCAATCTGGTTCTCCGTCAGGAACTGGTGTGTTCCGGCTGTGGCAACCAGATCAAAATCCATGCGGAAGAGCGCTTGTGCGATGTCGAGGATGCGCTGGTTTTTATCCTGATCGTTCACACTGATGAAAACCGCACCGGAGAGAGGGAGCTGCATGTTCGCTGCCTGATAGGCTTTGGCAAAAGCTTCCGGAAATTTTTCGGCCATGCTCATCGCTTCACCGGTTGATCGCATCTCGGGGCCCAGATAGACACCTGATTTTACAAACTTGGAGAAGGGGAAGACTGGTTCCTTGATGGCAAGGTGCTTCATGCCGAGTTCATCGCAATCTTTCAGGTCATATTCCTGACGCAGGTCGCTGAGCTTTTCACCAAGCATGATGCGGGTGGCAATTTTTACTACCGGGATCGCCGTGGCTTTGCCGACAAACGGCACCGTACGGCTGGCTCTCGGATTGACCTCTATGACATAGACGCTCTCGTTCTGAACGGCATACTGAATGTTCATCAGCCCTACAACCTTGAGATTTGTTGCCAGGGTTCTGGTATAGGACTTCATCAGGGCAATCGCCTTGGGACTGATGTTATGATAAGGCAATATGGAGGTTGAATCGCCGCTGTGTATGCCTGCCGCCTCAACATGCTGCATGATGCCGCTGATGACGCAGTCGGTGCTGTCGGCAAGGGCATCAATGTCGAACTCAACGGCTGTTTCCAGAAAGCGGTCAATCAGGAGGGGATATTTTTCAGTAATAAAGAGTGCCTGGTCGACATATTCTTTGAGTGAATCGTCACTGTAGATGATTTTCATTGCCCGCCCGCCGAGGACATAACTTGGCCGTATCAGGGCTGGGTAGCCGATTCTTCTGGTGATCTCCCGTGCCTCATCAAAGCTGATGGCTGTTCCGTATTCAGGATGGGGAATCTGGAGCTCTTCAAGAAGGGCTCCGAATTTCTTGCGATCCTCTGCCAGATCAATCCCTTTCGAAGAGGTGCCAAGAATGGTGACGCCAGCCTCATGGAGTTTTGTCGAGAGTTTCAGTGGCGTCTGACCTCCAAAGCTGACAATGACACCGAGAGGTTTTTCATGCTCTATAATGCGGATGGTGTCTTCAAAGGTGAGCGGCTCAAAGTAGAGTTTATCGGCTATATCGTAATCGGTCGAAACTGTTTCGGGATTACAGTTGACCATGATGGTTTCGTACCCGGCCTCTCTGAGGGCGAAGACCGCCTGCACACAACAATAGTCAAATTCAATTCCCTGACCGATCCGGTTCGGACCGCCACCAAGGATGATGACTTTTTTCCTGTCAGAAGAGACCGACTCGTTCTCCTCCTCGTATGTCGAGTAGTGGTAGGGCGTTTTTGCATCGAATTCTGCTGCACAGGTATCGACGGTTTTGAAGACGGACTCAATGCCGTACTCTTTTCTGAGCGCCCTTATGGAAGGCTCTGTAGTATTGAAAATGGTAGCAAGCTGAAAATCAGAAAATCCGTTCTGTTTGGCCTTCAGAAGCCGCTCTTTCGGAAATTTTCTGGAAAGGTCAGTAACCTCCTGCGTCAGGTCGGAAGCTTGAATGGTCATGCAATTTTGATCAGGTTTAAGGTGCTTCAGGGCAGAGCTGTGTAAAGGTGGTAATTCACCTCTTTGTATGAAAACCGTTCCAGTATACAAAAATGCCCATGCTTCTCAAAGCACCTGATTGTGCCTCTCGTTGCTATCTTTTTTTGCCCCGTGAAAATGGTTCAGGATTTTTTTTACATTACCATCTCTTCTTCTCTTCTCTGTCTTGCAAAAAGGTGTAATAAAGGGGTATGGATAAAAAGAATTTCGATACGATTGATGCTGCTCTTGAGGATATTCGCCAGGGAAAACTGGTCATTGTGATTGATGACGAGGACCGTGAGGATGAGGGCGATTTTATTGGCGCTGCCGACCGCGTGAGCTATGACATGATCAATTTTATCACGAAGGAGGCGCGGGGTCTTCTTTGTGTGGCGGTCACCATGGAGCGGGCCAAAGAGCTGCAGCTTGATCCGATGGTGCAGAGAAACACCTCCCAGCACGAGACCAACTTTACCGTCTCGGTTGATGCAATTGCCGAGGGTGTCACGACCGGTATTTCAGTCTATGACAGGTTCATGACCATCAAAATGCTTGGTGATCTCGCTTCGAAGGCGGACGATTTTTCGCGTCCCGGCCATATTTTCCCTCTCCGGGCGATGGATGGCGGTGTTCTGAGGCGCGTAGGCCATACGGAAGCTGCGGTTGATCTTGCCCGTCTTGCGGGTTGCAGCCCGGTTGGATTGCTCTGCGAGATTCTTAATGATGACGGCAGCATGGCAAGGCTTCCCGAACTGATCAAGCTGAAGGCGAAATACGGGCTTAAGCTTATTACCATCAAGTCTCTTGTTGCCTGGCAGATGCAACGCAACAAACTGGTGAACCGGGCGGTTGAATCAAGACTGCCCACCATATACGGGGAGTTCAGACTGATCGCCTACGAATCGTTTACCGACCATCAGAACCATGTAGCCCTTGTGAAGGGGGATGTTACCACAGACGAGCCGGTTCTTGTCAGGGTTCACTCGCAGTGTGCCACGGGTGACACTTTTGCCTCCTTGCGTTGCGATTGTGGCAATCAGCTCGCTTCAGCACTCACGATGATTGAAGAAGAGGGGCGCGGTGTGCTGGTTTATCTTATGCAGGAGGGCCGGGGTATTGGCCTGATCAATAAACTGAAAGCCTATAACCTTCAGGATGAAGGGTTTGATACGGTCGAGGCCAACGAACAGCTCGGATTCAAAGCTGATTTGCGCGACTATGGCATTGGTGCACAGATTCTCAAGGATCTTGGCGTGCGCAAAATGAAGCTGATGACCAATAATCCAAAAAAAGTGGTCGGTCTTGAGGGGTATGGCCTTGAAATTGTTGAGCGCATTCCGCTTGAAATTGCCTCAAATCCGATGAATCAGATCTATCTCGATACAAAGCGCGACAAGCTTGGCCATATCATTGGCTGTTCATGCGCGGCAGGGAGCACCCCTTTTGAAAAAATACCAACCAACCCGTAAACTTCCGTCAGGAAAAGGAATGAAAGACGATGGATACCGATATCCTTCAACTGCAGGATAAAGAGCTTTTCGACGCTATTGCCAGCGAAACCGTGCGGCAGACCGAAACGCTTGAACTGATCGCTTCTGAAAACTTCACCAGCCGTGCGGTCATGCAGGCGTGCGGATCGGTGATGACCAATAAATATGCCGAAGGGTACCCTGGCAAGCGCTATTATGGCGGTTGCGAATATGTTGATGTGGCTGAAAACCTCGCTCGTGACCGGGCCAAAAAGCTCTTTGGCTGCGATTATGTCAACGTGCAGCCCCACTCCGGTTCAAGCGCCAACATGGCGGTTCTTTTTGCCGTACTGAAACCCGGCGACCGTATCATGGGGCTTGATTTATCACACGGGGGCCACTTGACCCATGGCAGTTCGGTCAATTTTTCAGGCCAGATGTACGATGCGCACTCGTACGGTGTCGATCGCGAAACTGGCTGCATTGACATGAACAAGGTCGAAGAACTTGCCCTGCAGGTTCGTCCAAAACTGATTATTGCCGGAGCAAGCGCCTATTCGCAGGGCTTTGACGTCAAGGCCTTCAGGGCAATTGCCGACAAGGTCGGGGCCTTTTTGATGGCCGATATTGCTCATCCTGCCGGGCTGATTGCCGCCGGTTTTCTTGGCGACCCTATCCCGCACTGCCATTTTGTGACCACCACGACCCACAAGACCCTTCGCGGTCCGAGGGGCGGCATGATCATGATGGGTTCCGATTTCGAAAATCCCATGGGCATTACCATCAAGACAAAAACAGGTTCACGCCTGAAAATGATGTCGGAGGTGATGGACGCCGAAGTGATGCCGGGCATCCAGGGCGGACCCCTGATGCACATCATTGCTGGCAAGGCGGTTGCTTTTGGTGAGGCGCTGCAGCCTGCTTTCCGCGACTATGCCTCCCAGGTCATAAAAAATGCCGCAGCGATGGCGGCAAAGTTTCTGGCTCTTGACTACAACATTGTCAGCGGTGGCACCAAAAACCACCTCATGCTGCTTGACTTGCGCAACAAGAACGTTACCGGCAAGGTTGCCGAGAACCTCCTGCACGCAGCAGGCATCACCGTCAACAAAAATATGGTGCCTTTTGACGACAAATCGCCCTTTGTGACGAGCGGTATCCGCATCGGCACCCCCGCCATGACCACAAGAGGGATGCAGGAAGCCGACAGTACCCTTATTGCGGAGCTTATCGACAGGGTTATTTCATCTGCTGAACGTGCTGATGTTGCTGAAGTCTGCCGCACTGTCCGCGAGGAAATCAAGGCGCTCTGCCTGCGTAACCCTATCGACGGGTACAACGTGTAATCTGTTTGACCACACTCCCTGCATCTGAATGGTGCAGGGAGAATCGGGCAAAATGATCACTCAACTGTTTTCGAGAATAGAGGCGATCATCTTTTTGAGATCACGGGAGGTTTTCTGGATCTTTTTATCAAGCACAATCTTCTCCTTCAAAAGCTCAATTTCGCGCTCCGTGTTGTTTTCAACCCGGATGCTTTCGGTGAGCCTGTTTTTTTGAGAGACCAGTGGATCAAGAATAAGGTTTTTGAAGCCGTCAAGGAACATCGCAAGGCACCGTTTCGCATTGTCGGCGTGGACATTGGATTGTTCAAGCCATTTTTTGCTGATGGGCTGTTCAATCAGCAAGCTGGTGGCAAGATCTCTTGATTCAGGAGTGCTGAACCGGCTGATCTCCGTCGCAATGTCGATTTTCTCTTCCGCATTGTTGGCCGTGGCCTGATAGCGGCGAATCAGATGGGTAAAAATCTGCTGCGCCACCCGGTGTGGCAACTCAAGCATCTCTTCATGCGAAGCGGCAAATTCGAGCACGGTATTTCCATACAGGGTGCTTTCAAGCAGCGCTTTTAAAAAGGTCTTTTCGAGAACGGAAAGCTCCGTTTCAGGCTTGCGTGGCGGCGCAACTTCCTGCCTGGTTTCCTCTGCCGATATCCTCTTTTCCTGTCCCGCCTTTTCGCTGCCAAGAAGCTCCTTGAGGGCAGTCTGGGTGATGGCAAGTTTTTTTGACAGTTCCTGCAGATAGAGCTCCTGACGGATACGGTCAGGAATCAGTGCAATCGTGTGAACCATTGTCCTTATCGCTTTCGTCTTTGCCTCAGGCTGCTCAAAATTTCCCGACTCCTTAAAGAAACGGAGCTGGAAATCCTGAAACGAGAGCATCTTCTCTTCAGCAAACTGCAGAAATTTTTGACGCCCTTCACGACGAACAAACGTGTCGGGATCGTCACCTTCAGGAAGCATGATGACGAAGGGGGTGAGGTTTTCAGCAAGAAGAATGTCGATACCCGTCATCATTGACTTTTGACCAGCCTGGTCGGCATCATACATAAAGTGCACGCGGTTGGTGTAACGCGTCAAAATTTTTGCCTGATAGCGGGTCAGCGAGGTGCCGCACGAGGCCACCGCATTGGTCATGCCCGCCTGGTGCAGGGCAAGAACATCCATGTACCCTTCAACGAGCAGCGCACTCTCCATCCGCCGGATCTCATTTTTGGCGGCATGAAGTCCATAGAGGAGCTTTGATTTTTCAAAGAGCTTGCTCTCCTGTGAATTGAGATATTTTGGTGTTTGTGTATCCTTTTCAAGGGTGCGTCCACCAAAGCCGACAACAGTACCGCCAACAGAAAAAATGGGAAAGATCACCCTGTTGCGGAAGGTGTCAAACCATGAGTTTCCCTGTTTTTTTGCTGTTATGAGGCCAAGATCAACCAAATGCTCTTGCGGTATGCCAACCCGCTTTGCCTCGTTAAAGAGATGATCCCATGCGTCGGAGGCATAACCGAGACCAAATGTTTTGATCGTTTTTTCCGTCAGTCCGCGCTCAGTTGCCAGATAGGAATAACCAGCTTTTCCCTCTCCGCTTGTCAGTTTTCCATGAAAGAACTTTGCCGCCCAGCGGAGGGTTTCTGTCAGGCTCTCTTCGTGCGCCGATTTGGGCTCTTTTTTTTCGGTAAAGCGCGTGAGGTCGAAGCCTGAGCGCCGGGCAACCAGTTCAACCGCCTCAGGAAAGGGAAGCTTTTCCATTTCCATGACAAATGAGTATACGTTGCCAGCCTTGCCGGTTGAAAAACATTTATAGATTTGATTGTCGGGAAAAACAAAAAAAGAGGGGGTTTTCTCCGCAGTGAAGGGAGAGAGCGCCTTGTAGTTGCGTCCCGAAGGCTGAAGTTTCAGGTAATCAGAAATAACCTCAACAATGTCTGCCGTCTGGCGCACCTCGTCAACAATTGCGGGAGGGATCATGCGCCTGTTTGTTTGAAATATTGTTGCGGGAACACGTGTTTTTTCCTTGAATGATCGATTACTGTTGAAAAATTGGCAGCTTATTTACTAACTTCACACTTGGTACCCTTCAAATCCTGACAGGGTTCCACCGTTCAACTTTTTTGATGATCAGAATCTGGTGCCGGTTTTGGGTTGCTTTCAAATCTGCGTCACAGTATAGCAAATTGCGGTGTGGTTCATACCGCTTCGTTTACCTATAAGAATAGTCAAAAAAAAATAAGAGTCTATGAAACAGGGTTTTTTTACGGGGATACTCATTGCAGTAACCTACGCGGTCTCTCTGGGCTTCTATGTTTGGATGGGCACCACTCCTCCCGAGTCGATATTTCATGCTATATGGAAGGGAGGCCCGGTTGTCTCTGTGCTTATGGCGCTTATTCTGATGCTCGTCGCCTACATTGTTGAGCGCATCATTGCCCTGAACAAGGCTTCCGGAAAGGGAAATATTCCGGAATTTGTGCGCAGTCTCAAACAGGATATCGACAAAGGACTTATTGATCAGGCCATTGCCAAATGTGACGCTCATCAAAGCTCTCTGGCCGCTGTCCTGCGCTCAGTCCTTGACCGCTATAAAGTGCTTGTTTCCTACAATGTTACTGATCGCGAAAAAAAGATCAGTGATATGGAAAAGGCGGTCGAGGAGGCCACGGTGATGGAGATGCCGCTTCTCGAAAAAAACCTTGTAGCCATTTCCACTATTGCTTCCATCTCCACCATGGTTGGTCTTCTTGGAACGACGCTTGGCATGATCCGTGCCTTTGCGGCCATGGCGACCAGTGGCGCCCCGGATGCCGTGCAGCTCTCGCTTGGCATCTCTGAAGCGCTTTTCAATACAGCAATCGGTATTCTTGGCGGTATTATGGGTATTGTCACCTATAACGTTTTTACCAGCAGGGTTGACCGTTTCAGCTACATGATTGATGAAGCGGCCTTTTACATTATACAGACTCTCGGAACCGGTAAACCGGAATAATCGCTGATGTCGAGAATCAAGTCTAAACGGATCGGGTTCCGGATTGATATGACGCCGATGGTGGACGTTGCATTTCTTCTGTTGACCTTTTTCATGCTGACCACCAAGTTTCGTCCTCCCGAGGTTGTAAAGATCGATCTCCCCTCATCTCATTCGCAGGTTAAGCTTCCTGAGTCAGATGTTTTGACGGTGACGGTCGGTGGCGACAACTCATTTTTCATGGGGGTCTCCTCACAGCAGACGAGGGTGAAAATTTTTAATTCCGTCGTTAAACCCAAGCTTCAGAAAGCGGGGTTCACGGCCACAGCCGTTGCGGATTCCCTGAATAAATTCAAGCTTGCCGAAAACTTCCGGGTTGAACGCGATGAACTCGACCGGTTTGTTATCATGGCACGCTTTGCTGACCAGAAGCTTCGCCCGGTGATACGCGCTGATGCCGATGCAGGTTTTGACGCCGTAAACCATGTCATCAAGGTCTACAAAAAGGCAAACATGCTCACCTTTAACCTCATTACCGTGCTTGAAAGGGAGGTGCGCTGATGGGTATTATTGACTCTCCAAATGGACGCGGCTCCCAAAAAAAAGGGAGGAGGCGCTCAAAAAGGATTGGCTTTCATCTCGATATGACGCCGATGGTCGATGTGGCATTTCTTCTGCTGACCTTTTTCATGCTGACCACAACCTTTTCAAAATCCAACACGATGGAGATCAATATGCCTCCCGAAAGGGTGGAGGTGAAGGTTGTTGAGTCGAACGTGATGACACTCAGGATTGCCGATAACGTCATGGCCTACTGCTCGATTGGCAATGAAGTGCCCCGGAAAATCCCTCTTTATGATTCCCGCGATACGCACCAGTCAGCCTTGAGCGGAGAGTTGCGCCAGCTCCTCAGGCAGCAGACGGCGGCGAATGCAAAACTGGTTATTGTTGTAAAGATCAGCGAAAAGGCGAAGTACAAACATCTGGTTGATATTATTGACGAACTGAACCTCATGAAAATTGACCGCTTCAGTCTGGATGACTATACCGATCAGGATGCAGTCGAAATACAAAGGGCTATTTAATTCGGGAGAGGAATCAGAAAAGGAGTTCATTCAGGTGTCTTCAAAACTTGATAACATGCATCATGAAGCTCGCAGGAAAGCCCTTACATGGTCTTTTCAGGAGGAGTTTCTTGATACCGACCGTTTACGGCGGTTGTCGTACGGCAATCTTGTTCTTCGCCGTCAGGCGCATCTTTTTCTCAGTCACGGAGTCATTACAGCCATCGTGCTTCTTGGCATGTTCTGGCTTGTTACGGCCAACTGGCAGAGACTTGTTTCATTGACAGGCTGGTTTGGAAATGATAACAAACCCATGATTGAGTGCTATGAAGTGGTGACCAGTGTAACGCAGCTTCCGCCGCCCCCTCCGCTTGATATTCCCGAACCGGTTCCGGTGACTCCTACTTCCGCCGCAACTCCTGCGCCGCCCAATGTCGGCAAAATCAAGCAGGTCAGTCGGGAGGATGCGCCTCTGCAGCAGACTGTTGCCACGCAGAAGGAGATGAAACAGGCGATACAGACAGGCACGGGAACCGGAAGCGGCTCTCCGGGTGATGAAACGCCGATGTTTGTGCCCTGCGAAAAAATGCCCGGATTTCTTGACCAGAAAAAACCCTCTTACCCTGAAATGGCAAGAACTGCCGGTATTACCGGAAAGGTCTTTGTCAGTGTCCTTATCGGTGTCGATGGCCGACCCATCAAGGCCAAGGTCATGAAGCGCATTCCTGCTGATTGCGAAGTCTTTGATGCAGTTGCACTGAAATCCGTAATGGAGTCAAGATACTATCCCGGCATTCAGAACGGCAGTCCCATACAGGTGTGGTTTACCGTTCCGATCCGTTTTCAGCTTGACTGACCGGGCGGTTTCTTCTCGCTGTTTGGCCGGTAGATCAACGAAAAGGCAATCCAGATATAAGCCCCGATCAAGGTTACGGGGCTTATAAACAGGGCGAAAACGCCGTCAATTTCACGTTCGAGGTACATTCCCCAGTAGCTTGCGGCAATCACCAGAGCCCCGAGAACAATCATGATATAGTTGATAGTTTCCAGAGGCATTACTGCTGCTTTTTCAGCATCGTTCTGCTGCCGCTGCTTGTTCGGCTGTTTCTTCGGTAAAGATTTCATCAAGTGTTGTGATACAGTGTTGTGCCTCTTCCCGACTGATTGTCAGAGGAGGAAGAAGCCGGATAACGTTAACGCTGGTGGCATTGATGAGCACATGTTTCTCCAGTGCCTGCCCGACATAGACTTTCGCCTCTTTGTCGACCATAATGCCCACCATAAGGCCATACTGGCGGATTTCAAGAATCTGCGGATGTTTTGCGGCCAGTTTTTGCACCTCATTGTTGATAAAGGTGCCGATTTCCGAGGCGTGCGCCATCAGATTATCCTCTTCGATCGCCTTGATCATGGCTATTCCTGCTGCGCAAGCTACCGGGTTGCCACCAAAGGTGGTGCCGTGGTTGCCGTAGGATAAAACATCAGCAACCTTTTCGCTGCCGATCACGGCAGAGAGGGGGAGCCCGCCGCCAAGCGGTTTGGCCAGGCAGACCAGATCGGGATCGGCATTAACCTGTGTATAGCTGAAAAATGTGCCGGTTCTTCCGCAGCCCGACTGAATTTCATCGGCGATGATGAGGAACTGGTAGCGCTCCCGAAGCTCTTTCAACCGGTCAATAAAGGGCTGCGACACACGGTGAATGCCACCCTCGCCCTGAACCACCTCAATAAAAACAGCCGCAGTTTTATCTGAAACTTGTGCTTCAAGGTCAGCAATATCGTTGAAGGTAATCATGCCTGTGCCGGGCAGGAGCGGATCGAAACCGTCGCTGTATTTTGCTTTTGCTGTCAGTGACAGGGCGCCGTATGTCCTGCCGTGGAAGCAGTTGCTCAGTGAGAGCACCTCTTTTTTGTCGTGATTGCCCGATAAACCAGCCCATTTACGAGCTATCTTGATGGCCGCCTCAATGGCTTCCGTGCCGCTGTTGGCAAAAAAGACCTTTGAGAACCCTGAAAGTGAGAGCAGTTTTGCGGCAAGCTCAAACTGCGGCTCCATCATAAAGAGGTTGGAAGCGTGGATGAGCTTTGCGGCCTGCGAGCTTATGGCATCAACCAGTCGCTGGTCGCCATAGCCGAGGGCATTGACGCCGATTCCCGAAATCATGTCGAGATAACGGGTTCCGTCATCACTGACGAGCCAGACCCCTTCACCATGCGTCACAGCAATGGGAAGCCGGGCATAATTATGAAAAAAAAGCTTTTTTTCGCTCTCCGGGTTGACGTCCATTCTTTTCATGCTCTGTTTTCTATCTTTATAACAAAATATACTATAGTCTGACTCGTTTTAACGGAGTATAAGAAAAATGCATTATAAGTTGCTATACATCTGTTTTGACTCCTCAGGTAATGATAACGGTGTCCGAGCAGAGACATTGCTACGCCATCAAACATTTTCTTCTGCGTCTTTCCATGCAAGCCAGACGCGGAAAAAGCGCCAGATACCATAAGCGCCGGTCAGCAGGGCATAAAGGCGGAGATCCTGTTTCATCCCGGCGGGGGAGATGTCCGGGAAAAAAAGAAGATAGAGGGCTATCCCGATAAATGTACTCCCCAGAAGCAGCCCCATGACCATTCCGGCAGCGCTTTTCTTTATCACTCTTTTGTCTTCTTTTCTGTTCGAAGTGCACAGGGATCGGCATCAGGATAGAAGCGCCACTCCCGGTTGACGATAAGCCGCGCGCCATAGCTGAAGGTGAAGTACGACCATCCCCACTGCAGCAGCACAAAGACCCGGTGACGGAAGCTGGTCAAAAAGTAGATATGCACCAGCAGCCAGGTGAACCAGGCAAGAATACCGTCAAATTTCAAACTGCCGAATTCAACGATAGCCTTGTTTTTTCCGATAGTGGCCATCTGCCCTTTGTCGCGGTAGCGGAACGCCTTTCTTGCCTTTGTTTTAAGTTCAAGCAGAATGTTTTTGCCGATGAGTCGTCCCTGCTGCAGGGCAACAGGCGCAAGGCCTGGCAGAGGGTTTCCGTTTTCGGAAACAAAGTGCGCAAGGTCACCTCCGACAAAGATCTCCGGATGATTTGGTATGCTGAGATCTTCGCCAACAATGATGCGTCCGATACGGTCGGTCTCCACCCCGGCCATCGTTTTGCCGATCTCAATGGCGGTAACGCCAGCAGCCCAGAGTACCGTTGCCGCTTCGATGCGTTCATTGCCGATTTGCACCCCGTCGGAGTCAACCTCGCTGACCATGCTGTTGGTCCAGACCTGCACACCGAGTTTCTCAAGCGAGCGTGTCGCCTTGCTGGCGAGATCAGGAGAAAAAGAGCCGAGAATGCGCGGAGCCGCTTCAACAATGAAAATGCGTGTCAGTTTCGGGTCAATGTGCCGGTAAAATTTCGAGAGAGTGTAGCGGCTCATTTCGCCAATCGATCCGGCAAGTTCAACTCCGGTTGGTCCGCCCCCGACAATAACAAAGGTCAGCAGTTTCTTGCGCTCCACAAAATCATTTGTCCGTTCAGCACGCTCATAAGCCTCCATCACCCGGCGGCGAATCTCCTTTGCCTGCGCAAGGGTTTTCAGCCCGGGCGCAAACTCTTCCCACTCATTATGGCCGAAATAGTGGTGCTGTACACCGCAGGCAAGCACCAGATAATCGTAAGGGATATCGCTGAAATCGGTTATGACTATTTTATTCTCAACATCAATACGCTCCACAATACCCTTGAAAACGGTAATGTTCTGGTAGTTTGCCAGCATGTTCCGCAGTGGTGCGGCAATATCGCCCTCACCAAGCGCCGCCATGGCAACCTGGTAGAGGAGCGGCTGGAAGAGGTGGTAGTTCTTTCTGTCGATGAGGGTAACCTCAATATCCTCTTTATTGCCCAGCATCCGTGCCGCATTCAGTCCTGCAAATCCTCCACCTACAATGACAACCCTCTTTTTCATCTATCGTGCTACCTTTTGTTATAAGACGTGAACATTTAACGCTCCATCCTTTTGATAAACAGAACCGTTACCGAACAAAGTAAAAAAAAGCGGGAATACTCCGCACCTCATTCAATTCAGATACCACAATCAGGTCAGGCGCTCGATTATTTCGGTGTGCCGGGGGAATCTTTGTTGCAACGTGTTTCGGTCGGCAAAGGCGAAGTCCCGAAAATCAAAGCCCGGCGCCACCACGCAGCTCACCAGTGTGTAGCTTTCATCTTCAGGAGTTTCAAGGGAGGCGCCGAACCAGCACTCTTTTGGAACCACCTCCTGCACCACCTGGCCCTTGTCGGGCGCGAGGCCGAGTGTAAAGCTTGATGGAACACCCGATTCAGGAAAAATGTGAACCTTCAGGGGATGACCGTCATGAAAAAACCAGAGCTCGTCGGAATGGATTTTGTGCAGTTTTGAGCAATCATTACCCTGAAGAAGGTAATGGATGGCCGTTGCATAAGCACGCTGGCCATTGAACAGAGTGGCATCGGTAAAGGGGTACGAACCCTCGCTCCTGTAGGTTTCGCGGTAGTATCCCCCTTCCGGATGCGGTGCAAGTTGAAGACTTTTGATCCAGAAGTCAGCTTTTTGCATGGAGCTTTTCGCGGATTTTGGCAGTTTTCTGCCGGGAAGCATCGGCAAGTTTTTTGCGGAACTCAACGAGGGCCGCCATCAGCGCCTCGTCAGAGAGTGCAAGAATCTGTACGGCAAGCAGGGCGGCATTCCGGGCATTATCAATACCAACGGTCGCCACAGGAATCCCGGCGGGCATCTGCACGATGGAGTAGAGCGAGTCCTGACCGTTGAGTTTTTTGCTGAAAATCGGCACGCCGATAACCGGCAGAACCGTCATGGCAGCAGTAACACCCGGCAGATGCGCCGCTCCGCCTGCTCCGGCGATAATGACCTTCAAGCCGCGCTCAATGGCTGACGTGGCATAGGCTTCGAGGTCATGCGGTGTCCGGTGTGCTGATATAACGGAGATCTCCGATGCAATACCGAAATCATCAAGAGCCTCTGCGGCCTCCTTCATGATGTCGAAATCTGAATCGGAACCCATGATGATGCCGACAACCGGTATCTTGTCAGCGTCTGTTTTTTGTTTCATAAAAAGGCACTTTTAAATATAATTTGTCAACAGGTGATTTGAGAATACAAGCTCTTCAGGAGCGGAATTACGGGTTTCGATTGTTCGAGTCGTTCGTTCAGGGTCAAACGGTGAGGATGTCGGTCTTGATAAAAATCCCTACGGTGGCCTCCTATCTGTAGTGCAAACGTGCAAGCCTTGGATAAGAGCGATTTCACAGGCAGTTTATGGTATAACGATTTATGAAATTGCCGAGTTTTATGTATTTTCACGAGAGCTAATTTAAAAAAATAATCCTTGTTGAGGAAGATAACAATGGCAACTAATCTCGCAGTAAAGTACAGCAATCCCGGCCCCCGTTACACCAGTTACCCCACCATTCCCTCATGGAGCACCGATGGCGTTACCCAGGAGGAGTGGAAAGAGGCTATGGTGAAGGGTTTTAACGACAGCAACGAGACCACCGGAATCAGCCTGTACATTCACATTCCCTACTGTGAGAACCACTGTTACTTCTGTGGTTGCAACGCTCACCGTACCCAGGATCACTCCTACGAGACCCCCTATCTTGAGGCACTGCTCAAAGAGTGGCAGATGTATATTGATGTTTTCCCCGGTCGCCTTAACGTCAAGGAGCTGCACATCGGCGGCGGCACCCCAACCTTCTTCAGCCCTGAAAATCTTGTCAGGCTCATAGATGGTATCTGCAAGGATGTCAACAAGATGGACAATTACATGTTCAGCTTTGAGACCAATCCCAAGTCAACCTCAAAAGAGCACCTCGAAGCGCTCTACAGTGTCGGTTTTCGCCGTATGAGTTTTGGCATACAGGATTTTGACCCGATTGTGCAGCAGGAGATCAACCGTCTCCAGTCATTCGAACTGGTCAAGGAAAAGGTTGACCTGGCTCGCGAAATCGGCTTTACCTCAATCAATTTTGACCTGGTCTACGGCCTGCCCAAGCAGACGATGGCCACCATTACCGACACCATCCAGAAGGTGATGGAGCTGAAACCTGACCGCCTTGCATTCTATGCTTACGGTCACAACCCGCACATGTACGAAGGGCAGCGGAAGTTCAAGGAGGAAGACTTGCCTGTCGGCGATGTCAAGCAGGAACTCTACGACAAAGGAAGCGCCATGCTTGAGTCCATCGGCTACCACGAAATCGGCATGGACCATTTCGCCATTGAAGGGGACGCACTCTACATTGCCGCGAAAAACGGCACACTGCACCGTAACTTCATGGGTTATACCGAAAATACCACACAGATGATGCTGGCGATCGGCTCATCCTCCATCAGCGACACCTGGTACGCTTTCGCACAAAACGAGCGCGACGATGAATCCTATATAAAGGCCGTCAACGAAGGGCGCTTTCCGCTCCACCGCGGCCACTTGCTGACCGACGAAGATCTGGTACTCCGCCGCCACATCCTCAACCTGATGTGCAAGCAGGAGACCTCATGGGAAGATCCCAAGCTCTACACCGATGAACTTGACATAGCCCTCTACCGCCTCGAAGACATGCAGAACGACGGCATCGTTGTTCTGGGCGACAAGAGCGTCAGGGTAACCGAGGCTGGTATTCCGTTTCTGCGCAATATCTGTATGGCCTTCGACGCAAGGCTCTGGAGCTCCGACAGCCTCTCAAAAGCATACAACGTTTCGCGAGATATCCAGAAGACCTATATTGAGAAAGCCCGACTTGCAAAAGCCCAACAACTGGGTTGAATGATTTGACTTCAGTTGCAATCTTACAAAGGGTGATTTCGGTCACCCTTTTTTTTGTGAAAAATTATGACGAAAAAAATAAAAATAGGATTTATCGGAAGTGGCTGGTCGAGAATTGCGCAGGCCCCGGCCTTTTCAATGATGGAGGATGTGGAGCTTGTCGCCGTGGCAAGCCCCACCGAACTGCATCGCCAGAAGTTCATGAAGATGTTTGGCATCGAGAAGGGCTTCGCTGACTGGCGCGACATGCTGCAGTGCGACCTTGACCTGGTCTGCGTCACCACGCCGACCTGGCTGCACAGGGAGATGGTGAACGGAGTCCTCCAGTGCGGCAAAAGTGTACTCTGCGAAAAACCCTTTGCGCTTAATTTTGCTGATGCGGCCGACATGGTGGACGTTGCCGCATCGGCTCCCGGTTTTGCCCTTATCGACCATCAGCTCCGCTTTCATCCGGCGGTCCGCTGCATGAAACAGATGATTGATGGCGGAGAGATTGGCAAAGTGTACGAAGTGCGTGCTGTTGTGAACCTTGCTACCCGCAACCGACCCGACATGCCCTGGTCATGGTGGTGTGACGCCGAAAAAGGGGGAGGAGCTCTCGGCGCCATCGGTTCCCATCTGATTGACCTGAATCGCTTCCTTATTGGCGAAATTTCGCAGGTATCCTGCAACCTTGGAATCAGTATTCCCTCTCGCCCCGACAAGTCGGGCAAGGCGTGCCGTGTCACCTCGGATGACCATTTTGCCATGATGATGAAGTT
Organism: uncultured Chlorobiaceae bacterium; assembly: GCA_903939765.1. Classification (GTDB taxonomy): domain Bacteria; phylum Bacteroidota; class Chlorobiia; order Chlorobiales; family Chlorobiaceae; genus Chlorobium. Next base: position 7,628 of record CAJAIK010000016.1, on the reverse strand, counting down.
CGGCCCCTCATCAGTTGCCCTTGGAAACTCTTCCCTGATGCACGTTACTACCGTTGGCGCCTACACCTGGTTTTCGTTTGAAGTGGTCGGCAGCCTCAAAACTATCAGGCTCGATGGGGCAGGACGGTTGTGGGAGGTTGCAAATGACGAAGCGCAAGTGGGGCGCAGCCTCATTGATGCTCCCCGCTGGAAACAGGTTGAACCGATGCTTTCGTGGGATGAGCTCGTCCTGCAGGAAAAAATCCGCCAGTCATCCCTCGCCGTTCATGGTATTTTTGCCGTCGGCTTTGCCTTTTTGGCTCACCGCATTGTCAAAGCGCTCAAAAACAAGGAGAAGAGGCTGGATCATGCCGCCGGCTTTCCTGACGGTCTCATGATCCAGAAAGTGATGCAGGCTGCCCGAAAATCCCACAAACTTCAACGCTGGGTTAAAATTTAGCACCGGATGACGATTTCCTGGGTCTGCCTTGTCATTGCCGGTTGCCTGGAGTGCGGCTGGGCTCTCGGTATCAAATACACCGAGGGCTTTACTCGCCCCATACCATCGCTTCTGACGGCGACAGCCATGATTGCAAGTTTCTGGCTCCTCTCACTTGCCATGAAAACCATACCGGTTGGTACCGCCTACACCGTCTGGACAGGCATTGGCGCTGTCGGGGTGGCCATGTTCGGCATGATTTTGTTCGATGAACCACGTGACCTGGCGCGGATTCTCTGCCTGCTGCTGATCATCAGTGGTGTTATCGGGCTGAAAGTGTTTTCGGGGGGGAGGTAAACAAATGGAGCCGTTGCAGAAAAGTCAGGTAACAGAGCAGCGCATAACGGCATTGCTGTTACCCTGTTAAAGAATGATGATGCCCTCAGTTTCTGCTATTGACCTGCGCATCTATAGCAAGGTTCATCTGCTCCTTTAACTCTCTCAGTCGTTCCTCCGCATCAGGATCGCCTGACGCTTTCCGCAGCCTCAATACAGCGCTTTTTGCATAAAAACCACCATTCGGTTCCAACTGCCGGCGCTTTTCAGTCACTCCAATTTCAATGCTCGCAATTTCCGCAACTTCCAAAATTTCCTCTGAAAGTGTCGGGTCTTTTCTCATCACCTTCAGGGCCTCATAAGCCTCTTTGTACTGTTTAGCCTCAATCTGGTCAATAATGCTTTGTAGTTGTCTGTTCATGCTTTACTAATTTTTTTTACTTCCGAAAGGTGATCTTTACGGGAGATCAGGTGTTTGTTGAATATTTTTCTCCGTCCGGTCATGCCTGGAATCGTGGCCGGGCCAAGCCAGCGCCCATACCAGAGCAACGATCCAGCCAATACCGCTCCATCCGAGAAGGATATTGAGGGTAAGGATCGCCACTTTGCTGTGATGTGCTCGCAAAAAAGCCACAACGGATGGAATAAAATACGCTGCCCACAACAATACCATGACCAGAATGGATACCACCGGTGAGGAATCAGACCAATACCAGGAATAAAAATGATGCATAACCTGTCGTTTTGAATACAAGGAGCAAAGAAAGCCGCAATCGGCAACATGCTACATTACATAATCCTCCCTGCATTATCAAGGCCCTTCCCAAAAAACTGGAGCAGAAAAAACAGAGTCAATCAGGCAACCACCGTGAATCGAACAGTCGCACCCTTGCTTGAACAACAAATACGCAGCAAAGCATCATAAACCGCTGTCTGAAAATCGGGGTTCACTATAGTTTCCGAAAAGCAATTAATCTCGTATTGCATGTCTGGAAAAAAACGTATGCTTTTTCTTTAACCATGCAAATCATGGAATTAATATCCATAATTGATCGGATGATTCTCAGAACTTTATCTCTCTGACCATCAAGATCAGCTTGTGATTCTTGATGAGGTGCATCGTCTTCCCGCTCTTTTCCCCCTTCTTCGAGGTTTTATCGACAGTGCACGCCGTGCAGGCCGTAAAAACGGGCAATACCTGCTGCTTGGCTCAGCATCCCTTGACCTGCTTGCCGAAACCTCTTCCGGGAGTTTTCAGTGGTGAAAGAATTTTATTCGCACTTACCTCGAACGCGATATCTCCCAGTTTGGCCCGCGCATTGCCGCTGCAACGTTACGGAGATTCTGGGTCATGCTCGCCTGGCAACAGGGTGGACTGCTCAATAGCGCCCAGTTTGCCCGAAATCTTGGTGTCGATGTCAAAACCATTAACGGCTATATCGACTTGCTGGTCGATTTATTGCTTGTTCGCCGTCTGGCTCCATGGCACAGCAATATTGGCAAGCGTTTGGTCAAGTCACCAAAAGTCTTTGTGCGTGACAGCGGACTTTTACACGCTTTGCTCTCCATTCCCGATAAAGAGAGCCTTCTTTCGCACCCCGTTATAGGGCAAAGCTGGGAGTGTTTTGTTATCGAAAACATCCTCGTGGCTGCTACTGATGATGTTCAGGGTTCTTTTTATCGGAGCGCAGGAGGCGCAGAGATTGACTTGCTGCTCACAATGCCCAACGGAAATCTGTGGGCTATTGAGATAAAGCGCAGCATGACCCCAAAACTGGAGCGTGGATTCCATGCAGCCTGCGCCGATCTCAACCCGTCCCGAAAAATTGTGGTTTATCCTGGAAAAGAGCGTTACCGCCTTGCACCTGATATAGAGGCGATGCCGCTGCAAGATATTACACAACAGTTGTTCGAGCTTGCCAAAGGGATATGATGCCAAGGCAGCAAAACCAATTATCAAGTTTCAATCCACGCGCCCGCGGGGGGCGCGACCCACGGTGAGCCCGGAAAGACCGGCGTGATTTACGAGTTTCAATCCACGCGCCCGCGGGGGGCGCGACGACCGACGGACCTTTTTGAGGCCACGGCAACGCCGTTTCAATCCACGCGCCCGCGGGGGGCGCGACCGGTACACACCAGAGCCGATGCTGCACGAGTCTTTGTTTCAATCCACGCGCCCGCAGGGGGCGCGACGTGACGCTCTGGCATTGCAGGCTGCAGCGGTAAAGTTTCAATCCACGCGCCCGCGGGGGGCGCGACAGATGGGGTTCAGAGGGTACAGATAAAGCCCGCGTTTCAATCCACGCGCCCGCGGGGGGCGCGACCACGGTTGCCGCCCTGTTCAGGCCGGCGAGAACAGTTTCAATCCACGCGCCCGCGGGGGGCGCGACGTTGTTATCTTTGGTGGCAGTCTTGCTGAGCGGTTGTGTTTCAATCCACGCGCCCGCGGGGGGCGCGACCTGGTGCGTGCCAAACAGAAGAAACAAAAATTATTGTTTCAATCCACGCGCCTGCGGGGGGCGCGACAATCAATGCACTGAGAAGCGCAAATTGATCGGCAGTTTCAATCCACGCGCCCGCGGGGGGCGCGACATCCCACATTTTCAGAAAGTGGTCTGCGCCATTACTGTTTCAATCCACGCGCCCGCGGGGGGCGCGACGAAAATGGTACATTTGGATCGATGCGCAAGACAGTTTCAATCCACGCGCCCGCGGGGGGCGCGACATAACGACATCAGCAATATCTACAGAATCAAACGTGTTTCAATCCACGCGCCCGCAGGGGGCGCGACGCGTTTTAAGCAGGTCAGGAGTGAGGGAGGGCTTTGTTTCAATCCACGCGCCCGCGGGGGGCGCGACCTCAGCAAGACTGCCACCAAAGACAAAAGCCAAAAAGTTTCAATCCACGCGCCCGCGGGGGGCGCGACATAGCGCTGAGATCGAGATGGAGCACACTGGTATGTTTCAATCCACGCGCCCGCAGGGGGCGCGACGAGTGCGGCTTACAGAGAGGCTTATAAAGCGGAGTTTCAATCCACGCGCCCGCAGGGGGCGCGACCAAGAGCCAGACGACAACACATCAACAGACTCCGGTTTCAATCCACGCGCCCGCGGGGGGCGCGACCTGTTTTTTGGTCAGCCAATAACTTTGGGCCAGTTGTTTCAATCCACGCGCCCGCGGGGGGCGCGACGTTCACTCGTGCACCAAAAACCAGACTCACAATGGTTTCAATCCACGCGCCCGCGGGGGGCGCGACCGCTGACGTATGCTGAGATTGTCCAGTATGCGAAGTTTCAATCCACGCGCCCGCGGGGGGCGCGACCCTATAACCTCATATATAATGAGTGGATTAGGGACGTTTCAATCCACGCGCCCGCAGGGGGCGCGACCTCCGGCTTGACGAGCGGAATGCCAAGCCCAGCAAGTTTCAATCCACGCGCCCGCGGGGGGCGCGACCTGGTTTGTTACCGGGATATTCCGCAGCAGTACCAGTTTCAATCCACGCGCCCGCGGGGGGCGCGACTAAACCGCTGCGGCCAGCACGTCCATGACGATCAGTTTCAATCCACGCGCCCGCGGGGGGCGCGACCTACCGTGTTTTGACCCATACTCACCGCATTGAAAGTTTCAATCCACGCGCCCGCGGGGGGCGCGACTCTCCGGGATCTCGAACTTTGGTTTGATGTAGCTGTTTCAATCCACGCGCCCGCGGGGGGCGCGACAGCATCTCCGCCGGAGAATTTGAGAAGCGGGAACGTTTCAATCCACGCGCCCGCGGGGGGCGCGACAACCTGCTAATCCGTAAATTGGAGCAACAATTATGTTTCAATCCACGCGCCCGCGGGGGGCGCGACACTCTTTTGCAATTGGCGGATTGCGGCGTGATCCGTTTCAATCCACGCGCCCGCGGGGGGCGCGACTTTATGGTGCGTTCGGAGTTGCCCGTTAGGAGTGCGTTTCAATCCACGCGCCCGCGGGGGGCGCGACTTTTCGTTTTCTGGATGTTGACTTTATAAGTCAGGTTTCAATCCACGCGCCCGCGGGGGGCGCGACCCCGGCATGGTTTACAAGTTCCCTGACCGACAGGTTTCAATCCACGCGCCCGCGGGGGGCGCGACTATGATTGATTTCAACTCACGGTCGCGACTGGCCGTTTCAATCCACGCGCCCGCGGGGGGCGCGACCATTGGAGGCGGGATAGGTGAGTCATGCAGCACGTTTCAATCCACGCGCCCGCGGGGGGCGCGACACCGACGAGGGGCGGATGTGCCAGCGCTGCACGTTTCAATCCACGCGCCCGCGGGGGGCGCGACAGCCCACGAGAGGCAGCACATGTCCTTGGCATCTCGTTTCAATCCACGCGCCCGCGGGGGGCGCGACTACTTGCTCACCATTACCCGCATATTAATAACCTTAGTTTCAATCCACGCGCCCGCGGGGGGCGCGACATCTTTTTTTCGGTTTAACTTTTTACCGATCTCAGTGTTTCAATCCACGCGCCCGCAGGGGGCGCGACGGAGGGACCTGGTACGACGTTATCGATGTTGTCCCCGTTTCAATCCACGCGCCCGCGGGGGGCGCGACCCTGCAGATCACCTATACCGACGCCCTGCAGGGGGTTTCAATCCACGCGCCCGCGGGGTGCGCGACGACGTCGAAGTTGTCGAGACAAAAAACTTCCGGAAGTTTCAATCCACGCGCCCGCGGGGGGCGCGACGTTGTGAAGGTGGACTATTCGTGGCTCGATGTCTCGTTTCAATCCACGCGCCCGCGGGGGGCGCGACTAGTTATGATTGCATCAACCGACCTTTTCTCTTTAAGTTTCAATCCACGCGCCTGCGGGGGGCGCGACCGCTGCTTAAACGGGCCATTGCCCTCCACAGGTTGTTTCAATCCACGCGCCCGCGGGGGGCGCGACCGAGATTGTCGCGCCGGCAGCGGACGAGGAAAACGTTTCAATCCACGCGCCCGCAGGGGGCGCGACGTACCAAAGCTACCTCTCAACCACATCAAACTCGTTTCAATCCACGCGCCCGCGGGGGGCGCGACGACCGGGATAAGTGAGTCATGCAACACGAACAGATTGTTTCAATCCACGCGCCCGCGGGGGGCGCGACTCATCATCGAGGACAACGTCGCGTTCGGTGAGTGGTTTCAATCCACGCGCCCGCGGGGGGCGCGACAGCGTACTTTGATGATGCAAATACACTATATCGTGTTTCAATCCACGCGCCCGCGGGGGGCGCGACGCGCTGATCGATGCACCTATCGGGACACTGGTAAGCGTTTCAATCCACGCGCCCGCAGGGGGCGCGACCTTGCGAGTCATGCGGGTCCTTGATTGAGGAGTCGTTTCAATCCACGCGCCCGCGGGGGGCGCGACGGAGCTATCGAGACCTTTGTTTCCGAAATGATCGGTTTCAATCCACGCGCCCGCGGGGGGCGCGACCTCGGTAGGAAGTCGGGGAAGTCCTGGCGCTACAAGTTTCAATCCACGCGCCCGCGGGGGGCGCGACCGGTAGGGGGTGAGCTGGGTGATGCCGAGCTTGTCGTTTCAATCCACGCGCCTGCGGGGGGCGCGACTATATAATGAGTGTTTCCGGGACGAGAATTTGCAGTTTCAATCCACGCGCCCGCGGGGGGCGCGACTGCTGCAGATTCTCCTTTTGGAGCAGACGATCCAGTTTCAATCCACGCGCCCGCGGGGGGCGCGACCCACGATGCAGGGTCACACAGCGACCACTCAGAGTGTTTCAATCCACGCGCCCGCGGGGGGCGCGACCTTCTTCAGCTTGCTCATATGATGATTTGGACGATGTTTCAATCCACGCGCCTGCGGGGGGCGCGACTGCAAGTGGGAGGCGTTTAACGGTAAGGTTATTGGGTTTCAATCCACGCGCCCGCGGGGGGCGCGACTTCCCCGGCTTACGTGATTGACCCGGAGTTCTTGAGTTTCAATCCACGCGCCCGCGGGGGGCGCGACGGAAGGGTTTTAATTACGACCCATCGGCACGAGCGTTTCAATCCACGCGCCCGCGGGGGGCGCGACCTGCTGAGTTGCGGGCAAAAAGTGAAGTAGCAGCGTTTCAATCCACGCGCCCGCGGGGGGCGCGACAATCTTGTCGTTATAGGGGCGAGGCCGTCAACGGGTTTCAATCCACGCGCCCGCGGGGGGCGCGACCATCTGGATCATTGGACCTTTTTCGGAGCACTGCCGTTTCAATCCACGCGCCCGCGGGGGGCGCGACTCGTGTATCTGATTCAGCGCCACGGACGATCAGCGTTTCAATCCACGCGCCCGCGGGGGGCGCGACTGCCTTATAAATCTGTTCGGTTTTTGCCCGGAAGGTGTTTCAATCCACGCGCCCGCGGGGGGCGCGACGAATGCGCACGTTCGAGAAGTTCAAAGGTGTGACGTTTCAATCCACGCGCCCGCGGGGGGCGCGACTCCTAAGTTTCTTTCGATTGAGTATCTGTTAAAATGTTTCAATCCACGCGCCCGCGGGGGGCGCGACTATCTGCTCAGCGTGATCTTTTGCAGGCACAAACTGTTTCAATCCACGCGCCCGCGGGGGGCGCGACTGGGGCGATCTTATTGACTTGGTCGCTCAATGCGTTTCAATCCACGCGCCCGCGGGGGGCGCGACCGCCTATTTCTGCAGCTTTGTCTATGAGCTTGTAGTTTCAATCCACGCGCCCGCGGGGGGCGCGACGGCCGTGTTGCGAGGTTCATCGTTCAGGAGGATGTGTTTCAATCCACGCGCCCGCGGGGGGCGCGACTGTCTCCAGCTACCCAAGCAGATATGGGCCGGGAGTTTCAATCCACGCGCCCGCGGGGGGCGCGACCTGCTGAGTTGTTTGAGTTCGCCGAAC
>CAJAIK010000015.1 GCA_903939765.1 uncultured Chlorobiaceae bacterium | reverse complement strand
TGCCTGAATGGAAAATACGCCAAAAACTGCCGTCAGATTAACAAGGATGGAAGGCGTCCATATCAGATCCATTTCTCGGAGTTGCCTCCTGCCAGTGTCAGGGACTATCACCGGATTTTGGCGGATGTGCAGCCGATGACGTCGGAGCAGATTGAGGCGAGAAATGAGGCGTTTCGGGAGCGGTCTAGGGTGACGGATTATAATGCTGACCGGGCGCTGAAGCGGAATTCTGTCTTGAAAGTTTACCAGGCGTTTATCAGGACGGGAAAGGGTCGGTTACTTGACCGGAAGGCGGCGTTTTGTGAGCGGTTTAACCGTGGCGGGTTCCTTGAGTTGGAGGAGGAGCGGGCGGTGATCGGGAGGTCGCGCCCCCCGCGGGCGCGTGGATTGAAACCTGGTTCCACCATCCCTAATGGCACTGGTGGCTTGTCGCGCCCCCCGCGGGCGCGTGGATTGAAACATTACGTATGTGAAGACATAATAAACGGCGGTCTTGTCGCGCCCCCCGCGGGCGCGTGGATTGAAACTCGTCGCCCTAACCCATCTGGAAAGTTTTCTATTGTCGCGCCCCCCGCGGGCGCGTGGATTGAAACGAGACGGCAACCAATGCAACGACCACAAGGTACGTCGCGCCCCCTGCGGGCGCGTGGATTGAAACGCCTTGCATAATCAGCTTACCCGCAGGAGTTTGAGGTCGCGCCCCCCGCGGGCGCGTGGATTGAAACTCTCTGACGCAAAGGAGTCGGAGCCGGCACAGGCGGTCGCGCCCCCCGCGGGCGCGTGGATTGAAACGCTATCCACTTCTTCGATGCCGACGTCCAGCTCGTCGCGCCCCCCGCGGGCGCGTGGATTGAAACTATATCGAGGACGGTACCCTGCATCTGATTGACGGTCGCGCCCCCCGCGGGCGCGTGGATTGAAACGTTTAACCGCTTCAGCGTGTGCAGCGACACTCCCAGGTCGCGCCCCCCGCGGGCGCGTGGATTGAAACGATACCGAAAAAACGAGCACAACAAAAATAATAACGTCGCGCCCCCTGCGGGCGCGTGGATTGAAACTCCAAAAGTATAATTGACTGCCACTACTGATGTAAGTCGCGCCCCCCGCGGGCGCGTGGATTGAAACAGCAAGGTCGCTACCTTTGCAAAAAACCCAGTCAGTCGCGCCCCCTGCGGGCGCGTGGATTGAAACATACAATATCGAGCAACATATGCCGCAGTTTTAAGTCGCGCCCCCCGCGGGCGCGTGGATTGAAACTAATCGGCTCGAGGCTATCAGGCTTGGCTTGATCGTCGCGCCCCCCGCGGGCGCGTGGATTGAAACAACATGCGGTAGAGAGCGGGTTTGGCTGGCTGAGAGTCGCGCCCCCCGCGGGCGCGTGGATTGAAACGGCTTGCCGACTCAGGTTGCTGGTATTACTCACTGTCGCGCCCCCTGCGGGCGCGTGGATTGAAACGGGGCGCTGAAGCCGAGAGTCGGAAGATGTCACAGTCGCGCCCCCCGCGGGCGCGTGGATTGAAACACTCTGCCGATTAATGCGCCAGGTATCAACCCCTCAGTCGCGCCCCCCGCGGGCGCGTGGATTGAAACAGTGGGTTTCTTGGATCAGTAGCAACCCAGAACTGTCGCGCCCCCCGCGGGCGCGTGGATTGAAACACCTCGACTGTCAATCCGCTTAAAATCACCTGCAAGTCGCGCCCCCCGCGGGCGCGTGGATTGAAACATCGAGTATGCCAGTTCCGGAAGGGGTACGATCCGTCGCGCCCCCCGCGGGCGCGTGGATTGAAACAGCGCCATGGGTTTTGGCGCAATCCTCGGAAGTGGGTCGCGCCCCCCGCGGGCGCGTGGATTGAAACATGATGTATGGACATCATGCGCTAAAAAAGGAAAGTCGCGCCCCCCGCGGGCGCGTGGATTGAAACTTACCCTGGTGCTGGTTGGAGACCAAGGCACCGGGTCGCGCCCCCCGCGGGCGCGTGGATTGAAACACAAGAATTTTCGAAGCACTAGATGAAGATCAGTGTCGCGCCCCCCGCGGGCGCGTGGATTGAAACAGCGAGTCAAGCCCCGCCGCCTTGGTTAAAGTCGGTCGCGCCCCCCGCGGGCGCGTGGATTGAAACAATGAGACGTATCCGGAATACGTCGAAGCGCTCCGAAGTCGCGCCCCCCGCGGGCGCGTGGATTGAAACAAGTCTTGTTGATATCCAAGACGCAAATAAGCTGTCGCGCCCCCCGCGGGCGCATGGATTGAAACAACCCGACTGTTGAGGCTGGTGGTCCTGCAGCAGGTCGCGCCCCCCGCGGGCGCGTGGATTGAAACAAGCGTCAACTCTCCCTTCGTGGGTTGAACATTTGTCGCGCCCCCCGCGGGCGCGTGGATTGAAACACTATCCGGTAACTCACAAAAAATAAAGGGAGATAGTCGCGCCCCCCGCGGGCGCGTGGATTGAAACTGGTCAAGTATTTCGATCCGCCGGAAAAAGCGTTGTCGCGCCCCCCGCGGGCGCGTGTATTGAAACCTCGTTTTTCTGGATTGCTCAGCAGGCCGGCTATGGTCGCGCCCCCCGCGGGCGCGTGGATTGAAACATCAGGTGGAACAAGGCGGGTAATCATATTTTGAGCGTCGCGCCCCCCGCGGGCGCGTGGATTGAAACAGTTATTTCGACAGTTCGAGTCTCAAAACCATCGTCGCGCCCCCCGCGGGCGCGTGGATTGAAACATATGGTCAATGCCATATTTTGGCCATGATTGATGGTCGCGCCCCCCGCGGGCGCGTGGATTGAAACAGAACTGAACGGTATAGCTGAAGTTAAAGAAATTGTCGCGCCCCCCGCGGGCGCGTGGATTGAAACTGTTCAGCAACTCTTGATCGATCTCGATAACGCTCGTCGCGCCCCCCGCGGGCGCGTGGATTGAAACTCTGACGTTGATAGCGCCATGAGGCGCATAAACCCGGTCGCGCCCCCCGCGGGCGCGTGGATTGAAACACAAGTGCAGTCATTCCTTCACCTCCTCGATAAGTCGCGCCCCCCGCGGGCGCGTGGATTGAAACTAATCTCGGGATTGGTGCACTCAAAGGATCAACGGTCG
>CAJAIK010000014.1 GCA_903939765.1 uncultured Chlorobiaceae bacterium | reverse complement strand
GTCCTTGATTTTCTGATACATCCAGCCAACACAGGCAAGGCCACAAAAACTATGCGTAACGTTATCTTCCTTGATTACCTGAATATCTCCGGGAACCTGCATCATGACTGTTTTCTTTTGAGAGTTACTGCCCGCAATAAAAATCTGTTACAGAGGCCAAACGTAAAGAGAGCTGAAGATAAAATATTTTCAGTAATCACCCTACTCTTCCCTCCCCCTTGTCTGGACTATTTTCGCTTTGACCGAGGCGCTTTTCTCTCCAAGGCGGACTGCCCGATCACGACGGTCATCAATTTTCATGACCGTATAGACGCGCTTGCCGCCCTGGCTGAACGAGTACTCATGGAGCTTCAGGGCAAGATCGAAAAGCAGGGGCGCTGGCCCTTCAACCGTCGTACCCATATCATGAAGCCTGAAACTGCATCCGCTTGCAGCAAGAATCTCCTGCAAACCGGCAACAAAGCCACTAAGGCTTCCCTCCTTGCTGTCAAGAGGAAGAACAGCGATATCCATCAATGCCATGATTAAAAAGGCTCCTTGATTATCTGAAAACAGTTTCTTCACGTCCGGGACCGACCGAAATAAAAGTAACCGGGACCTGCAGTTCATCTTCAAGGAAGGTGACATAGCTCTGCGCTTCAGGCTGCATGTCTGAAAATGTTCGGGCATGAGCGTTCGACGCCATCCACCCCTTCATGGAGGTAAAGAGCGGCGTCACCCTCGAAAGCGTCTGATGGTCGGTCGGAAAATCATGAATCTCCTTGCCGTCAAGCATATAGGAGGTACAGACCTTGATCTCCTCAAAGGTGTCAAGCACATCAAGCTTGGTGAGCGCAATTTCTGTCACACCGTTGATCGTCAGCGAATAGCGGAGAGCCACAAGGTCGATCCAGCCGCAACGGCGTTTCCTTCCGGTTGTGGCACCGAACTCATGGCCGATCTGACCAAGAAGTTCCCCTGTCTCATCAAGGAGTTCCGAGGGGAATGCCCCGTTACCGACTCTGGTCATGTAAGCCTTGCAGACACCGATCACCTTGCCAATATAGTTCGGCGCTATGCCGGAGCCGGTACAGGCGCCTCCCGAGGTTGGATTGGAAGAGGTGACATAGGGATAGGTTCCATGGTCAACATCAAGCAGACAACCCTGGGCTCCTTCAAGCAGGACCGTCTTTCCCTCCTGGAGCTGTCGGTTGAGATAAAGCTGGGTATTGGTTACATAGGGATCGATAATCTTGTCGAACTCTTCATACTCGCGCACCATGGCCTCGACATCAATCTCTTCCTTCTCATAAATATTTTTGAAGAGCTTGTTCTTGGCTGCAAGGTTTTCACGGAGCTTCTCCTGCAGTACTTCGGGACTGAGCAGATCAACAACCCTTATACCTTTCCGTGCAAACTTGTCCTCATAGCTCGGACCGATACCACGACCGGTGGTGCCGATTTTCTGGTCGCCCTGGGCACTTTCATGCAGGGAATCGAGCAGTTTGTGGTAGGGCATGATCAGGTGGGCATTGTGGCTGATAAAAAGCCGGCCCGTCACCTCATAACCAAGCTCCTCGACCTTTCGGATTTCATCGAGCAGCGCCGCTGGATCAATAACGACTCCATTGCCGATAACACAAACGCATCCTTTATTAAAAATTCCAGAGGGAATCAGGTGCAGAACGACGGTTTTATTATCGAAACAGATGGTATGACCGGCATTCGCCCCACCCTGATAACGGACAACAATATCATATTTGTCCGAAAGGTAATCCACAAGCTTTCCTTTGCCTTCATCACCGAACTGTGTGCCGACAATAACTGTTGCCGACTGTGACGGTGTCCTGAATTTTTTTGATTCCACGACGATTGTTTTTATTGACAGATATAATGATCAAAATGAGCCAGAAGCTCGCTCTTTCCCTTGCCTGAAAACGATGAATAATTTACAATAAATTTGGCTTTGGCCGCGCAACTTTCCATAATACGACGGGTCTGAACCTTTTCCTTCTGTTTGAGCTTGTCATATTTGGTCAGCACGATAGCGTAGGGCTTGTCGTGAGCCTCAAGAAAGCTGATCATCGCCCTGTCAAGCTGCATGGCCGGATGGCGGGAGTCGAGAAGCAGCACAACAAGCGAGATCGTTCTCCTTTGTATGATGTAGGAGGAGAGGAGAGTCCCCCACAAGGCCTTCTCTGCATGAGCGACGGCTGCGTAGCCGTAACCGGGAAGATCGACAAAATAAAGATTGCTGTTAACCAGAAAATAGTTGATCAGTCTTGTTTTTCCGGGAGTTGAACTGGTTTTGGCAAGACCTTTTATCCCTGTGAGGGAATTTAGCAGCGTCGATTTGCCGACATTGGATCTCCCTGCAAAAACAATTTCGGGAAAAGATTCTTCCGGAAGCCCGGAAAGAGCGGAGACACTGATGTAAAAGGTGGAATTGACAATTTTCATACAAAAAGAGCGGTCACAAAAAAAGAGCTATAAAAAGGAAGCTAAAAACCTTGCGTTAAAAACCCAAATGTTTAACTTTCATCGGCTCATTCAGGCAAACGTCACCCTCACGTAACCATAAGAAAAAGGCAGAAAAGCAGAAGATGTCACTCTTCATTTATAACTCCCTCGGCAGAACAAAAGAAAAATTTGAACCCCTCAATCCGGGGATTGTGACCATGTATGTATGCGGACCTACCGTTTACGGCCATGCCCACCTCGGCCATGCAAAAAGCTATGTCTCGTTTGACGTGGTTGTTCGCTGGCTTCGTCACAGCGGATACCGGGTAAAGTATGTGCAGAACATTACGGACGTGGGTCACTTGACTGATGACGCGGATGAGGGCGAAGACAAAATCTCAAAGCAGGCCCGACTTGAGAAAACAGACCCTATGGAAATTTCGCAATTCTATACGAGAAGTTTTTATGAGGATATGGATCACCTTGAAGTTCAACGCCCGAATATAGCACCGAATGCCGCCGGCCATATTCCCGAACAGATTGATCTGATTGAAGAGTTGATTAAAACCGGCCACGCCTATGAGGTTCATGGCAACGTCTATTTCTCGGTTGAGTCGTTTCCAGGGTATGGAAAACTTTCGGGACGGACGGACCAGGATGCGGTACAATCCGGTGCCAGGGTAGAGGTTCGCTCTGAAAAACGCCACATGTCGGATTTTGCGCTCTGGAAAAAGGCTGAAGAGGGGCATCTGATGAAATGGAACTCTCCATGGAGTATCGGCTATCCCGGCTGGCATCTGGAATGTTCGGCAATGTCGATGAAATATCTGGGCGAGACGATTGATATTCATGGCGGAGGGATGGAAAACAAGTTTCCGCACCATGACTGTGAAATCGCCCAATCGGAATCGGTCACCGGCAAGCCCTACGTGAGGTTCTGGATGCACAATAATATGGTGACCGTCAATGGCATTAAAATGGGGAAGTCGCTGAAAAATTCGGTTAATCTCAAGGAGATTTTCAAGGATATCGACCCACTGGTCATCCGCTTTTTTATTCTGCAATCCCACTACCGATCACAACTTGATTATTCCGAAACAGCCATAAAGGCATCAGCAACAGGTCTTGAAAAACTCCGCGAAACCCAACGGCGCCTCCGTGAGCAAAACCCGGGAAGCGGAACTTTTGATAGTGCGCCATTCATGCAACGCTTCAGGGATGCTATGGATGACGATTTCAATACACCGATAGCTGTTGCGGTACTGTTCGACTTCTCAAAATCTGTTAACGCGGCCCTTGATCGTGTCGAAAGTATCTCTGCAACATCCCGGCAAGAGGCGGAGGCCTTTCTTGACAATGCGGGGCGGAAAATTCTTGGAATAGTTCCTGAAGAGAGCCAATCAGGAAGCAGTGATGGCGAATTGAGCGGCAAGAGACTTAACGGTGTGATGGAACTTCTGCTTGAGCTTCGGGCCGAGGCGCGAAAAAACAAGGATTTTGCCCTCAGTGACAAACTGCGTGACAGGCTGCTTGAAACTGGGATTGAAATCAAGGATACAAAAGAGGGGGCGAGCTGGGCGGTAAAATCCTGAAAAGGATTCCGGGCACCGCCCCAACGCAGAAATCACATCGCGCAACAGATTTGTCTGTGATATTAAAGGTACTCTTCAAGCCCGTCCCGCCTGAGGGCATCGACCGCGTCACCTACCCGGTGCGAGTATCCCTTGCCGCAAACAAGGAGTGCATCACCGGTATCGACAATGATGACGTCTTGAAGACCGATGGTACAGATAACCTTGCCCTCGGTGTTTTTTACAAAAACATTGTCGCAGTCGATCTGCACCAATCGCCGATCGGGCAACTCTTCAGCCAGGGCAGTGCGGCTTCCCGCGATTTTGAGTACTTCGTCCCAGCAGCCAAGATCTGACCAGCCAAATTCACCTGCCAGCACAAAAACCGTTTCGGCTTTCTCCATGATGCCGTAGTCGATGGAAAGAGGGTGAATCCATGAGTAAACATCCTCGATAACCTCCTGTTCACTCTCCGTGCCAAGGCTCTCATAGATAGCAAGCAGATCCTTGTACAAATCAGGCATGGAACGTTCAAACTCCCTTGATATGGCATCAATATGCCAGATAAAAACCCCACTGTTCCAGTAAAAATCGTCGCTTTCAAGAAACTCGACTGCCGTTGCCGCATCCGGCTTTTCAGCAAAAGCCTTAACCTTGAAAAGAAGAAAATCACAACCTTCAGAAAAGGCCGTCGGAATTGTCTGCTGTGCGTCTACCTGAATATAACCATAGGCAGTTTCTGGCCTGTCAGCTTTAATTCCGATTGTTACAAGAGCTTTTTTCTCGCTGGCAATCTCAATGCCTGCCTCGACCATTTTAATAAATGCCTGCTCGTCGAGCACAAGATGGTCAGAGGGAAGAACAATGGTTACTGCATCCGGGTCCCTTTTTTTGATATGAGCTGTTGCAAGGGCAATGCAGGGTGCTGTATTGCGACTGGAGGGCTCAACAATAATATTGTCAGGATTGAAGCTGCCAAGAGAGGCCGAAAGCAGGGTTCGCCCCTGTTCGCTGGTAATGATGAAAATATTCTCTTCACGCACCAAAGCAGAGATGCGTCTGACTGTTTTGGCAACCATCGACCCATCGCCCAACAGCTCAACAAACTGTTTTGGTATTTTTTTTCTTGAAAGAGGCCACAGTTTCTTGCCTATCCCGCCCGCCATGATAACGGCATAGACATGCTGGCTTGAACCATTACTCATAAAGCGCTCTTTGTTATTCGTCTTTTACAATCAAAATACTTTTGAACAAAAAACTCATCGCTGCCTCAGGCAAATATACGTACTCCAGAGTTTCTACAGTACAGAAATGAAGGGAGTTATTGTGTTCCAAAAAACAGTTGCCGACATGAATAAACGGTAATTTACATTTATTTCTGTTGAAAGAAGGATACTCATCAGGGCAAAGAGCCCCCGCAATTTGTCATTCATGGTAAAATATCGTTTTTTGGGGGAAACAACTGAACAGAAAGGATTAAATCACTTATGGAACGACAGAATGATGATCTATCAACACTGCAGGCATTATGTGCTGAACAGGCAATAGAGGTAAATCATGAGACACTGCAACAACTGGTACGCTATGGCGAATGCCTCGAAGAGTGGAACCACAAGATAAACCTGATCAGCCGGAAGGAAGATGCTCCGGTCATCATCAAACATATTTTTCATTCACTCCTGATCAGCCGCTATCACACTTTCAGCGAAGGTGAGCATGTCCTTGATCTTGGAACAGGTGGGGGGCTGCCGGGCATTCCACTCTCAATCCTTTTTCCCCGGACCCGATTTCTGCTCGTTGATGCTACCGGAAAAAAAATTGCGGCCTGTCAAGCCATGATCAAGGAGCTTGGCATCGACAACGCTGTCGCCATGCATACAAGAGTAGAAGAGCTGAAGGGGGTTGTGTTTGATACGGTACTCTCAAGACAGGTTGCACCTCTCGACAAGCTCTGCTCCTATGCAGGGCCACTTCTGAAGGCGGGAGGCACGATGATCTGCCTGAAAGGAGGAAATCTCGACAAAGAGATTGCTGAGGCTTTGAAGTCAAGCAAGAACCACAATGGATTTCCTTCAAAAATAGAGCAGCATCCCATCCATGCCATCAGCCCCTTTTTCTCTGAAAAACACATAGTCATTGCCTGCGGATAAAATCTTTTCCACAGACAATGACTGACGATGATAATTGAGAACGGTATGAAACAGAGTGGGTTACTCGGCGGAAGCAACTGCGGTTTCTGCCGTTTTCTTTGAACCTTTGACTCGTTTTGCTCGATCCTGCTTGCCGGTAGCCTGGCTTGTTGATGGTGCTTCCTGAAAATCGACAAGTTCAATGACGGCCATTTTTGCGGCATCACCAAAACGGGGAGCAAGCTTGATAACACGAGTGTAACCACCCTGACGTGTACCTACTTTGGCTACAATCTCTTCGAAGAGTATTCTGATTGCCTGCTTGTCGCGGATGCTTTTGAAGATTTCACGCTGGGCATGAACCGTACCTTTACGTGCCTTGGTAATGATCTTTTCAACAACCCTGCGGGTCTCTTTGGCCTTTGCTTCTGTCGTTTCAATGCGCTTGTAGACAAGCAGTTGTGTTGACAGGTTGCTGAGCGTCGCCTTTCTATGGGCTGCGGTTCTTCCGAGTTTTCTTACCGGCTTAACTTTACGCATGTCTATTTCCTGATCTCAATAATTCAAAAAAACGGTTACGATTTTATCATTTCATCTGATACTTGGTAATGTCCATACCAAACTTCAGGTCAAACTTTTCAAGCTGTTCCTTCAACTCCGTGAGCGACTTCTTGCCAAAATTCTTGTAGTTAAGCAGTTCGTCCTCCTTGTGGGATACGAGTTCACCGATCGTGTCAATTTCTGCAAGTCTGAGGCAGTTATGCGAACGGACAGAGAGGTCGAGATCTTCGATTTTTGTATGAAAGAGCCTGCGCATTGTCTCAAACTCATCATCCTGCTGCTTGAACTCTTCCTCAGTAAACTCCTCTTCAGTTGGAGAGAAATTGGCAAAAAAGGTCACATGATCAGTGATGATTTTTCCGGCAAGACTGATTGAGTCATCAGGAGTGACTGAACCGTCAGTCTCTACGTCAAGAATCATTTTTTCATAATCAGTCCGCTGACCAACACGGGTATTTTCTACCGTAAACTTCACATTCCTGATCGGTGTATAAATGGCATCGACAGCAATATAACCTATCGGCATTCCTTCAGGCCTGTTATCTTCTGCCGGCATGTAGCCACGGCCTCTTCCAATGTAAAGATCAATTTTGACTGTCGCTCCGGCATTTATTGTAGCGACATGCATCTCTTTGTTCAACACCTCAAACTCGCCTTCCTGAGCAAGAATATCGCCTGCAGTAAAATCCATTGGACCAACAAGCGTAAGAGAGGTCTTGCAGTTTCTTTTACACGTAGACTTGAAACGAACTTTTTTGAGGTTCAAGACGATCTCAGGTACATCTTCACGAACACCGTCAATGGCAGCGAACTCATGAAAAACACCGTCAATTTTAATCCCTGTTATTGCAGTTCCCGGAAGTGAGGCAAGAAGAACTCTTCTCATAACGTTTCCGAGGGTCACACCATAACCGCGTTCAAGCGGCTGGGCAATGAACCTGCCGAAACGATCCGTATGGGAAGCTTCGTCAACCTCTATTTTTGCAGGCATCTGCATCTGGTATATCATAGTAGTTTATACCTTAGAATTCATTAAAATCACTTTGAGTATAACTCAACGACCAACTGTTCGTTGAATGGCTCCTGCACTTCCACTCTCTCCGGAACACTCAGAAAAACTGCTTTCTGGTTTGCCTTGTCAACCTGTATCCATGAAGGAATACGCGATTCGGGGGCTTTATTGAGAGAGTCGGTAACCGCTCCCATGTTTTTGCTTCTCTGACGGAACTCAATGACCTCAGACGGGGAAACGATATAGGATGGAATATCGACCTTTTTACCGTTGATCAGAAGATGACCGTGCGTAACAAGCTGACGGGCTCCTGAGCGTGACGGTGCAAAGCCAGCACGAAAAACAACATTATCAAAACGTCTTTCGAGCAGTTTGACAAGGTTATCGCCTGTAACACCTCTTTGTGATACCGCTTTTTTGTAATAATTCCTGAATTGCTTCTCAAGAATCCCGTAAAGGTATTTCATTTTCTGCTTCTCCCTCAACTGGAGAGCATATTCAGAAACCTTTCCTTTCCGACCCTGGCCATGCTGACCTGGCGGGAATGGACGTCTTTCAAGATATTTTTCCGCCTTTGGTGCAAGCGCAATACCTAACCTGCGGGATACTTTTGTTATTGAGCCTCTGAATCTTGCCATATCACTTGCTTCATTGAAATTCTATGAATATATAAAATCAGACCCTTCTGCGCTTCGGAGGCCTGCAGCCGTTGTGCGGAAGAGGTGTTATATCCTTAATGGTACGAACATCAAGACCCGCTCCCTGCAGTGCCCGTATTGCGGCATCGCGTCCGGCACCAGGCCCCTTGATAAAGACATTGACATGCCTCATTCCGAGATCGTAAGCCTCTTTTGCAGCAGCTTCTGACGTAATCTGCGATGCGTAAGGAGTGTTCTTTTTTGACCCCTTGAACCCATTTTTGCCAGCGCTGGACCAGGAAACCGTATTACCCTGAAGATCAGTAATGGTTACCATGATATTATTGAAGGAGGCCTTGATATGCACAGCACCTTCAGGGGTAACCTTAACCTTCTTTTTTTTCTTGCTTATTGTAGCCATGAACTTACACTCTTTAGTATCGAAGATTTTATTGTCTGTGTACTACTACTTCTTGACTGCCTTCTTCTTGCCGGCGACAGTCTTCCGTTTACCTTTTCTGGTCCTTGCGTTCGTGCGCGTCCTCTGTCCACGAACGGGCAGTGAGCGCCTATGACGAAGTCCCCTGTAGCAACCGATATCCATCAAACGTTTAATGGCAGTCTGCTGCTCACCGCGCGCCTGCCCTTCAACTTTGTACTCTTCGGCAATAATCTCTCTGATAGCATGCGCTTCTTCATCATTCAGTTCAGAGATCTTTCTGTTCGGTGCGATACCGGCTCTCTGCAAAATGCTTTCTGCTGATGCTCTCCCAATACCATAAACATGCGTCAAAGCAATAACTGCATGTTTGTTCAACGGCAAATTTACCCCAGCT
>CAJAIK010000013.1 GCA_903939765.1 uncultured Chlorobiaceae bacterium | reverse complement strand
GAATTGAAAAGTTTTGGCACAAGGTGAAGTATGAATTGATGGAATTCAAGACTCGAAATGTCAAAACTCTTGAAGAAGATGTCTGCAAAATCTTAGACGGTTTTGGCACGCATTACGTAATGACTTTCTAACGAGCGCTTAAAGGTTTCATCTCTCCATCGTGCTCAATGTTAGATTCTGTGCAAAACTGGCACCACACTGCCAATGGATCGGAAACCGGAGCAGTGATATCTTCAGGAACATAGGCGTTTTTGTCGCGATACTGTTCTGTCCATCGGTGTTTGTGCTTTTCACCGACCTGGGTACGTTATGGGCTTTGGTTTATATGTCCTTTTCCGAAGTTCAACCCGTAAATTCGGCCATCAGTCTGCAAGATTAAGGCGTAGGTTAATGCCATGGCCAAAGAGTTGTAGCTCCCTTTGATAAAAAGAGGCCACCCTTTTTCTGACTTTACTTCAGCTCGGAATTCAACAGAGGGAGAGTGATCTTCATCTTCAAGCCACTCAATGTCTCCAATAATTTTTTTGGACTTGTCCTCAAGGATAGAAGCAAAGTCAGCGTTAGATAAAGTCATCAACGCATCCTGTTAAATTTTTTCTGGCTTTAACCTAAAGTATAGAGACAAGCTGGGCCTTCTACAAAAAAAACTTTGAAAGTAGAGTCATGTTTTTCATTGAGTGCGCAGAAATTGAGATTTGTTATGGTTCGACAGGTGGACTGAAGCGCGTCAGAAAATGTTGGTTGCTGCTGATAAGGGTGAGTCGCCGAACATGATTTTTCTTGATGCCGAAGAACGGCGTTGGGTTACTCCTCATCAGCCTCACCGCATCGTTTCCATGAGTTAATTAGTGACATGAACACTTTTCTTTCTGGCAAAGAGATTTTTACTGATGTCAAATTGGGTGAAAACAGGCTGAGGGTGAAAATCAGGAATGGGAGGGTACTACGCACAGTATTGAAGAATTGAGTGCCGGAGAGCATCAGGTGCTGATTCAGCTCTATCTGATCAAACGGTGGATGGAGAAGGGCGGCAGAAGTGTGGAGCGGTTATGAAGCTCTTGGGCAGAGAGTATTGATGGAGGCAACTTGGGCAGATGACGGAGGGTGAGTTTCGCAAGCAGATTTTGTGCATGATTCTCAAATCAGTTGATCTTCAACCGCTTTTGGAGCGTTTGAGCGTGGGGTAAATGTGATGCGTAGACAATACCTTTCTCCGGCGACATCTGATAAATTATTTTTCAATGTGCCATTCCGTGCTTATTGTTGGTTCTCTTGAACAGGTGAGTATTCCGGGGATTTGGGTAAAGGATTATCGAGCACTCATTCGTGTGCTGCAAAAAACGGAGAAAACTGATTTGCTGCTGAAAACCATCGGGCTTTTTTTTGTTACCGCCCTTGCTGAAATCACGGGCTGCTTTTTGCCCTGGCTCTGGCTTCGCAAAAGCGGTCCAGCATGGCTGCTGATTCCTGCGGCAGCCAGCCTGGCACTCTTTGTTTGGCTCCTGACGCTCCATCCGGCGGCGAGTGGCAGGGTTTATGCGGCTTACGGAGGCGTTTATGTTGTTACCGCTCTTCTTTGGCTCAGGGTCGTGGACGGAGTGACCTTGTCGGCACTCGACTGGACAGGAGCAGGCATCGCGCTGCTCGGCATGTCCATTATCGTGCTCGGTTGGCAGGCCAAGCTTTAACTATGAAGTTATTATGACCAACAATAAGAACAAAGAGAAGAAGCAGGAAAAAATCAGCACCAAATATCAGGCAAGATAGAGCAATTAACCGGGGGAACATGAAGTGCGGGGCGCCCATGCGTGTGCCGTCATTGCAGGATACTCCTGAGTTCCTGTATTTAACAGAAAACAGTAAATTCATTGAAATTCAGTTCAAAAAAGCACTGTACTATGCTTTTAAAAGATCGTTACATAAACCCCTTTACAGACTTTGGTTTTAAGAAAATCTTTGGCTCTGAAGTAAACAAAGACCTTTTGATAGCGTTTTTGAATACGCTCTTGCCTTTGGAGGCGGGTACAGTTTCCGACCTGTCATTTTTGCCCAATGAACAGGTTGGGCGGAGTGAATACGATCGCAGGGCAATTTTTGACCTTTATTGTGACAATGAAAAGGGTGAAAAATTTATCGTAGAGATGCAACGAGCAAAGCAGAACTACTTCAAAGATCGATCGATTTTTTATGCCACTTTTCCTGTTCAACAGCAGGCACAGAGCGGTTCCTGGAATTTTTGCCTGAAGGCGGTCTATATGGTCGGTATTCTTGATTTTGTGTTTGATGAGGATAAAGCTGATAATGAGGTCGTTCACCATGAAATAAAGCTGGTTGATCGTTCAACGGGCGCGGTTTTATCCGACAAGCTCACCTTTATTTACCTCGAACTTCCCAAGTTCACGAAAACGATTGATGAGCTTGTAACTGACTTCGACAAATGGTGCTTCCTTCTCCGCCACCTCCCAGAGTTGACCGACCGCCCAGCCCGCCTTCAGGAGAAGGTCTTTCTCAAAGTATTTGAACTGGCAGAAATTGCAAAGTATTCGAGTGTGGAAGCTGCAGCTTATGAAGAGAGTCTCAAGGTTTATCGTGACCTGAAGAATGTTGTCGATATCGCTTATGATGAGGGGAAGGCTGAGGGCATTCAGCAGAAGGCGCTCGAAGATGCAAAAAAGCTTAAAGATGCGGGTGTTGACCTCGAAACCATCTCACGTTGTATTGGTCTGCCGATTGCACTTGTGGCAAAGTTGTAATCAGGGTTTGCGCTCCTTGACCTCGCCCCCCGAAGCAGCAGCAAGTTAAATTTTGTCGAGTTTCATCTCAGTGCTGCGCGAACCTGACAGGAAACGGCGGTGATCATAGGACATTTACTTTCTCAAAGATCTAAGATTTTGCTGCAAAAAAGTGATACCCAGCTTGATCTGAAATGCCTGGCAGGCTGAACATCAGGCATGGGCCCCCCACATCACTCACTCTTCAGTTGGTGAGCGTCGGTAAAGAAGTGACGGTAGCCTTGTTGCACAATCAAAAATGAGGTCACGGCCACAGCCCCGGTTATGGCGCAGAGTATGGCAATCTGGTAGCGCACGGCGATGATGGGTTCTGTTCCGGAAAGAATCTGGCCGGTCATCATCCCGGGCAGGGCTACGATTCCGGTGGCCGCCATCGTGTTGATGGTTGGGCGCAGGGCAGCACTGTAGGCATTCCGGATGGCCTCTGCGGCGGACTGTCGGGAGGTGGCGCCAAGAGAGAGGGCACATTCAATCTCTTCGCGCCGTTCATGCATTTCTGAAGAGAGCCGTTCGGCGGCAAGGCTTGCACCGTTCATGGCGTTGCCGAAAATCATGCCTGCCAGAGGAATCAGATAGCGGGGATCGAACCATGGTGAGTAGCCGATTACCACGAGACAGAAATAGAAGGTCACCCCTCCGCAGCCAATGATGATGGAACTCCCTACCACACGATAGAAATTTGGCATCCGTTTTTTGATCCGCGAACCCGCTACCTGGAGCGAAAAACCGGCCATTGCCAGAAGCATGAGCATGACTGGCAGTGGAGAATTGATGGCAAACACCAGATGCAGCAGGTAGCCGACCGCGATGAGTTGAAAGAGCATGCGGATGGAGCTCCAGAGAAGCTGTTTTTCGTGCCCAATCTGCTGCCAGCGTGCAAGGGCAAGCGAAATCAGAATCAGCGCGTAAGCGTAGACCAACTGGATCACATTCAGCGGAATGATGTGCGGAGTGTTCATGAGGATGATTTCTCAGGTTTTGCCAGAAAATTGCTCAATGCCGTCGTTTGCGGCTTTGCGAGCATTTGCGGGCCAACGCCCTGTTCTACAATCCGGCCCTCTTCGAGGTAGATCAGGTGATTGACGATATGTTCAGCAAGATAGAGGTCGTGGGTCACCACAATAATTGCCAGATGTTCACTCTGGCAGATGTTGCAGAGTGTGCTGGCCAAATGCGCCGTTGAAGGACGATCGAGTGCGCTGGTTGGTTCATCGAGCAACAGCACTTCTGGATGGTTGATAAGTGCACGAGCCAGATTGACTCGCTGTTGTTCACCACCAGAAAGGGAGCGGGCATCCCGATCAAGCATCTCCGCAGGGAGTTGAACGAGATCAAGAACACGGGTAATTTCCAGGCTACCGGCTGAAGGCGGAGCCAGCTTGCGAAACATGAAGGGTCGTTGCAGGTTCTCAAGGAGTGTACCTTCAAACATGAAGGGCTTTTGAAGAACCATGGCAATTTTTCGGCGCAACAGCAGCGGGTCTATGGTTGCAATGTTTTGCCCATTCAGTTCAATGGTTCCCGCAGAAGGATCGTCAAGGCGGTTGCACAATCGAATCAGGGTGCTTTTGCCGCTTCCTGAAGCTCCGATTATTCCGGTTATCTCGCCCTGTCGCGCAGTAAAAGAGATCCGGTCAAGAATGACCATACTCGTACCTGCCGGGCTCGGCTTTGTTACCCCGACATCAATAAACTCCACATAAGGGTCGGTGCCGGATTTTTGTTGCTGATGCATGTTCATCCATCTATCAGTGTAAATGAAAATAACTTCATATTTTCAGAAAGGTTATACTCTGTCTGAAGGCTATCTTTGCAACGTTTGACTGTGCTCTTTTTCAAGATATTGAATAAACAGATCATGTTCGAGATTTGCACCATTCTTTCCCGGTTGACTTGAGCGTTGGGGCTTTTGGGTTTAAGTGCTCATAACCGAAATCCGCATTCCGCGACAGGGCTGCATTAGTTGCTCCTATACAATTTTGACTGCGAATTGAACAAAGGGGGGCGTGGTCATCAGAAACACTCCCACGCGGGTGGAGTAGAGATGATCAGACGGCCAGAAAAATAACACTTGCCACCGGTCGGGTGCTGGCGTACCGCATCGGATGTGGGAACGGCTGAAAAAAGGAAATGCTACGGCAAACACCCCAGTTCTGTTGTTTTCTATAGGTTTTACGAATATCTTGTCTTTATCTAATGTGTTGGCCGAAAGATACAAGGCATCATCACCTTCTACCCACAGAAAATGCCCCACACAAGCACCATCAAACCGGTCACTTCCTTCGAATACAATGGAGAAATGCGGGAGGCGCAGGAGCTTCCATACGATAATGCCCTTACTGCCGAGGTAACACAACTACCGGGCGCACGCTGGAGTCGCAGTAGCAAACTGCCCAATGTGCTGAAACACCGCACTACGCACCCATCTGCTGGAATCGGGAACCCAGGTATATTCAGGAACTTTTGGGTCACAAATCAGCAAGACCACCGAAAGCTACATCCATGTCAGCCAAAAAAGCTCGCAGAAAATTAAAAGCCCATTTCAGTGGTGTCCGGTTAAAATAATACCAGTTGCGATACCGGATCCCTCACCTTTTTGAGAGATTGTTCTTTGAGAGATAAAATATCGATCAACAAGCGCTGCTCCATGACGACTGCAGCGATCATTCTGGTCAATTCCTGCAATGAATGACGGTATTTCGTCTGGAATTTGATATAGGACAGCAGCAGATAATAGCACATGGCCACCCAAATCTGTGTTAATACGGCGTTCTGACTGGT
>CAJAIK010000012.1 GCA_903939765.1 uncultured Chlorobiaceae bacterium | reverse complement strand
ATGATCAACGCGCTTGGTGTGCTTGGCTGGGGAGTTGGCGGCATAGAGGCCGAAGCCGTCATGCTCGGTCAACCGGTATACATGTTGCTGCCCGATGTTGTCGGCGTCCGGTTGACGGGTGAACTGACTGAAGGTGTATGTGCAACCGATCTCGTTCTGACCCTCACGTCGATTTTACGACGAGCGGGCGTTGTCGGTTCATTTGTTGAGTTTTTTGGACCAGGCCTTCCTTCGCTTTCCCTGCCTGATCGTGCAACGGTAGCTAACATGGCTCCGGAATATGGTGCGACTACAGGCTTTTTTCCCGTCGATGAAGAGACCCTCGACTATCTTGCCCTCAGTGGCAGGGAAGATCTCTGCGAAATTGTCGAGTGCTACTCTCGCCAACAGGGGCTCTGGCACGAAGTGGCTGATATACCCTGTTTCAGTAGGGTGATAGAGCTTGACATGACAACGGTTCGTCCATCGCTGGCTGGCCCGAAACGGCCACAGGATCGGACCGACCTTTCCGCAATGAGCAGCCAATGGAAGAAAGACCTCTCGACGGTTTTTGCTAAACCTCCCATTCCGGAGGCCGATGAGATGGCTTCCGAAGGTGGCGCTGCCGTTGAATCACATTCCGATCCGGTCAGTAAAGGCATCAATATCACCCTGAATGGCCAGCAGGTCTCGCTCCGGGACGGTGCCGTGGTTATTGCTGCAATTACCTCATGTACCAATACGAGCAATCCGGAAATCCTGATTGCCGCCGCACTCATGGCAAGAGCCGCGCGTAAACGCGGGCTGTTTCCGCAACCATGGGTCAAAACCTCTTTTGCGCCCGGTTCGCGGGTTGTCGTTGATTACCTTGCATCGGCCGGATTTATGGATGATCTTGATGCGCTGGGATTCAGTACTGTGGCTTTTGGCTGTACCACCTGTATCGGTAATTCCGGTCCATTACCTGAACCCGTTGCCCAGGCTGTCAAGAAGGACGATCTTGTCGTTGCCTCTGTGCTTTCTGGAAACCGCAATTTTGAAGGAAGGATCAATCCGCTCGTCAAGGCGAACTATCTGGCCAGTCCGCCTTTGGTCATTGCCTATGCCCTTGCCGGTACCATTGCCATTGATTTCGAGCGCGAGCCCCTTGGAACTGACGGCGAAGGCCGCGAGGTCTTTCTCCGTGAACTTTACCCCTCCGACGAGGAGGTTCGCGAGATCGCCCGATCTGTCGTCCTGCCAGAGTATTTCGAGAAGCGTTACGGCGAAGTTTATGAAGGGCCGGAACGGTGGCGGGCGATCGAAACTGTCGGCGGTGCGTTTTATCAGTGGGATCCTGATTCATCCTATATCCGCATACCTCCGTTTTTCGAAGGCATCGGGCCCGATCCAGAGGGGGCTGCGTCGATTAGTCGAGGTCGTTGTCTTGCGATGTTCGGCGACAGCGTGACAACCGATCATATCAGTCCGGCCGGGATGATCCAGCCTGGTCAACCGGCTGGCGCATACCTTCTATCAATAGGGATTTCTGAAAAGGATTTTAACACGTTCGGGTCAAGGCGCGGAAATCATGAGGTGATGGTTCGCGGCACCTTCGACAATATCAGGATCCGCAACAAACTTGCGCCAGGCACTGAAGGGGGATATACGACCCTGTTCCGCACCGATGGTGATGGAGAGGTGAGAAGCATCTACGATTCGGCCATGCATTACAAGGATGCAGGGGTTCCGCTGATTGT
>CAJAIK010000011.1 GCA_903939765.1 uncultured Chlorobiaceae bacterium | reverse complement strand
GATGCTGTGGGGCATGTGGTCAGGGCGGACTGCGTCATTCCCACCACACAGAATAATGGAAATATCAATCTTGATCTGAAGGCCATCACTGAATGGGCACTCCGGGAGGGAAAAAACGACGGGGAAATTACAAAACTGTGTGAGATGGTTGTGCGCTCCTACGATCCCTGCATTTCATGCTCGGTGCATTAGGGGCTTTTCTCAGAGGTACTATCTTTTTGCCTGTTGCACCTTCTTGTTTTTTCGGCTATTTTTATACTCCATAATAAAATCAGCCGAATCATGCTTTACAAAACAAGAACACTTGAGATCTTTTTCCTGCAAGCGAGTCAACAATTCCCCGTCATGCTGCTGATCGGGCCTCGCCAAACCGGAAAAACAACATTCCTTCGACACCTGGCAGGAGAAGAGCGGTCGTATGCCACTCTTGACGACCCGATGCTCCGGGCACTCGCCAGGGATGAGCCCGCGCTCTTCCTGCAACGCTTTACATCACCGGTTCTCATCGACGAAATCCAGTACGCCCCCCAGCTTCTGCCCTACATCAAAATGGCTGTGGACAACGAACCGACAGCCGGACAATTCTGGCTCACCGGTTCACAGCAGTTCCATTTGATGAAAGGGGTCACTGAATCGCTCGCCGGTCGTGTCGGGGTAGTCAACCTGCTTGGATTCTCGCAAAGAGAGCTTTTGGGGACACCTTCCGCAGAACCGTTTCTGCCGGTTCCCGAAGTCATAAAACAACGGGCAGAAAGCCGGCAATTGCTTCTGCCCGAACTCTACCGGAAAATCTGGCTCGGATCGTTTCCCGCTCTCCATCAGGAAAATCCTGCCGATCATGACCTGTTCTACAGTTCATACGTCCAGACGTACCTGCAACGTGATGTACGGGATCTGGCCAATGTCGGCGACGAAAGCGCATTTCTGGGATTTCTCCGTTCCTGTGCAGCACGCACCGGTCAGATGCTCAATATCCTGGAGCTTTGCAGGAACAGCAACATCAACCATGCGACAGGAAAACGATGGCTCTCGATTCTTGAAAATTCAGGCATCATCTACCTGCTCGAACCGTGGCACACCAATATCAACAAAAGAGTGGTGAAAACCCCGAAGCTCTACTTCCTCGATACGGGACTTGCGGCATGGCTGACGGAGTGGAACTCACCCGAAACGCTGGAAGCGGGAGCGATGTCGGGGGCCTTTCTTGAAAGCTGGGTAGTATCGGAGATAATCAAAAGCTGGTGGCACAACGGCAAGCGTGCCCCCATTTACTACTATCGCGACAAGGATACCAAAGAGGTTGATCTGCTCATTCATCAGGATGGTACACTCTATCCGGTCGAAATAAAAAAATCGGCAAATCCGGGAAAAGAGGCCATTCGCCATTTCCAGGTGCTTCAAACCCTGCAACAACCCATCGGACAGGGATGCATCATCTCGCTTGCCCCCATGTATCTCCCGATCACATCAACCATCGATAACGTACCTGCAGGAATGGTGTAACCCGGGGTCATTTCTTGTATTTTAACCTCAGAAATATCAAGTTTCAGTTGAAACACTTCAGAAGAGATATCTACATGCCTGGAACATATACTATCGCCGATGTAGATAGAGAAATCCAAAGTTTCATGAAGGGCTTTTTCAAAATCGTTCTTTGTCATATTTCCTTCCATACTGTCTAACGACCGGTTTCACGCGAGGCGGCTTTATGCCGCCGCCTTGCAAGCCGTGGTTATATGGTTTCCAATATTCTAATCAACTCCTTAACGGGAAAACTGCGTCCATGGGAGGGGTATACCATTTTCGCGCCGCTATGGATCAGTTTTTGCCAGCTTCTATAAACGTCGTTGTAATCTTCTGCCTCAATAGGTCTTTGACGTTGTCCGAATACTCTCAGGATGTTCATCGCGACGTCTCCCACGAAGGAATCGCCGTTCTCCAGCAACAACGAAATAGAACCCTTCGAATGGCCGGGCGTATGAATAACCCTTGCCTTCAAACCAGTCAGTCCGCAAAGATCGTAGTCATTATCCGAAACGATAATGTCATCCTTATTCAACATTACTGGATTGTAATTGAGCCGGATGAATGGTGAAGTACATGTGTCGAGCAGTTTCAGCCAAATGTTGAATTGCCTCATGTCACCAGTAAATGTAGTACCCTGCCTTATAAATTTAACCTCATCTTGATGGACGATAATCCTGCAACTTGTTTCCGAGCGAATATTCTGAACCAATGCGGCATGATCATGGTGATGATGGGTAAGCAAGATGTACTTGATGGAATCAACACCAATGCCCAACGCGCCAAGCCCTTTCTTAAACTTCTCATACTTCCCGACCCATCCTGCATCGATCAGCAAGAAACCGTCATTGCATTTGAGCAAATAATAGTTGGTACTGGAGAAAGAAATGACATGGAGCGCGTTCATTCTATCCTTTCATATAACGACTATGTTCAGCGGTGAGCGAAGCGACTCCGCTGCAATGCAGTGTCAGGCACCGGACGCTCAGGCACAGGAATAAATGGATGACCAGCGGCAATATGTTCAGCTTCTGACTTTTTCAGATCAGCATAGATAGCCTGCAAGTCATAGCCAAATTTGGCTGCGTGGGCATCACGAATAGCTCTTACTTCATCGACGATTTCATCATTCCACATCTTCTTCTCCAAGTAGTTCTTCAGGGGTGCAAATGAATGGCCGCGATAAGCCAATTTCTTCGAAGTGAGCAGCGATACCCCTTTGTATCTCCGGGTTTGCAATGTGCCGAAAGTTCCACGTCAGAAGATAATCAACTCGATTGACTGTGGCAATTGCAATGCGGAGCGCTTCTTCTGCCGCCTTTGCTGGATCAAGATTTTAATAACAGCAGAGACCTTCCATTCCCTCAGAGTCATTGATGTTCTGCTGTGCTCCCCCCATCCTGTAAGGCAAGCTCTGTAATACGCGACTCATCGAGAAAAGCCGAAAGAGAGTTATCTCCCTCCTGAAGTCGAAGAAGCAGTTGGCTGCATGACGCCGAACTTTTTCCCCACCTGCATCACTCTCAGAGGTACTATCTTTTTTGCCGCTTGCACCCGGAGAAACAAAAAACCCGTGAGGCACGGTTCCTTGTGAATAGTTTATGTTTTGAAATTCATATATTCCGGTAAATTGCCGTACAAAACAAGAGTCATCATGAAAACTGACGTAAACGAGCAAAGTAAAACTACCAGGTCTGCTGCCCGGAAAGATGCAAAGCAAAGCAGTGACAGCATAGCCCGTCTTGAAGCGAGAATCTCCAGGACAACCCATACCCGGATAAAACTTGCCGCAGACATTCAGGGGAGAACAGTAACCGATTTTGTCGTACATGCAGCTCTCGAAGCTGCCACAAAGGCAATCGAAGAGAATTTTGTCGTTCAGTTGTCAGTGGAAGGACAAGTGACTTTTGCCGAAGCCTTACTGAATCCACCGGAACCTAATGACGCTCTTCGACGAGCTTTCGAAAGGCATTCGGCACTCACAGGCAGGAACGACTGAACGGTCATCAGCACCTATGAATTTTCCGCGATTCTCGATAACCCCCTTGAGCCGAGAGCATAAGAAATCCGGATTCTGCAGCGGTTCAGACCTGCTCGACCGATATTTTTCCGAACGTGTCGGTCAGGATGTGAGAAGGAATCTCACGAAGTGCTTTGTGGCGATCGATAACCGTCACGAGAGAATTGCAGGTTTCTACACACTTTCAGCAGCCCAGATACCGTTGCTGCAACTGCCTGAAAACCTGGCCGACAAGATGCCCCATTATCATGCTGTACCGGCATCGAGACTGGGACGGCTCGCCATCGATAAAAGCTATAAGGGAGAGGGACTTGGCAGCACGCTCATTGCAGACGCATTGATGCGCTCATCAAGTGCTTCAATGGCTGTCTATGCCTTGCTGGTCGATGCAAAAGACGAGAGCGCAGCGACGTTTTACCTGCACCATGGATTCATTCCCTGTGTCGGTGCACCTCATACATTGTTTCTGCCATTAGGTACGGTCAGGAAACTCTGACAGCTCATCAGCAACAACCTTCAACTACGTGCCGAACCTCCACCATCCGAAACATCGTCACCGAAAAAAGCTTCTCCCCACCACGCAACATCGTATATCAGGGTAGCAGTCTGAAAACCGGCGGTCTTACGATAACCGCGCCGCTCGGTCGCAGCTTTTTCATAGGGTTTATGCTGAGAAAATATCAATCTCTTTAGGGCAACTCTATTAATTTGTTCCGCGATTCGATTACTTCGTTGGCCGGTGCTCGAAATCCTCAAGTACTACGTGTACATTCCGGTTTCTGCGCTCCGTCTGCCTCGTACTCAAACCGCTCACGACAAGGCAAGACCAAAGAGAATCAAAAAAACGATCATGACAAACAGCCTGTCTCTTGAGTAATGACGTGGCCACAAGGAGAGTCGTTTGAGGTAAGCGGCTGGCCACAGGCCACACCGCTTGACCGAATGGTTGGGCAGGACGCTGACGGCCAATTGGTTGGTGAGAGTGCACGACTGCTCACCACGGGGACCTTCGCGCTAAAGCGCATCATCTTCTAAAGCTGCTATTTCTGCATCAGCTTGAACGCAGTTTTCAAACGAGTATTCGATCGCGAAGTAACCCGTTGACGTGTCGTATGCTCCCATCACAAGAGCAACAGATGACAAGGAGTCGACAAGGGACGCCTCTGTTTCTTTGCTCCACTGGGACATAAGAACACGCTCCTTGCTCAACATCGACTGCATCCAGTCGCGAGGCTCACTCCAGATGCTCTCCTGCATCAAAAAGTCGTGCCGTTTATGCCTGCCGTAGGCAGTTGTCAGCTTTTGCTCCATAGCGTCAAATGCCGACTTCATCTCTATGCCGTAGCAACTAGTCTCGATCGTCTTGCTAATAGCCTTGACCCATGAAAGCCCGGCACGTGGAGAGACTTGGACGATGTAGCGCTCAAAGGCGGAGTGTGGCTTAGGAACTACCGGAGCCTGAAACTTGCACGGCGCAATTTCGTTTGGCAGTTCTTCAAAGTCGCTGATGCTCATTTCCATCCATAGCCCAAACGGTCCTTTTCTTCTCATTTAGTCCTCCGCATTTGATCAATCACTATTTTGGCACCCAACGCCGCGCTTCAGGCACCCCTTGGAAGCGCTTATTAGACGCATGAACGAAATAATTGAGAAAATGAGATCATTTCAATATCAATCCACATATCAGAAACTGAAGCCAGTTTTGTTATGTAATGCTTGATTTCATCACATCTCTCATAAAATTTTTTTAGGTCATCGTACACATATTCTTTAAACTCACCATCGCCTCTTTTTAAAAAGTGCGAAATCTCAACTTCGCCTTCACCATGATCCACGAATTCAAATGGCTTATCGTGAACTACTTTATTTCTAATGGAGGATAACTCACATACAACATCAATAATTTTTTGATCTATTTCAAAATTGTCTGACAGAATAGCCAGTTTATGAACTAAACCAGTATGAATCTTTTTTAACGATTTGCTTTTCCCTGTAATTTTTTTTGGGAACTCAATTGCATCAATAATTTCGGAATTGTCATTCAATTTTTCCGCTAATGCATGATTAACAACACATTCCAAAAAAACAACAGACCATGCCATTACCATTCCAACTATGCTCGATTCCTTCTGTATTATTTTGAACTCAGCAGCGTTAAAAGGAAAGATATCTCCTCCATTCAATCTTCTGTTTCGATAATCGGAATCATGTGTTTCCAAATAAATGGAATACGCAGCTGAATGCATAATCTGTACTCTCATCCAATTATCCTCTATGGCGCTATGTATCATATAGTTTGATTTCTGCGACTAACATTATCTAGACTGATCTGCCTAATTCAGGAAAAGCAGACGACTTCTTTCTGTATAAGACAACCTCAAAATCATAACTACAGACCAGTCAACTAATTATTTAAAAACGCCTTAAAAGCATCAACAATTACTTAAATCTACCAGTTCATACAGATCAGTCTAAACCGTTAATAATCATGTCAACAGGCCTTTTTACTCCATGACCGCCCTTTTTAAAACTTGCGCAAAAACCGTGGTGCTTACATCTTTATAACCCATTAATTCCGGAATAATGCGAATCATAATTTTATGCCCACAGTCGGTGTCGAACTTGATTGTCAGGCGACTATCTCTCTTTTTCGAAATATTTCACTTTCTTCAAACCCTTGAAATGCTGATCCTGTGTCCAAAGCGTACAATTGTATTTCGAGGAAGTGGCATAAATTATACTGTCAGCTAACGCTAATTTGTTGTCTTTGCCAATCTTCGCAGAATAAATCGCCAGATCTGCATCAAGTTCGATCACTCTTCCTTGTCTCATATGAGCGACGGCCAGTAAAGCTTGATCTTCGTTTGTTTCGCTCAATAATTTCTTGAAGACTTCATAAAGGGTAATTGATGGAACAACAAGGGATGGGATATCTTCTATCGCGCCAGAAACAGCATCACCAACGTTGCTGCCAGCAAAGTATTCCAACCAGCAAGAAGAGTCAACAACATTCATATTCTCTCTTCTTCTCTTTTGATCTCAGTGTTAATACCCTTAAAGATACCTCTGAGCGATTTCATTGGTTGGATTGGTACAAGCTCAATCCGACTGCCATAGGTGATGATCTCCATCGTCGTTCCGGCACGAAGACCAATATCTTCTCTAATTTCTTTGGGTATAACAACCTGAAACTTACTTGAAACAGTAACAGTATTCATCAAGTATCTCCATGGGTTACAATAATACGATTAAGCGCTCGTTAGAAAGTCATTACGTAATGCGTGCCAAAACCGTCTAAGATTTTGCAGACATCTTCTTCAAGAGTTTTGACATTTCGAGTCTTGAATTCCATCAATTCATACTTCACCTTGTGCCAAAACTTTTCAAT
>CAJAIK010000010.1 GCA_903939765.1 uncultured Chlorobiaceae bacterium | reverse complement strand
GGAACAGTGCTGCAGGTTGGCGACGGTATTGCTCGTGTGTATGGTTTATCGAAGGTTGCTGCAGGCGAACTTCTGGAGTTTCCCAACAAAGTGATGGGAATGGCTTTAAACCTTGAAGAGGACAATGTCGGCGCTGTATTGTTTGGTGAATCAAATCTGGTGAAAGAGGGTGATACGGTTAAAAGAACCGGCATTCTGGCCTCAATCCCGGTTGGTGAGGCCATGCTTGGCCGTGTCATCAATCCTCTTGGTGAGCCAATTGATGGCAAGGGCACCATTGAGACAGACATTCGTCTTCCTCTCGAACGCCGTGCTCCCGGAGTCATTTATCGTAAATCGGTGCATGAGCCGTTGCAAACTGGTCTCAAGGCCATTGACTCCATGATTCCGATTGGCCGGGGACAGCGCGAACTTATCATTGGTGATCGCCAGACAGGCAAGACTGCTGTGGCGATTGATACCATCATCAACCAGAAGGGCAAGGGCGTTTTTTGTATCTATGTCGCTATCGGTCTGAAAGGTTCGACGGTGGCCCAGGTTGTCAATACCCTGGAGAAATATGATGCAATGTCCTATACCACCGTTATTTCAGCAACGGCATCCGATCCTGCACCGTTGCAGTTTATCGCTCCGTTTGCTGGCGCTACCCTTGGTGAATATTTCCGCGATACGGGTCGTCATGCTCTTGTTGTCTATGATGATCTTTCCAAACAGGCTGTTGCTTACCGTCAGGTCTCTCTGCTTCTTCGTCGTCCACCGGGACGTGAAGCCTATCCTGGCGACGTTTTTTACTTACACTCCCGTCTGCTTGAAAGAGCTGCGAAAATAACTGACGATATTGAAGTTGCAAGGAGGATGAATGATCTTCCTGATGCTCTCAAGCCGTTGGTCAAGGGAGGCGGAAGTCTTACGGCATTGCCGGTTATTGAAACCCAGGCTGGTGACGTTTCGGCCTATATTCCGACCAATGTGATCTCCATCACTGATGGTCAGATCTTTCTTGAATCGAACCTCTTCAACTCTGGTCAGAGACCGGCTATCAACGTTGGTATTTCGGTTTCCCGTGTTGGTGGCAGTGCCCAGATCAAGGCGATGAAGAAGGTTGCCGGAACTCTTCGTCTCGATTTGGCGCAGTTCCGTGAACTTGAGGCGTTCTCAAAATTCGGTTCCGATCTTGATAAAACCACCAAGGCACAGCTCGACAGGGGTGCAAGACTTGTTGAAATCCTCAAGCAGGGTCAGTATATTCCGATGCCGGTTGAAAAACAGGTTGCCATTATTTTCCTTGGTACCCAGGGGCTGCTCGACTCGGTTGACTTGCGCTTTATCCGCAAGTTTGAGGAGGAGTTCCTCGGTATGCTTGAAGTCAAGCACAGTGACATTCTCGCAAAAATTGCAGAGAGTGGTACGCTTGAGGCTGATGCTGCCGGCAAGCTCAAGGAGATCGCGGTCAAATTTGTGACAGCTTTCAAGGAAAAGAACAAGGCGTAAGAGAGTAGTGACGCAGGGTTTTCAAGCAATTTTTTAACAGTCCCGTAATACATGCCTACATTAAAGGATATACGTGTACGAATCAAAGGGGTAAAGTCTACACAGCAGGTCACCAAGGCGATGAAGATGGTGGCCGCTGCGAAGCTGAGAAGGGCCCAGGAGCGGGCTGTCATGGCTCGGCCTTATGCCAAGAAGCTGAAGGAGATGCTTGGTTCCCTCTCGGCAAAGGTCGATACTTCACTCAATCCCCTGCTTTCTCCTCGTCCGGAGGTTAACAGGGTTCTTGTGATTCTTGTTACTGCCGACAGAGGTTTGTGCGGTGCGTTCAATACCAATGCCATCAAGCTTGCGCATAAAATCATTCATGAGGATTATGCAGCCATTCACAGCAAAGGCGGAGTCAGCCTTATTTGTGCTGGCAGTCGCGGGTTTGATTTTTACAGGAAGAGAGAGTACAAGATAGTCAAGGGTTACCCGGCTGTTTTTCAGCACCTTGATTTCAGTACGGCAAAAGAGATTGCCGATATCGCCTCTGGCATGTATCTGCGTGGCGAAGTTGACAGGGTGGTGGTTGCCTACAATGAATTCAAGTCGGTGCTTGCGCCGAACCTGAGAGAAGAGGTGATTCTGCCTATTGCCCCTGAAATTTCAGGTAAGGAGAGCAGCAGTGATTATATCTATGAGCCCTCTCCGGCGGCCATTATTGATGTTCTGGTGCCCAAGCATCTCAATACACAGATATGGCGAATGATGCTTGAGTCGAATGCTGCAGAGCAGGCGGCCCGTATGTCAGCGATGGATTCTGCTACTGAAAATGCCAAAGAGCTTATGCGGACGCTCAATATCAGTTACAACCGTGCACGGCAGGCCGCGATCACGACTGAGTTGAGTGAAATTGTTTCAGGTGCTGACGCCTTGACAAACTGACGCTCTCTTTTGATGTTTCTGTTTTACTTAAAGCGCCTGCAAAGGCGCTTTTTTTATGCGCCGGTTGCCACTCATTAAGGAAATGATTTATATTTTGCGAGTTAATGATCAGGTTGTTCGGTCTCTTTTCATATTCAATTCACAGGCATGGGCAGGAGCATGAAGATATACAAGTTTGGAGGTACTTCTCTGGGGTCAGCCGGGCGGATAAAAAAAGTCGCTGATATTATTGCCGTTGCGCTGCATGAAGGCAAGTTGATTATAGTGGTTTCGGCCATTCATCGCGTTACGGATCTTTTGCTTGAGTCAGCCACAAAAGCTTGCAGCGGCGAGAGCGGTTATCGCAGCACACTCGAAGAAGTTGACCATCTTCATCTCTCAATAGCCCGTGATCTTTTTACGGGTGCATTGCTTGATGAGGTTACCGTAGCCCTTCGTTCTGAACTTTCAGAGCTGAATGACATCGTACAGGGAGTTTTTTTGCTCAGGGAGCTCTCTGAAAAAAGCCAGGCGGCGGTGCTTGGTTTTGGGGAACGTCTTTCAGCCATTATGGTCAGCCGTTACCTGCAGGAGCGAGGTCTTCTATCATTCCCTCTTGATGCCCGCAAACTGATTGTTACCGATGCCAATTATGCAGATGCCAGGGTTGATATTCATGCATCTGAACTGCATATAAGAAAAAGACTCGCCTCTTTTGATGGTGTGCCTGTCGTGACCGGATTTATTGCCGCAGCGCCAGATGGTTCATCGACAACGCTGGGTCGTGGCGGGTCCGATTATACTGCTTCTCTTCTTGGTGCAGCACTTGGTGCCAAAGAAATCTGGATATGGAGTGATGTCGATGGTTTTTTCAGTGCGGATCCAAAACGGGTTCGGGATGCCCGGATTTTGCCCCATATCAGTTATTCGGAGGCAATGGAACTCTCTCATGCCGGAGCGCGGGTGCTTCATCCTCTTGCGGTTCAACCTGCCATGAAAGCGGGGATTCCCCTGCTGATCAAAAACTCGTTCAACCCGGCGGCAAAAGGTACGCGCATTGAGTCTGCCACTCCTGCGGGTTTCAGCCGCACACTGCCGGTAACAGGATTGACCTCCATCAACAAGGTTGTGCTATTGAACGTGTCGGGAAGCGGGATGGCTGGCGTTCCGGGTGTTGCGTCACGCCTGTTCAGTTGCCTGGCCCGCCACAGAATCAATATAATATTCATATCACAGGCCTCATCTGAGCAGTCCATCACCCTTGCCATCAACCCGTCCCAGGCAGTAAAAGCGAAAAAAATACTTGAGGAGGTGTTCAGTGCGGAGATAGCATCCCGTCAGATTGAGCCTCTTGTGATTCGTCGCAATCTCGCCCTTATCGCTGTGGTAGGCAATAATATGTCGGGCCATCCGGGCGTCTCCGCCCAACTGTTTGAAACACTTGGTAAAAACGGTATCAATGTCATTGCGGTTGCGCAGGGTGCCAATGAGATGAATATCTCTCTGGTTATTGATGCCCATGATGAGGACAAGGCGCTGAATTGCATTCATGAATCTTTTTTCCTTTCACAGCGCAAGGTGCATCTCTTTATTGCCGGCACTGGCACGATTGCAAAAAGCCTGATTGGCCAGATCAGCGCCCATCGTCTCAATCTGCAGGAGGATAATGACCTTGATGTGGTGGTGTGCGGGATGGCCAATACACGGGAAATTGCCATCGACAGTAACGGTATCGACCTTCAAAACTGGCAGGCGGTCCTCTTGCCGAGAAGCGGGCCTCAAGGTATTGAAGGCTATGTGCAGCTTATCAGGGAGCGAAACCTGCACAATACCATTTTTGTTGACTGCACGGCCAGTGCAAAGGTTGCTGAAATTTATCCGGATTTGCTGCTGGCCAATATTTCCGTGGTGACGGCCAACAAACTTGGTATGGCTGGCCCCTGGCCCCTTTACCGGAGCATACGGGATGCCCAGAGGAAAAGTAATGCCCGTTTTCTTTATGAAACCAATGTTGGCGCCGGATTGCCGATCATCAACACGCTGAATGACCTGAAAAACAGCGGCGACAAGATTATCAGTATTGAGGGTGTTCTGTCGGGCACGTTGAGCTTTATTTTCAATGAACTTCGCAAAGGGGGGCGTTTCAGTGAAATTGTCAGTCGCGCCCAGGAGGCGGGCTATACCGAGCCTGATCCGCGGGATGACCTTTCCGGGGCTGATTTTGCTCGGAAGTTTCTCATTCTTGGTCGTGAACTTGGCTTTACGCTTGAGTATGGTGATGTTGTCTGTGAGAGCCTTGTGCCTTCGGAGTATCAAGGTGAGATGACGGTTGCGGAGTTTCTTGATCGTTTGTCGGGTGTAGACGGATGGTATGCCGACGCAATTGAAGAGGCCGCAAAAGAGGGGATGACGATTGCCTATGCTGGTGAAATCAGGAATGGAAAGGCATCCATCGGGGTGAAAAGGCTTCCGCTTGCAAGTCCGATCGCCGGCCTCAGCGGATCTGAAAATATGGTGGTCTTTACGACCGAGCGTTATCGAGCAACTCCGCTTGTTGTCCGGGGTCCCGGGGCAGGCGGGGAGGTGAC
Source organism: uncultured Chlorobiaceae bacterium (assembly GCA_903939765.1). Taxonomy (GTDB): domain Bacteria; phylum Bacteroidota; class Chlorobiia; order Chlorobiales; family Chlorobiaceae; genus Chlorobium. Next base: position 25,577 of record CAJAIK010000010.1, on the reverse strand, counting down.
GGCAGGCGGCGTTTTTGCCGATATCCTGCGAATTGCAAGTTATCTTGTGTAAGGAGAAGAGTCCATGCGTGCGGAAATTGTTTCTGTCGGCGATGAATTGCTGAAAGGGCAGAGGGTCAATACCAATGCTGCATTTATGGCCGCCGCTCTTGCCGGTATAGGTGTGCCGGTTGGCCGGATTGTTACCTGTTCTGATGGTGAAGAGGAGATGGCGTCGGTGTTTGCCGAATCGCTTGAACGGGCCGACATTGTGCTCGTTACCGGAGGTCTCGGGCCGACACGCGATGACCGGACAAAAAAGGCGGTTCAGCAACTCCTCGGAAGAGGGCTTGAACTGAGCGAGGAGGCTTTCGCCAATCTTGCCGCCCGGTTAGGCCAGAGAGGAGTTGAATTGTCGGGGTCACTCCGTGATCAGGCAATGGTGATAGAGGGATCTCATGTTATTGCCAATACCAGGGGCTCGGCTGCGGGGATGATTCTTTGTTGCCCGGAGCGGTTTCAGAACCACTACCTGGTACTGATGCCTGGTGTGCCGTCCGAAATGAAGGCCATGATGGAGCTCACGGTTCTTCCCTGGTTTGCTGCACTTTCAGATACCGTTATTCGTCATACACCAATTAAAACGGTTGGTATCGGTGAAACGACGCTTGCCGAAATGATTGTCGATATTGAAGATGCCCTTCCCGGAGGGACAACTCTCGCCTATCTGCCTCATGCTGCTGGTGTCACTTTGATGATCAGCACTCTTGGTCGGGAGCAGGAGGTGGTTGAGCGTGATAACCGTACGGTTGTTGATGCCATTGCCCGGAGGGCCGGAAAATTTATCTATGCTACCAGTGAGGTATCGCTTGAAGCCACAATTGGCGCGATGCTTGCCACCAGAGGGCTGACGGTTGCTGTTGCTGAGTCATGCACAGGCGGCCTTGTCGCAAGCCGTTTGACCGATGTGCCGGGTTCGTCATCATATTTTCTTCAGGGTTTTGTGGTCTACAGCAACCAGGCAAAAGAGAGGAGCCTCGGGGTGCCGAAGGAGACGATTGAAAGGTTCGGAGCGGTCAGTGAAGAGGTTGCCCGGGCAATGGCCGTTGGGTGCCTTGAAAAGAGCGGGGCCGATTTTGCCCTTTCGACCACGGGTATTGCCGGTCCTGCGGGTGGCTCTTTGGAAAAACCGGTTGGCATGCTCTGCCTGGCCATTGCAAAAAAAACGTCGGGCGTGCTGCTCTCCAAAACACTTTTCATGCACGCAGATCGGGAGCTGAACAAGTTCCGGTTCAGCGAAGCGGTTCTTCGTGAGCTTTGGGAATGTTTGCAACAGGATTAACCCCTGTTTTTCTGGCTGGTGCGTCCCAATTGCAAGATTTATTATCATTTTTATAAAAGGCATTTGTTTTATCGATACCTTGGCTTGAAAGAAAAAATTTTAGGGGCTTTTGCGAATAAATCGGATGTATGAGGGCGAATGGCAAGAATAGCAAGGTTACCGGATAGAGTTGCGAACAAAATTTCCGCAGGTGAGGTTGTTCAGCGCCCTGCATCGGTTGTCAAGGAACTTCTTGAAAATTCCATTGATGCCGGTGCCAGCCGCATAACGGTCGCCATCAAGGATGCTGGCAAAGAGCTGATCCGGATTGTGGATAATGGTGCGGGAATGGTACGTGAAGATGCTCTTTTGTCGGTTGAGCGTTTTGCAACCAGCAAAATTACCGGGGTCGAGGATCTTGAATCGTTGCAAAGTCTTGGCTTCAGGGGAGAAGCGCTTGCGAGTATCTCTTCGGTTTCGCATTTCGAACTGAAAACCCGTACGGAAAAAGAGACGCTTGGTTTGAGGTTTCGCTATGAGGGAGGAGTGCTCGTCGAGGAGTCGGGGGTACAGGGGGAGCAGGGGACGACCATCAGTGTCCGGAATCTTTTTTATAATGTGCCTGCGCGCCGCAAGTTTTTGAAGTCCAACGCGACCGAGTACAACCATATTTTTGAGATTGTCAAGTCGTTTGCGCTCGCTTACCCGGAAATTGAGTGGCGGATGTACAGTGATGACGAGGAGCTTTTTCATCTGAAGCGGCCTGATATTCTGGAGCGGCTCAATGTGTTTTATGGTGATGATTTTGCAGCAGGCATGATTGAGCTTTCAGAGGAGAATGATTACCTCTCCATCAGGGGTTTTCTGGGCAAGCCTGCAATGCAGAAACGCAGGAAACTCGACCAGTATTTTTTTATCAATCGCCGTCTTATCCAGAACAGGATGCTCTCACAGGCTGTTCAGCAGGCTTATGGTGATTTGCTTGTTGAGCGTCAAACCCCTTTTGTGTTGCTTTTTCTTGCTATTGACCCTTCACGGATTGATGTGAATATGCATCCTGCAAAGCTTGAAATCCGTTTTGATGATGAGCGCAATGTGCGTAACATGTTTTATCCGGTTGTCAAGCGGGCCATACAGTTGCACGATTTCTCTCCTGATCTGGCCGTTACAGAGCGTGACCAGCTCCATTCCGGTCAGGGTCTGAATTCGCCGGTCAGAACATTCTCGTTTCCTGAGATTCCTCATCGTTCCATTACAACAGGCACTCTCTACCAGAATTACCGTGAGGGAGCATTTGGTGAATCTGCCACATCACGCCAGTCACCAGAACTGTTTCCGCACCAGACGAGTGCCGGGTACGCTTTGCCGTCAAGCGGGTTGCGGGAGGCCGATGAGGTGCTTTCATCTATTTTGCTTGCTCCTCTCTATGATGACGATGAGGTCCCAAATCCGAAAACTTCTGAACCCAAAATCTGGCAACTGCATAACAAGTATCTGATCTGCCAGATCAAGACCGGTGTCATGATTATCGATCAGCATGTGGCACATGAACGGGTCCTTTATGAACGCGCCGTTGATGTCATGAATCAGAACGTACCAAACTCCCAGCAACTGCTTTTTCCCCAGAAGGTGGAGTTTCGTCCGTGGGAGTATGAAATCTTTGAGGAGATCCGTGACGATCTCTACAGGCTTGGTTTTAATCTGAGGCTTTTTGGCAATAAAACCATCATGATTGAGGGTGTTCCCCAGGATGTCAAACCGGGCACCGAAGTGACGATTTTGCAGGATATGATTGCTGAATATCAGGACAACTCGTCAAAGCTCAAGCTCGAAAAGCGTGACAATCTTGCAAAGTCCTATTCGTGCCGTAATGCTATTATGGCGGGGCAGAAACTCTCACTTGAAGAGATGCGCTCCCTCATCGACAACCTTTTTGCTACCAGGGAACCCTACTCTTGCCCGCATGGAAGACCGGTCATTATCAAGCTTTCACTCGACCAGCTCGACAAGATGTTTGGAAGAAAATGAGGGAGGTGGTTGCATGTTTGCTTAAAAGTAGTAAATTCAGGACCATGCCCTTGTAGCTCAGTGGATAGAGCAACAGTTTCCTAAACTGTAGGTCGGCGGTTCGAGTCTGCCCGAGGGCACTTTTTTAAGCTGCCTCTGTTTCAAGAACATCTCTCGTTTTCCTTTTCTTTGCAGTTAACGTTGTCAGCCATGAGTATGAAGCGTTTCAGGACTCTTTTCGCCATTCTGTTGCTGCTCTTTGTTGCCGATATCGCGCGCTATCTGGTTTATCCTGATGTCGGTCAGCTTGTGGAGACAAATCCCGTAAAAACGGCCTTTATGGAGTCGCGTGAAGCCGAGTGGCAACGTGATGGGCTCAAGGATAAAAAAATCCAGCAGAAATGGGTGCCTCTCGGTCAGGTTTCCCAGAATCTCATCAAGGCGGTTCTGATTGGTGAGGACGACAAGTTCTGGCACCACGAGGGGTTTGATTATCAGGCGATTGAGCGGGCGATAGAGAAAAACATTATGGCAAAGAAATTCAAGATGGGTGGCAGTACAATCAGCCAGCAGCTTGCCAAAAATCTTTACCTTTCACCCTCCAAAAATCCGGTACGCAAAATCAAGGAGGCCATTCTTACCTGGAGACTTGAAAAAACGCTCTCCAAACGTCGGATTCTCGAACTCTATGTCAATGTTGCCGAATGGGGTGACGGTATTTTTGGTATCGGCCAGGCGGCTCGTCATTACTATGGTGTCAGTGCGGCCAGCCTGACAGCGCAACAGGCATCAAAACTTGCTGCGATACTTCCGAACCCGATTCTCTATTCCCCAACAGGTTCATCCCGCTATGTCCGCAATCGTTCCAATATCATCTATGCCATCATGCGAAAGAGAGGAATTGTTGTGCCTGATTACAGGGAGGTGATGGCCCTTACGCCCGATACCACAGCGGTTGTCGATTCTGTTGTAGTCGGCGTTCCCGAGTATCTGCTTGAACAGGCAGCCTCACCAGACAGCAGTGCCAGCAAGGTTTCTGAAGGTGATGGCACGTTGCAAGAGGGGCAGAGAGGCGAAACAATGCCTGAAAAAACTTCAGGGAGCGGAAGTCAGGGCGCGCCCTGATTGCATGATGAGCGCACCCTGACCTTTATCCAGCTTTTTTGCAGAAAGGGCATTAACCCCTGGCAAGAGTCGTTTTACTCCAGTTCAAACAGTGACTTGTCAACTCCGCAGACGGGGCAGACCCAGTCATCGGGAATCTCTTCGAAGGGGGTTCCCGGCGCTACACCGCCGTCAGGATCGCCGACTTCGGGATCGTAAACATAGCCGCATGGTACACAGATCCACTTTTTCATTGCTGATTTTCCGTTTTAAATGATGAAGGTATAAAGCACAACTCTCTACGGGCAAAAAACAGCCCTGATGAAATTACAAAGCGATACGGACGGTTAATCGTTCATTGCCGACTTTAAAAATAGATGAGAGACAAACCAGCATGGCACAATCACCCTATTCGAAATTTGACAACTGCGAATTGATTCTTCGCGATGAACTGGCCATTGACCGGACAATCCTTGCAAATGAACGAACCCTGCTTGCCTATCTGCGCTCGGGAGTTTCATTGGTCATCGCAGGCGTCTCCATGATGCACTTTTCCCAAGCAGGCTGGTTTCAGACGGTCGGAGTTGCATGCATACCGCTCGGTGTAATCACCGCCATTTTCGGCGTTGCCCGCTACCGTATCATCAACCGCTCCATTTCCGCTGTCAGGAGGCAGTTGCCGAAACTCAACGATGTAACTCGTTAGCTTGTCCATGGTGGTCAGGAAGGTGATCTGTCGTTTCGTCCTTGCCCGGACTGTTCCGGCAGATAGTAGAGTTAGTGGCGCAGTTTCTCATCCCCCCATCCAAAAGATGGATGGGGGGATGAGTCGTCATTCATCCTGGTCCTGAACAGGCTTTTCAATTCTGATAGTCGGAGATTTCATTAACGGCGAATAGGCTGGATGGGTAACGGGTTCATACACTTTTTCCATGGCCGGGACATAACCAAGTACAGGCATATCTGCAAAACCCTTATTTTCCGATTTGCGTACACCCTGATAACAATAGGCAGGCTGAATATAATTGCCGCCGTTGTCATAAAGTACCAGTTCAATTTTATCAATAATTACTTTGGCCTCTTTTGAAAAGACGCGATTGACATCTTCACGTATAAGGCTCATGACTCGTTCAGTACCCAACACGCTTCGGGAGCTTACCTTTGTACGTGATGCAACTTCGCGCCAATGATATTGGATACCAACCGGTATTTCCGATTCAGCAAGAGTCACCGTAATGGATGAACCGAAATTTCTGACTTTCAGGCCATCCAGTTCGCGATTAAAATAGACCACAACGGCTTTTTTCTCCGGTACTCTGGCATTGCTCAGCATCTGCATGATGCCGCCGATATGATCGATTGTTAACTCATTTTGATTACGGGGCATCAAGCCTGTATTTATCAGATAATTGCGGGAGAGTTTGATTGCTTGCTCATCCGCCAGGAGTTGTCCGGTTTTTTCTGTCAATTTCAGTGCCGGGAAATTGGAATAAAAAAATTCAGTACCATTCTTGTTCATACTGACTTCAATCTCTTTACCCGATATGACCATTCGGTTTTCAACAGGTTTCATCATCTCTCGGGAAAAGGATTTAAAACCCGATATCTCAAGGATCTTTGCACAACGCTCTACAAGACGTTCCTTTGTCATGACAGGAGTTTCCATCTTGTAGACCGTGCATCCAGCTTTTGGTGGTGCAATTTTTGCATTGATGACTACTTCGGCAGCGTATGAAGAACGGTTCCAAGCCATCAGACAACCTATGGCCACCCATTTCAGAATAAATCCGAATTGATTATTTTTTTTCATAGTATAATCTCTCCGTTTTCGGTTTTAGTATTGATAGGTAATAGCAAGGATATTCAAGTTTGATGGTGGATCGGATACCTGGGAAAAATAGGTATCATTGGCGGTTCCAGGATGTCCGCTCTGTGGGTATGCCCAGATGACAGCGCAATAGCCGGGATATACACCTGAATGAACAGAGTTGGCTGCATTGAACCAGGCATCGATATATTTCTGACCGGACAATAAATTGATGGCGTACTGGTCTTCAACTCTGCCATCATACCAGCCAGTTGTGCGGAAACTCAATAATTGATGCAGGCGGTGAAACACCCCCCACCAGCCACTGGCCCAATCGGCTCGTTCAATTGGTGAAGGTGCAACACTGCATGCGTCAATGGTTAAAAATTCAAGGTCAACATCACCGAGAGAGACTGCACCACTTGCAAAATCAACAGGATCACAGCAATTTCGCAGGGTGGTGATTGAAAAATTACTACCATGTCCGCTGAAAAATGCGGTATCCATATTGTCTACATAGTAACTGTCGGAAGAGGTGAATACCTCCGGTATAGTCCAGTAATATTGTTCATAGGAAAAATGTTTAAGAAAATTCCAGGTTTCGTCTACTGCGCCACTCTCTTCCCGGCATACATAACCTCCTTCTTCCAAGGCAAATGAGCGGGAAGGCATAACTACTGTCAAGAGAAAGAGCAAAGCTCCAAAAATCCCTGACCAACGTTTTACTTTGAAAGTAGTCAACATCAAAAACCTCCTTAATTTAGATATTGTAAGTCAGTTTCAGCAATAACCGTCCAATTTTGGTATTCCGGAGTATCAAAACAGTGATATTTGTTTAAGAGTTCATGAGTTTATAAAAATTGTGGATGCATTCGATTAGCTTATACTTATCCCCGCAGCGTTATGGTCTCGGCGATGCATTTTATAGCAACGATGTATGCAATCACACGGTTATGCCCCTTGTGGTTTTCATTTTTTTGTCGAAACGCGCTGGTATTCCTTTATCTCTTCCCCGTATTACCCGTATGCGTTCTGACCATTTCGAATCAGGAGGTCGTTACGCCGCTGTCATTGCAGAGCAGGCCAGAAACTGTCAATGGTGAAGCTGCCTTCGTAGATGATTTTTGCCGGGCCGCTGAGGAAAACCTCGTACATGCTCTCACTGAACTGGACTTCAAGAGTGTCACCGCTGTTTACGGTTGACCTGTTCCGTGGCAGAGTTGATTTTGCCGGGTTTGTGGCTCATCAGTGCAGTATATCAGAATGACCCGCAGTTCCCACAAAGAGCCTGGGTATCCTGTGAACTTATGAACATTTTTGCATTTTTTCCGGAAAAGCAAAAAAGCGGTAAATTGACTGATCGCTGAAGTAAAAAAATGCACGGTAGATGAAAAATCATGGAACAGAGGGAAGATATCTCCATGAGCTGGAAAAGAGCCGTATCGGTCTGGTTACTGATTGCCGTCGCCGAGTCGGTTCACGGAACTCTCCGCCGACTTTTTCTGCTGCCTCAGATTGGTGAGAAGCTCTCGCACCAGATTGGGGTGGCTATTGGTTCAGCAATTATTTTTATGATTGCATGGCTCTGTGTTCGATGGATTGGTTCCGTTTCATTCCGTCAGCAGCTTCAGGTTGGCGCACTCTGGCTGGTGCTCACCCTTATTTTCGAGTTTTCTCTTGGCTACCTTTTCGGCTATTCACTGGAGCGCATCCTTTCGGATTACAACATAGCCGAGGGTGGGCTGATGCTCTTCGGAGTGCTCTTTATGCTTTTCGCTCCTGCGCTTGCTGCGAGGTCAAGGGGTTTGAGCGTGCACCACTCTTGATACATCAGTATTGCCGTGTTGCAGTCACAGGAATTGTGTGGCAATAGTTAAATGTCATAAAGAGAGAAAACAGGCTGAAGAACTTTTTTTTTACCGTTTTGATGGCAGCCGTATTAATTGATTGATCGCACCATATGATCCTGAACAGAAAAATCAAGTCCTTTGTTTTTTGGGGAATTCTTCTGAATTGGCCCCCTGTTCTGGGTTGGGTGCTCTCTGTTTCAGCGGAGCTTCCTTTTATCAATGGATTTTTATTTGTTTTCGCCTTAATCTGTTTCTTTCCTTACTTCTTCTGGATCAATATTCCAGCATCATTCATTGGGAAATCCTCTTATTTCGTCTATAGGGAATTTGGCGCCATGCCGCAAACTCCGCTTGCCTGGATCTTTCTTGCTGGATTCTGGACGCTCATCGCGATCGTTTTAGCTCTGTTAACCTCGTATTATCCCGGCCATAAAAAGCAAAAACAACAGGAAGGGGAAAACATATAGTCAGGTTTTCTGCGATGGGCAGGATTGTGATAATTTTTTTAAAGCACATTCAGGCCATCGGTGTGTCTTTTGGCAGGACTTTATCCGCTTGTGTTATTATGCGGCAAAAATGTGGTTTATTTGATAAAATAAACCGTGTTTCTGAAATAAAAAGCGACAATAACACCCTATGTTAACAACAATGAATGTATATGATTCTTCGATGTAATTGATTCGTGATGTTAAAAAACAAAGAATTGTACTGTGAAAAATGAGACGGAGAAACTAAACACGATAACTCGGCGTTCAGCGAAATCTAAGAACGTTAGTTATAGTGATACGGTGTTGTTACATGAGTCTTCTCGTTCTCGTGTGGTTTTTGTGCCGTTTTATATTTCACATAGTGATCATACAGAGTTGGTCGCAAAGGTCACAACATATACAAAAAAACATCCTCCTTTGGACTGGGACATTGTTGAGGAGAAGTCCCTTTCACTATCAGAAACTGCTACAAGGAGACTTCTAAGCGCTCTAAAATTTCATTTTGCTGTTGCCGAAGAAAATGAGGATGGTAATGATCTTTTAATTCGAGTTGCTGAGGGTACAGCTCAACTTGGTGTTCATGACCCAGCTAAAGTCGCATCGGCCTGAACAAAAGTGTTGAGTCAAGATGAAATTCTTTCTCACCTGCAAAATACTGAATTAACATCCGAATTGGTTTCCGCTTTTCGTGGTGCAATTCGGATGAGCGAAATGCGATCTGCCGTGAACGATTTGAGAACTGCATTGAATGAAGGAAACAACGCAGAGGTGACTTACCAATGCTGGAGTGAAAAGCATTCGTGGGCTTTTGGTAATGCTTACGTGGTCAGGGATGAAGTGCGGGAAATTTCTCCTGGAGATCAACTTGATTTGTTATTGCCCAATGTTATTGCTGGTTATCGCGATCTTATTGAACTAAAACGTCCTGACATGGAAGTTCTTCGCTGGGATGAAAAGCACAAGAATTACTATTTATCTGCCGAGGTTTCGAAAGCAATCGGTCAATGCCATCGTTATCTTGATGTCCTTCATGAGGAAGCTGCTAAGGGCCTTCGTGACCATCCTGAGATTGTTACATACCATCCACGTGCCACAATTGTTATTGGGCGATCCATTGGGTGGGCTGAAAACCAGTTACGGGCATTACATGGACTTAACCGAAGTCTTTCCGGTTTAACCATTATGACTTACGATCATCTTCTTGCACAGGGTGAAAGACTTCTCAGTACTTTCAATGCACCGGATTCGATCTTTTCGGAGTCTCCTTCTGTCGACTCGGATGATGACCTTCCATTTTAAGAATAGGATTAAAATATTTCATTCAAACGACAATGCCAGCATTCTTGAGTACTATAAAAAAGATGGTCAGGGTGCGAGGTTTAAGCGGGAAAGGCTTGGGCAGACTACTTTTTGTATTACAAGTAACTGGATTTTGAAGAACGAGTCAATGATTGCCAAAATCTGGAATGAGTGTCTTGGGAAGAGGGCTATTCCCTTTGATCCTCTTGCACGAGAGGCAATAATAGCTGATGGATGCAGACATCCTGAATTGAAGCGCCATATAGAAAAATGGCAGGAGATGAAGCGTACTAACTCAGAATGGTGTACACCCTAAACCCACCCACGCAGCTTCATGGCTTCGGCGACTCGCTGGATGGCGGCGATATATGCGGCCAAGCGGTTATGCACCTTGCAGCTTTGGGCGGCTTGCTGCACAGCGCGGAAAGCGGGTTTCATCTTTTTTCAAGCCGCCGGAGCAACTCATTCTCTGCCCAGTAGTACCCGTAGGCGTTCGGACCATTTCGAATCAGAAGGTTGTTACCCGCCAGCATTGCAAAGAAGGTCAGAAACTGTCAATGGTGAAGCTGCCTTCGTAGATGATTTTTGCCGGTCCGGCAAGAAAGAGATCCTGCATATCTTCACTGAACTCAACTTGCAGGGTGTCACCGCTTTTTACCGTAATCTGGACAATGGTAGAGCTGATTTTACCGAGACGATAACTCATTATGGCAGAAGCGACTGCACCTGTACCACAGGCCAGTGTCTCCTCTTCGACCCCCCGTTCAAAGGTACGAAGGGCAAGGGAGTGCGGGGAGGTGATTTCAATAAAGTTGACATTGGTGCCTCCCGGAAAGATATCGGTTCTGTGGCGGATGCTCTTCCCGGCCTCGTTCACATTGATGGCGTCAAGATCGGATGTATAAATAATGGCATGGGGAGAGCCGGTATTGACTGCGTAGCAGCACTCTCCGTCAATTTCAAGGTCACTCATGAATCCTTCTGGAGGAAGCATTTTCAGCTTGACACTTTCTGGTCCGAGAACCCAACCGTCATAGCGGTTTCCGTTGGCTTCAAAGGTGTAAGCGTTGCCGGAAGCCGCAGGAATCCCGATGGTAGATGCAAAATAGACGGCACACCTGCCTCCGTTACCACACATTGAGCCAGGAAAACCATCTGCATTATGGTATTTCATGCTGAACGAATACTCTGCGGAGGGTTCGATGAGGATAAGCCCATCCCCCCCGATCCCTGTTCTTCTGGTGCAGAGCTTTTGAATCTGCAAAGGGGAAAGGTGAATGGATCGTTGCATGTTGTCAATGATAATAAAATCATTGCCTGCTCCGGAAAGTTTGCTGAACGTGATCTTCATGTGGTATAACCTATTCGTGATTGAAGGGTTCCTGGGTGTTGCAACTTGCTGGCTGAAGGAGTGAATCATGGGTTGCAACAAGTGCTTTCATGCACTATAATAGAACAATAGCGCATCAATGCGGATGTAAAAAATTTATTATTAAATAATTTTTCTTATTTTATTCACTGTTGTCGGTGGTGGTTTGTGCGGAAAAATATCTGATTCAAGCTAATTTTTATCTGTTTTTACTATAGATTTTGAGCCTGTCGCTCGTCTCTTATTGCGTTTTGAACTGCAAAAAAGCTTACAGGTTCATGTGTGATTTTTCCGCTGGATGCGTTATTGATTTATTTTATAGCAATTTATAGCGCAACAGTGTTCTTTTTGGTTTCTTCAACCTGAATTATGTCCAAAAAAAAGGAGAGAATACGATGGCTGAACAAGTGAATCCGGCAGGAGTAAAGCCAAAGGGCACTGTCCCACCACCCAAGGGGAATGCTCCTTCCCCCAAGGGAAGCGGTGCCTCGGGTGCTCCGTCTGTTATCAAGGAGCAGGATGCCTCCAAAATGAGAAGGTTTCTTTTCCAGCGAACAGAGACCCGCTCAACAAAGTGGTTCCAGATTTTTGATACCGACAAGATTGATGATGAGCAGGTCGTCGGTGCCCACCTTGCGTTGCTTGGGGTGCTGGGTTTTCTTATGGCGATCTACTATATCTCCGGTATCCAGGTCTTCCCGTGGGGTGCGCCCGGATTTCATGACAACTGGTTTTATCTGACCATCAAGCCAAGAATGGTCTCTCTCGGTATTGACACCTACAGTACAAAAACAGATGATCTTGCGTTTGCGGCATCGAAGCTTCTCGGCTGGGCCCTCTTTCATTTTCTATCGGGTTCTGTCCTTATGTTTGGCGGATGGCGTCACTGGACACACAATCTCACCAATCCGTTTACTGGCCGTACCGGTAATTTCCGTGACTTCAGGTTTCTCGGCAAGTTCGGTGATGTTGTTTTCAGCGGAATGAGCGCCAAAAGCTACCGTGAGGCACTTGGACCGCACGCCGTCTATATGTCGCTGCTTTTTCTTGGCTGGGGTCTCTTGATGTGGTTTGTGCTCGGTTTTGAACCGATTCCTGATTTCCAGACGATCAACGCCGAGACATTCATGTCGTTTGTTTTTGCGGTTATTTTCTTTGCCATGGGTATTTACTGGTGGAATAACCCTCCGAATGCAGCCACTCATCTGAATGATGACATGAAAGCGGCATTTTCGGTACACTTGACAGCAATGGGTTACATCAGCATTGCGTGTGGCTGTATCGCTTTTGTTGCATTCCAGCAGCCATCATTTGCCGCCTATTACAAGGAACTCGACAATCTGGTTTTTTATCTTTATGGTGAGCCGTTCAATCGAGTCAGCTATAATTTTGTTCAGGAGGGTGGCAGGATCATCTCCGGTACAAAAGAGTTTGCCGACTTTGAAGCTTTTGCAATTATGCCGAAGAACGGTGCCACATTTGGTATGGCAAGGACTGTCATCAACCTTATTACCTTCAACCACATCATCTGCGGCGTTCTCTATGTTTTTGCCGGAGTCTACCATGGAGGCCAGTATCTCCTCAAAATCCAGCTCAACGGCCTTTACAGTCAGATCAAGTCAGTCTTTATTACCAAGGGACGTGATCAGGAAGTTCAGGTCAAGATTCTTGGTACAGTCATGGCGCTCTGCTTTGCAACCATGCTTTCAGTTTATGCTGTTATTGTGTGGAATACCATCTGTGAGCTTAATCTTTTTGGTACGAACATTCTGATGTCGTTCTACTGGCTGAAACCGCTTCCGATTTTCCAGTGGATGTTCCGTGACCCGAGTATCAACGACTGGGTCATGGTGCACGTTATTGTTGCCGGGTCACTCTTCTCGTTAATCGCGTTGGTGCGTATTGCATTCTTTTCACATACCTCACCGCTATGGGATGATCTTGGCCTCAAGAAAAACTCCTACTCCTTCCCTTGCCTCGGGCCTGTTTACGGTGGTACCTGCGGTGTTTCGATCCAGGATCAGCTCTGGTTTGCCATGTTGTGGGGAATCAAAGGCCTTTCTGCTGTTGCATGGTATATCGATGGTGCCTGGATTGCGTCGATGATGTATGGTGTTCCCGCTGCTGATGCAAAGGCATGGGATTCGGTTGCAGGTCTTCATCATCACTATACGTCCGGAATCTTCTACTATTTCTGGACAGAGACGGTGAATATTTTCTCAAGTTCACATCTTTCTACAATTCTGATGATTGGCCACCTTGTATGGTTTATCAGTTTTGCCGTATGGTTTGAAGATCGCGGTTCACGTCTTGAAGGTGCTGATATCCAGACAAGAACCATCCGCTGGCTTGGTAAAAAGTTCCTGAACCGCGATGTTGCGTTCCGTTTCCCGGTGCTGACAATATCAGACTCGAAGATGGCCGGTACGTTCATGTACTTCGGCGGTGTTTTCATGCTGGTCTTCCTCTTCATTGGCAACGGGTTCTATCAGACTGATTCTCCATTGCCGCCGCAGGTTGGTGATGCAGCCGTTTCAGGTCAGGTTATGCTGACACAGGTTGTTGACTATCTGATGAAGTTGATTGCTTGATTTCACATCATTGCCGAAAGGGCGGTAACGTCTTTTCGGCAATGGTCTTTTGCTCGTAAAAGTTTATCATGTAATTAAAGAGGAGGGTTTTTATGGCCGATCCTGTACAAAAGCCAGATATATCGTCAGCGCCTGTCGCCAAGGGTCAGCCTGCTTCGCCAAAAGCGTCAGTTCCGGCTGCAAAGCAGGCTAAGGCACAACCAGAAGGGTTTCCCCGCAAGCAGGATGGCAAGCTTCGGATGGAGCCGCTTAATGTCAATCTTGGAAGAAGCGGTTTGCCGCAGGAGTCTGCTTTTCCGGTCAAGAAAGCAGCCGCAAAACCAGCTCCTCCGGCCGCAAAACCTGCACCTGCGTCAAAACCGGCAGCAGCGGCCAAGCCTGCACCTGATGTAAAGCCGGCGGCAGGAGCGAAGCCAGCAGCAGGTGCAAAGCCGGCAGCAGGAGCGAAGCCAGCGGCACCAGTTGCTAAAGGAGCCCCTGTAGCCAAGGCGGCACCCGCGGCAAAAGCTGCACCGGTAGAATCCGCAGCTCAGCCTGTTTTGAAAAAAGCTGCACCGAGAGCGAAATCGCACTATTTCATTATTGAAAATCTTTGTGTGGGTTGCGGGCTCTGTCTTGACAAGTGTCCACCGAAAGTGAAGGCCATTGGTTACAAATTTTACGGTGACGTTCAGGAGGGTGGTTTCAGGGCTTATATTGATCAGGATGCCTGTATTTCATGTTCGGCCTGTTTCTCTTCAGATGAATGCCCTTCAGGAGCACTTGTCGAAGTATTGCCTGACGGTCAAGTACTTGATTTTACCTATACACCGCCCGAACGACTTGATTTTGACCTGAGGTTTCTGCACAGGTTTCATCGCGAAGTGCGCTGAGAGCTGTCTGGTTTTGTGAATTGTTTTATAAAAGCATTGCCTCCCCGGACGCAATGCTTTTTTTTTGAAGATCTTTAACGCTCATGTCGGTAAACAATAACGATATCCAGAACAATCCCTGCCTTTCACTTTGTGATGAAGCGGCGCCTGCAAGCGAGGCGCTTGTCATTATACCAACCTTCAATGAGGCAGACAATATTGGCCGGCTGATTACTGAACTCCAAGAGCGTTATCCACAGGCCGTTGATATTCTTGTCATTGATGATAACTCTCCTGATGGAACTGCCGGGATTGTTCGTTCCATGCAACTGACGATGAAAGGAATTCATCTGATGACGCGGGAGCGAAAGCTTGGGCTTGGTACGGCCTATATTACCGGCTTTTTGTTTGCTCTGCAGAATGATTACCGCTACATCATGGAGATGGATGCAGATTTTTCGCACGATCCTGCAATGGTTGAGCGTTTTTTTGATGCCATGAGTCACGCTGATCTGGTTATCGGGTCGCGTTACATGAACAATACCGTCAATGTTGTCAATTGGCCGCTTGGCAGGCTGATTCTTTCAAAAATGGCAAGTATCTACACCCGTTTTGTTACCGGAATGCCTGTGGCCGATCCGACGAGTGGCTTTAAATGTTTCAGCAGAGAGGCATTGCATGCGCTTGATCTTGAAAGGATTAACTCGCAGGGCTATTCATTTCAGATTGAGATGAACTTCAGAGTCTGGAAAAAGGGGTTTGTTATCAAGGAAATTCCCATTGTTTTTGTCGACCGGACAGTTGGCAAGTCGAAAATGACCCGCCATAATATTCGTGAGGCGGTCTGGATAGTATGGTGGCTCAAAATAAAATCAATTTTTGGTCTGCTGTAGGGGCAACCCTTGTGGTTGCCTACGTGGTTGTTTTTACCGCCTCTTTCTGGTCATACAATAAAAAGCCCCGGATGATAAGGGGCTTTTTATTGTTACGGTGCGTTATGATTTTTTTGCAGCAATGATCTGCTGAGCGATATCGGGCGGCGCATCTTCGTAATGGCTGAAATGGTAGGAGTATCGTGCCCGGCTTTGGGTCAGTCGTGTCAGTGCGTGATGGAATGTCGTCAGTGAGGCTTGTGGTATAAGCGCATGGATGATCTGCATTCTTACGTCGGAATCCATTCCAAGAATTTTACCCCTTTTGCTTGAAATATCTCCAACGATTTCTCCGGTATACTGTTCCGGAGCATAGACATTCAAGGCAAAAATTGGTTCAAGCAAAAAGGGTTTCGCCTGATCGAAAGCATTTTTAAATGCCATGCTTGCGGCAATTTTAAAGGCAAATTCGGAGCTGTCAACAGGGTGAAAAGAGCCGTCGTAGGCAATGGCTTTGAGGTCAACGACTGGATAACCCGCAAGAATACCGTTGGTAATCGCCTCCCTGAGCCCTTTTTCAACAGCAGGCAAATATCTTGTGGGCACAACACCGCCAACAACCTCACTGGCAAATTCAAATCCGGTATCTCTTGCCAGTGGCTCAAGCTTTACCCATACATCGCCATATTGACCCTTTCCTCCCGACTGTTTTTTGTATTTGCCCTGGGCGGATGAGGCTATCCGGATGGTTTCACGGTAGGGAATTTTGATCGGTGAAATCTCAACTTTCACATTGAACTTTGTCTGAAGGCGGTTGATGATGGTATCAAGATGTGTTTCACCAAGGGTCTTCAGGATGGTCTGATTGAACTCAACATCGTGTTCGATGGTAAAGCTGGGATCTTCCTCGTGCAGGTGATGCAGGCCGGCAGAAATTTTTTCCTCATCTCCCTGGGTGACGGGCATGATGGCTGTAGCAAGCATGGGTAGAGGGAAAATGATAGGGCTGATCCGGCAACTGGTGCCTTTGTCGGCCAGGGTGTCGTTGGTGTGTGCATCCTTCAGCTTGACGACCATGCCGATATCTCCGGCAAGCAACTTGTCAACGGGGTTTTTTTTCTGGCCAATAATGGTATAGACCTGGCCGATTTTTTCGAGTTGTCCGGTCTGGACATCAATCAGCTCATGGCCTGTTTCGATGTGACCTGAATAGACTCTGAGATAGGAAATTTCACCGACTCGGGGTTCCGACATCGTTTTAAAAATAAAAGCAATGGTCGGCCCTTCAGGGTTGGGTTGAATCAGGCTTTTGGTTTCATCGATTGTGCAGATTGCGTGTTCCGGGCCGCGTTCAATCGGCGAGGGACAGAGATTGACGATAACGTTCAGCAGCCGCTCTGTTCCGATCAGGTGCAATGGTGAGGTACAGAAAACGGGGAAAAAAGTTCGGGTAAGCAGCGCAGATTTGATTCCTGTTCTCAGCTCCTCCTCTGTAAGGGTTCCCTCTTCGAAAAATCGGGTCATGAGTGCCTCGTCAGTTTCGGCAACAGCTTCGACCAGTTGCTGATGGAGCTCTTCGGCACGCTTCAGATGATGATCAGGAATATCGGAGATGGTCATTCCTCCGGTTTTGTCGGGATTGAATTCAAGCTGCTTCATCAAGAGAACATCAATCAGGGTGTGGTGCCCGAGCCCCTCATCGGCGGGGAATTGAATTGGTGTGACAAGATGGCCAAAATGATCCTGGAGTGCCTGAATGGTAGCGTTAAAGTTGGTTCGATCAGCATCGAGCTTGGTCAGAATAAAGAGGGTCGGCTTGTAGTACTCTTTGGTATACTCCCAGATGGTATCAGTTCCGACCTCGACTCCTGAAGCGGTATTGACGGTAATCAGCACGGTATCAGCAACCCGCATTGCCGACTTGACATCGCCGTGAAAGTCGAGCAGGCCGGGAGTGTCGATAATATTGATTTTGCAATCGTTCCAGAATCCATTGACAAGACTGGTGTTCAGGCTGTGTTTTCTCTGAATTTCATCAAGAGAGTAGTCGGAGAGAGTGTTTCCTTCATCAATGGTACCGAGGCGGTTTATGACGCCCATAGTCAGAGCGAGTGATTCCGCGAGGATGGTCTTGCCGCTTCCGGCATGGCCTGTAATGACAATGTTTCGCAATTGATCCGGTTGTACGGCTTGCATGGCAGGACTCCTTTTTTGACTGATAACGAAATAGTGGGCTGCGGCGTCTGTTGGAGCAAAACAGCTCAGTAAACAATAAACAAAAAAAAGTCTTATTTGTCGTCTGGATTAACGATGAAACGGTCGAGATATCTGTGAAAGGATCTTGGTAATTACACCATTTTTGCATAAACTGGAAAGTCATCTATTAATCCTGTTACTGGATAAAAAATAACCTGTTATGAAAAAAATGAAATCGAAAAGGCAGCCATGCCTTTCTGCACGATTGAGAACAATGGTCATGGCCATTATTATTGGCTCCGACACTTCCAATAACGGCAACAGCAACGACTTTTGACAGCGGGCTGATCTCAAACGGGAATTTTGCAACACTCGATTTCACGGGTTGGGAGCATACTGGCAATACAGGTCATACAGGAGTAGCTTCTGACGGGACGGCTCCTTACGAAACTTATGCTTTTGTGGGCCCGGTAGGATCCCTGGGTTATCTTAAGCAGACCTTTTCTGCAACAGCCGGGAATTTCCTGAAAATCAGCTATTTCTTGAAGAGTGACGGAGGGACGCCAAACGTTTTTCAGGTGACTTTCAATGAGTCTGAGTCCGGGCCTTATGTTTTCTATGGAAGCAATCTGCCAGCTTCTGATTATACCAATTATGTGTTCTATGTCGTAGCTGGTTCGACCAATTCGCTGCAATTTGGTTGCCGCAACGATCCTGGTTTTCAGTGGCTTACCAATATTTCTGTCATTCAACCCGAAATCACTGTTGACAACTCGCCGCATCCAGCTTCCGAACTTGCTCTCGGGCACCTGAATCCGATATTTGCTGGTGGTACACTGCTGCTTGATGCCAGTGAAGCAACCTATCCTCAGGATTTCATTATCAAAAGTGCTGGCGGTACAATCGATCAGAATGGTTTTATTTCAACGTTCTCGGGAGTATTTTCTGATGACATCGGCGGGAGTGGGCCTCTCTACATTATTAACGGCGGTAGTGGCGGCCTGGTAACATTCTCTGGCGAAAACACGTACAGTGGCACGACAACCATTGACAATGGCGCTACGGTAGCCGTTAACGGCTCTGTAAGTGGTCCCGTTATTGTTAACCTTGGGGGGACGCTTCAGGGGACAGGCACAATCAATAATAGTGTCGGTGTATCAGGTACGCTGTCACCTGGAAATTCACCCGGTACGCTGAACGTTGCAGGAACCGTCACCATGTTGAGTGGCAGTACGATGCAGACGGATATCGACGGGCTCGGTACCGGAAACGGTGCGGGCAATTATGACCGTCTGTTGATCACTGGCGTTGGTCATCAGTTTATGCTTGGCTCGAATGTGACCCTTTCACCTCTGCTCAGGGGAATCTCGTTACCGGCTGATAATGCCTTTGTTCCATCACTTGGTGATACGTTCAGCATCGTCTCGGCAGAAGGTGGAATAACCGGAAGATTTGCTGTTGTAACGCCTCCTGTTTCAGGACTGCCTGTTGCTACCCGTCTCTACCCTTTTTATGATATTTTCGGCAACCACAACATTGATCTTCGCCTGATTCCGCTTTCATGGCACAGTTATCTCTCCGCTCACGGAGGAAATGAAAATGCGCAGACTGTGGGGAACGTTCTCGATCAATTGATTGCATCGGATGCAGCAGAGAATGCCACAATCACGCAGCAGGAATTGCTGTATAGTGTCGCAGGAGCCCGTGCTGCGCAACTTCCTGGCCTGGCAACGGCACTCGCTGGAGAAGTTCATGCTGCAATGGCGGCAGAGATACCCCTTTCAGTTTTATGGGTGCAGGGCGTAGTGTCTGACCTGCTTGAAAAGACTCCGCAACACGGTCCTTGTAAGCCAGCCGGAGACGGGTTCTGGCTTGCCGCAAGCAGAAACTGGGAGAAATGGGATGGAGACAGTTTCGCGTCAACATTTACGGCTGATCGCAATCAGTATGCATTCGGCTTTGACATGCTGGCAGGAAAAAACTTCCGGCTTGGTGCAGGGTACTCCTATGCCAATATCGATGTAAAAGCGTCCTACGAAGCCAGAGGTTCCGTTACGGAACAACTGGGATTTATCTATGGCCAGTATGATGCCGGAAAAGCGGTGATTGAGGCAATAGCCTCTGTTGGACCAACAACCTGGGAGACATCCCGTCCCGACCCGATTGGCCTGACAAGAAGCCCGTTAACCACGAATGATACCGGATTGAGCAGTATGGCAGGAGTTACCGTTCGTGTTCCCATGACCAAAAACTGTGTCAGCATAGAGCCCTATGCCTCCGCAGTCTGGGTGCATGAAGATCGCAGCGCAGTAAATGAAGGGCAGAATACGCCTGCCGCATTGAGTTTGGGTGATTACAACATGAATGGAAGCCGTCTGATGGCTGGTGTGTCGATTGGTTCCAAATCCCGAAACCCCATGCTTGCTCCAGTAACGTTTTCCCTGAGCCTTGGTGGCGGTATAGACAGTCAGGATCTTGCAAATCCACAGGTTGAAGCATCCCTTGCTGATACAGCATTTACGATTGTCTCTCCAAGCGTATCCAGAACATTCTTTCAGACAAAAGCCAGCGCAACACTGCGTTTGGCAAAAGAAGGGTATTTCTTCCTGAACTATGCCGGTCTGTTCAGAAGCGGGGCAGATTCACAAGGTTTAGAGGCTGGTGTTAAATTTACGCTTTGAAACCTGTTCGAATTGTTCGATTGAAACCTGTTCTCTGATTCTGCAATGAAGAGATAGTCGATCGTGAATAGGGGGGCGGTTAGAAATTCCTTCCGCCTCCCTCGTTCATGCCCCTTTGCTCTGCTGCCCAGAAGCATGATCGACAGGTTATCGATCACGCTTCTCGGTGGTGCTGCTTCTGTTTTCCAAGGATAGAAGCGCGTTTACTGCATCAAACGCGACATGGTTATGCCTTTGTGCAGTGAATGCAAATTTTTCGACTACTAAATTCTGCGAAAAACCAAAAAAGATATATTTTATGGGACGGGTTGAGTTCGCTTCTTTTTTGCTGCTTTGCGTAGATAAAGCACGTAACAAACACAAATATATTCTGTTATGCCTGTTATCAGTAAAATTCTCGGTCGTCAGATTCTTGATTCAAGAGGAAATCCGACGGTTGAAGTCGATGTCTACACTGAAAGTTCATTCGGTCGTGCCGCTGTACCGAGTGGAGCTTCAACCGGTGTTCATGAAGCTGTGGAGCTCAGGGATGGTGATCCGTCAGTCTATCTCGGCAAAGGAGTACTAAAGGCTGTAGAGCATGTCAATACAGTCATTAATGATGCCCTGACGGGGATGCTTGTCACCGAACAGGAGGAGATCGACCAGGCGTTGCTTGCTCTGGATGGAACACCGAACAAATCGAAGCTTGGAGCGAACGCTCTTCTTGGTGTCTCCATGGCTTGTGCCAAAGCCGGTGCTGAATATTCCGGACTTCCGCTTTACCGCTATATCGGCGGCACGATGGCCAACACGCTTCCCGTGCCGATGATGAATGTCCTCAATGGCGGTGCCCATGCTGATAATACCGTTGATTTTCAGGAATTCATGATTATGCCTGCTGGATTTGACTCATTCTCCGATGCCCTTCGCTGTGGTGCCGAAATTTTTCATGCACTCAAAGCTCTTCTGAAAAGCAAGGGGTTGAGTACCTCTGTCGGTGATGAGGGCGGTTTTGCTCCGAATCTGGGTTCAAATGAAGAGGCTATTGAGCTGGTGATTGAAGCCGTTGGCAAAGCAGGCTACAAGATTGGCTCACCAACCGACAAGGGTGGTCTTGGTGATGCACAGGTGATGATTGCTCTTGATCCGGCGAGTTCTGAGTTCTACGATGTTGCAAAGAAGCGCTATGTCTTCAAGAAATCCTCGAAACGGGAACTGACCTCTCTTGAAATGGCTGAATATTGGGAAAAGTGGGCCAGTGACTATCCGATTATTTCCATTGAGGATGGTATGGCTGAAGATGACTGGGAAGGCTGGAAGCTGTTGACGGATAAGATCGGTTCAAGGGTGCAGCTTGTAGGCGATGACCTTTTTGTTACAAACAGCAAAAGGCTCGCAGAGGGCATTGAGCGGGGTGTGGCCAACTCAATTCTTGTCAAGGTTAACCAGATTGGCACTTTGACAGAAACCCTTCAGGCGATAGATCTTGCAAAAATAAATGGTTACACATCGGTCATCAGTCACCGCAGCGGTGAAACCGAGGACAGCACGATAGCCCAGATTGCTGTGGCAACAAATGCCGGTCAGATCAAGACTGGCAGTCTGTCGCGTTCTGACCGTATGGCGAAGTATAACGAATTGCTTCGTATTGAAGAGGAGCTTGGCAATCAGGCCCGCTACCCTGGAAGAAAGGCTTTCAGAGTATAACGAACTTGGCAGGGAACCCTTTACCAACAAGGGTTCCCTTTGTATTTTTTCTCCTCTTTTGTGATATCTGCAGCATTCGGAAAATAAAAGCGTTTTGATGCGTGAAAAAGATTGGCAAGAAAATCTGGGAGTATATTCATTCCAATCCGAAACAATTTTTTTTCAGGATTGCATTTGCCATGTTTGTTTTCTCAATGCTTTTTGATGATTACGGTATCGTGAAACGGATCCGCATGGAATCTGAGCACGACATGCTTCTTGAACGGCAGAAAATAGAGCAGAAGAGGATTATCGATAACGAACAGCGCATCAGGTACGCCCTTGAACCGGATAGTCTGGAAAAGGCGGCAAGAGAGAGGTACAATTTCCGAAAGCCGGGAGAAACGCTTTTCATTATCAGAGAGAAATAATTATTCCTGTAACAGCTCAATGAGTTCTATGTACCAGTACCGTCGTCGATTTACTCGTGAAGTAGCTTTTGGAAACATTTCATTGGGTGGATACCAGCCGATAAGGGTGGAGTCTATGACCAATACCCATACGATGGATACCGCTGCAACCGTTTTGCAGTGCAGACGACTTTATGATGCCGGTTGTGAAATCATCCGGCTTACTGTCCCTACTGAGAGGGATGCTGAAAATCTCCGCAATATCAGAGAGCAGCTTCGTCGGGATCGAATTGATACTCCGCTTGTTGCTGATATCCATTTTTCTGCCCGAGCAGCACTCAAGGCGGTTGAATTTGTTGACAACATCCGCATCAATCCAGGCAATTATGCTACCAGTCAGAAGTTTTCAACCAATGAGTATTCAGAAGAGGAGTATCTGAAGGAGTTGGAGCATGTTCGGCTTGAATTTGCTCCTTTGGTTGAGAAAGCACGCCAATTCGGGGTCTCCATGAGAATTGGCACCAACCACGGCTCTTTGTCTGACAGAATTGTCAGTCGCTACGGAAATTCGACGGAAGGCATGGTTGAAGCCGCTCTTGAGTTTGCCAGAATGAGTGAGGAGATGGGCTATTACGATACTCTGTTTTCAATGAAATCATCTAATGTTCGGGTGATGATTCAGGCATATCGGCTGCTTGCCGAGAGGGCTGATGCGGAGCTTCGTTATCCCTATCCGCTGCATCTCGGAGTAACCGAGGCTGGGGATGGCGATGAGGGGCGTGTTAAATCGGCGATGGGTATCGGAGCGCTCCTTGAGGATGGTCTTGGTGATACCATCAGGGTCTCCCTGACTGAGGACCCTGTCAATGAGGTTCCTGTCGGTTTTGCGCTTGTCAAAAAGTATAACGACTTTCATCTGGTCAAAGGTGATAAAGGCTCTCTTCCGCTGAAGCATGTTATTGAAAGCCGCAACAGGCAGCCACAGTCCCCGGCACTTTCAACGCAGGAAGCGCCGCCCTTCAACCCGTTCTCCTATCAGCGTCGAAACTCCAGCCAGATTGCTCTTGCAGGTATGGTAATTGGTGGTGACAATCTGCCGAGAGTGGAGAGCGAAGTGCACGGCCAACTTTCCGCGCTTGAGGCTCTCTTTGAGGAGGTGCAGCAGAGGCTGGCTCCAGAAAAGCCCCAGGACTCCATCCGCTCTGAGTTTGTTTCTGTGCGCGTAAACAGTACCGAAGACCTTGATGCGTTTGACGCCCTTTTTGGTAAACTTGGTGATGCCGCTCGATTTCTTGTTGCTTCTACCTCAGATGTGGCACTCTTTGTTCAATTGCTCGGCAGGGCCTCAAAAGTAAGATTTGACATTGTTGAGGGTGAGCGGCTTGGAGAGGAGTTTTTGCACATCCTTGAAGGTGAGCGCCATGCAGTTGTTGAGTTATGCTTTGTCCATGACGGGGCAGGAAACAGTGTTCCGGCAGAGGTGCTTGCCCATTTTGCAAAAAAGAGTCGCAACCGGGGCGCCGAGCGACTCTTTTTTTCGGTCATATCAAGAGAGCCGGTTTTTGTTTATCGCAGGCTTGTCCAGCTTTTCAATACCAACTCTCTTGATTACCCTCTTGTTGTCCGGTTCAGCAAAGAGGCTTCTGACCATCAGGAAACGTTGATCGACGCTTCAGTGCAGGCCGGAACACTTTTCTGCGACGGCATCGGCGACATGCTCGCTTTTGATACCAACCTTCCCCTTGATGATGAGCTTCGTCTGGCATTCAATATTCTCCAGGGTGCAAGGGTCAGGATGTCGAAAACCGAATTTATCTCCTGTCCCGGTTGCGGCAGAACCTATTTTGAGCTGGAGAAGGCCACCGCCGCCATCAAGCTGAGAACAGTTCATCTGAAAGGGCTGAAGATTGGCATTATGGGCTGCATCGTTAATGGGCCCGGTGAGATGGCCGATGCTGATTTTGGGTATGTTGGCGCCGGAAAAAACCGCATCAGTCTCTACGTTGGCCGGGAGTGCGTTGAGGAAAATATTTCGGAAGAGGACGCGGTAGACCGGCTTATCAATCTTATCAAAGAGCGGGGTAAATGGATTGATGCACCATGTTGTTTACCCTGATAACTGGTGCTTCCATGGGAATCGGTGAGGCCTTTGCCCGTGAATTTGCCCGCAGAGGCCATAACCTTGTGCTTGTTGCCCGTTCAGGTGACCGGTTACGGGCTCTTGCAGAAGAGTTTCGCCGTCGCAGGGGTGTTGAGGTGTATGTGTGCGTCGAGGATCTGGGTGATGCTGAAAGTCCTGCCCGGATTTATGAATTCTGCCGGAGTCAGTCGGCAGATGTTGACATGCTTGTCAATTGTGCGGGACTCTCCCGTGCAGGTGATTTCGATGACATACCGCTTGAAAAGCTTGAGGAGATCATGATGGTCAATATGCTGGCAATGGCGCGACTTACCCGCCTCTTTTTGCCGGATATGATCGCAAGGAGAGGAGGGAGCATTATCAATGTGGCCTCTCTTGGTGCTCTTCAGGGCGTTCCCGGTCTTGGGCTCTATTCAGCAACAAAGGCATTTATCCTGACGCTCAGCGAAGCCCTTTATGCAGAACTGAAAGGAAAGGGAATAAAGGTTGTTGCGCTCTGTCCCGGTTTTATCAATACCGGCTTTTTTGAGCGTGCCGGCCATAACAGGGCAAACCTTCGCCTGCCGATTCATGAAACCGGCGTGGTCGTCGAAGCGGCAATCAAAGGTCTGAAATATAAAAGGTTACGGGTTTTTCCGACACTGATTGACAGGGTACTTGTATTTTCACAAAGAGTGGTTTCGAGGAAAATCGTGATATGGCTTGCGGGTTTTATTGCGGCGGTGAAAGATCGTTGACAAATTAATTCTTTTTTCTTTGTATATCCGAAATCAGTCATTATATTACCAGCCCTGTTTTTTGAGTGAGCTGCTGGTGTAGCTCAATTGGTAGAGCAGCTGATTTGTAATCAGCAGGTTGCGGGTTCGAGTCCCATCACCAGCTCTGAATGTTATGGGTAGGTAGCGAAGTGGTTAAACGCAACAGACTGTAAATCTGTCGACTCT
>CAJAIK010000009.1 GCA_903939765.1 uncultured Chlorobiaceae bacterium | reverse complement strand
GGTGCATGTTTTTCGAAGAAGTATGTAACTTTTTGTTTTTTGCATTTGTTTTGTTTACTTAAAGGTTAAATGTTTATAACCGCGTTCTTCGATGCTTCATTACAAGACATACGAGTTGGGTGACCCAGATGCTCCCTGGGTTGTTTTTGTTCACGGAGCTGGCGGCAGTTCTTCAATATGGTTTTTGCAGATAAAAGAGTTTATCCGCCACTTCAATGTCCTGCTTGTCGATTTGAGGGGACATGGCAAGTCAAAAGGCGTTGTTGGCCCCAAGGATAAGCATTATTACGATTTTGAGGATGTGACCCGCGATATTCTTGATGTCCTTGACTCATTGAAGATCCAGAAAGCGCACTTCATAGGCATTTCCCTCGGGACGATAATTATTCGCAACCTCAGCGAAATTGCCCCTGAAAGGGTGAGTTCCATGATTATGGGTGGCGCCATCATAAGGCTGAACATTCGCGCCAAGGTTCTTGTTGCCGTTGGAAACATGTTCAAACGGGTTGTACCCTACATGTGGCTTTACAGCTTTTTTGCATGGATTATCATGCCGAGTGAGCGGCACAAACGCTCAAGGCTTCTCTTTGTCAATGAAGCCAAAAAGGTTGCCCAGAAAGAGTTCATGCGCTGGTACACCCTTACCTATGAAATCACGCCTCTGCTGAAATATTTTGAAGAGAAGGATACGGCCATCCCGACGCTCTACCTGATGGGCGAGGAAGACCACATGTTTCTTCCCGCTGTTCGCTATATCATTACAAAACACACCAATTCGTCGCTTGAGGTGATCGGAAATTCCGGTCATGTTTGTAATGTCGATCAGCCAAAGGAATTCAATGCCCGGGCAATTCTCTTTTTGAAGAAAATGTCGGCTCTCAATCCGACTGAAAAACAGGCAGTTCACCTTGCAGCCTGTTAAAGAACAGGCTTGTTGTAGTGGTTCATAGCATGTTCAATGCCGTTGATTGCGAAATCAAGAGCGGCATCCCGGCAGACCGGCAGAATTTTTTCCATCACTGCACCCTCATTCGCACTGAATTTTCCAAGCACAAACGACGAAAAAGAGCTTAAAGGCTGTTCATCCACCCGGATTCCTATCCGCAGGCGGGCGAACTCCTCGCTTCCGAGCGATTCGATGATGTGTTTCAGGCCGTTCTGCCCGCCGGCTGATCCTTTTGCCCGAAGGCGTATGGAGCCTGAAGGGAGGTTGAGGTCATCGCAAATCACCAGAATATCATCCCGCACAATTTTGTAAAAATTCATTGCAGCAACGACCGCATGACCCGAGAGGTTCATATAGGTCATCGGTTTGATGATGATGATCTGCTCCCGCCGGTGAGTGATTTTGGTAGCCAGATATTTTCCCTTTCCTTTGCCGAATTTAGCCCCGAAAGAGTCAGCCAGTTTTTCAACAGCACAAAAGCCGATGTTGTGCCGTGTGCCCGCGTACTGGGATTCTGGATTCCCGAGACCCACTATAAGTTTCATGGTACAGAGAGTAAATCCGGAGGGTGAATCCGGTATTGAGGTCAAAGAGTGCAAAATTGAATGGAAGAATATACGGAGAGGAGCGGCAAAATTCGATAACAACAGTTCATTTCACTTTTTAAAAAACGAGAGAGCTTCTCATAAAATAGTATGATACAGCCGGGAAGTTCTTTAAAAGGCATTGAGATTCGTGAAAAAAGTTGCAAATTATAGGCGCTTGTTCTTGTACAGGCGCTTTTCTTCGTCATGGTCCTCTTTGTATGTATTTTTTTTCTTGATTTAAAAAAACAGTGAAAAAAAAAGAACAATGAAAAAACCGTTCAACGTAACATGGCCAGCCAGAGCTGTATCGGCTCTGGGAGCTCTCGGACTCTTGTTGCAGGCACCAAATGCCTATGCAAGCGAGGCTGATTTACTCTTGCCTGATTTACACTCACAGTCATTTCTTGATGGTATTGTCCAGGGTGGAATTCCTGGAGACACTCTTCTGATGTGGGGTCTTGCAATCTGCCTCTTCGGTATGATCTTTGGTGTGATACAGTACATCGGTATCCGGAAACTTCCTGTTCACAGTGCCATGCGCGAGATCAGCGAACTGATCTATGAGACCTGTAAAACTTACCTTGTGACGCAGGGTAAATTCATTCTTGTGCTTTGGGTTCTTATCGGCGCCATCATTGTCGCCTACTTCGGCTGGCTCCGCCAGATGGAGACCATAAAGGTCGCATCAATCCTTGTTGCCAGTCTGATCGGTATTCTTGGAAGCTACATTGTTGCCTGGTTCGGCATGAGGATCAACACCTTTGCCAACTCAAGGACGGCATTTGCAAGTCTCGGGGGAAAGCCCTTTCCAACATACGCCATTCCGCTTCGCGCAGGCATG
>CAJAIK010000008.1 GCA_903939765.1 uncultured Chlorobiaceae bacterium | reverse complement strand
TGCCCGAATGGCGGAATTGGTAGACGCACGCGTTTCAGGGACGCGCGCCGCAAGGTGTAGGAGTTCGAGTCTCCTTTCGGGCACAAACAATCTTCCCAGACGATATAGAAGTGAATACGCTCAACAACATATCATCAGTCGATTCATCTCAGACCAGGTTTTTCACATACAACGCACGAGTATGCACCTTTTCTTGAGAGGGTGCATTTTTTATTGCTTTAAATAATCCAAAAATATCAGGAGTAGTGGATCATACAAAAATAAACCTGCTCGTCAGGCTTCAGCACCTCGACAACCAGATAGAAAACATCATCAGCCTTCAAAAAGGGTTGCCAGAGGAAATTGATGCCCTTGACGAAGATCTGGTATTTACCAACCGCCAGATCGAATCACGAAAGAAGATAGCTGACGAGCACCTGAAAGCACGCTCACATCTCCACGAAACGATCAATGAGTGTAAAAACAAAATCCTGAACTTTAAGGAGAAGCAGACACTCGCCCGCAACAACAAGGAGTATGACGCACTCTCAAAGCAGATCGAATACGAAGAGAAAGAGATAGCGCAGGCAGAAATCCAGCTTCAGGATATTGTCCACGCCATACAGCGATCACAGGATATCCAGAAAAAAGGGCGGCTGCTCATTGCCGAGAATCGCTATGACGAAATTACCGAAGAGATGATGCCTGATGATGTCCTGCATCAGCAACTTCAGGATCTGAAAAAACAGACTGACCAGAAAAAAGAGGAACTTGACAGCATTGTTATCGAAACTGCCGAAGATGTCAGTTCGCTGAAAAAAAAGGTGACGGCGCAGCGGTTGCTTATTGCTACTGAAGCAAAAAGGCTGCTCGACAAATATGATCACCTCAGAAGCGGCACCTTGAATAATGCTGTCGTAAAGCTGAACCGCAACGCCTGTTCCGGTTGCAATACGAGGGTACCGACCAATCGTCATACACTGATTGTTCAGGGTGGATTCTATCTTTGCGAGTCGTGCGGACGCATCGTTGTTCACGAACGACTATTTGAAGAAGCTGAAGATTAAAACTGAGATGCGTTCAAAAATATGACCGTTTTTTCATGATCGTTCTTTGTAAAACTGAAACCGCAAGTGTGCAGTCGCCGTCCAACCGCAAGGTTACACGGAGGAAAGTCCGAACTTCACAGGGCAGGGTGCCGGTCGAGAGTCGCAAGGCTCAAGTCCGGGGATAAGGGTGCAAGCCGCTTGTCACAGAGAGTGCAACAGAAAACAGACCGCTTCGGATGGCCGGAGTAAGGGTGAAACGGGGGTGTAAGAGACCACCAGACATTGCAGTAATGGAATGTGCTTGGCAAACCTCCCCGAAGCAAGGCTAAATAAGAGGACTTTTCCCCCCGGGGAAAAGAGCGGCCCGTTCAATTCCGAAAGGAGAGTTCTCGGGTAAGCCGCATCAGATAAATGGCTGCAGCCTTAACCGGGTATCCGGTTAAGGAACAGAATTCGGCTTATAGCTTTCGGTTTCAGCTTTTTTTATATCCTGTTACAAAAAGCCTTCTGCAATTACTACTGAAAGCTGACATCAACCTCTTTTTGCGTCTCCAGTTTGATTCCCGGAATTTTTTTCATGATTTTCTGCATCTCCTGAGAAGAAGGATCGGAGCCAAGAGCTGCAAATGATGCAAACTGTTTAGGATTGGCTAACAGCTTGTCAAAATCCACATCCATAAGCGTAATTCTTTTTTCTTTTCGATACGTCGCATTGGTACTGAGTATCGATCCATTGACATCAACGGCCATAAACACTCTCATTCCCTTGAGAAACTGTTTCATGATACTGGTTGCCATTTTCAGTTGCTCAGGATTTTGCTGAGGCTTTGCTGCAGCAGGAGAACGAGATAATGACGCCTCCTTATCCTGATCCATCATAATGACAAGCCACGATGGAGAACCCTCTTTCAGGGAGAAACGGACATACTGCTTTTTCTTTTTCGGGGATTCCTCACCGGAAGTTGAATCGGCTGAAACACCGGTATCAGGAGCACTATTAACCTGCAACAGATTAATATCCCTGAAAGAATAGAGCGCCTCATATCCTGACTGCGTTTTCGTTACAACCGGACGAACCGAAACAAAACGCACGCCTTCACCCATCCCCTGCGACTTCTTTTCAAATGCTTCGTTATCAGGAAGCTGGCCAGACTGCCCTTTTTTCTTTCCATCAGTAAGGACCATCTCGCTGAAAGAGCTCTTGCTCATCAACATCCGCTCAGAAACAGTTCCTGTTCCATCCGGTTTAACGCTGACTATCGTACTGATCTCCAGGCAGCCAGCCAGAGAAAACAATAGTACAACAAATCCAGCAGCCCTGATCAACCCTTTTCTGACCATACCTGTTCCTCCCCGGTTTAAGTTTAAAAAATTCAGGCAAGAAGCTGAAAACGACGAATGGCTTCGTCAAGCACCGCATCCTCCTTGGCAAAACAAAAACGAACCATCTTTTCGCCCCTCTTGTCGTGATAAAAAGCACCACCAGGAACGCAGGCTACACCTGTTTTTTGTAGAATGTGCATCGCCCTCTCCTTGCCTGAAATACCAGGAATACGGGAAACATCGGCGAGTACATAATAGGCTCCATCAGGGATATAGGGATGCAGTCCGGCATGAAAAAGCGCATCACAGAACCGGTCGCGCTTTGCCTGATATGCAACAGCAAGGTTTTGGTAGTAATCGTCACCAAGCTCCTGCAATCCCCTGGCGACACCGGCCTGCAGAGGGGCTGGCGCGCACACATAGACCAGATCATTAAAATAACCAATCGCCTGTGCCCACCGGGCATCGCAAAAAAGATAACCTATCCGCCACCCCGTGACACTGAATGTTTTTGAAGACCCTGATATGGTAATGGTGCGCTCCCTCATCCCCGGCAGGGAGGAAAAAGAGCGATGGACATTATCGCCATACACAAAATGCTCATAGATTTCATCAGTAAAGACAAAGAGGTCGTAGCGCTCAGCAAAACCGGCAATAATTTCGAGTTCGTCAGACGAGAATACCTTTCCGGAGGGATTGGCCGGAGTATTAACAATAATGCCACGGGTGCGGGAAGTAACAAGACGCTCCAGCTCATGAGCGCTGAACGACCACTCCGGTGGATTCAGCGGGAAATATACCGGTACAGCCTCCACAGCTTGCAGTGAAGTGATGTGATACCCGTAGAAGGGCTCAAACACAATCACCTCGTCGCCCGCATTGAGCAGGGCCTGAAACGCGCAATACAAGGCGCCCGTTGCTCCGGCACTGACAATGATCTCACTCTCGGGGTCAAACGTTACAGCCGAAAACCTCTTCTGCTTGAGGGCAAGCGCCTCGCGCAGCCGGGGCAAACCGGCATAATGGGTGTAGCTGTTTATCCCCTGCACGATCGCCTTAACCGCACCTTGCAGAACAGATTCGGGCACAGGAGTATCGCAAACCCCCTGTGCAAGATTGATACCACCGACCCGATTGCACTCAATCGACATATTGCGAATTTCCGACTGAAGCACGCAGGCATGGCGGTCACTTAAGGTCAGCCCCATGAGTTTATATTTTATTTAAACGAAACAGGATAGATATTCAAGATTCAGAATGGCAATCTGAACTCGTGATACATACCATGAAATCCCCATAAAGAACCACACAGGAGACTCATAACCGCCATCACAAGCCCGGCCACCACAGAAAAAATAATCATGGCGGGAATACTCGCAAATACCCACTTCACCATAAACACAACCATAGACCAAAAGGGCATACGGATATCAGTAACCTGACACGTAACGACAACCTTCTGCTCTTCATGAGATTTTTGTTCATCCATAACCACCCCCTGTGATATTTTCCAATTATCGAAGCGACTCATCGAAAGAACTTACAAAAACAAGAGAAGAAGAGATAAATTATTTTAAGCTCACGCCGGAGATCAGATAAGCAGAAGCTCTCGATGAGGAAAAAACAATCTATTGAACTTGCCATATCTCGTCATACTGAAAATTGTTGTGCCTCTTTTATCAGTTAATTTTAATCAATTTTTAAGGCTCTTTTCAGACTCTTTTAACCGGCAAAAGGTATCTTTTTCCGATTGTAAATCATGATATACTTTAACCGTGTTGAACCATGTGGAAATCTGTCCTTGTACAACGAACATTACCGCTGACCATCTCTTATCTGCTACTGATTATTGCCGCAATTTCACTTGACTACATCCTGCATGTTGCTCATCTTGTGTGGATCGGGCGATATCTTGGCATTGCCGGAACTCTTTTTTTTGCACTCTCCTTTGGCTATTCTGCCCGAAAAAAAAAGGTTTTCAACAACGGTGCGCTCAAATTTTTTCTCAAACTCCACTGTAATACCGGTTGGATAGGAACCCTGATGATCATGGTTCATTCAGGAATCCATTTCAATGCAATTTTACCATGGGCGGCGACCTTTCTGATGATGGTTGTAACCGCCAGTGGCCATGTTGGGCAATATCTGCTCAAAAAGGTCAAGGAAGAGGTGAAAATAAGTATGAAACAACTGGGAATCAATGACGCCGTGGATGCGGAGATTGAGCAGCAACACTACTGGGACAGCCTGACCATCAAGACGCTTGAACAATGGAGAATGGTGCACATGCCCATGGTATCCCTTTTAATCGCATTAACCCTGACACATATTTTCTCTATACTTTTCTTCTGGAACTGGTAATAATAGCCTGATGAAACCACTTTATACCTTTATTGTTTCTCTCATCATTCTTGCAGCACTTGCCATACGATTTCCCGATGTGCTGCTCGACCCCGGCACCCTCATGAAGGGCCATCATGCACTGAAAAGAGAGTGCCTGAGTTGCCACACTCCATTCAAAGGAGTAACATCAGTACAGTGCGTCAACTGTCACAAAGAGGGATTCATCGGAGTCAAAAATGTCGCCGGAATCTCCCTTCCAAAAGATTCATCGAAGGTCCTTTTTCACAAAGGGCTCTCAGCGGGCTCCTGTATAGAGTGCCATACTGACCACAAGGGAGCTGAAGCATCAAAAGCAATCAAAACCTTCAGGCATGCGTCGCTGACGATATCGCTCCAGAAAAACTGTGCTGCCTGTCATAAAAATCAAAAACCGGCAGACAATCTGCATCGCTATGCAACAGGAAATTGCAGCGAGTGCCATACTATCCGTGCATGGGAGCCAGCAACATTTGATCACAAACGGCTTGCCGCATCGATCCAAAAGAGCTGCATCACTTGCCACAAGGCTGACCAGCCCAATAATCGGCTGCACAAGGATGCAACGGCATCCTGCGCCGACTGCCATAGCACAAACCGATGGGAACCGGCAACCGTCGATCACAAAAAGTTTGCCGCTTCAGGAAAAGAGTGCATCAGTTGCCACAAGGCTGACCAGCCCAGTGACAACCTTCATAGAGAGGTGACGGCGGCCTGCTCGAAATGCCACAACACGACAAAATGGAAACCCGCGACATTCGATCACAAAAAGTTTGTCGCTTCAGGAAAAGAGTGCATCAGTTGCCACAAGGCTGACCAGCCCAGTGACAACCTCCATAGAGAGGTGACGGCGGCTTGCTCGAAGTGCCACAACACGACAAAATGGAAACCCGCGACATTCAACCATGACCGCTATTTCAGGCTCGACCGTGATCATCAGGCAAGCTGCAAAACCTGCCACACCACTCCGGGCAATTACCAGCAGTATACCTGCTACGGCTGCCACGAGCACACGCCATCAAATATGGCGGCGGTGCATCGTGAAGAGGGTATTTATAACTACCAGAACTGCATAAAATGCCATCGCAATGGAAGCCGGGAAGGCGAACGGGGAGGTGACGGCGAAGATGACGATTAGGCGGCTAAAAGCTGACTGCTGTTCCCCGTGATACCTGTTTACGCAGAAGCTCCATCCAGCCCGGGCCCGACCGTTTTTCAGCCAGAGCCACAACAAGATGCTGTGGCTCCAGGCCAAGATCAAGATTTCTTCCCAGCCCCTGCACGCACGAGGGGCAGTTGGTCAACACAACCGCCTTTTTTCGTCCATGCATAAGCTCCACAATGGCCTCCCTTTTGCGGTGAAGCATGGAATCGGTAATATCAGGGCGCGACAGGGCCAGCGTACCAGCCTCGGAACAGCAGTGCGGTACAGCGGTCACTCGGCCAAACCCGCCCAGATTGCGCAGGGTTTCACGCGCATGCCCGGAGAGCGAATCGTGACAAGGTGCGTGGTAAAGATAATCTTCCTCCCCTTCAAGCTTCAGCCCTTTACCAAGGCCATAAGCCGCGATATCGACAATCTTTCCGCCAAATACCCTGCCGGTTTCAATCGCATCAAGCCCCTCCATGCAGGTGCCGCACGTCACGACACAGGCATCAAAATCCAGATAGGAGAACATCTCCCTGATTTGGCTGAAGATCACGGTATTGCGCAACACAATGCTCGAATAATGGTCACTCTTGGCATTGACATGCGCCGGAAAGCCACAGCAGAGAAAGGGAGGCGGAAGCACAACCCTCGCACCAAGCTCAAGGAGCAGATGGAGTGCCGCCATTGAGATGGCGGAGTTCAGGCGCTCGGAACCACATCCGGGGAAATAAAAAACGTTACTGACCACCTCTCCGGCAGGCTCAAAAACAAGCACCTGATCAGCTCCACACTCCGGCAGAAAATCACGCAGTGTACCCTCAGGTACCGGAGGCACCGCAGAGCGGAGCAGACTGAGAGGATAGAGTGCCGGAGCATCATGTTCCGGCTGGATAGATAAAGAGAGCTTGCTGCCTGCCCGCTGAACGGCTCCGCCGATGCGCAGGACAGCACGGCGGAAAAGCGCATTAAAGGCGGGTGAACGGCTTTCAAGATAATGCAGGGTCAACTCCGTAACCGGTGAAGAGTGCTTGAAACCCCACTCCGAAAGTATTTCACGCTCCAGCACCGATACCTCCCCACTGTCAATATCGACCGGACAGGGTTTAAGACATTTGTGACAGATGGTACAGTGATCGGCCACCTCTTCAAGCCACTTCAGCAGGGCAAAGTCGGTCGTACGCTCACGCTGCGCGTCAAAAAGCAGCGCCTCAATCAGCGAGCCTATCGCAAGATTCTTGTTGCGTGGATGATAGAACATTCCCCGCGACGGATAATAGACACAGCAGTCCATCTTGCACTTGCCGCACCGGATACAGTAATCTACCTTTTTTGACAGCTCCTCAATCTGGGCTCGACGGAGAATATGCGCCTCAAGCTCAAGCCGATTGAATGATGGGGTAAAGATATAATCAAGAACCTCATAATCGTCAAGCTTGCCTGGGTTCATGATCCCTTTCGGATCAACCCGGCGACGGTACCTCGAAAGCTCTTCAACAATGGCCGGATCGAGATATTTCAGCTTGGTGACACCGATACCGTGCTCGCCCGACACGACCCCGCCAAGCGAGACCACCCTCTCCATGACATGGTCAATCACCTTGTCCGTCCGCTCAAGCATTGGCCTGTCGTTGGAAAGTACAGGTACATTGACATGAACATTACCGTCACCCGCATGCATGTGAGTCGCCAGCACGATACGGCGGTCGCGCACATAGTTATAGGCGCCATCAAGGGCGGCCTCCATATCAGGATAACCCTGAACCAGCTCTCCAAGCTCACTGCGGAGCTCCTGCACAACAGCAAGTGAACGGAGCGACTCTTCCGGCTCAGCATCAATTTTCGAGCTGAACATGCGGCAAAGCTCAACCCCAGCAGGTATCTTTGAGGCAAACTGCCCGCCATCCCCGCTTACCGTTGACGTCGCGATGAGGTCGCGTGCACGCTCCACAAATCGACGCTGGGCGAACCGCTCCTCCTCAATATTGAGTGTGTCGATAAAACGGGAGAACTCGGCCAGTGCCTCAAGCGGAATGACAATATCCTCGTTCAGCTTGAACGCATTGGTCCGCCGTGCAATAGCTCCAAGCTTTTTACGATCAGCCCAGAAGCGGATCGCCTCCGCATTATCTCTGGCCAGAAACATCAGTGTGTTGGGATGGGGCTCAAGCAGTCTCTCCACACGCTCCACACCATTCATCACCTCCGCGGCACTGTTGCCTGCGATATCAATCAGCAGCACCGCCTTCGGCGTCTGGGCACGGGGCGCTTTCACCTTGTAGTCAATCGCGCGGATATACTCATCATCAAAATGCTCCAGCGCAAGCAGTGCCTCACGATTTTCGGAATGAAGCGGAAAAATTTTCGAAAGCTCAAGAATCACCCGGCTGGCCTCATCCATGTCAGGCCCGAAAAATTCAAGGCAAAGCGTTCTTTTTTCAGGATACTTCGGATAGAGGACAAAAAGAGCTGAAGTAATCACCCCGTCAGTCCCCTCCTTCTGAAGACCCGGTACTCCACCGAGCGCCTTGTTGGTAATATCCTTCCAGAGCCCTTTTTTGCGGATATCGGTGCCAGACAATTCAATGCGATCGATTCTCTTGCCCGACTCATTCCACACCTCAAAAAGAACCCTGTCCTCATGCATGATTTTGCGCAACTGGTGATCAGCGCGCTTGACCGTCCAATTTTCACCCGAAGGCATCGCCATACGCCACTCAAGCAGGTTGTCGATACAGGTGCCCCAGCGGACAGCCATCTTTCCCCCCGCATTTTCGGAAATATTTCCCCCGACTGTACAAGCCCACTCACTGGTTGGATCAGTGGCAAAGACAAGACCGTGTTCATCAGCCTCCTCCATCGCACGTTCAGTAATAACGCCCGCTTCAAGCTCAATGACCGAAGCCTGCGATATCTGCCCATTTTCCAGTTGAAAATCACGCACCGAAATACCCCGGACACGGTTAAGTTTTTCCGTATTGATAATCACACATTTCGATCGCAACGGTACCGCCCCGCCGGTCAGCCCTGTCCCTGCACCACGCGGAATAATGTTAAGCCCGAGTGCCGCGATAGCCGTAATCAGCGGCGCTACCTTCGACTCCTGGTCAGGCGTCACCACTGCGACAGGGAGATGCAACCTCCAGTCCGTAGCGTCAGTTGCATGAGCCGCAAGAGAAAATGGATCAAAATGAACATTTTTCACCCCCGCGACAGCACCAAGTTCGCGCTTCATGCGGCGCCTGAGTTCAGGCGTCTTCTCAACTGCCGAGCGAAAGCGCTCAAGCTGCTCACGCACAGCTCCCACAATGGAGGATACCCTTGCCTCACCATTCGCCATATCGGCAATAGTATCAAGCTCGGCAAAGGCCCGCTCAAAAAGGCGGCGACGGCGAGCCGAAGAGTTCACCAGCTCCTGAAAAAGATAGGGATTACGGCGATGAATAAGAATTTCACCGATAATACCCATAAGCAACCGCGCAGACCTTCCGGTAACCCTCAGATCGCGCAGTTCATCAAGCATCTGCACAATATCCGGGCCAAGCAGGAACGATATCGCCTGTCGATCTCCGGCAGATGTATAATTAAAAGGAATCTCACGCGGAATAATCGTCGAAGGGTTCACCATTATCAAGCCTGTTGATTGTAGAAACAATATGTTATGTACGGTAAAGTAACAAACCGGACTCAAAGTTGAACATTCAACAAAAAATGAGAGCGACAGAACGATAGTAAACCAAAATCACAACACTCTACAAGCTACAATCACAGCTCACCCTGACTCTCAGGCTTTATCAATTATTGAGGTGCCAATTTTTAAATGACAGCCAATATCCTGCACTGATTGACGAGGCCCGCAAGGTTCTTCATACTCTTGTTTTCAGTGAAAAACAGGTTTCTGCAAGTAACAATCGTTGGTTTACGGTCAAAATCATGCCTTACCGTACACATGAAAACCGCATTAACGGACTGGTAATTACCTTTAATGATATCACTTTCGCAAAAAAACTGGAGGAAAGTCTGCGAGAGATTGAGAAAAATTTCCGATTTTTGATTGACACCATGCCCGTTGGTATTCTGCTTCAGCAGTCGGATGGGTATATTGTCTGCATTGTTTGCCTTACGCTCGGCAAGCCTGTTAACGGTTTTGTTATCGGCATTGCCCATCATCAGGATCAGAAGACACGATAGATTAACGTCACGACCACAAACCGTTCACAGGAAGGAGATGAAAAAACAGGTCAATTCTCGACATTTTTTGAAATAAACGCCCCTGATTCCTGAATAAACGCTCATGACGCAAAACATCACCCCGACTGATGATTTTTCTGAATTGCGCTCCCGTGCTGAACAGAGCCTGAAAAAAAGTCAACTAAAAACCATCAGTATTTCCTCTTCACCCGAGGAAATGCTCCAATTGATCCATGAACTGGCGGTTCACCAGATCGAACTCGAAATTCATCAGCAAGAACTGATCGAGTCCAAAGAAGAACTGGAAAAAAGTCTGAAACGGTACACCGATCTTTATGACTTCGCCCCATTGGGATACCTGACGCTTGAACCGGACAGCAGGATAATCGAGCTGAACCTCACTGCTGCAACGATTCTTGATAGCACACGCTCGCGCTTGAGCGGTAAACGGTTGAATAGCTTTATTGTTCATGAAGACCGCCTGACGTTCGCTGCACTGCTGGAGAGAGTGTTCAGCCGAAAAGAGCCAAACTATTGCGAGGTAATACTTTCCGTGACGGACAACGGCACACTCAGCCAGAAAACCGTGCGCATTGAAGCGGTCATCAATGATAACGAACATACATGCAGAACCATTCTGTCGGATATCAGCAAACAAAAAAAGATTGAGCAGTCCCTTCTTGTCACGAATGAACGCCAGTGCCTCATTATCGATGCAACCCATTCCGGAAGTTGGGAGTGGGATTTACAGAGCAACCGCGCAATGTGGTCGAATGAACTCTGGCGTCTGCTTGGTTTGGAACCCTTCTCCTGCGAGGCAACATACGAGGTATGGAAACAATCAATCGCTGATGAAGAGAGAGAACGTGTAGAACAAATAGTCCTGAATGCTGTAGAACATGGGGAGGAGTTTACCGTTGAGTGGCGTGTCAAGGATATGACGGGCCAAAAACGTTGGGTTATGATGAAAGGCACGCCGTTCAAAGAAGATGACGGTGAGGTTAACCGATACATTGGAATTTTTATTGAGGTTACCAAACTGAAAATGGCCCAAAAGATCGGGCAAAACGAGCAGGCTTTCAGCAAAACCATTATCGACAGTATTCCTGGCTCTTTTTATATCGTAGGCACAGACGGTTACTATACCGGGTGGAATAACTACCAGCGGGATAAGATTGTCGGAAAACCGGAAAATGAGATGCGGGAAGTTCTGGCCATCTCCACCATTCATCCGGAAGATCGGGCGCTCGTCCAGGAAAAAATCAGGAATGTGCTTGAGTATGGACTTGAAGAAAATGTGGAAGGAAGAGTACTTGTTCATGGCGGACCCGAATTTCGGTGGTACCTGATGACAGGCCGCCGAATAATTATGGAGGGCAATCCGTTTC
This sequence comes from uncultured Chlorobiaceae bacterium, assembly GCA_903939765.1. Taxonomy (GTDB): domain Bacteria; phylum Bacteroidota; class Chlorobiia; order Chlorobiales; family Chlorobiaceae; genus Chlorobium. The sequence goes on along the minus strand of CAJAIK010000008.1, from coordinate 25,118 downwards.
TGATCGGTATAGGTATTGACATCTCTGAGAGGAAAAAAATTGAGGATATACAGGTGTTTCTCTCTTCATCAACCTATCTTGCACAAAAAGAGCCTTTTTTTAATGCACTTGCCCGACATATCGCCGAATGCCTCAATATGAACTTTGTCTGCATCGACAGTCTTGATGTTGATGGATTGACGGCCAGAACGCTGGCAGTCTGGAGCGATGGCCATTTTGAAGATAATGTTGTGTACAACCTGGAAGACACTCCCTGTGGTGAAGTTATTGGCAAGGATGTCTGTTGTTTTCCGGCACGTGTGTGTCAACTTTTTCCCCGCGATCAGGTTCTCCGGGATCTGCGAGCAGAAAGTTATGTTGGTGTAACACTGTGGAACCATTCCGGGCAACCAATCGGTCTGATTGCCGTTATTAGTCAACGCCCGCTTGTAAATCGCAAGTTTGCAGAAACAATGCTGAAAATGGTTTCAATTCGTGCATCCGGAGAACTGGAACGGATTCAAAGCGAGCAAGCTCTGCAGGCAAGTGAGCAAAATTATCGAGAATTGTTTGAGAGTGTTCCGATTGGACTCTACCAGTCGACCATGGACGGAAAAGTAATCGCAGCAAACCAACGTTGCCTCGATCTTGCCAGGTGCAAGAAATCAGAGCGGGAGGCATGGTTTGCCCAGGATACGCGAAAATCCTACGTTCACCCTGAAGAAGGTCAGCGATTCCGGGATCTTCTTTTTAAGCATGGTCATGTCAACAGTTTTGAGGCAGATTTTTTACTCATGGATGGTACCGTTGCTACGCTCAGTAACACAGCAAAAATCGTCTTTAATGCAAATGGAGAGACTGATTTTATTGCCGGATCATTTATTGATGTCACGGATCGCAAGCGGACTGAGGTGGAGAGATCAAAACTTGAAATTCAGCTTCAGCAGTCGCAGAAAATGGAGATGGTAGGAAGGCTGGCCGGGGGGATAGCCCATGACTTCAACAATATGCTGACGCTTATTCTCGCCCACTCCGAAATGGCCCTTGAACTCTTTGACCCTTCCGAGTCAGTTTATGGTGATCTTGAGGCCATCCACCAGGCAGCGACCCGTTCGGCCAATCTGACCCGGCAACTCCTCGCCTTTGCCCGAAAGCAGATTGTCATTCCAAAAGTTCTTGAATTGAACATCGCCGTCGGAGAGTTGCTTCCCATGCTGCGGCGCCTCATCGGTGAACATATCTCGCTGGTATGGATTCCTGACTGCAATAACTCCTGGATAAACATCGATCCGTCGCAGATAGACCAGATTCTTGTCAACCTCTGTGTCAACGCTCGTGATGCCATAACCGGTAACGGTACAATCACTATCGAAAGCGGAAGCCTCTCTGCTCCCATAATCGCCAGCGAAGTCTCCGGCGCTGAGGATCGCTTCGTAGAGTATGTGACGCTTTCCGTTCATGATAATGGATGTGGTATTGATCCAAACGATCTTGAGCATATTTTCGAGCCGTTTTTTACCACAAAAGAGCTGGGCAAAGGGACAGGGCTTGGATTGTCCATGGTCTACGGTATTGTAAAACAGAATAACGGCACAATCGAATGCCAGAGTGAACCAGGCAAGGGAACAACCATCACGATTCATCTGCCCCTCTTCAGATCTCTGTCGAACGTTGATCAGAAAGCCCAGCCTGAGCAATTGACGCCTAAAGGACATCAGACCATTCTGCTTGTGGAAGATGAGCAACCTATTCTGAACCTCTGTAAACTCCTGCTTGAGCGTAGCGGCTATCATGTGCTTGCAGCAGCCACACCCACGGAAGCGCTCATGACCGTTAAAAATTATAACGGAACGATTGAGCTGCTGTTAACGGATGTGATCATGCCGGAGATGAACGGATACGAGCTATCCAAAAAGCTTCGAGTATACCGGCCAAAGCTTAAAACGCTCTTTATGTCAGGCTTCACGGCCGACGTTATTGCCAACAACAGCGTCATTGACAGTGGTGTCAACTTTATCCAGAAACCCTTCAGCACAAAATCGCTCTCCACAGCAGTTTACAATATCCTTAATTCCGATGAGATGAAATGAACCGTGATGACGGAATTCCATCCCGCTTTATCACGATTAACAACCAAACCTTACTGGAGCGCGCAAATCCGGAGGGAGCTCAAAGCCTCGCTCCCCCGGAAATTTCCAATATCTGGCCGGTAATAAAGGCGGCGTCATCTGAGGCAAGAAAAAGGGCGCAACGGGCAACATCGTCCGGCGTTGCAACCCGGCCAAGCGGATAGCGTTGTGCGCACTCATGTCGAAGCCTCTCCCACCGCTCAGGGCCCAGTGCCGCAACAAAGGCCGGAACCTCGACCAGTGCTGGCGCCAGGGCATTGGCGGTAATAGCGTAGCGACCGAGCGAAAGGGCAAGTGAACGGGTAAAGGCGTAAATGCCCCCTTTTGCCGCCGAATAGGAAAACTGGTTGGGACTCCCACGATAGACCAGCGAGCTCATATTGACGATTTTACCGAAACCCTGCGGCTTCATCAACCGTGCCGCCTCACGGCAGGAGATGATGCAAGATTTGAGGTTCAGATCAAGATTGGCGCTCATTTTCACATAATCAATATCCTCAACGTCGGCGGCCGGTTCATAATCTCCACCGGCAACGTTCACCACAATATCGAGCCTCCCGTAGCGCTCCCCGATAGTGCCGTAGAGTGCCTGAATTTCCTCTTCCTTTGTGACATCGGCTGGCACCGAAATGCCACTCCCCCCGCTCAGCTCAAGAAGCGCAAGGGTTTCAGCGCATCCCGCAGCATTGATGTCGCTGGCAATCACGATAGCTCCCTCTTTGGCAAAACAGAGCGCGACGGCCCTGCCGATCCCGCCCGCTGCTCCGGTGACAAGTGCTGTTTTCTCAAAAAGACGCATGGCCGTTGATGGTTATCGGTTACAGAATGACTCCCCTTCTCTTCAGCTCCCAAAAACATTTTGCCGTTGCCTGCATATCAATAGCCGCATTATGCGCTTCGTCAAAAACAGTACCGAATAAGGTAAAATAGAGTTCCGGGAGTTTGGGCCATTTGTTGCCATAGGGCCCTTTGATGGCACAAAAATTTGTCGAACTCTCCATGGTACAGATCTTTCTTTTCGACGGAAGAATATTTGGCATTGCGGCCCTGATCAATTCACTGCCCACAATCTTTTCATCAAAGCTGATATTGTGGGCCACAAGCACCTCTGCATCAGCAACAAGCTCATGGAACAATTGCAGCACTGTTTCGAGCACAGCTCCTTCAAGAGTGGCTCTCTCGGTTGAGATGCCGTGAATCTGAGCGGCGCCTGGGGGAATCACAAAGCCTTCCGGCTTGATGAGATAATCACCGGAAGAGAGTTGGTTGCCCTCAGTGTCGCAGTATAAATAGGCCAACTGAACCATCCTTGGCCAGTTGTTGACATCGGTCACCGGTGCGCGCCAGTTACGCGGCAACCCTGTTGTTTCGGTATCAAAAAAGAGATACATGGATAGGTCTCCTCCGAAGAGTGAAATTCCTGAAAACTTGCAGCCTGAAGCTCAAAACGGACAATCGTCATTGGAAACCGTGGTTGCACCTTCACGCTCAAAAACTGGTGGAGCATAGGAGCCTGCATCATCAGAGTAAGAGGCTCCCCCCTCATTACTACCCTCAACTTTCCATCCCTTGAGATTGGTATACCACTTTCCGTTAAACTCCCTGCTCTCAATATCAAACGAGATCGTGAGCTTCGAGCCAACCTTGAGGAGGTTTTTGTCATATTTATCGCCCCACAGGGAGATGCAGACCTTCTTCGGATACTGCCCGTCCGTTTCAAGAATAATATCCTGTTTTGTCCATGTTCCATTTTTTCCCGCAACAGTCTGTTCAGGAAGAATTACTACGAGCTTTGCTGTGAGTTGCATAACCTGCCTACTTGATTAATTCGTTGTTGTGAAAAATTTTTCTCGCTGTAAAAAGGGATTCCCGATTCCCGTTCGGCATCCAGCTCTCTTCGGCCAGCGCTCCCTCTCTGTTTCTTGCAGTTGAAGATGCAAAAAGTTTAAATCCCATCAGGCTGGTCATCGACTGTACGGCGCAATTGATTTTACCGATAAAGAGATCAAGATCAGTAACTCCATGGCTTTCATCGGATGCTGCCTGCTCCATAAACTCGATGAACTGCTCATATCGCAGCTCCCCGATCCTTGATGACCAGGAGAGATCGGAGATGCGGAAAGCACAGAGTGATTCGTCGATAACAAAGAGATCGCCATGCTTGAGCATCTGTATCCAGAAGTCAAGATCAATGGTATAGGGCACAACGGCACTGTAGCCGCTGATTTTGGCAATCAGCTCCGCCGGATAAAGTCCGCATACCGGCTCGCCGATAATGTTGGTACCCATACGTACCATTTTTCTGACCACCTCGGCTGACTCCATGCGACCCCCGTCCACAAAATTCACCTTTTTGATAAGGGTCTTGCCTGCTGGATCAATAATCGTCCTCTGACTGCTCACCAGGCTTACTCCGGTAATGAGCGGATCGTCAAAAACCGCCACCTGCTTTTCAAGACATTCAGGATAAAGAATATCGTCACCACAGACAAGCTTGACATACTTTCCTCTGACCTTGCTGATCGCCCTGTTCCAGTTCGCCTCCGGTCCGAGGTTTTCAGGATTTCTGAAGAGCTTTATGCGCGAATCGCTGAATGAGGCCGCAATATCATAAGAGCCATCGGTCGAATGGTCGTCATAAATAAGGAGTTCAAAATCAGTAAAGCTCTGTGAAAGCACCGACTCTATTGTTTCACCAATAAAACGGGCATTGTTGTACATTGGTATGGTAACGGTCACATAAGGTCGATTCAGAATGCCCATAATGGTATACTCCGTCAGGATATTATTTCATTTCAAGCCGAAGATTGACCGATAGATAGTAGACCGCACATCCGTACACCGCACCTGCAACGCCGAGCAGGGTATTATTTTCAAGAAAAAAAGCCATCAGGATTGCCGTTGCCGAGAGCAGAAGCACGGTGAGTTGTGTGAAGGCGTTGTTCATCACACTCCCGGCAAGCAGCGCTGAGAGTGCCCTCTCGCTTCTGAGTGTTTCAAGAGAGTTTGAACGGATAATTGATGGTATGACAATGTAGAGCATACCAATAAAAGAGCATGTTATCCAGCCGAGAAGCGCCGCATGGGTATGGGAGTGATAAATCCACATCCTGTCGGGATGCAGCGGGGGGATGGTACCGAAATGAATCCCCTTGAGAAAGTAGATATTCATGATACCGTAGGCACTTGTAGCAAAAAGGAGCGCAAGACCACTCAAGAGAAAAGCAAGTGCCGGATGGGGGAAATTTTTATGGAAAAAGTTGTACAGATAGACGCCAAAACTGCCAAGCAGGGTCATCACGCCAAAGAGCAGAAAATGGCTGATCAGCATCATCCCCAAATAGTTCTCTGCAAGAATAACAATCAGAAAAAGCAGCACTCCGCCAACAAAAACATAAAACCAGAGACTGAAGAGGCGTTTGACCAGCTCCCGCTTTGATGATCGGCTCCATGCGTAGGTATAGAGAAAGCCCATCACACTGATACTGAGCGGAAAAGAGGAGCCAAGGAAATAGGATGACTGAGTCACAAAGAAGGGAATGAGCCGCTGATCAGGAAAAGCCTCCTTGAGGCCGAGCGTAAAGAGTCCGAGATTTGCATTGAGCAAAAAGAGTACATCAAAAATGTAGTAGCGTACCGAAACCTCCTTCCAGATTTTTGGAATCGAGAGTGTTGTAAAAATTTCCCTGATCGGCCCGACAACAAGAATCATGAGCATCAACCCGGTCAGAGCCTTCAAGAGTGGCCACTCCATTGCAACAGCAACGGTAATCATGACGAGAGAGAGCAGCACGGCATAAATATACTGCACTTGCCGGAGTGGATTGATCTTCAGTTCAGGATAGATTGCTGCGGTCAGGTAACGGTTGAGAATAAGGATGGCAAGGTTGCCGAAACCAATAAAAAAGAGATAGGGGTGGAGCTTCAGAAGAAATGGATTGGCGGTCACTGCGCCTGCCGCACCAAGGAGGGATGCAAGGGCAATAACGGTGACTGAAACGGAGAGAAAAAGCCGGGCAATAGTACTCAACTCTCCATCAAAACGATTCAGCTTCATTCAGGTGTGGTTTTTTAATTTCTTCAGTTCCAGCAAAGCGACCACAGAGAGCGCGATCAGCGAAAAGTTCAGGGTCAACGGATTGAACGGCAAAGCAAACATCGCGGGCTCAAAGATGGCTACAAAGAGGAGGAGACCGTTCAACGCGACAATATTCAGCCAGAATACCCACGCGCGAAAAGCAACAAGCAACAAAAGGCCGAAGAGTATTTCGGCAACTCCGATCCAGAAAACCGCTTCGCAGACCCACTGGTAGAGAGGGATAATGTGACCAAGCAGCTCGGTTTCACCGCTGCTCTGGCAGGCAATTTTCGGGACTGCTCCCTGATAAATCCATGAAAAGGCAAGGGCCGCACGGCAAATCAGCAAAACTGGAGTCTGGCTTGAAAAAACACGCATTGCCTTACCATTTTTCATTGAATGAGATTACCGCATCAACACTCACTGCGGTCTGTTTCGTGTGGTGAACTTCCTGATTATTTTTTCAACCCCGCCAATAAACTTTTTGGGCTTACTGTCGAACCAGACGTAGACCACTGGAATGACCAGAAGCGTCAGAAACATCGAACTGGCAAGACCGCCAACAAGTGCAACAGCAAGACCGGATTTCCATTCTGAGCCCGAACTTCCCGAAAGCGCAATCGGCAGAAGTCCAAAAATCAGCGTCAGAGTGGTCATGAGAATGGGGCGCAACCGCTCTTTTGCGGCTTCACGAATCGAGACCAGAAGCTCCATACCCTCAAGACGGAATTTATTGATAAAATCCACCAAAAGTATTGCATTTTTTCCAACAAGCCCCACAAGCATGATGATACCGAGAATCGTAAAGATGCTGAGCGATTTGCCGGTAAGAGCAAGGGCGAAAAGCGCCCCTATAATGGCCAGAGGAATGGAAAACATCACCACCATCGGCCAGAGCCATGAATCATACAATGCCACCATGATAAGATAGACAAAGATAATGGCAACAAGAAAGGAGAGCAGAAGTGTTGAGTTCGATTCACCCTGCCGTTTCAAATCCGAGTCGTAGGCTACCGATACGGTTGCCGCCATGAGCCCCTTTTTTTTCATGTTTGCCAGAATCCGCTCAATCTCCTTGCCAATGCTGCCGACAGGACGGCCGACAACCTGAGCCTTGACCCAGACAGCATTGTTGCGATCCTTGCGCTGTAACTGCGTATATCCCCGATCCTGCTCAAAGGTAACAAACTGGCCGAGGCGTACCATATCGCCCTGCGGCGTACGGAAGGTGATTTCAGCCAGCGTGGAGGTATCCTGACGGTAGTATTTATCGAGCATGACCCTGATATCGTATTCATCACTCCCGTCCCGGTACTTGCCCGCTTCATCTCCGGCATAAGCGGTACGGAGCGCAGCTCCGACATCGGCAATCGTGATGCCGAACGAAGCCATTTTTTCACGATCGACGACGATGCGCATCTCCGGACTTCCAACCTGTGAGGTGAGCAGAACATCGGCGGTGCCTGCAATGGTTTTAACGCTGTCACGCAACGCCCGCGCTGCAAGCGTCACCTCATTTCTCGATGGACCGCTTAAAATGACGGCAACCGGCGTCTCATTGGCTGTGCCAAAAATACCGATCGGGTTGATGGTTGCCTTGAGCCCGGCAATATCCTGCAAATTGCGGCGGATTGCCTGCATGATGGCATCGGTCGATCGAGTCCGTTCCTCTTTTCCTGATAGCTTGACATTGATCTCGGAAATATTGTCTGCGCTCTGGTTCAAAAATCCCTCGCTCGAAGACCCGACATTGACCATCACCTTTTTCACCTCAGCCATTCCAGTCAGACGGCGCTCCACACTCCTTGTCAGACGGTTGGTCTCAGCAAGAGGCGTTCCTGGTTCGAGCTCCAGTTTGACGGCAAACTCCCCTCGGTCAGAGACAGAGATAAACTCTCCACCGATAAGACCGAATGCAAGCAGGCTGAAAGAGGCAAAGAGCAGGAGTATCGCACTGAAAAAGACTTTGTATGGGTTGCGGAGAGACCACTGGAGGAGATCAAGATAACGATCCCTCATGCGCTGAAAGTTGTTCTCAAAGGCGATGGCAAAACGCTCAAAAATGTTCTTGCCCGAAAAATTTTCAACTTTTGAAAAGCGTGATGCAAGCAGCGGCGTCAAGGTGAATGAGACAAAAAGGCTGACAAGGGTAGAGATAACCATGACAACAGAAAACTCGCGCAGGATATTACCGACAATACCGCTGACCAGAGAGAGCGGAAGAAAAACAACCACATCGACCAGCGTAATGGAGAGTGCGGTAAAACCAATCTCGTTTCTGCCAAGAAGCGCTGCCTCGCGGGGCTCTTCGCCGCGCTCAAGATGGCGGTAAATATTTTCAAGCACTACAATGGAGTCATCCACCAGGACGCCCACCACCAGCGAAAGGGAGAGCAGCGTCATCAAATTCAGGGAGAATCCGAAGAGATACATGCCAATGAAGGTGGTTACCAGCGAAGTCGGTATGGAAACCAGCACAATGAGGGAGTTACGCAGGCTGTGCAGAAAAAGCATCATGACGAGGGCGACAAGCAGCACGGCAAGCATAAGATCCTGCTGCACAGCAGTGACCGCCTCAAGCGTAAAGGTCGAGGAGTCCTGGGCAATATCGAACGAGAGGTTCCGGTCGTGGTAGAGTGCTGTAAGCCGCGAAAGGGTTGCCCTGGTAAGGCGGCTGACGTCAACCGTGTTGGCATCACTCTGTTTCATGACCATAATGCCAACGGCACTCCGGCCATTGACCCTTGTGAGGGTTGTGATCTCTTTGAAGCCATCCTCAACCTCGGCAACATCGCGAAGCATGACTGTGCCGGCAGAAGAGGCTCGCAGCACAAGCGATTTCAGCTCTTCAAGGCTGGTAAACTTTCCGGCCAGCCTCACCACAAACTCTTTGTCGCGATCATCAATTTTCCCGGCTGGAAAATCAATATTTGCCTTGCCGACCTCTTTGAGCAGATCGGGCACCGTCATGCCGTAGCTTTGCAGCCGTTCGAGATCTATATTGACCTTGATTTCACGCTCGCGCCCTCCAAGCAGATAGACCTGGCCCACACCGGCAATACTCGCAAGCTGGGGCTTGATGTCATCCTTGAGCATCTGGTAAAAATCGGTATCAGGGAGCGATGAGGTCGCCCCGATACGCAGGACGGGAGCCTCATCAAGCGCAAAGCGGGTGATAACCGGAGCCTTTGCTTCAGTGGGAAAGCGGTCGCGCACCTCATTGATCTTGCGTTGTGCATCCTGAAGCGCCTTTTCAATATTGGCGGAGTTGGAAAACTCGATGGCGACAACCGACATCCCTTCGGTCGAAGTCGAGGTGATGGATGCAATTTTTTCAATGGCCGAAACCGCCTCTTCAACCGGTTTGGTCAGCGATGTCTCAACTTCAGCAGGCGAAGCACCGGGATAACGGATGGAGACCGTCACAACGGGCGGAGTCATCTTCGGCAAAAGCTCATACTGCAACTGCCGATAGCTGAACAGGCCGAGAATACCGAGAACGGTAAAGAGGACAACAATGAGTGTCGGTCGTTTTATGGAGAGCTCTGTCAGTGTCATGGCTGGGCGAGGCTCTTTTGCTGATCGATGACAACCACATCAGAGCCATCATGCAGCTCGTTCTGCCCGCTGATCACCACACTCTCGCCCGCTGAAAGCCCTCCAAGAACCTCAATCTGTTTCTGCAGCTCCATACCGGCAACAAACGGCTTCAAATAAGCCTTGCCGTTCCGAACAACAAAAAGTTCAGGTTTTCTGATCCCTGACACAAGCGCAACACGAGGAACAAGCAGCGCCTGCCGCCCGCTCTCATCCTTCATGAGTACCCTCGCAAACATGCCTGATCGAAAGACACTGTGGCCGGAGTTCTGCAGCACCACTTCAACCCTGAAGGTGTGATCACGCCCCGCCTTGTCACTCACCGAGCTTACCTTGCCGCTGAAAGCCTCTGACGGATAACTATCGCTGGTAACAGTCAGGAGAGTTCCCGGCACAAACTTGACAATCTGCTGCTCGGGCACAAAGATGATCACTTTCACCTTCGAGAGGTCAACCATCTGTGCAACCTTCTTTCCCTCCTGAACCAGCTCCCCCTGCTCAACAAAGCGGGCAGTTACCATCCCTGAAAAAGGAGCTTTCACCCTGGTGTCGCCGTATTTGCGTTTGGCTGTAATGAACTCGGCTTCAGCCTCATCAAGCTGCAACTGCGCCGTTTCACTGGCTGAAAGTGCCACAGCTCCTTCGCTGTAAAGGATTTTGTAGCGCTCAGCATCCCGTTTCGCCTTCCTGTACAATGCCTCCGCCCTTCTCTTCCGGGCCGAAGCAAGTTCGTCATCAAGCAAAAAGAGCGCTTCTCCTGCCTTTTTCGGGGTTCCCGGTTCAGCCGAAACCCTGCGAACAAGACCGGCGGATTCAGAAAAGATATCAGCCTCCCTGAATGCCTCAATGGTACCGATGGTACTGAAGCTGTCACGGACAGCAGCGTTTGAAAGCAGGGCAACCGAAACGGGAATACGTCCGCTCGGTCTCTCTGTCGCAACTTTTTTCGGTTCACGATGCTGGAAAAACCAGAAGAGTCCCAGAAGCAGGGCAAGAAGGGCTACAGCAAAAACTTTATGCTTGTTCAGCTTTTCAACTATCGTTTGTTGGTTTTTCATTGATAAACAGTCATCAGATAATCAGGGCAACATGCACCATAATAAAAAAAAGCGAACCGAAGCACGCTTTTTTTATCATAAAAAAGAGGAGCGGCTCAGCAAAAATGGCTCGCAATGGAACAGGAGATATCCGCTGACGACTTGACATGCTCAACAATCGAAAGAATACCGGTAAGATTGGTGATATTCTGGTCGTTCACCGATGCCTTGATTTTGGCAACCGCCGTATCGTAAAGATCCTTGATCTCCTTCATCATCACCAGCGTCTCACTGGCATGTTTTGAGTTGCTGCTGACGTAGGCCTCAACCGCTTTCTTGATCATTTCAGCCGTAATATCACCCATCGGTTTCAGGCCATACTCATCCTTGTGCAGCTCCTGCACATTGGCAAACTGCACATAACCGGTTTTATCGGCAATATTGAGTGCAAGCTGAGCCAGTTTTTCAAGCTCCCTGAGGATCATCCTCGCATGGTTGACCGCCTTAAGATCGGATTCACCGAGATTCTGGAAGGCTGCGTAGGCCAGGGTAAGATATTCAACCTCGAACTTCCCTTTGCGGATATAGGCTTCATCAAACTTGAAGGCCGAAGCCGCAAGCTCAACATTACCCTTTGTTGATGCACGGATACTCAGCATCAGATTGTTCTCAACGTTCGAAGAGAGTTTTGTGAGCTTCTGCTTGAGTGATTCAAGCTGCACATGAACCGTCCCCTGCGGTTTAATCGAAAGAGCGAACTTCGCAGGATCAATCTGGATGGTAAAGGCTTTCGGGGTTTCTGCGGTTTTCGGTGAATCGCCGAAAAATTTGCCTAACAGGTTAGCCATAGGGTTCAAACACCATGCTTATGTTTAAAAAATACAAAGTGACGTTAATTTAGCAGACCTGCAAGGTTAATTGCAAGAAAAAAAACTAAAACCCCACCAGACCTGCCCCATTGCCCCCACATTTGCAAGCGCTCAATCTTTGAGCGACTCAATAAGCTTTTCATAAAAGCCACCTCTGTGGCGCACAATTTCACCCGTCACCAGAAAAATAACCTCATTGGCTATGCGTGAGGCATGGTCGGCCATGCGCTCAATATAGCGCGATATGCTTAATGCCGCTATAAGCTGGTCAACATCAGAATCAGTCCCCTTCATGAGCGCTGTCACTTTTTTGAAGGCTGAGCGATGCATCACATCGACCTCTTCATCAAGGGCACACACCTGGTCGGCAAGCATGCGGTCTTTGGAGACAAATGCCTTGATGGACTTTTTAACCATGTCGCCAGCACGAATGCCCATACTCTCAAAATCAAAGGATTCAAGCATCTCCGGGCTTATTTCGGGCATACGCTCAATAATGTGCACCGCCAGGTCACCAATACGCTCAAGGTCATCGTTGATCTTGATGATGGTAACAATGGTACGCAGATCTCTTGCTACCGGCTGCTGAAGGGCAAGAAATGCCAGGCAGCGCGCCTCAAGATCGACCTCAGCCACATCTATTTCATCATCAACAAGCTTGATTTTTCGCGCACCCTGCTCATCCTGATGTTTGACTGCATGCAGCGCATCAAGTAAATTCCCGACCACCTTGTCGGAAAGTTGCACAAGAACATGGGAGAGTTCTTTGATATGCTCATGGACCGGACGTTCTGACATGATCGTGTAATGGTTTCGTTAGCTGAATCTTCCGGTTATATAATCTTCCGTCATAGGATCCTTCGGATTGGTAAAGAGCTGTGCGGTAGAGGCATGTTCAACAAGCAGCCCTTCATAAAAAAACATGGTAGAGTCCGATACCCGGGATGCCTGCTGCATGTTATGCGTAACAATCATGATGGTATAACTGCCGCGCAGCTCCTGGATGAGATCCTCGATTTTTGCGGTAGCTTTTGGATCAAGAGCTGAAGTGGGCTCATCGAGCAGAAGCACCTCTGGCTCAACGGCAAGCGTACGGGCAACACAGAGACGCTGCTGCTGGCCGCCGCTGAGACCGAGGGCATTCTTGTCGAGACGGTCACACACTTCATCCCATATCGCCGCTTTTTTCAGGCTGCGTTCGACAATTTCCATCAGTTTTTTCTTGTCATTCACACCATGCAGGCGGGGCCCATAGGCGATGTTGTCAAAAATGGACTTTGGAAAGGGATTTGGCTTCTGAAACACCATGCCCACCTTTTTGCGAAGCAGCACCTCATCAGTGAATTTTCCATAAACGTCTTGACCGTCAAAAAGCAGCGCACCAGTTGTGTGGCAACTTGGTATAAGATCGTTCATGCGGTTTATGGAGCGTAAAAAAGTGCTCTTGCCGCAGCCGCTGGGGCCAATGATTGCTGTCACATATTTTGAAAGAATATCGGCACTCACCCTCTTTACCGCCTCAAACTCGCCATAATAGACCGAAAATTCCTTGGCCGAAATATGAGCGGCGCCGCCATCGGCTATTTTTCTTCGTTCAGGAGGGAGATACATATCCCTTGTTGCCTTCTGTGCCGGCGCACTTCCGGAACTCTCTCTGGCATCCATTGTCATGAGCATTGATAAGTTATTTTAGCCTTTTAATTTTTTCGAAATACGGGCCCTCAGCACAATTGCCGACAGGTTAAGCATCAACACGATACTGACAAGAGCGAGCACCATACCATACTGAACATGACGAATCTGGGCTGCCGCCTCATGTTCACTGGCAAGGTTATAAATGTTCCAGGAGAGTGCCGGCGTAGGAGAGGATAAGACATCCGCCAAGCCTATCGCTGACCCAACACTGACCGCGGCCGTAAAGATAATCGGAGCCGTCTCGCCCGCCGCCCTGCCGAGGCTGATAACCCCTCCGGTCAGAATGCCAGGAAGCGCTGCGGGCAGAATAACCGTTGCGATGGTATTCCATTTTGTAGAACCAAGACTGAGTGACGCCTCCCTGTAGGTCTTTGGTACGGCAAGAATCGCCTCTTCAGCCGCACGGATAATGGTTGGCAGAATCATGATGGCCAGTGTCAGTGCTCCGGCAATCACACTTTTAGATTCAGAAACCTTGAGAGTATTGATAAAAAAAGCAAGACCAAACATACCAAAAACAATACTTGGAACACCGGCGAGGGTGCTGTTGGCACTGCGCAACATGCTGTTCAAAAAACCCGGCTTGGCATATTCGGTAAAATAGACTGCTGCGACCACACCGAGGGGAAAGGCAAAGAGCATGGCGCCGATGGCAAGAAAAAAGGTGCCCTGAATTTCCGGCCAGATCCCTCCAAAAAAGTGCGAATCAACCGAACTGTCCGTGATAAATCCCCAGTAAACGGTGAACTCGGGGAGGAGCATCTTATCAAGATTATCCTTGACATAAGGGAACAGCTTGACAAGAGAGGTTCCCTCAAAGCCGATGGCGCGGCTCACAAAGTACTCTTTGGCCATTACCTCAGGATTGGAGTTGTCCCACTTTGATTCATAAAGGAGGTCATGCAGCTTTTCTTCCGCTTTCTCCCACCGGGTCTGGCCATACTTGAAACGTGTCAGCATCGGTTCCTGATCACCGGGCAGAGGGCCAAGCAAAGCCTGGAGGGCCGTTCTGACCTCTGAATATTTCGTCTTGTATTCAGCCTTTTTTTCCGGAGCCATCGTTTCCAGTTCAGCCTCAAAACCGGTGAGCATACCGTACACTTTTGCACGGTAACGCTCTGACGAGGCAACTTCACTGGAGAGGTTTTCGCTGTCGCCACGCTTGAATTCACTGAACAGCATTTTGCGGTGCTCAACCGTACCGGTAAAAAATACCGCACCGATTCCGTTCGTGATAATCGGCACAACAACAATCATCAGGGCAACGGCCATGACGACAATAGAACCGATACCAACCGCAGTAAATGATCGATCAAGTATTTTTCTGGTTCCGATATTCATAGGTACAGGGTTTGATGAACAGATGCACAACAATCAATTTCCAACCATCAACAACTACTGACCTGAAAGAATTTTCCGCTGGCGGACAACGATCCTCTCGCTGACCAGGTTGCTGACAAAACTGATAACAAGCAGAAGCAGTCCCATAGCGAACAACACATGAAAACGGGCCGATCCGGTTACCTGGTCAGCTTCGCCCATATCACCGGCAATGGTTGCCGTCAGCGTCCTGATTGACTGGAGATAATTGAACCATGGCTCGGGAATCTGGGAGGAGTTGCCCGAAGCCATCCAGACCACCATCGTTTCGCCGAGTGCGCGCATGATGCCAAGAATGACTGCCGCAAGAATGCCGCTGCTTCCAGCAGGAAGAACGGTTTTGATGATCGTTTCAGCCCTGGTAGCTCCAAGGGCATAACTCCCCTCACGAATGTCGCGCCCGACCGCCTGAAGGGAATCTTCGGAAACGCTGACAATAGTTGGCAGGGCCATAAAGCTCAAAATAATGGAGACTGTCAGTGCATTGGTACCAGTCAGTATCTGAATCCCGTAGAGAACGGTACCAACCTTGAACAAAAACAAAACCGACAGAAGGCCGAAGAAAATCAGAAAGAAAATATGCAATTGCTCCCGCCGTTTCGGCTCCGTTATCTTCGTAGTCAAAAGATCGGAAAGAACGATAACAGCAAGCAGCATGAAAGGTGAAACAAGTATCCACCACGCCCACATCAGCATGGGGCCGCCGTTATTCTGCAAAAGCGGGGCAAGAACGACAAGGGCAAAAAAGCCAAAGGCTACCGAAGGAATTGCAGCAAGCATCTCAATGACCGGTTTGGCATACTGCCGAATCGAAAACGGGAGGATATCACTCAGGCATATTGCGGCAGCCACACCCATCGGCACGGCAATCAGGGCAGAACCGAGCGTCACCATCAGACTGCCGTAAATGATGGCAAGTGCCCCGAACTGGGCAGGGTCATCGGCCGGATACCAGTTTGAGCTGGTGAAAAATTCAGAAAATCCCCGGATCTGAAAAAACGGAACGGCATCACGCGCCACAAAATAGAAGATGAAAAGAACAATAACGGCCACAAAAGAAGCTACGGCAAAAAGCAAACTCTCTCCGGTTTTTTTTGCCAGCTTCTGCATGGTGCGTTTACGGGCGCTCACCACAAATACATTGGTGCGGTTGCACTCCCCTCCACTCTCTCCAGCCATAGTCTTGAATGTTTTCTTTTACAATTACCAGGGCGAGCGCCCTTTTCTCTCTCCCGGTGACTTCAATGTTACGGGCCCAATCTAAGAGCTTTCACCGCACAATACAACCACCCTTCTGTTACAAGTATGAAACATTTACCATGTGTCAAGCATCAAAAACAAAAAAGCCGGATTAACAGGTTAACCGGCTTTCATGTAAAACGGTGCTCTTCGTGTCTGCAAAAAATTAACAATCTCAGCGGTTAATAAAACCAAGCTCGGTGATCATCCTCTTTCCCTCAGGGCTTTTCGGCAGATCAACAAACTGTTTGACCACCCCCGAAGGCTGGCCGTTCGTATAGAAATAGAGCGGCCTCGATACTGGATAGGTACCATTTTTTACCGTGGTCACCGTAGGAAGAATACCGTTGACAGCAATAACTTTTACCGAGCCATCAACAAATCCATGGCCGAGAAAACCTATGGCTGAAAGGGTTGTGCTCACCCGGCTTTTTACCGAACCATTACTCGACTGGGTTTCTGCACTTCCAATAATCGCCACCCCTTTGCCAATCACCAGCTCCTTGAACGACTCCTCAGTCCCGCTGTTCGATTCTCGCTGGATAACAACAATACGGGCATTGGGACCTCCCACCTCTCTCCAGTTGGTAATAGAGCCGCGATAGATGCTGCTGATCTGCGCTTTCGTCAGCGAGCGTACCGGATTTGCCGGATGAACAACCATGGCAAGACCGTCAAGCGCAACAACTGAGGCAACAGGATTGACCCCTTTTTGGCGAGCCGCTGCAATTTCAGCCGCCTTCATTGCTCGTGACATGGTGGCAATGGTGCATGAACCGTTAATCAGGCTTTTGGCACCATTACCGCTGCCCGACTCGCTCACGGTAACACGCACCCCGTATTTTTTAGTAAAATATGCAGCAAACGTCTTTGCAAGGGGTCCTACAGTCGTAGAGCCGTCAAGCACAAGAGTACCAACGGCAGCACCCGCTGTAGCAGAGAGGGAAACAGCAAGCAAAACAACTAACAACAAAAATTTTTTTATCATAGTCTCAATCCTCTTTCTTTTAAAGTTAAAGGCAAGATACGCAGCAACAGTGTAACTGTGAAATTTCATCTGAGCCAGCATCATCCATGCGAAAGTGGTTAACGTGTTACAGAAGCAGTTTTTTGTTGGCTTCTCTCGTTAAAATTTATTAAATTGCGGCAACATCTGGAGATTGCGTTAATGCTATCATAAGACAAAGGTATAAGAATCAATTTTGACCCATATATTTTCCTTATAATCTTAAAATAATAACCATCATGGCAAACGACGCAATCAACGATTTTTCAGTTGCACTCAACAATCTTGTCGATACCGCGGGCAAATTTGTACAGCAGGAGCTTGATTTGGTAAGCACCGGAGCAAAAGCTGTTGTATCGATTGTTGAGCCAATCGCAAAATCAGCTCTTGATCTTGCCGGAAACGTAACCTGCTCCGCTGGTCAGTTATTACAGGACGCAACCGGCACCGCTGGCCAGTTGTTGCAGAGCGCAACCAACACCGCCGGTCAGGCTTTCCAGAGCGTAACATGCACGGCTGGACAGGTAGTACAGAACGTATCCGCTGTGATTATCCCTAAAAAATAAGCGGCTTTTTTTATAAAAGAAGCACCTTATACCGTCGGTATGGGGTGCTTTTTTTATTGCACGATAAATTTTTTCTTTGACACGCTCGCGAATTCCCCAGAACCAGAGAATCTCCACCATGACCTGCAAAGCAGTTATCTTCGACCTTGACGGCACCTTGCTCAACACCCTTCAGGATATTGTCAACACCCTCAACAGCGTCCTTGCCTTCCATCACTATCCCATCCATACCGTTGATGAGTGCCGCTTTCTTGTCGGGCACGGCATGAGAGAGCTGGTCAAAAAAGCACTCCCCGACGGGGCCGGAACTCCGGAGACCATTGACTTGCTGCTCAAAGAGCTGATGACGCACTATGCCGACAACTGGAACAAAAACTCGCATCCCTACCCTGGCATCAGCAACATGCTTAATACGCTTACCGAGCGCGGCATCAAAAAAGCAATCCTTTCAAACAAAGCCGATCACTTCACCCAACTCTGTGCAGAAGAAATCCTGAAAGAGTGGGATTTCGATGTAGTCATGGGCCATCACAGCGCCATAGCCCACAAACCTGACCCCGAAGGCGCCCTGCTTGTCGCCCGGATGCTCAAGGAAGAGCCCTCCTCAATCCTCTATATCGGCGACAGCGGCATCGACATGCTGACCGCTACAAGAGCCGGCATGTACCCCCTCGGCGTCCTCTGGGGATTCCGGCCGGAAAGCGAGCTTCTTGAATTTGGAGCAAAATCTCTGGTGCACCACCCGGAAGAGATTGTGGCATTGCTGGATGAGATTATGTAATGTAAACCACTCTTTTTCATTTTCCGTTTGATCTGGATTCAAATCAGGGTGAAGTCTTTTGCAGAGTACCTGAAACAACTCTTTTCGGCTTCAGGGTATCTTCTTCTGATACCAGATGTGAAAGTACCTCTTTTGCTTGATCCAAAGCGGCAGCTTGAGCCTCAATTTCAGCATAATAGTCCCTGAATTTTTTATCTATGGACTTCTCTATCGCCTGTAAATCAGGCTGTTCATTGCGGTTTATTGCGGCCTGTATCAACTTCATTTTCATTTTAAGCCTGTGGCTGCTTCGATTTTCTTCTGCAGTAACTCAAGCTGAAAACAACCCAGTTTCTCAAGATAGAGTGAGGTCAAAATAACAGACTCATCCTCCCCTTCACCCTTACCCATGTTGAACAAGCCCATCATCCATTTGCAGCAGCTCCTCATGGAAGCTGCGAGCGGCTTTGCTCATTATCGCCCCCATCCGCTTGATACACTTCTGCCTGCTCCAATAACAGTGTGCGTTCCCGATCCAGCTCCTTTCGCAGCTCTTCTTCGGATGGCAAGACCAATTTAGAGCGGCTGGCGAATAACTGTTCACTACCATTCAAGACCTAATAGCGAACCACCTTGCCTGTGCCGGGTAAAGCAAAATACTTGCCATGATGAGATGTGATGCTCATCGACTGCAGCGGTCTGCCATCAAGTTTACAGTGGTGAGCATGAGCCCGGGTTTCATTGGAGGTTGAGTTTGCACACTGCCTCATATTTATCTCATTTATTCACATCAAATAAAAGAGATAACGGCAGTTACGGGAAAAATCAAACCGAGTTTTATGCGGAATAATCGGGGGATGATGCTGCCAAAGAGTGGATTCCCACCTCTTCGGGCAGGGACGAAGGGCGTTCGCTACAAATCAGGATGAAACAGCAGGGGTTTCCGGCCTATCCATGATTTTTAACAGAACAGTAACATTGATAGAGTGATAATGGCACTGGAACTGTTTGTTTAACAGAATCTTAACATGATTGTTCAGCACTTTGTTACATAACCCGGAATTGTAACAGCAATTGAATAAATAAAATTTTACAAACGATCGTAGAAAAAATAATATGTACCACCCATACCCACGTACCACCATTATTGCCTTCGCCCTTACGGTTCAGTTAGCTTCCTCAAGCGCATGGGCTGCCGATTTTACTGTTAACGGCGCTGACACTGTAGCAAAGACCCTGGGGTCCGCCGCCGGCCAAACCGGCACCGTCAGCACGACGGGAACCCTTTCAGTTAGCGGTTCCACAATCGCAATAACCATTACCGGAAACAACGCTACGCTGAACAACGACGGCACAATCAAGCAAACCGGTACCGGTCGCCTAATCAGGGATAACACCGGCGTGACGGGCTTGCTTATCAATAACGGCAGCACCAGCAATTCAACTGCGCTGATGCAGTCGGCCGATGCGGATGTTATTCAGATGGCCAAGGCTGTAGCCACGGTGACGCTGAATAACTACGGCACAATGACTTCACTAAATGCATCCGCTGGGGGAAGTCAGGCGGTGGATTTTTATGCGATTACGGGTGCCAACACCGTCAACAACTTTGCCACAGGGATCATGCAGGCGTCCCAAGCCGACGCGGTTCGGCCTGGCGTGAATGGTCTCGTCAACAATTCCGGGCAAATAATCTCTTCATCAACAAGCGGCTCAAGCAGTGACGGTGTGGATGTACAAGACAATACGGGCGTTACCGTTGCTAACGCAAATAATTGGAGTTTTGCTACCTCGTTAACTCCCGGCACCGGTCTCATTGAGGGTGCTCGCCATGGTATCACTGGCGGTCCGGGATCTGACATCGCTTTCACCACAACCGTCACCAATAATCTCGGTGGCACCATCAAGGGTGACAATGGTTCAGGCATCAATCTTGATGGTTTCAGTGCACTCCAGACCGCAACCATCATCAATAACGGCACGATTACGGGAAATGGACATGAAATTAGTGGTATTCCGGGCAGCCATGACGGCGATGGTATTGACGTAGACGGGCTCGCCTACATTACCAATACTGGCATCATCCGCTCTATCAACGCCTTTGCCATTTCTGCTGATGGTGTAGCTAAAAGCGAGGGAATCACTATTGGCGGCGGCACCATCATCAACACCGGCACCATTGAAGGGCTTGTCGCTTCAGGCAATACCAATGCGGTAGGCCGCGGCATAACGTTCTCGGGAAATGATATTACGACAGGCCCTCTCACGGGAACACGTGAGGCCATCTACGGAAATGCTGTTGTCACCAATAATGCAGGCGGCTTGATTCGAGGTGACTCCGATTCAGCTATCACTGTGGAAGGTCCAGCAAGCGTGAGTGGCTTCACGGTCCAAATCAACAACAACAGTGGTGCAACAATTCAGGGTGGTGGAGCAGCCAATGCAGCGATATGGGTTCGCTCTGATAATGTTCCTGCCAACCCCAACATTACCATGATGAACCGGGGGATCATCGATGGCAGCAGTAGCGGAAAAGCCATTGCTTTAGGTAAAGGTGACGATATTGTCCAGCTCTTCGGCGGCACGGTCATCGGTACCATCGATGGCGGCACGGGTACCAACATACTGCAAACCCATGGCACACAGACTTTTGCGGGCGGAACTATTCTCAATTTTCAGAATTTGAATGTGCTCGGGGGTACTACCAGCATGAACGGGAGTAATACCTTCACAAGTGGCACTTCGATTTCAAGTGGTGGCACCTTGATGGTGGGCTCATCGGAAGCTGATAACACTGCAGGGTTGGTTAGTGATGTGACCGTATCTTCTGGCGCTACGTTAGCTGGTCACGGTGGTATTGTTGGTTCAGTGACGAATAACGGCACGGTCGCTCCTGGAGGTTCGATTGGTACATTGACGCTTAGCGGTAATTATGTGCAAAACAGTGGTGCAAATCTCACCACATCAATTACGCCTGCGGCTAACAGCATTTTAGCCGTCACTGGCACAGCGAGCCTTGCCGGAAGTTTTACCATTGATGCCAGCAGTGGCATTTACACAAAAAAAACGTATACGCTGCTGACTTCATCTGGGTTAAGCGGCTCATTCTCAAGCGCCTCGGGTAACTTATCCACCTTCAGCGCATTGGATTACTACCTGAGTTATGACGCTAATAATGCATACTTGACACTACGGGCTTCAACCGTTGACACCCAGCAATCATTAGCAAACAATGCCCAGGCCCTGCAAAACATCTTCAGCCTGCAAACTTCAGTCATTAATAATGGCCTGGATTATGACTGCTCATCGTTTGATAAAAATAATCTAAGTATCTCAGTCGGTGGTCGTTACAGCAACCATAGTACTGGAGCTTTAGTTATTGGCGGTTACCGTGTAAATGAACATGTGCGTGCAGGCTTGTATTTTGACCAGGGCATATCTTCATCTTTACCTGAAGGGATTCAGTTAAGACAACAGAGCCCATTATTCGGTGCCTTTGGTGCATGGCAAGCAAGACAAGATGGTTTAGGGGCGCAAGTGAAAGTAGCCGCTGGTTACAATAATTCAGACATGACCGTCACCCGTGCAGTGGTGGGGACTTCTGACGCAGGTTCGGGCTCGACAAACCTTATCAGCCAGGCACTCTCTTTGGTTGGTAGTTATGCGGTTGAGATGCAGGGCCATTGGATTGCATCGCCGTATGCAGGCATTCGTTATACTGATGTAAAAGCAGATGGCTACACAGAAGCTGCAAGTGACACGGTAACATCACCACTTTCGTATGCCAGCCTCAGCCAAACCACAACGACGCTCTTGGCGGGTATTCGTTGGGCGGGCAGGCTTACTGACAGAGTTTCGTTACATGGCAGTGCTGGTGTTGAACATGATGCAAGTTACAACAGCGCCAATTACACGGCGACCAGCCCAATCATTTCAGCTCTAAACCCAATCGTATTTAATACGAACATCAACAAGACAAGACCTGTTGCCAGCATTGGCACGACAGTATCGATTAATAACAGTCAACAACTGGAATTCAGCGCGATGTATAGAGAAGAAGCCTTTAGTAACAGCAGCACCATATCGGCTTATGGTACTTACACGATCAGGTTCTAACTTCAAGCAGTCTGTCAGTCGTCGGCAAAAAAACAAAACCAATTTACACTTACGACCGTAACCGAGGCGCCTGTTACAATACCTCGAACGGTCGTGTTGGTTTGTTGTTGTTCGAGCCACCAAAAAGAGTTTAAAGTCGACCACTTACACACCTCGGCGCAGAGGCGGGGCTGAAGGAGTGTAAAGGTTGAGGATATCGAGCAGACGCGCTACCGCAAACTGACGAGAGAGCGTTACATCGATATTCGCTGTACAGCTCTTATTTTTTGCAAACGCTCTCTATCCAAATTGACAATTGCCGACCATGCAGGCTCTACAGTGCCGGGACGGATTTTTTGATTATTTCTTGAACTATCTATTTATATGCAAAACCTTTGCAGGCGGAAACCCATTAAAAAAGGTCGATGATGCATGACTGTAGGCACCAATATTTTCACTGTAAAGCAAATCCCCTATCGCAAGGTCTACGGGTAAAAGATTGGCCATCGTGATCGTGTCGAGAGCATCACAGGTGGGGCCATAAACCGCACACATTTTTTCATTGCCCTCTTTGAATGATTTTAAAGGATACTCGCAGTGATCAAAGATAATGCCTGAAAAGGTATGATAAACCCCGTCATTGACGTAATAACATCGTTTGCCGTCACGATAAGCTGTACCTATAATCTCCATCACGACCCAGGCGGCAGTTGCCACTAAAAATCTTCCGGGTTCGGCTATGATTTCAATGTCGGGCGGAAAGAGCCGGTCAAATTCGGAATTCAGCATTACGGCAAGCTCGGCAAAAGGTTTTACGCTGTTGTCGTAAGGAGCGGGAAAACCGCCGCCAATATCAAGAATTTTTACCTGCTTATACCCTCTTTCCCACGACTCCTTGAAAATATTGGATGCCAGATTAAGGGCTTGAACATAATTCTGGAAATTTGTGCATTGACTGCCGACATGGAAGCTTAAACCTTCGACCACCAGCCCTTTCTTGAATGCTTTGTCTATAAGATCAACAGCTTCGCCAGGATCTGCACCGAATTTGGAAGAGAGTTCTACCATCGCTCCCGTATTAGGGACTTTGATGCGTAAAATAAGACCCGTGTTCGGTGCATAGGTCGCGATTTTCGCTATTTCATCTTCATTATCAAAGGTGACCAGCGGCTTGTAACGGTCGAGTTCCTTCAGAGTAGGTATTGGCTTTATCGGATTCGCATAGATGATCTTGTCCCAGATAAAATCCTGTTGCTCTTCAGGCGTCAGGCTTTTAATATTTTCATAAACAGTAAGAAACTCGGGCATTGATGCAACATCAAAGCTGGCACCAGCATCATAGAAGGTTTTAACTATTTCTTTTGAGGAGTTGGCTTTAACGGCAAAATAGGCCTGAACCCTTGGAAGATGCTGTTTAAACTCGCGGTAATTAGCGCGCAATACTTCATGATCGACCACAAACAGGGGCGTGCCATGCTCTAAAGCCAATTGTTTTAAATGTTGAGCTGTCATCAGGTGTATTCTGTTTTAATCATTATCGGTAATAAGGAAGTTCTTGAACTGCCAGGGATCTGTTTCATCAATATCAGGTGTATTAAACCCTGCAAAAAAGTTTGGATTGTATTTTAGAGGTGTCCAATCGGAAGCTTTTGATATGAAGTTGCCAAGCCAGGGTTTTGCAATTCCAAGAATATATTCATGATCGATATTATCTGGCACAACAACACCCTTGTCAGGATTTTCGATCATCCACATACAGGCTGCGACCACGGATATTGCCACCTGCATGGTGGTAGCATTCTGATGAGGTACCAGCGCCCTGGATTGCTCTATGCTCAGGTCGGAGCCTGTCCACCAGGAATTAAAGGCATGACCCATCAGTAATGCACCAAGAATATCAGAACCCTTGATGATCTCATCATTCATAATTCTGAAATTGGACTGAAGTCTGTAATCATAACCACGCAGCTCATGCAGAGAGGTAATGGCGGCATCACTCGGACAATAGGCGTAATGTACCGTCGGACGGTAGATGGCTTGCCCCTCTTTAGAAACAGTAAGATAGTCTGAAATCGTAAAAGCCTCGCCATGGCGGACGACCATGCCACGTATATCATAATCAGGCACCCAGGAGCACACCCAGGTATTAATCCCCATTTTGGCAAGACAAATCTGGTTTTGTGGCCCATCAGTATGGGTATAGGCAAATTGTGGAAGCTCTTTTTCATGTGTTCCCCAACCCATTTCAGCCGTTGTCATACCCTCTTCCCGGAATCCCTCGACACTCCAGGTATTGACAAACTCGTCAACCTGTTTTGGAACATCAGAAATTTGCGTATCCCTTTCAGAGCAGTGAATCACTTTGACGCCAAGCTCCATAGCCAGCTCATTGAAAATTCTTTTTTCGGCCAACTCTTTAATAATTTCGGCTTGAGCTGGGCCGACCTTGTTCCGCGCAATGACTGCGCTGGCAATATCAAGTAACCCTTGTTTGGTAAAATGCGATATCAATCCGGGATTGGCGCCATGCTCAAGCACCGCCGTGACACCTTTATCTTTCCACTGTGCAGTCATGCGGCGGATGTTCATATGCCGCCAGTAGAGTGTTCTTTCGGCAGGGTGCTTCGTCTCAACCCCTGTATAAGGATCCCACACTTCTACCGAGGTGTTCATATAGAGGACACCATG
>CAJAIK010000007.1 GCA_903939765.1 uncultured Chlorobiaceae bacterium | reverse complement strand
GGAAAGGCTGAAAAAGGCGGATCAGCACCAAGAAAAAAATAAATTGAATAACGCGAAAGGGTAAAGATTACAATGGAAGCTAAAGCAATTTTACGGGATACGCCAACATCGCCAAGGAAAATGCGTCTTGTCGTTGGGCTGATTCGTGGAAAGCAGGTTGATCTGGCCAAGGCCATTCTGCTCAACTCAACAAAGGCTGCATCACGAAATGTAATGATGACGCTCAAGTCAGCCGTGGCAAATTACGGTCAACTGAATCCTGATGAAAGGGTCAGCGACCAGGAGCTTTTCGTTAAAACAATTTTTGTTGATGAAGGCACGACACTGAAAAGAACGCTTCCGGCTCCCATGGGTCGGGCATTCAGGATTCGGAAAAGATCGAATCATCTTACGATAGTCATTGATAAGGTTAAAAATCCAGCAACTAAATAAAACAAGGAGAAAGCATTGGGTCAGAAAGTTAATCCTACTGGATTTAGGCTGGGAATTATCAGGGACTGGGCTTCACGCTGGTATGATGACAGTCCGGTTATATCGGACAAGATCAAACAGGACCATGTTATCCGTACTTACGTTCTTGCAAGGCTGAAGAAGGAAAGAGCCGGCATTGCACGAATTATTATCGAGAGAACAACGAAGCATGTCAAGATAAATATCTATGCAGCTCGCCCTGGTGCTGTTGTTGGCAGAAAAGGCGAGGAAATCAACAATCTTTCACAGGAACTGAGTCGTATTACCGGCAAAGAGGTGAAGATTGATGTTGTTGAGGTAGTAAAGCCGGAAATTGAGGCACAGTTGATTGGCGATAACATTGCCTACCAGCTTGAAAATCGTGTATCATTCAGAAGGGCAATGAAGCAGGCTATTCAGCAGGCTATGCGTTCTGGAGCTGAAGGTGTCAGGATTCGCTGTGGCGGTCGTCTCGGTGGAGCAGAAATTGCCCGCTCCGAGCAGTACAAGGAGGGCAAGATACCGCTTCATACCATACGCGCCAATGTTGATTATGCAAGTGTCACCGCTCATACCATAGCCGGTACCATCGGCATCAAGGTTTGGGTTTACAAGGGTGAAGTTCTTGTACAGCGTATTGACGCTATTGAAGAGGAAGAGATGAAGAGAATGAAGGACAGACGCAGTGATCCAGGAGCAAGAAATCGCGACACTCGCACCAGCAAGCGCCGCAATCGGACCAAACGATCATAATATCAAGTACCATACAATCAGAAAATAGAATGGAGTTGCCTGTATGTTAATGCCAAAGAGAGTTAAATATAGAAAGACACAACGAGGCCGGATGAAAGGCAATTCAGGACGTGGTACATCGGTATCTTTCGGTTCGTTCGGTCTGAAAGCAGTTGAGTCAGCATGGATTACCAGCCGCCAGATTGAGGCTGCGCGTGTTGCGATGACGAGATTTATGAAGAGGGATGGTAAAATCTGGATCAGGATTTTTCCTGACAAACCGGTAACCCAGAAACCTGCTGAGACCCGCATGGGATCTGGTAAAGGTTCGCCAGAGTTTTGGGTTGCGGTTGTCAAGCCAGGAAGAATCATGTTTGCGGCTGATGGAGTGCCGAAAGAGGTCGCCACAGAGGCTTTCAGGCTTGCAGCACAGAAGCTGCCCATCAAGACCAGGTTCATTGTCCGTCCTGATTACGAAGATAAACCGAGCAACTAATTCGATACGAGGGTTACTTATTATGAAAAAGTATGAAATTGCGGCACTGAGCAAACAGGAACTTATTGACAGGCTGAAAGAGCTTGAAAATAGACTTGCCGATATCAATTTTTTTAAGGTTATTGAGCAGCCGCAGAATCCTATGGTTTTCCGCAATTCGAAGCGGGATATTGCGC
>CAJAIK010000006.1 GCA_903939765.1 uncultured Chlorobiaceae bacterium | reverse complement strand
GTCGCCATCTCTCATCTCCTCTTAAATTTGTATGGGCGAGGTCTCCTCGCCCTCTTCCTCTTTTCCCTCATCCTCGTACGGGCAGGCTCCTCCCGCCCCTCTTCGCCTTTCCTCTCATCCCCGCACAATCTCCACGCTCCTCCCAGCCTTCAGCGCCGCCTCCCGCACCGCCCGATACTTCGCCGGGTCCTTCGCATCCTCAACCGGCAACCGGTACGCCGACCCGCCGCCATTCGCCACCGCCGTCCCGCCACCAGCCCCACTACCCAGCGGCCCAGCCGGCAAAAAATGAGGATTCGCCTGCAAAAACTCCTGCACAAACAACTCCACCGAAACCGGCTTCCCTCCACGATACAACGGAGCCCCGTTCTCCCGCACCTCCACCGAATCCGACTTCTGATCATAATGCACCGACCCCTTCAACAACGTCACAATCTGCGCCGGACTAATCGCCTTCGCCGCCGAAGCCGCCGCCAACAGCGCATTATCCACCCTGATCGTCCGCAACTGCTCACCCAACGCCGAAATATCCTTCTCCCGCAACCCGATCACCTCATCCTTCTCCTTAACCGTCTGCGCCAGAATCTTCTCAAAATCACCCCGCTTCTCCAGCGCCTCCCGCTCCTGCCGAGCCTTCGCCACCTTCAACGCCCGATACTCCTCAACATCTACCCCCGCAAACCCCTCCAACCTCCCAGCCACCAAAGCATCCACCTCCGCCTGCGAATAACTCCGCCCCCGTACGGGCGGGGTCTCCCCGCCCTCTTTGCTTATCCCGCCATCCGGCTTCCCCCCATCCACACCATCACCGCTCATACCACCTCCAGTCTCATTATATAGGTATAACTATCAAATAAAAATATACCAAAATCTTTTAATAAATAGAAAGAAATATCTACTAAAAAGACGTAAAAAAACCGACACGCGGGCGCACAACCATCATTGACCCGTAGGGGCACGCCATGGTGTGCCCTCATAAACTCGCAGGCACCCTCATGCAAATGGAAACGGTGGATAATTGGAAAAAAATAACCTGCCGAACCGCTGTAACTGCAAACCCTTGTGTATATTAGTACTCACTTATCCCTGAGGGTGGATTCCATAAAGAAGGGAGTCGATAAAGGCCTGGTGGTATAAAAAAGAAACGCCCCCAACAAGGTTGAAGGCGTCAGACCGGAGATGCTATCTCTGGTGTTGCTGATGATGAAAATATAAGCATTGTTTCAAGAATGCCTCGATAGATATGGGTTTTCTTCAGGGCGTCAGCCAACCGACTGGCAGTAAACGCTTCTCAACGAACATCTTCCTTTTCGACGACGTAAAATGATGTAGCTCCCCAATATAAAGTCAAGTCCATGTCCTCTTTACATAACGCCCAGCAGGTTGTCTCAAAAAAAAGGGTAGCCGACCACGGCGAAGTATATACCAGTAAGCGTGAAGTCAATGCAATGCTCGATCTCGTAAAAAATGAAACAGAGCGGATAGAATCACGTTTTCTTGAACCAGCCTGTGGAACGGGCAATTTCCTGGCTGAAATTCTTGACCGGAAACTCACTGTCGTGCAATCACGATACGGCAAAAACCAGCTTGAATACGAACGGTACGCACTCCTTGCTGTATCCTCTCTCTACGGTATTGACATTCTGGAAGACAATATCAAAGAGTGCCAACAGCGGCTTTTTAGAAGTTTTGAGAAACGCTACACGGCACTTTTTAAAGATACGGTTCAACAAGAGTGCTTGAATGCCGTTCAATACATCCTTGAGCGCAACATCATTCAAGGCGACGCCCTCACCCTGAAAACGGTCGGCAATAATCCGCAGCCGATTGTTTTTTCCGAGTGGTCTCCAGTCAACGGCAGCATGTTCAAACGCCGCGACTTTGCCTTCAAAGAGTTGCTTAACCATCAATCATACAAAGAGACGCCCCTCTTCTCAGACAGCGGCGAAGATGTGTTTCTACCCACACCAGTGAAAGAGTATCCCTTGACTCACTATTTAAAGGTTGCCGATGCTGAACAGCGGTAGTTACAATCCTGATGTGCTCACCTGCCTTGCCAACCTGAGCAGTGATGAGGTCTTTACGCCGCCACAACTCGCCAGCAAGATACTCGACCTCTTGCCTGAAGCAATTTGGCATGACCGGCAGGCCCGGTTTCTCGATCCCTTCTGTAAATCAGGTGTCTTCCTTCGGGAGATTGCCAAGCGACTCATGGAAGGGCTCGAACAACAGATACCCGACAAGCAACAAAGAATCAATCACATTTTCAGCAACCAGATTTTTGGCATCGCCATTACCGAACTGACAGCTCTGCTTTCCAGACGGTCGCTCTATTGCTCCAAGACTGCGAATGGTAAATACTCCGTCACTGAAATATTTGAAGATCCGGCAGGCAACATTCTGCATGAACAGATTGAGCATACCTGGAACAACAACCGCTGTATCTACTGCGGAGCCAGCAGGCTGGAATATCAAAGAAATCAAGAGTTGGAAACCCATGCCTACCAGTTCATCCATACCGATAATCCCGAGGAACTATTCAATATGAAATTTGATGTCATTGTAGGTAACCCGCCATACCAGATGAGCGATGGTGGTTTTGGCAAAAGTGCTTCCCCTATATATCAGAATTTTGTCCATCAGTCAAAAAAACTGAACCCTCGATTTCTCACCATGATCATACCCTCTCGTTGGTTTGCGGGAGGTAAAGGTCTGAACGACTTTCGTGCCGAAATGTTGAACGATGATCGAATGAGGAAAATTGTTGACTTTGAAGATGCTTCTGAATGTTTTCCTGGCGTAGATATTGCCGGTGGGATATGTTACTTCCTTTGGGAACGTGATTCTTCCGGACCGTGCGAAATCGTTAATGCCCATAATGGGAATGAAACCGTTTCATTCAGGGATCTCAATGAATTTCAAACATTTATTCGGCATAGTCAGGCGGTACCTATAGTCAGAAAGGTACTGGCAAAAAAGGAAAAGAAAATGTGCGAGCAGGTCTCTTCTTACAAGCCCTTCGGTTTAAGAACCTTTGTTAAGCCTCAAGAGACAGGTGATATTACTTTACGTTGGCAGAAAGGTGAAGGGCCTTACAATCGTGAAGAGATAGTCGTTGGTATTGATATGATTGACAAGTGGAAGGTGATCTCTTCACGTTCTGGTCACGATCATGCAGGTAATCCAGGCAAGGACGGTAAGCGTAGAGTGCTCTCAAAAATTGATATTTTACCCCCTGAAACCATCTGCACAGAAACGTATCTTGTTATAGGTGTATATGATGAAGAATCACAAGCCAAAAATTTGGTGGTATATATGCAAACTAAATTTTTCCGTTTTCTTGTTTCTTTATTCATGTATTCTCATAGCATCACAAAAGATACCTATGCATTTGTTCCTATTCTTGACATGAACATTCGCTGGTCGGACGAAATACTATTCAACCGTTATGGGCTTACCACGGATGATATAGCCTTTATTGAATCCAAAATACGCCCAATGGAGGCGGTTAATGAGTAAGGAGTTCTTTCCTCCGCGCCCTGACGCACGCCCGATGATTTATGCTTATGAGGACACCCATCCTCAGTATCAGGGATTGCTCAAGATAGGCTATACCACGGTCGATGTGCAGTCACGGGTTGCCCAGCAGTACCCTGTGTTACGCCCCGGTGAACTGCCTTATCGTATTCATCTTGAAGAAGCTGCCATGCGTAATGATGGCACTGTTTTCACCGACCATGATGTGCATCGTTTTTTGAGGCGACGGAGTATCAAAAACCCGAACGGTGAATGGTTTGAATGTTCAGTTGCTGATGTCAAGGCGGCAGTTATTGCCTTGCGTTCACGTGAGATAAACGAAGAAAACCGTTCGCTTGATTTTGCCATGCGCCCCGAGCAGGTGGCCGCAGTAGAAAAAACCGCCGCATACTTTACCAGTTTCAGAAAAGAGAATGCCAACAAGGCGCCCCATTTTCTCTGGAATGCAAAAATGCGGTTCGGCAAAACCTTTGCATCCTATCAGCTTGCCAAACGGATGGGTTGGGCGAGAGTTCTTGTATTGACCTTCAAGCCGGGTGTTCAAGGCGCATGGGAAGAGGATCTGAACGGGCATATTGATTTTGAGGGATGGCAATTCATTGCCCGGAACAGATTGTCCTATGAGGATGCCGATAAACAGCGGCCATTTATCTGCTTCGGCTCGTTTCAGGATTTCCTTGGTAAAAACAGCAGTACCGGCGGCATAAAGGTCAGAAACGAATGGGTACACGCCATCAACTGGGATTGTGTCATCCTTGATGAATACCACTATGGTGCTTGGCGTGAAAACGCGAAAGAACTCTTTGAAGCTGAAGACAGAAAAGAGATCATTTTCGGCGAAGGGGAGGGTATCGAGTTGTTCGACGAAGAGATCATGCCCATAACTACCGGAGCCTATCTCTATCTGTCCGGGACACCATTCCGCGCTATTGCCTCAGGGGAGTTCATCGAAGAGCAAATTTTCAACTGGACCTACTCCGACGAGCAGCGGGCAAAAGAAGAGTGGAAAGAAAAAAACAATCCATACGCATCGCTGCCCCGTATGGTTCTCATGACCTATCAGCTTCCCGATTCCATTAATGAAATTGCCATGCAGGGAGAATTCAGCGAGTTCGACCTGAACGAATTCTTTACCGCTTCAGGCACAGGCAGTGATGCCCTCTTCAAGTATCAAAATGAAGTGCAGAAGTGGCTTGATCTCATACGGGGTGCATTTCTTGAAACCACTGTTGACAATCTGAAACTTGGAGCCAAAAAACCGCCCATGCCGTTTTCAGATGTCCGCCTGCTCAATGTTCTCTCCCATACCTTCTGGTTTATGCCAAGCGTTGCATCATGCCATGCCATGCGTAACCTGCTTGAACAGAAACAAAACCGCTTTTACCACGATTATAAAGTAGTTGTTGCCGCCGGAACCAGCGCTGGTATTGGTGTTGAGGCATTGCCGCCAGTCAAGGATGCGATGGATAACCCCCTGAAAACCAAAACAATCACCCTTTCATGCGGCAAACTGACCACCGGAGTTACGGTAAAGCCATGGACTGGAATCTTCATGCTGCGCAACGCCTCCAGCCCCGAAACCTATTTTCAGGCCGCATTCCGCGTGCAGTCACCCTGGACAATCAAGAACCCTGACAGTGCTTCACCGAACCGTGAGCAAGTCATTAAAGAGGAGTGCTATGTTTTTGACTTCGCTCCAAACAGAGCCTTGCGTCAAATAGCCGATTACAGTTGCCGGTTAAACGTCAACGAGTCGAACCCGGAAAAAAAGATTGAGGAGTTTATCAACTTTCTGCCGGTACTCGCTTACGACGGCAGCTCCATGAAACAGATCGACGCCGCCGGAATTCTCGATATGGCAATGAGTGGCACAACCGCCACACTGCTTGCACGCCGCTGGGAAAGCGCCCTGCTGGTCAATGTCGATAACAACACCCTGAAGCGATTGATGGGCAACAAGGAAGCATTGGAAGCCCTCATGAACATTGAAGGGTTCCGTAATCTGAATCAGGAAATCGAAACCATTATCAACAAATCAGAAGCCGTCAAAAAAGCAAAGAAAGAGGCAAACGACAAAGAAGTGACCGAACGGGAGAAAAAAGAACTCACTGCTGAAGAAAAAGAGTACAAAACCCTCCGAAAACAGATACAGGAAAAGCTCATCAAATTCGCCACCCGTATTCCGGTCTTCATGTACCTGACCGATTATCGTGAACGCTCTCTCAAAGACGTTATCACCCAACTTGAGCCAGGACTCTTCAAAAAAGTAACCGGTCTATCAGTCAAAGATTTTGAACTCCTCGTCAGCCTCGGAGTATTCAACAGCGCCCTCATGAACGACGCCATCTACAAATTCAAACGCTACGAAGACGCCAGCCTCTCCTACACCGGCATCAACAAACATGAAGGCGAAAACATCGGCCTCTACGACACCGTCCTAAGCCCTACTGATTACCTCATGACATTTGAGAACGTTGCTGGACTTGGCTAAACTAAAATATTAATACCGCATTTGATTACTATAATGATGAGTAAAATAAAAGGGGAAATACGGCGTTCTACTGATGCCGATATGAAAGAAATTGAAGCGTGGTTGCTTGATCAAAAAGCTCGTATGGTTGACGGTACCTTTCATTGTAACTGGAGTCTCACAATCGGCGCTCATGATAGAGGTGACCTTATCGTATTTGTTGATTATAAAAGTAATGAAGTCGTAGCGTATCTATGGGGTGGTATTACTGGTATTGATATCGTGGAGGTACGGGAAGATAAGCGAGGTCAAGGCATTGGCAAAAAGCTGGTTAATCAACGGATCTCCTTTGCACGCAAAAAAAATCAGAATATTCTTTTGATTGAATGCAAACCATGGGAATCAATTTCTTTCTGGGAAAAAATGGGTTTCACTATGGTGGAATCTTCAAGTTCGAATAAGAAGTATGCCTATTTCATCATTAAAAGAAAACATAAGCTTCCTTTAAATGGAAAACTAATTAATTTGGAGATTAGTATTTATCCAGAGGAAAAGATGTGGAATTCTTCTGCGCATTCATTGAGAACAGAAAAACCACAATCCGTCATTACCGACGATGGCAAAATCCATTTAGAAGAACGTATCTCTGTTCCGGGAAGATCACTTTGCAATAACAAAGATTTAGTTGTAGAAATCAAAATCGAAAGTGACACTCTATACTGTGGTAAAGCAAATAATCCAAAAGCAGACAGCCTCGGTATTAAGTGTTGTACCAATGGTTATTATATGGATTACATTATTACAAAAAAATCAAATCAGTTATAGTCGCATAAAAAGAATAGTTTTATCGCTTGATTTATGGTACTGCTATGCATTAAATAGTAATCGTTTACAATATGTTTAGGAGATTATATGAAATTTGAGGTTTATTGTGATGAAGCATATCCTGATCTCTTTACTTCAAAAAAGCCAAATGCGCATTACTTAATGATTGGCAGCCTGTGGTTGCCATCAGAGTTACGGCTGGAATTGAAGGAAAAAATAAAGGGGATAAGGGCAGAGCACAATGCATGGGGAGAAATAAAATGGTCAAAAATATCTGCCTCTAAATTACCGTTTTATTTAGGGCTGATAGATCTTTTTGCCTCTTACGGTACCGATATGCGATTTCGCTGTATAGCGGTAGATCGTGAACATGTTAACTTGCAATTTCATAATCAAGATGGTGAGCTTGGCTTCTACAAGTTTTATTATCAGCTTTTACACCATTGGATACAAGATTTTAACGAATATGATATCTATTGTGATGTGAAGAAAAATCGTGATCCCCTGCGATTGCATACATTGAAAAAATATCTTGACGCATCCAACATATTTTC
>CAJAIK010000005.1 GCA_903939765.1 uncultured Chlorobiaceae bacterium | reverse complement strand
CTTCGACAGAAAAATACAAAACGAAAAAGAAAAAACAAAACATATATTTCATTAGGCACTACAAAGGCAAAAACAAAAATACCCCCTGATTTTATTGGCTTATCGAACACACTCACTCACTTTATGTATGAAGTCAGGAAACCTTTTTTACGCAGGTTGGGGCACAGAGGCAAGAGTCTCCTGCACTCTGCATAAACCAACCCTTTCATCTTGTTGCTTGCCGGAGCGGTTATGTATTCCGGTCTGGCGTAATAATTGCGTGTTATGAGCGATTATCTCTCTGGCGGCAAAACCGGGTTTTTTTCTCGCAGTACTGTCGGTACAAAGTTTTGCTGTCGGCCCATTTTTGGCAGACCAAGCATCTCTCTTGCACGGTCGAGAGCATCGTCGATATTGCCGAAAATGTTCTCTTCACCCAGTTCGTCGTACAAACCGTATTGCTGCAGGGCAAAGAGAGGCTGGGCATGAACTCCTGAGAGGATAAGGCGGGTCTCTGTTTTTTTGCAGTCTTTGAGCAAATCCCTCATCATGTTGAGCCCTGTTGCGTCGATGGAAAGTACGCTTCGCATTCTGATGATCCGGATTTTTGGCGCTTTTTCAACGATGTGCATTGCCTCCCTGAACTTGCTGGCTGCACCAAAGAAAAAGGGGCCGCCAATTTCAAAGACCTCGACACCATCAGGCACTTTCCGTGTCACAATCGTATTCGGGTCATCCTCTTCATCGCGGTCTGTCAGCTCTTTTGTAATGACCCCGACATTGGAGAGCTGGGCCATGCGCTGCATGAAGAGAATAACGGCAAGGAGCATTCCGATTTCAATGGCAAGTGTCAAATCAAAAACAACGGTCAGGCCGAAGGTGGTCAGCAGAACAATGATATCGCTGCGCGGGCTTTTTAGGAGTTGCCGGAAGACGTGGATTTCACTCATGTTCCAGGCGACGACAATGAGGATGGCGGCCAGTGCAGGCATCGGAATGAGCTTGGCCCACTTGCCGAAGAGCAGCATGATCAGCAGGAGCGTGATGGCGTGAACCATTCCTGCAACAGGGGTTCTGCCGCCATTCTTGACATTGGTTGCGGTTCGTGCTATTGCTCCGGTAACGGGTATGCCGCCGAAGAGTGGGGTGATGATATTTGCTGCACCCTGGGCAATCAGCTCCATGTTCGACTTGTGCCGACTGCCAATCATGCCATCAGCGACCACGGCCGAGAGCAGTGCTTCGATTGCTCCAAGCAGAGCAATGGTGGTTGCAGGCATGATGAGGTGCTGGATTGTGGCAAAATCAAACGACGGAAGTGAAGGTGCCGGAATCATGGATGGGATCTCACCGAAACGGGATGCAATGGTTGCAACATTGAGATGAAAGTATTGTACAATCATGGTTGTTGTGACAATCGCAATGAGTGAACCGGGAATTTTTCGCGACAGTTTCGGCCAGAAGAGGATAATCAGGAGGGCAAGTGTGCCGATCAAAAAACTCGCAAGATTGAATGTTGGCAGATTTTTGGCGTAGGACAACCATTTGCCGATAAAATCCGCGGGAACAATGGCAATGTCGAGACCAAGAAAATCCTTGACCTGGCTGGAGAAAATAATGACGGCAATACCGCTGGTAAAGCCCACAATAACCGGATAGGGGATAAACTTGATCAGCGAGCCGAACTGGGCAAAGCCCATGATCATAAGGATGATGCCCGACATGATGGTCGCCAGTACCAGGCCGTTAATGCCATATTGTTGAACAATTCCGTAAAGGATCACAATAAAAGCTCCTGTCGGGCCTCCTATCTGTACCCTGCTCCCTCCAAGAAAAGAGACAAGAAATCCACCGATAACAGCAGTAATAAGACCCTTTTCAGGGGAGACCCCGGAGGCAATGGCAAACGCTATCGCCAGCGGCAGAGCAACAATGCCGACCATAATACCGGCAATGACATCCTTCATGATCCGATCCGGGGTAAGCTCCGGCAGGATTGAAAATAATTTTGGTTTGAACATGTTAAGCGTCAGAAAAAGAAAATGAACAAGTGGCCCCTGGCAGGCTTGGGTTTCTATATAATCTTTTTGTATTATTTTATCAATGCGGGGCACGTTTCCGTAAAAAAAACCGCTTTGCTGCTCTCAGATCGTCATTGCAGGCAAAAGGTTGTGAGCCTTTGGAAGTGCAGTTCGGTATTTTATCTCTTGTAAATTGTCCATTGTTAACAGTCTACTCTCATGAACGCATCTGAACAGCAACAGCAACCGCTATCCAATGAAGAGCTTGAAATTCTGGAGAACTTTCTTATCTCTGACTCAACTCCGGAGGATTGCCTCTTTTCCATTGAAATGGTTGACGGTTATATGACCGCCCTGGTTGTCGGTCCCGAAGTGATTCCGACTGACAGATGGATATCATCTATCTGGGATCAGGAGAATAATGAGCTGCCCTCTTTTGCTTCAGAAGCGGAAGCAAAGAGTATTCGCGATCTCCTTCTTCGTCACATGAACACCATTAAACGGCAATTTGATGAAGATCCCGATGAATTTTTTCCACTGTTTGAGCAGTATGGTTATGCTGATGAGGATGAAAAGAGGCTCGCTGTTGAAAACTGGGCACTTGGATTTACTGTTGGAATGGAACTGGCACATACTGCATGGAAACCTTTTCTGGAAGATGAGGAGAGTGCGCAGTTTGTGATGCCAATGTTTCTTTTGGCAAAAATAACTGACGATTTCGACGATTTGACGGAAGAAGATCTGGATAACATGACACTTTTGATGCCTGGATTTGTTACCAGAATATACGATTACTGGAAAGAGGCCTGAGGAACAACTGATTTTACGAACAACATAATAATAATGATTAACCTTTATGACTACAACGAAAGAGAATCTGAAAGAGGCATTTGCCGGTGAGAGTCAGGCTAACCAGAAGTACCTTGCCTTTGCCAAAGAGGCTGAGAGCAAGGGGTTTGGCAATATTGCGAAGTTGTTTCGTACCACAGCAGAGGCTGAGCGCATTCACGCCGCGGGTCATTTTGAGTCTCTTGGTGGAGTCGGCTCAACTGCTGAAAATCTGGAGGCCGCGATAGGGGGCGAAACATTTGAGCATACCGAAATGTATCCTCCAATGCTGAAGCAGGCTGAAGCAGATGAGCATCCTGCCAGGCGGATGTTTTCTTTTGCCCTCAAGGCTGAACAAGTTCATGCTGAACTGTATAAAAAAGCATTGGAAGCGGTGCGTAATGGTCAGGATATTGAGGCAACAGAGGTTTGGCTATGCCCGATCTGCGGCCATATCGAGCTTGGCAATCCACCCGAAAGCTGCCCGATCTGCGGCGCCAAGGCTTCTGCGTACGTGCAGGTGTAATGGCGGTGTCGTTTTTTTTGCAGCCTCCCCTGGTTTTCTCCCTGCCCTCAAAAAAAGGTGGCTTTTGCGTTATCGCGTGCATCTTATTGCGCGATATGCTGTTTTGTTGAGAGCAGGAGTGTAGCGGCTACAAGGTCAAGCGCTATCCAAATTTCTTTTGCGAGGGTTATTTCCATGACCGGATTGTAGAGTATCGCCAGCATGGTATATGCCACAGGGAGCCAAAAAAGTTTCTTTCCAAAGTTTCTATAGGCTCCCCAGGCAAAGGTGCCGGCGGCGACGATTCTCAGCAGGGAGTAGAAGTCGGCAGGCAGAGAGAGGGGCAGTATGGCGACGAGGAGAAGTGCTGCAGTAATGTAGACGACTTGTAGTGGCATAATGGATGACGGGTATTGCCGGATTTCGAAAAAAACTATTCCTGCCATAAAAAAAGCCAGATGGAATTTGCATTCCGTCTGGCTCAGCAGGGAGGTGGTTTGACCGCGCAAGGCTTAGTAGCGCTCTCTTCTAACAGGTCTTTCTTCGCGAGGTTTCGCTTCGTTAACCTTTATGGTGCGGCCGTTCAAATCCTTATTATTCATTGATTCGATGGCTTCACGAGCTTCACTGTCGTTAGGCATGTCAACAAATCCAAACCCTTTGGAGCGGCCTGAAAATTTGTCGTTGATGATACTTGCGCTCTCGACCTCTCCGAATTCGGAAAAAGCATCACGCAGATCATCTTCAGTAACCGTGTAAGCCAAATTGCCAATGTAAATATTCATTGTTTGTCTAAGTATGCATGTGCATTGAACGGGAAGAGATGGCGCGTCAGGCAACCAAAGCACAAATTACCTGAGTAGCGATCAGTCAACCATTGACTGATTTCTGTGTCAAGTTTAATGTAATTTCCGGAAATCTTCAAACAGATAATTCCTGTTGTGCAGGATTTTCCAGATGGGCACTCCCTCTCTCTGCCCTTACATTTGTCTCTTCTTTTGAATTGTTTGTAGATATATATACAATAAGGGAATGTAATCTTTAGAAAGCGTTTTTTTGCGGGTAAGGGACTCTCTATGCATGAATTTGATTTTCTCGGTGAACTGGTGCTTATCGGAGCATTGGCCGTCGTTATTATTCTGGTTTTTCAGCGCTTGAAGATTCCGCCGGTTATCGGGCTTATTTTTACGGGCATTCTTTTGGGCCCGTCAGGTATCGGCGCGGTTTATGATCAAAAAATGATTTCTACGCTTGCCGAGCTTGGCGTCGTTCTTCTGTTGTTTACCATTGGTCTTGAATTTTCGCTCGATGACCTCAAAAAACTGAAAAAAATTGTGCTGGTTGGCGGCGTAGGCCAGCTTTTTCTTACAGGTATGGCCATCAGTTGTCTTTCTTACTGGTTCATGCTTGCCATCGGGCAGGGCATTACCGTTTCAGCCGCTATCTTTCTGGGATTTGCGTTTTCGGTCAGCAGTACGGCAATATGCCTCAAGATTTTGACTGATCGCGATGAACTGACTCTCCAGCATGGCCGGTTTGCTTTGGGGATCTTGATTTTCCAGGATATTGCGATTGTTCCCCTGATGATTGGCATTAATTTTTTAAATCCTGATGCCGCACCCTCCTTTATCATGGTGGGTAAAAAAATTGCTCTTATCGTGCTCTTTGCTACGATAATTTTTTTTGGTTTCAGGCTGCTTATGCCGAAAATGGTTCGTCTCATTGCCTCGCTTCATGCCAGGGAGGTTCTGGTTCTCGGCGCACTGGTGATTTGTTTTGGAGCTGCTTATCTGACCTCACTGGTTGGTTTGTCGCTTGCCCTCGGTTCATTTGCTGCCGGTATGGTGATTGCAAGTACCGACGAAAGCCATCAGATAAGCGTGACAATTGATCCCTTTCGTGAGGCGTTCAGCAGCATTTTTTTTATATCTGTCGGGCTTATGCTTGACGTCAAAATGATCAATCTGCCTCTTTTTGTCTCCATTGCCCTTGTCGTACTGCTTGTGAAAGGGTTGCTGGTCGCGGGAGTCTCTCTGTTTCTTGGCAATTCCCTTCGGGTCAGCATGATGGCGGGCATGGCGCTTGCTCAAATCGGGGAGTTCTCTTTTGTGCTGGCGGAGAGCGGCCAGAAGAACAGTGTCATCAATCATGAGGTTTTTCAGGCCATGCTCGTCATTATTGTTGTCACCATGATCGTGACTCCAGCCATGATAGCCATTGCGCCGAAGGTTGCTGACCAGGTTGCACCGGCACTTGGTTTTATTCCCCTTGTTTCAAGGGATTCATCGTCCCCTGTCGTGCGTCCAACCGACAGTACGATTATCTGTGCAGGGGAGATTCATGCAGGAATTATCGGGTTTGGCATCAATGGCCAGAATGTGGCGGCAGTGCTTCATGCTACCAATATATCCTATTGCGTGCTGGAGATTGATCGGGAAACGGTCAAGGTCATGAGAAGAAAGGGTGAACCGATTTTTTATGGCGACTGCACAGACAAAAAAGCGTTGATTCGCGCAGGCATGGATCATGCTCGCGCGCTGGTTCTCGGTATTTCAGATGCCACGGCAATCCGAAAAAGTATTGCGATGATTCGCGAAATCAATAAAAAAGCGTTCATTATCGTCAGGGCAAGAACGCTTGATGATGTCGCAGCTCTTTACAAGGCTGGCGCCGATGTTGTGGTTACAGAAAAATTTGAAACTTCCATCCAGATTTTTTCACAACTCCTTAATCACTTTACGGTTGATCCGGAACTGATTCTTGAACAGCAGGAAATAATCCGGCGCGAATGCGAAAAGATATTTCTCGGTTCTCCCTCCCCGGCAATGTCCTCTTCGATGAGAGACTGATAAATCAATGATTCATTTTCACCTCTATCGTTACTCTTCCTGCCAAAGGTCGCAGGTTTTTCTATGCCTTTTTTTTACCGGAAGTGACTGTTTTATCTGAATTTCCCCCTGACTGCTCATTTTTTCTTCATTTATAGATTATATTTCAACCATATATCAACTCATCACAAGCCGCTTAATCATTATGGCAAAACCAACGTCACTTCCGACCGGCAAATTCAATCGTTATCGGCAGGAGCAGCTCGATATCCAGGCATCTCAGGACGTAGCTGCTTCCAAACGGGCAACTTACGAGCTTGCATTAATGGAGAACAGTTGCTTTATAGAGCTGAACGGTATTGTTCATCATTATCACGACTCAGGCCCCAGAGATGCCAAAGAGACCGTTGTACTTATTCATGGCTGGGATTGCTGGTGGATGTGGTGGCATCATGTGATCAACTATCTCAACAGCAAAGGGGTAAGGACCGTATCCTATGACATGCGCGGGCATGGGTGGTCGGACAATGATCCAAAAAACCATTACCACATCGATTTTTTTGCGCA
The DNA here is from genome assembly GCA_903939765.1 of uncultured Chlorobiaceae bacterium. Classification (GTDB taxonomy): domain Bacteria; phylum Bacteroidota; class Chlorobiia; order Chlorobiales; family Chlorobiaceae; genus Chlorobium. The sequence goes on along the minus strand of CAJAIK010000005.1, from coordinate 9,327 downwards.
TGACCTGCGTGAGCTTGTCAGCAAGCTCGAGCTTAAAGGGTTTCATATAGCAGCATTTTCTTTCGGGCCGTTTGTGGCGCTCGATTATGCCCGTTCCAATCCCGGTCTTATTCGGTCGATGACCTTTTTCAATTTCGGCATGCTTCCGAACAATGCTTTTATCAAGGCAGTTTCCTCGAGTATCATTCCGTTCGTTTTCAATAACATGTTACGAAAACTGACCTGGTGGTTTCCTGCCTATGTCTATGCCCGGCTGGTGCTGGCCAAAAATCCGGTTCCGCATCATGATATTCTGATAGCGTTCAGGAGTCTCGGGCTTTGTGCACCGGATGCCATTGAACAGACGACCCTTCAGATAACCTCTTATGAGGTAACAGGCTCAGTGCCTGACATGGTCAGGGCGGTTGATGCCTCTCTTCTTTTTGTGGCAGGCGCGGGAGACGCGATCATGACCTGCAAGAATACCAAAAAACTGGTTGAGCTGACCGGCAAGGGTCGCTATGTTGAAATACCAAAATGCGGGCACTTGATCACCGTTGAATTGCCTGATACTGCTTCGGAGCTTATTATTGGGCATCTTGCAGCCGTTGCAGGCCGTTGACGTCAAGAGAGCGCTTCGTGTGCTGCTTTGGTGAATGATCTCATTTTCAAGCCGTCCTTGATACCGGCTTCGCTTTCGACTCCGCTTGCGGTATCGACGCCGTAGGGTTGTATCTGGCGGATTGCTTCGCCGACGTTGGTTGCGTTCAGCCCTCCGGCCAGTATTGCATAACAGGAGTTGCCAAGTTCACGGAAGATCCGCGCTGCAAGAGAGAGTTTGATGCTCTCTCCTGTTCCTCCAGCCATATCGGGTCGGTAAGCATCAAAGAGAAAGGCATTGACTCCGCTTTTTTCTGCATAGGCAAAAACCTCCTCCACCGAAAAATTTTCTTTAGGCCGAAAAACTTTGATTACTCTTGCTTCGGTGATTGATTGTGCCTGCTCCGGACGGTAGTGTTCGCTGTGCAGTTGCGCGGTCTGAAGCTTGCAAAAGCGGCAGATGGCATTGATCTCTTCGGGGGAGTGATCAACAAAGATTCCTGCTGACAGAACAAATGGCGGCAGTTTTTCAATGATCTTCCTGGCTCGCTCAGGAGTTATGCTTCGCGGACTCGTGCTGCAGAAATTGAATCCAAGCGCATCAGCCCCGGCCTGACACGCCCCGAGGGCATCCTGCAACTGCGTTATGCCACAGATTTTGATTTTTGTCATTTGTCAAATAAAATTCCATTTTCGATGCCGACAAATATACAGATAAATGTCAAAACCCAACCCCTCGTCGCAGGGGTATAAGCTATTCGACACAGTGATATCTTTCGTAGGGGCCCTGTGCCCTTTTGTGCAGCGAGGTTCATCAGCGCATTACCCCATTGCAATTGATTATAATTTTGTTTATGGTGTGATAATCGTTAAACTGCGTGGTTAGCAAGTTTTTAGAGCGTAAAAACGGCATCATTACCAGTTCCCTGAAAATCACTCAGGAAATCCATGATAAGCGCTTTCCCGAAAGTGGTTCCGACAAAACTTAAATAGATCAATGTGTAGATTATGAAATACAAGCCCCAAACCGCTGAAGAAGACGGGAGCCAAGTACTGAATTGTCTATAAAGGGATTGCGGAATGACCTTTTGATAAGTCCTTATGTTGCCAGTTTCAATAAGATGAACGAATTACCATTATTTGCATAAATAAAAATGCATTTTTTATACAATTCTAATAAAAAAAGCTTATGGAATACAAGGTAGCTTTATCTTATGCTGGTGAAGATCGGCGATTTATAAAATATATTGCAGAAATACTTGAGAGGTACATGGGTAAAGATTTTGTTTTCTGGTATTCAAAAGTAAATGAATCAGATACGGAAACGAATACGCGTACAATTACTGAGTTTTTGAAATTTATCAATGAAAGTCTTGATAATAATGTTTTGCAGAGGAATAATTATCAAAATATTGAAATTATAATGGTCTGTTTTACTCGCTGGATTAATGGGGTGAGTAAAGTAAAGGTTGCTCAGCAGACTGAATTATTGGATAGAGGAAATGCCGGTCATAATGATTTATGCCCATGGCAGGTAATTACCAACAGAAACAAGCTTTTTCATAATGTAAAAACTATCTTTGTCGCTTTGCCGGATCATGGATTAAACGATCAACAAAGAGATGAATGGGCGATAAGATGCGATACAGCCGCATTTGGCCAAAGCATCCATGATTATGGCAGAGTATTGGATCTTGATCGATCTTCTGCTGAAAGTATTGCTGAATATATAATTCGAAACATACTTGGAATGACTGCAGAAACTCATTCGTGCAAATATTTTACTTACGAGAAAGATGCAATCAAGCTTTATTCGGAGCTTCGGCGTGACCTGAATAATGAGACTTTTGTAACTCTTGATGATGATAAAAAAGTATACTACCAGGAGAAATTCAACGAGGGAGTTCCACTTATATGGCCAACTGTGCGGTTGCGCACTGACAAGGAACGGAAAGATAATGAATTGGTTACAAATGATAGAATAGGGTATGCGCGACCAGGATTAGGGCCATTGATTACTGGCCAGGATGATGTGAATGAAATTGAACGAGTTGTTGTGTCTTCTGCTCTCAGTGAACATCATAATTGCAAGAATCTTCACAATGACGTTGATTCGTGCATGATTCGCAGTAATCTCTGTTTTCCGGAAGCTGGTCCTCGATCAAGGATTATGGATATTAACCCGAGAGTCGGTATCGTGGTTGGTGGTGGTATTGCTCCAGGAATCAACGCTGTGATTGATGGAATTGTAAGGCGTCATGAGGATTATGGGCCAACCGGTAGAATTACAGGGTTCAAATATGGATTCTGGGGATTGTGTGAAAATGGTGTAAATATAGCTGATAATAGTTATGAGCTTTATTCCGATCAAAATAGAATGCCTCGTGGAGATAACAAACTTAAAACGGCGGAGTATGTCTCTCGTGGTGGTTCAATGTTGGGTACCTATAGACTCAATGATCTGAATACAAGAAGGAATCTCAGAAGCGTTATGATTAATCTTCAAGAGTTTGATATTCTTTATTTGATTGGCGGTGATGGTACCATGAAAGCGGCAAATCTGCTTGCAAACGTTGCAAGACAGGAATCGCTTCCAATTTCGATTATAGGCATTCCGAAGACTACGGATAATGATATTCTTTGGGTATGGCAATCATTTGGTTTTGCAACGGCTGTTGAAAAAGCCAGAGAGATTATCAATTGCCTTTCGATAGAGGTGCAGTCTAACCCGCGTATATGCGTGATTCAGCTTTTTGGTTCTGTATCAGGCTTTGTTGTTAGTCATGCTGTTCTGTCAAGTGATTCCGGGCAATGTGATGCTGCGCTTATTCCTGAATCAAAATTCAGGATCAAGGCATTGGCTGAGAAATTACTGAAAAATTTTAAGCGTAAAAATATCTGGTCAATGCCTTACGGGTTGATTGTAATGGCTGAGACTGCGATACCCGAAGATGCGAACGATTATAAAGATGATGCCGGATTGACAGATGATGAAGAATTGGCTCTTAACAACTTTCAAAATAATACTCCGCCAGGAGGGTATATGGATGGTCAGACCAGCGATGAACTTCGTTCTGCATCGCTCAAATTGGTTGTAGCCGGCATAAGAAAAGAACTTGAAAATAATTGTATAAATCAAAATGATCGTAAAAAAATAAGAATATTTACCAACGAACCACGTCATATTCTCAGGGCTACTAATCCAAGTTTTGCTGATATCATTATGGGACAACGTCTCGGTACTTTGGCTGTTGATAATGCAATGGCGGGTTACAGTAATTTTATGGTCAGCCAATGGCTGACCGAATATGTGCTTGTACCTCTCAGGATGGTTGCGTCAGGTAGAAAACGTATTCATGATTCCGGGATATTTTGGAAATCAGTATTGGCGAAGACTGAGCAGGGAAGTCTGATGTAGCAGTGATATAACATTTTAATAAGCGGTCAAAAACAGGTCATTACGTAATTTCAAGCTTTATTATCAAAGCTTTATTATCATTATTATTGCGGATTGCAATTCCTTTTTTATGTTGCTCATAGACAGAAAAATATCACCCCCCCCAGTTCCTGAGCGGCCATGTCTTGTGCTTGCCCCTTTTCTTCAACTGAATAATGTAACGTATTGTGATTTCATATTAATATCCGTACATTACGAGCCCTATGATTGGGGCGTCGCCAAGTGGTAAGGCATCGGCCTTTGGAGCCGACATCCGCAGGTTCGAATCCTGCCGCCCCAGCAAACAAAAAAGGCAACCTTTACGTGGGTTGCCTTTTTTGTTGTCACTTATTTTTTCGCCCAAACAAAATCAATAGCGGTAATGCTCCGGTTTGTAGGGCCCATCAAGAGGAACACCGATGTAGGCTGCCTGCTCGTCTGAAAGACGGGTGAGTTTTACACCGAGCTGTTCAAGGTGCAGTCTTGCAACCTCTTCATCAAGCTCTTTTGGCAGACGGTAAACGCCAACGGCATACTCCTTGGTCCAGAGTTCGATTTGTGCAAGTGTCTGGTTGGTGAAAGAGTTGCTCATCACAAACGATGGGTGTCCGGTGGCGCACCCGAGGTTTACAAGGCGTCCTTCTGCAAGCAGATAGATGCAGTTACCGTTCTCAAAGGTATATTTGTCGACCTGTGGCTTGATGTTGAGCCTTTTTGCTCCTGCGTATGCGTAGAGCTGCTCAACCTGGATCTCGTTGTCGAAGTGGCCGATGTTGCAGACAATAGCTTCATCCTTCATCTGCTTCATGTGCTCAAGGGTGATAACATCCTTGTTGCCGGTCGTGGTCACAAAAATGTTTCCTTCCTTGACAGCCTCATCCATGGTGGATACTTCGTAGCCTTCCATTGCCGCCTGCAGTGCACAGATCGGGTCAATTTCAGTAACAATGACCCGCGCACCATAAGCACGCATAGAACGGGCCGAGCCTTTGCCCACATCGCCATAACCGAGCACCACAACAACCTTGCCGGCAACCATCACGTCAGTTGCCCGCTTGATGCCGTCAGCAAGTGATTCACGGCATCCATAGAGGTTGTCAAATTTCGATTTGGTGACCGAGTCGTTGACGTTGATGGCAGGGAAGAGGAGTTCGCCTTTTTCCATCATCTGGTAGAGGCGGTGAACACCGGTGGTGGTCTCTTCCGAAACACCCTTCATCTCTGCGGCAACCTTGTGCCAGCGCTGGTTGTCCTCTTCAAAGACCTCCCTGAACTGCTGGTAGAGTGCCTTTTCTTCCAGGTTACCCGGAGTTTTTTCGAGAAGTTCCGGATTGTTCTCGATTTTGTAACCAAGAATGATCATCAGTGTCGCGTCACCACCATCATCGACGATGAGGTTTGGCCCTTTTCCGCCTTCAAACTGGAGGATCTGGCGTGTACACCACCAGTACTCTTCAAGGGTTTCGCCTTTCCATGCAAAGACAGGGACACCGGTTACGGCGATGGCTGCTGCGGCATGATCCTGCGTTGAAAAGATGTTACAGCTCGCCCAGCGAACCTCGGCTCCGAGTTCCACAAGGGTTTCAATCAAGACGGCAGTCTGGATGGTCATGTGCAGTGAACCTGCAATACGGGCGCCTTTCAGCGGGAATTTTCCTGCATATTTGCGCCTGGTAGCCATAAGGCCCGGCATCTCTTTTTCGGCGACCTCAATTTCCTTGCGTCCCCATTCTGCAAGGGAGAGATCCGCCACTTTATAATCAAGCACCTCTGAGACTGTTGTCATATTGTCATCTGGTTTTAATAGTGTTGCGATTGTTCATGCAAGATTGAAAGCTTTTTTCAGCTCTGCAACCTGCTCGGTTTTTTCCCAAGGGAAGATATCACGACCGAAATGGCCGTAGGCCGCGGTCTGCTGATAGCTCCATCCCTCTGGCTTGTTGAGGCTGAACCGCTTGATGATGGCTGCCGGACGGAGATCGAAAATCACTTCAGCTTTTTCCTGGATCGTTGCATCATCGAGGCCATGCTTTGCCGTGTCGTGTGTATTGATATAGATCGATACTGGACGGGCAACACCGATGGCGTAGGAGACCTGAACGGTGCATTTGTCGGCCAGACCTGCTGCGACAATGTTCTTGGCAACGTGACGTGCGGCGTAGGCTGCACTGCGGTCAACCTTGGAAGGATCTTTGCCGCTGAATGCACCGCCGCCGTGTGGAGCTGCGCCGCCGTAGGTGTCAACAATGATCTTGCGTCCGGTCAGACCGGTATCACCATGAGGTCCACCGATAACAAAACGTCCGGTCGGGTTAATGTGAAATTTGGTCTTTTCGTCGATCAGGTTGGCTGGAATAACAACCTTGACAACATGTTCAATGATGTCATGCTTGATAACTTCCTGCCATGCGGCTTCGCTGACACCTTCAGGCTCCGGATCGTGCTGGGTTGAAACAACAACGGCGTCAACACGGATCACTTTTTCGTTTTCATATTCAAGGGTTACCTGACTTTTTGCATCCGGCCGGAGGTAGGTCATGATTTTGCCTTCCTTGCGGATTTCGGCAAGTTTTTTGACCAACTGCTGGGCAAACTGGATTGCTGCGGGCATCAGTTCAGGGGTTTCCGTGCATGCGTAACCAAACATCATGCCCTGGTCGCCAGCGCCGACACGGTCGAACTCGTCAGCAATCTCTTCCTTGCGGTCAACGCCGCGATTGATATCGGGTGACTGGCTGTGCAGCGCTGAAAGCACGCCGCATGAGTTGGCTTCGAACATGTACTCGCCCTTGGTGTAGCCAATTTCGGTGATAACCTTGCGGGCTATAGTCTGGATATCAACAATTCCTTTGGTTGTGACTTCGCCACCAACAATTACCTGACCGGTTGTTACGAATGTTTCACAGGCAACGCGTGAATTCGAGTCCTGACGAAGAAAATCATCAAGAACGGCATCGGAAATCTGATCGGCAACCTTGTCCGGGTGTCCTTCTGAAACGGATTCTGAGGTAAAAAAATACCTTGTTTGTGACATGTTCTGAAAAGGTTTTGAGTTAAACGAATGAAAGTGAAAACAAGAAAAAAAACGAAGCAACGGAAAGCTTTTTCGTGAGAGGGATGTCACAAAGAGATGACCCGGGACACGGAAAAACTTCCGACAAGCTCCCGAACAAAAGAGTTCAGAAGCTTGCGACACCGTGTCCATAGGTAATGGGGATGCCGATGAAAAATTAAGTCAAAATGTAACCATTCGTTTTCTTCTATGCAAAAAATCTCTTGCTTATCCTACCCGTATTTCAGAGTAATCGCCAATATTGATCTCCTGGGAGCTTCCGGTTATGAAGGCATTGTTTCCGACAATCGAGTGATCAAGCATGATATGGCCGACCCGCGCGTTATAGCCGATAATGGAATTTCTGATAATAACGTTGGTAATAACCGCCTTCTCCCCGATGGTGGTATAGGGGCCGATAATGGAGTTTTCAAGAATGGCGTTATCGGCGATAAAGACCGGATCGTTGATGATGCAGCCAGGATAGGCTTTTTTTGAGATGTTGTTTTTGAGAAGAATTTCATTGGTGGAGAGCAGCGTTTCGGGTTTGCCGCAGTCATACCAGCCGTGAACCGGGAAGGTGGTGAATGGTTCCCCCCCTTCGATCATCAGCTCCAGGGCATCGGTGAGCTGGTATTCCCCCTTTGTCTTGATATTGTTGCTGATCAGGTGGTCGATACTCGCAAAGAGCGAACCGGCCTGTTGCAAAAAATAGAGGCCGACAATGGCAAGGTTACTGACGAGTGTGTCAGGTTTTTCTACCAGTTTCAGGATTTTTCCCTCATCGGTTGTTACCGCGACTCCGAATCGTCGGGGATCGTCAACCTCCTTGACTCCAAGCGTGGAAACGGAGCTTTGGAGTACCGGCTGAAGATCAACATCAAAAATGGTGTCGCCGAGAATGATGAATAATGGCTCATTGGCGGTAACGAAGGGCTTGCACATCCAGATGGCATGGGCAAGTCCGAGAATCTCGGTCTGGGTGACAAAGGTAAACTTGATGTTGTAATGCTTTGTCAGCCAAGCCTCAACCATATCGCCCATGTAGCCGACAATGACGATGGCCTCATCAATTCCGGATGCGATAAGTTTGTCCATGATATGGCCGATAATTGGTTTTCCGGCCACGTTGAGCAAGACTTTGGGATGAGAAAAAGTATGAGGGCGTAAACGGGTGCCTACACCGGCAACAGGAATAATAGCTTTCATCTTTTCTCCGTGTTTTTTGTTGTAAAACAAGACACTCGACCGCTCTTCCTCAATGTTACAAAAAAGCATGACAAAATTAAATACACCAATTGAAGGTTGATCGCTGTTAAATAAAGAAATCAGTTGTATTTTAAGCTTTAAGAATAATTATTTTGCGCGTCGGGCGAGTTGTCCCGGTCACTATGGCAGAAGAGGAGCCAGGAACGATATAACAAATGAGCTATGGCAGGGAGGTTCAAGGGGGTTTTCAGGCAGTCCGGGGTAATACCAGTTCTTGACGATCGGCTGGTGCTTATTACTTCCAGAAAATCTGAGCGCTGGATTATTCCCAAGGGATATGTTGAAAAAGGGCTGACGCCGGCAGAATCAGCCGCCAAGGAGGCTTATGAAGAGGCTGGCCTGATCGGGGTTGTGCATCACAAAGAGGCGGGTAACTATCGGTACAGCAAGTTTGGGAAGCTTTTTTCGGTTCAGGTTTATCCACTTTTCATTGAGACCATGCTTGATGAGTGGGATGAGATGCATGACCGTCGGCGAATGCTTGTGACACCTTCAGAAGCTCTTGAGATGCTTTGCCATGAAGATTTGAAACAGATCGTTGCAGATTTTTTTCTGAATAATTTTTAACGGTGAAGGAAATATTGTTTTGTAATTAATGTTCTTGTGCTATATTGGGCCTTCCGTTAAAGAACGGGGTGTGGCGCAGTTGGTAGCGTGCCTGCTTTGGGAGCAGGAGGCCCCGAGTTCGAGTCTCGGCACCCCGACAGGTAGAGGTTCTTGGGATTGAAGCTGTGCCCGTAGCTCAATGGATAGAGCATCAGCCTTCTAAGCTGAGGGTTACTGGTTCGAGTCCAGTCGGGCGCACAAGTAAAAGTCCGTATGTTTTTTTAGACGGTGATTGTAGCTCAGTTGGTTAGAGCGCCAGGTTGTGGCCCTGGAGGCCGGGGGTTCGAGTCCCCTCATTCACCCATATAAGGCCCCATCGACTAGTGGTTAGGTCATCACCCTTTCAAGGTGGTAGCACGGGTTCGAATCCCGTTGGGGTCACACT
>CAJAIK010000004.1 GCA_903939765.1 uncultured Chlorobiaceae bacterium | reverse complement strand
TCATGAGGTGTTTGGAGGCGGCCATGTCGTTTTGTGTGATGGGTGTGCTTTCGGCAATTTTTGGGGTGTGTGCAAGGATGAGGATGGAGAGGCTGTGGGAATTATGCCTATCTTTTCAGTTGAACACAAACAGGCCAATCCGGGCCCGAGCGCAGCCCGAAGTTACTCAATCTCCTGAAAACCTTATCCATCCCGGAACAATGCACTGGATTTACCTGATTATTGCAATTTTGCTTGAAGTATCCGGCACCACCTGCATGAAAATCTCCGACGGATTCACAAAACTTGCACCAACACTTTTTATCTTTATTTTTTACGGGCTGAGCTTTACCTTTCTTTCGCTGGCGCTCAAGGTTCTGCCGATCGCGTTGACCTACGCAATCTGGTCAGGAATTGGAACTGCCACGATCACCGTTATCGGAGTTATCTGGTTCGGTGAAGGGCTCAATGCCATTAAAATCATCTCCCTGCTGCTGATTATTATCGGTGTTGCAGGGTTACACTATGGTCAGCAACAGCTTCACTAACAGATGAAAGAACAACTCATTTATAAAAAAATAGTCGTCAAAGTCGGCACCAACGTCATTACCACGAAAAAAGGCGAGCTTGACCTTGCAATTCTTAAGCAGCTCACCGCCCAGATTGCGGAGTTGCAGAAGCAGGGCATCCAGATTATCCTCGTCTCATCCGGTGCTGTCGGAGCCGGGCGTTCAGTGGTCAAACTCTCCGGCACCATCGCGCCGGTTGCGGCCCGCCAGGTGCTTGCCTCAACAGGGCAGATCAAGCTGATCAGCACCTACAACGAGCTTTTTGGAGAGCACGGGCTGGTTACCGCCCAGATTCTTGTCACCAAAAGCGATTTCAGCGACCGCCTGCACTACCTCAACATGCAGACCTGCTTCAGCTCCCTCTTGCAGCAGAACATCATTCCTGTTGTCAATGAAAACGATGCTGTTTCGGTGACCGAACTGATGTTTACCGACAACGATGAGCTTTCCGGACTCATTGCCTCAATGATGGATGTTGAGGGCTATATTATTCTCTCACATGTTGATGGTCTGTTTGACATGAAAACAGGCGACGGCACCATTATCCCCGTCATTGATCCCTCGACCAAACACTTCCATCAGTATATCCAACCGGGAAAATCTGAATTCGGTCGGGGAGGAATGCTGACCAAATGCCATATCGCGCAAAAGCTCTCACGCCTCGGTATTACCGTCCATATCGCCAATGGACGCACCCCCGACATTCTTCTCTCGATTCTTGAGGGTGAACAAAACGGGACAAAATTTCTGCCGCAAAAAGCCACGCACGGGCCGAAACGGTGGATTGCCAACAGCGAGGGGATGGAAAAGGGAGCGGTCACCGTCAACATGGGCGCTGAAATGGCGCTGGTGGCCGGAGATCGCGCCAACAGCCTGCTCCCTGTCGGTATCGAATCGGTTGAAGGGCCTTTTCTGAAAGGCGACATCATCAAGGTATGTGCCACAGACAGAACCGTCATCGGCTACGGTATGGCGCAATACAGCTCCGAAAAAACTTTGGCAATCATGGGACTGAAAGATCAGAAACCTCTGATTCATTACGATTATCTCTATATAACCACCTGAACCTGGTTCGACATGAAGGAAACGATAACCAAACAGCTCCAAGCCGTCCAGCAGGCAAGCAGGGAGATCATCACCCTCACCGATGAAGCGATCAATCGCCTGCTCTGCGCCCTTGCCGACAGCATACCCGCCCATCGGGATGCCATTCTTGAGGCCAATCAGAAAGATATCGAACGGATGGATCCGACGGACCCGATGGTCGACCGGCTGCTGCTGAACGCATCGCGCCTTGACGGTATTGCCGCCGACATCCGTAATGTCGCCTCGCTCCCCTCTCCCCTCGACTCCCTGCTTGAAGAGCGGGTGCTGCCGAACGGCCTCAACCTGAAAAAGGTAACCGTTCCAATTGGCGTGATTGGAATCATTTACGAAGCTCGGCCAAACGTCACCTTCGACGTCTTTGCGCTCTGCCTGAAATCGGGCAACGCCACCGTACTGAAGGGCGGAAGCGACGCCATGTATTCAAATATTGCCATTGTTGAGCTTATCCACTCCGTCCTGAAGGAACACGGGATCAACCCCGATACGATCTACCTGCTCCCCGCAAAACGGGAGGCCGCCGCCGTCATGCTGAACGCAGTCGGCTACATCGACATGATCATCCCGAGAGGGAGCCAAAAGCTGATCGACTTTGTCCGCAATAACGCTAAGGTACCGGTGATCGAAACCGGTGCAGGCATTGTGCATACCTATTTCGACAAAAGCGGCGACCTTGAGCTTGGCAAACAGGTGATCTTCAACGCCAAAACCCGTCGGCCCAGCGTCTGCAATGCGCTCGACACCCTCGTCACCCATCGCGACCGTCTCAGTGACCTTCCCGCTCTGGTGGAACCGCTTCAGGAGAAGCAGGTGGTGCTTTTTGCCGATGAAGCCGCTTTCCTTGCGCTGCAGAGCTTCTACCCCGAAGAGCTGCTCCATCGGGCTGAACCGGAACATTTCGGCACCGAGTTTCTCTCGCTGAAGATGTCGGTAAAAACTGTTGCATCCCTTGAAGAGGCGCTTGAGCATATCGCCCGATACAGTTCACGCCACAGCGAAGCAATCATCGCGACTGACCCCGAAACCACAGCAACCTTTCTCAAACGGGTCGATGCCGCAGTGGTCTATGCCAACACCTCAACCGCATACACCGACGGCGCACAGTTCGGCCTTGGCGCCGAGATCGGTATCAGCACACAGAAGCTCCACGCACGTGGGCCAATGGCGCTGAAAGAGCTGACGACGTATAAATGGATTATAGAAGGAAACGGCCAAACCAGACCAGCGTAAACGATGCTCGAAGCAATAAACATCAGCAAATCGTACTCCCTGCCGGGCAAAAAGAGCCTTGAGATCCTCCACAACGTCAATCTCTCGCTTGGCGAAGGTGAGATGGTGACCGTTATTGGAGCATCAGGCAGCGGCAAAACAACTCTGCTGAACCTGCTCGGAACCCTCGACACACCCGACAGCGGCGAAATCCTTTTTGACAAGGAGCTTCTCTTCAAGGATAAAAAATACACGCTCTCCCAAAAAGCGCTGGCAACGTTCCGGAACCGGAAAATAGGCTTTGTCTTCCAGTTCCACCACCTCCTTTCCGACTTCACGGCCCTTGAAAATGTGGCTATGCCCGAATTCATCGCCACCGGCAAACTCCCACCCGCAAAAATACGGGCCGGAGAGCTGCTGGCAAGCCTCGGCCTCTCGGAACGCTTCGACCATCTACCCTCGGAACTCTCCGGCGGTGAACAGCAGCGCGTCGCCATTGCCCGCGCCCTGATGAACAACCCCAAACTGATACTGGCCGACGAACCAAGCGGCAACCTCGACAGCCAGAACAGCCGCATCCTTTATGAGCTCATGGCCCGCCTGAGCAAGGAGCGCCGCACCTCCTTCATCATCGTCACTCACAACGAAGAGTATGCCGCCCTCGCTGACCGTTGCCTGCGAATGGAAGGCGGGCATTTGCATCACTTCGGGGGGTGAAGTGATTATTTGTCAATCAGCACAAGACACTTAAAAAAACGGAGGATAAAACAATGTCTATTACTGCAGCTCTCTGGCAAGATCGCGAAGAATTAGTTCAGTCTTTTCACATTGCTACGATATACGGAATACTGGACACTTGGCGACGATGTGTAAGTATGAATACAACTCCACAAGAACCGGATTTCGTGGCTGGGCTCGTGACTGAGAGCACTCCGCTTATTCACTCTGCCCTCAAAGCAGTGCTTTCCCCTCTATACATCTCGGTCTCGGTATGCGCTGTCTTTTGCCACCAAAAACCTGAAATAACTTTCAATTCCCATCCATCAAGATCGTGCGAACTCGGTGACATTCTCTTTGCGTATGTTCACACACCAAGAAATGAAATTCCTAAACGAAACGCTCTCCTGTTTCAGGCAAAAGCATCTGCACAGCAACCATATCGCATCCGTACAGGTGAGTCAAACCAACTAAAACTCTACAGTGACTGGCCAGACTTTGAGTATAAGAGATCATCTTTTCTCAACGGCCAGAAACGCGCAGTGACCCCGAAAACACCGCATTCAGGAGCACAGTACCTTCTAATTGATGACAGGCGCCCAAGCGACCCAATGAGTGGCTTGTTGGGATTTCCCGAAACATATCCTGTTGGCTGCTGTATGCCAGATGAGTTACTCCGAGATCATAGTCGTTTGGCTGACGAATTGTTCAATTTATTGATTTTCCGCACTGGACGTCCGTTTGAAGACAAAAATACTGCTTCGAAAAAACAGGATTGGTCACAGCTTGTCTGGGACTTACTAGAAATCGGAGTAAAAAAATCCTTCAACAGAAAAAACTCAGGTAGATATCGGACTCCACGTTCAGCAGGCGACACACTTGAAATGCTTGACGGAACTGTGTTTGCTCGAGCGTCGTCACGGATGTCTCCCTCCACTGCTTCTGATATTGTCGGCCAATATGAAGCAAGTCTCATCTACGCAGGAAACGATGATGTTCCTCCAGATTATCGCAATAAAGAGAATGACTTCAGAGAGCCAGAAGGTGGAGTATCAATCGTCTTGATAGAGACATCTGAACAAGAATCAGAGGGATAACAAGCGGCAATCAATGGCAGGTCTGGCCCAGCATTAGACTCCAAAAAAAATCAATTCCGGATTGCTATCGGCACATGGACTTCATTGTCTTCCTGCCTATTCCCGGCTTCACCACGATAACTCAAACAAGAAAGACAACCGAACAACGAAGAACAATTTCGTACATTCAGCACATGCTTCGGCACTCGAAACCAGAAAGTCACGTATTTTTCAACAATTTGTACAACCAGGCCTCACGCTCTCGAACTGAAATATGGCTTGACAGCCCAAGAGTTGCTTGATGCCATAGAGAAACGATTTCGCCTTAAGGTCGCCTTGGAAGGAGCTGTTGCGGAAGTTCATTTCGAAAGGAAACTTCGCATCGCCAGCAGAGAAGGTTGGTTGACCAGTTATGAGAGCCATGATGTCGATGGAATGCATGACTTCACTGTTGTGACGCTCTCCGGAATATCCATCCGGGTTGAAGTCAAGACCATACGCAATGGCCCGAAGCCCCATGTCGAGTTGCAGAAGACTCGTGCTGCCAAAGCTGATCCCAGTAGCCGTTACTACGATCGTAATCACTTCGATGTTGTCGCTGTTTGCGTCGGTCGCTTCACTGCCGATTGGAGCCAATTCCGATACACGTTAGTAAGGGAACTTCCAAGCCATCGGCATCATTCAAACAAACTTCAGGTCATGCACTCTATTCCAGAGGGAACAGGAACAGAGCCTCGATGGTTTTCACGTTTTCAGGATATTATTGATGCTTATACAATCTGAACCAATATACAAGACAAAATTTGGTGCGTTATTCTGCGCTGACAGCCTCGAATTCATGCAGCAAATACCGGACGACTCAGTTGATCTGGTTCTTACCAGTCCGCCCTACGCTCTCCACTTCAAAAAAGAGTATGGTAACGCAAATCAGCAGGATTACATTGCCTGGCTTCTTCCTTTTGTTCGAGAAATCAAACGGATCATAAAGCCATCCGGTTCATTCGTTCTGAACCTCGGTGGAGCATGGCAACCTGGGTTACCAATTCGCAGTCTCTACCATTATCGCGTCCTGCTTGCTCTTGTGGACGAAATCGGATTTGACTTGGCGCAAGAATTTTTCTGGTTCAATCCTGCAAAAATGCCTGCACCCGCAGAATGGGTCAATGTTCGTCGCATCCGGGTAAAAGACAGCGTGGAATATATTTTTTGGCTTGTCAAAGATCCGATGGCAAAAGCGGATAATCGCAAAGTTCTCCAGCCATACAGCGAGGACATGAAGCGCCTGATCAAACGAGGGGTCAAGCAAACTATCCGGCCAAGCGGACACGTGATCAACGGCACCTTTGCTAGTGATCAAGGCGGTTCAATTCCGTCAAATCTCATTCAGTGTGGTAATAACGAATCGAATAGCGCCTATATAAAGAACAGTAAAATTGCTGGTAATAAAATTCATCCCGCTCGTTTCCCAGCAGAACTGCCAAGATTCTTCATCGAATTTCTGACAAACCCCGGAGATTTGGTGCTTGATCCCTTTGCCGGCAGCAACACGACTGGATATGTAGCCGATGGTCTGAAGCGACAATGGATGGGGGTAGAACTCAGAAGCGACTATGCCGAGGAAAGCCGATTACGGTTTGAAGGAGTACCGGAAGCGATCATTCTGACTCAAGACCAACAGTCTCTTCAATTTGAATGAATGTTATCCTTTTCAGAAGGACAATATCAATCTGAATTATCCCTTTAATAAAGCTATTTGAGAAACATTATCGCCAATAGATAGTTGACGATCAAGCCACACATCTGCCGAAATTCACAAAACGGTAGCGCATTGTAAGTTTCACTTTTGCTTTTGCTTTTGCCCCAATAGATAACTATCATTGATAACTATTTATTGCGTGTTTAATAAAGGAGAGAGTATGGATACGGCACGCATTTGTCCATCAGGGCGGAGCCAGGCAGTCCGGTTGCCAAAGGAGTACCGGTTTCAGGGCACCGACGTTATTATCAAACATTTTGGTAACGGAGTTTTGCTTTTGCCGATTGATAAATCATGGGCAACGCTTGAAGCTGCTCTGGAGGAGTTTGAACCAGGGTTTCAATTGCAGCGAGAGCAGCCTGAAGAACAGATGCGTGAGGAGATTGTACCGTGAGCTATCTCCTCGATACCAGCATCTGCATCTACATCATCAATGCCCGGCCAGCACATGTTCTTGAACGGTTCCGTCAGGAAAGCATCATCAACATTGGCATATCGAGCATTACCGCTGCTGAGCTTGCTTTTGGCGTCATTAAAAGCGGTTCCAAAAAAAATCGCCGAGTTCTTGAAATGTTTTTTGCACCACTCGAACTCTTTGCATTTGATGCTTCGACTATCTGGCATTATGGCGAAATACGAACAGAGCTTGAAAAAAAAGGAACACCTATCGGATCGCTTGACACCATGATTGCGGCTCATGCCAAGTCGCTCAATGCGGTGCTTGTGACCAATAACACCAAAGAATTCAATCGAGTAAAAGGGTTAACCATTGAAAATTGGGCCGCATTATAAACTGTTGCAACCATGCCTGAAAGAACGACACTGATTGCCAAGGGAACTTTCGCTACGAACGGAAAACAAACCGTTTCTGAGAAGCACTTTATTGAGGTTAACGGGTTCAAGGTTCATTACCGGATGGCCGGGAGCGGAAAGCCGCTCGTTGTGCTGCTGCATGGCAGTTTTCTGAGTCTGCGGTCATGGCGACTGGTGTTTGACAAGCTGGCGGAAAATGCAACCGTTCTGGCGTTCGACCGGCCTGCTTTTGGTTTTACCTCACGCCCTCTGCCTTCAAAAACAACAGGGGTCAGTTACACTCCTGAAGCTCAGTGTGATCTGGTTATTGCGCTGATGAAAAAACTGGGTTTCAGCAAAGGGGTACTGGTTGGCAATTCAACGGGCGGTACCCTGGCGCTTCTCTGTGCGCTTCGCTATCCGCAGCATGTTGAGGGAGTGGTGCTTGCCGGAGCAATGATATACAGCGGCTATGCCACCAGCGAAGTGCCAGCCTTCATGAAGCCCGCCATGAAAGCCCTTACCCCGCTCTTTTCGGGTTTAATGAAATTCCTCATCACCCGGCTGTACGACCGCAATATTCGAGGGTTCTGGCACAACAAGGAGCGGCTTGACGATGCTGTTCTGGCCGCGTTTCGCAGTGACTTGATGCATGGCAACTGGTCGAGAGCGTTCTGGGAGCTTTTTTTGGAGACACATCATCTCAAGTTGGAGAACCGACTGAAAACCGTGACGCTGCCATCACTCGTTATTACCGGTGAACACGACTTGACCGTCAAAACAGTGGAGAGCATCCGACTTGCCCATGAGCTTCCCTGCGCGAAACTGGTGGTTGTGCCTGATTGCGGACACCTTCCACACGAAGAGCAGCCCGAAGCCTTTCTTGTGGCCGTCAGGAAATTTCTGAAAAGAGTCGTGTAGTAAAATAAGCCCGAACAATAACTCCCGGTTGAACCGGCCATTGTATTTGAAACTCAACCGAATTGAGCACGGTTCATCAATATTTTTCTATGCAAGAAGGTTTATTTGTTAAAAAAATAGTTAGATTTCTAACAAAAAATCGAGTTTCTTACTAATAAACGCACAAGAACAATGGCACAAGTCCGTGTTAGAAACAAGCACCAAATCACCATTCCTGCCCGGATTGCTGAATCGGCAAACATCAAGCCGGACGACATGCTTGAGGTTTCTTATAATAACGGAGTTGTAACCCTGATACCGGTAGCACGCAAAAAACGGAAAGAGTCAGCCATGGCTTATGCGGGTATCGCACGAGGTACCTGGGGTGAAACAACTCAGGAAATTGATCGGGAACATAATCAAAGCCGTGATTCATGGGAACGATAGCAGAAATACTGAAGCGGCTACAGGGTCACAAAGTCTATCTGGATACAAATGTTTTTATCTACTTTCTGGACCGTAATCCCGATTATTTTCGACTGGTTGCACCGATAATTGAAGCTGTAGAGTCAGGATTAATCATTGCCTGCACGGGAGACGTTACCATTGCCGAAATATTGGTCAAACCCTATCAGTCCGTTAACCTGGAACTGGTGGCAAGTATCAAGGCGTTTTTCAGAATGGAGAATTTCCTGACCATATTGCCCCACGATGCAGAAACGTTTGACTTGGCAGCCCAATCAAGGGCAAAATACAATCTGAAATTTATCGATGCACTGCATTATGCTACGGCAATTCGGGCCGGATGCGCGTTTTTCATAACCAACGATAGTGGCATCAGGTCTGCCAATGCTCTTGACGTTATCCTCCTCTCTGCATTGCCATAGCGCTTCATAAATAACCGCCCCATGACAAAAAAAACAATGCTTCATAAAATGGGGCCGATTACCCTTGCGCCTTCGGTGCTCCCCCGCCACGCCCTGACCTATCTCTATGCCGCCTTCTTTTCCATCGGGCTGGTCACCTTTGTTTCTATCGGGCAGCCCTATATCCTCAATGAGCACCTGAAAATTCCGACCTCACAGCAGGGAACTATAAGCGGCAACCTGGTCTTCTGGACGGAGGTTGTGACGCTGCTCTTTTTTGTGCCTGCCGGAGTTTTGATGGACCGGATAGGACGAAAACCGGTATACAGTGCCGGATTTTTTTTGCTCGCACTCGCCTACGCGCTCTACCCTCTCTCGCGATCGGTTGATGAATTGACTCTTTACCGGATGATCTATGCGCTCGGCATCGTTGCGGTGACCGGTGCACTTTCGACCGTGATGATCGACTACCCTGCCGAACGGTCACGGGGAAAACTGATAGCTATAACCGGCTTCCTCAACGGCCTCGGTATTGTGGTGCTGAACAGTTTTTTTGGAGGATTACCAATGCGGCTTGTGGCAAAGGGGTTTAGCGGGAGTGATGCTGGCCTCTACACGCACCTTGCCATTGCCGGAGTGGCGCTTGTTTCGGCCGTGGTTGTCGGCTTTGGACTCAAAGGGGGCACAGAAGTAAGCGAAAAGGAGCGCCCGGCACTTCGATCCCTCATTACCAGCGGCATCAGGTGTGCAAAAAATCCGCGCATCCTTCTCTCCTACGCGGCCGCCTTTGTTGCCAGGGGTGATCAATCCATTATCGGCACCTTTCTGCCTTTGTGGGGAACAACCGCCGGAATTGCCATGGGGATGGCACCTGCCGAAGCGGTCAAAAAAGGGATGATGATTTTTATTATTTCACAAGGTGCGGCACTGCTCTGGGCGCCGGTTATCGGTCCGCTCATCGACCGCTGGAACCGGGTTACTGCGCTGACGGTCTGCATGGGGCTGGCAAGCATCGGCTATCTTTCGCTGGGGTTCATCGGCAACCCGCATGAACCCGCCTCAATTGTCTCTTTCGTCCTTCTCGGCATAGGGCAAATCAGCGCCTTTCTCGGCTCACAATCCCTCATCGGGCAGGAGGCTCCCAAAGCAGAGCGGGGATCGGTTATCGGCATGTTCAACATCAGCGGTGCCGTGGGCATCCTTGTCATCACCACGCTTGGAGGAAGGCTCTTCGACTCCATGAGCCCCAAGGCGCCGTTCATGGTTGTCGGCGCCATCAATGCCCTGGTCATGCTTTCCGGTATCTATGTCCGCCTCAAATTTCCCGGCAAAGCAGCCGTAAGCAAACAACAATAACGAGCGAGGATACCGCTCTCCGGTCAGGTGCGCAGAAGCACGGAACAGATATGGTCGATCTCATCATCCTCAAGATAGGGATGCATCGGGAGGGAAAATATCCGGCTGCTCAAATCTTCTGAAACAGGAAAATCTCCCGCTTTATATCCGAGAAAATCGTAGGCCTTCTGGAGGTGGAGGGGAATCTTGTAATAGATCATCGTTGGAATTCCCTCCCGCTGCAAGGCCAGCATGAGCCGTTCCCGTTCCTCGGTTGAGGCTGCAAGCACAGAATATTGTGCCCATGCGGAGCGGTAGCCGTTCGGAATGCGGGGAACAACAACCCTGCTATGCAGCCTCTTGCTGTAGAGATCGGCGATGCGTTGGCGTGCCTCAAGCTCCTCGTCAAAAATGGTGAGCTTTTCGAGCAGCACGGCCGCCTGGATTGAATCAAGCCGTCCGTTAATGCCGATACGGTCGTTGCTGTACTTGTCTACCCCGCTGCCATGCACCCGTATTGATCGCAAAAGCGTATCAAGCTCATCGTCGTCGGTAAAAATCGCTCCCCCGTCACCATAACAGCCGAGAGGCTTGGCAGGGAAAAAAGAGGTGGCCCCAACAAGGCCGAAACAGCCCGCCCTGCGCCCATTGAAACTCCCTCCAAAACTCTGGGCTGCATCCTCAAGAGTCCAGAGCCTGTAAGCATCAGCAACCGCGAGGAGGCGGTCATAATCGGCTGGAAGACCAAAAAGATCAACGGGAATGAGTGCCTTGGGCTTCAATCCCCGCTGCACAGCATCATCAACAGCGAAGCCGACAAGATCGGGATCCATATTAAAGGTATCGGGAGCAACATCAACAAAAACAGGAGTTGCTCCCGCCAGGCTGATCACCTCGGCGGTGGCCACAAAGGTAAACGGCGTGGTCAGCACAGCATCTCCCGGGCCAATACCTCTGGCGAGCAGAGGCATGAGCAGCGCGTCGGTTCCTGATGAGCAAGAGACACAGTGCCGTGAACCGACATAGGAAGCGAGACACGATTCGAGTTCAGTTACCTCTGGCCCCATGATAAACTGTCCGCGATCCAAAATACCCTCAATGCGATGAAGAAGTGCTGTACGTATCCGCTCTTTCTGGGAAAGCAGGTCAATAAACTGCATAACTGATTATTTGATTAAAATTTGGAATCCCTTTCCCCTAAAATACGGATTCATTTCATTCTTTTACACCATTTATGTATATAAGCCCTTGAATAAGCTGCCTGAGCAGCACAGTAACCTGGAAATTGACAATCAGCCAACGATGAGCTCCTTCTACTTTCTCGGTATCGGCGGTACCGCAATGGCTTCGGTTGCCGTCGCCCTCTCCCATGCAGGTCATGCCATCAGTGGCTCCGATACGCAGCTCTACCCTCCTATGAGCAGTTATCTTGACGACCATAATATCCGCTACTTCAACGGCTTTTCCGAAACAAACCTGCTGAGCGCCTCGCCGGATTTTGTAGTTGTCGGCAATGCGATAAGCCGGGGAAATCCGGAACTCGAATACGCCCTCATCCACCATTTTGAGCTGCTCTCCATGCCAGATCTGGTACGGCGTCACCTCATCGGCAAGAACACCTCCATTGTGGTGGCGGGCACTCATGGCAAAACAACCACCACCTCGCTGGTAGCCTGGCTGCTGGAACATGGCGGCCTCAAACCGGGATTTCTGGTTGGCGGCATCCCCGAAAACTTTTCGATTGGCTGCCGTGCTTCGGGACGCAGCGGAGAGGGCTTTTTTGTCACCGAGGGTGATGAGTACGACACCGCCTTTTTCGACAAGCGAAGCAAGTTTTTGCTCTACCGCCCCGACATCGCCATTATCAACAATATTGAATTTGACCACGCCGATATTTTCGACTCTCTTGAGGATATCAAACGCAGCTTCCGGCTTTTCGTCAATCTTATCCCCGGAAACGGAACACTGCTCGTAAACGGTGATGACAAGGTCGCCCTCGAAATTGCTTCACGGGCATTCTGCCGGGTGGAACGGTTCGGCATGACCACAGAGTCGGAGTGGAGCGCCTGCAACATAACGACCGACAGTGAAGCATCAACCTTTGAGCTGCTCTATCTGGGCGCTTTTCAGGGAATTTTCCGCGTGCCGCTTTTCGGCAACCACAACATCATGAATGCGCTCGCAGCAATCGCTGCGGCCACCCATACCGGCCTTTCCCTTGAAGCCATAATGCGCGCCATGCCCCTCTTCAAACGCCCGAAACGGCGCATGGAGATTGTCGGCACCTACCCCCGCAACATCACGCTTGTTGAGGATTTTGCCCATCATCCAACCGCCATCCGGGTAACACTCGAAGCTCTCGGAGAGCTCTACGCGGGGCGCAGAATTGTCACCTGTTTTGAACCCCGCTCCAACACAACCACCCGGAACATCTTCCAGCAGGAACTTGCCGAGTGTTTCAATCCAGCCTCCATTGTGGTCATGGGAAAGGTGCACCGCCCTGAACGCTACGCGCCAGAAAAATCGCTCAATACCCGGCGGCTGAAGACCGAGTTGGAGCAACAGGGAAAAATCGTTTTTCTTGCCGGAGAAAACAGTGCAAACTATCCTTCCGATATTGTGGAATTTCTTCACCCGATACTGAAAGAAGGAGATGTTGTTGTTTTGCTCAGTAACGGAAGTTTCGGCAACCTGAAAAATCTTTTGACAGAAAGTTTTCAAAAAAATTCCTGAATAATTCCAGTTTCAAATCATATCTTAGAGTTTATTTTTTGCCGCAAAAGAGAAGTTCCCGCGGCAGTTTTTTATGATAATCAATAACGCAAGACAATACCGGAACGACATTATGGCAAAAGTGAAAGTCGGCATTAATGGATTTGGCCGCATCGGGCGTCTGGTTTTTCGCCAGGCATTGAACAACCCGAATTACGAAATTGTTGCAATCAACGACCTGTGCGACCCGAAGACCCTCGCACACCTGCTCAAGTACGATTCAACCCACAAGAAATTCAATGGCGAAGTAAGTGTTGATGGCAGCAACCTGGTTGTCAACGGCAAGGTTATCACCATCACCGCACAGCGTGACCCCGCATCACTTCCCTGGAAAGAACTCGGATGTGATCTGGTTGTTGAGTCAACCGGTCTTTTCACCTCAAGAGAAGCTGCATCAAAGCACATTACCGCAGGTGCAAAAAAAGTGATTATTTCGGCTCCGGCAAAAGACAAAATTGATGCCACCATCGTGCTTGGTGTCAATGGTGACACCATCACCGGCAAGGAAGAGATCATCTCAAACGCAAGCTGCACCACCAACTGCCTGGCTCCGATGATGAAGGTGCTCGAAGACAATTTCGGCATCGAAAAAGGGTTCATGACCACCGTTCATGCCTACACCAACGACCAGAACATCCTCGATCTTCCGCACTCCGATCTTCGTCGTGCCCGTTCAGCAGCACTCTCCATCATCCCCACCAGCACCGGCGCTGCAAAGGCTATTGGCGAGGTTATTCCTGAACTGATCGGCCGTCTTGACGGTTTCGCCATGAGGGTACCAGTACCAGACGGTTCCGTCACCGACGTTACCGCCATTCTCAAAAAACCGGCAACAAAGGCAGAAATCAATGCTGCCATGAAAATCGCCGCAGACGGCCCTATGAAAGGATTCATGGAATACTGTGAAGATCCTATCGTTTCACAGGACATCGTCGGCAACCCGCACTCCTGTGTGTTCGATTCACTGCTCACCATGAGCTCAGGCAACCTCGTCAAGGTAGTCGGCTGGTACGATAACGAGCTTGGATACTCAACAAGGGTCACTGACCTTCTCGACATCTACTCGAAGTTTGTCTAAACAGCACGCTTCAAAACGATGATGATAAAAAAAGGCGCTCTTCACGGGGCGCTTTTTTTTGTACTTTGTTTCATTCACTACGCTCCACTACAATTTCAGTTCTGTGCTCAACCGAAACCATCCCTTTTTCCTTATGACACACACTGCCGCTGCGCCCATGAAAGCCATCATCCTTTTCGACAGCAAAACCTCTGGCGGATCAACCGAACAGCTCATTGACTCAATCGGCCGGAAACTTGCTGAAACAGGAGCCTACGTTGAAAAAGCAAAATGTAAAGCAACCGGCGATTACAGCTTCGTCAAAGAGTTTGACGTTGTCATCATGGGGGCCCCCATTTACTATCTGCTTGTAGCATCAGAACTGCTTGGCGCACTGCTGCAAAGCAACCTCAAAAGCTGCCTTCAAGGCAAAAAAATTGCCCTCTTTCTCACCTGCGGCAGCCCCGAACTGATGGCAAACCTGCTCTACCTGCCACAACTAAAACTGAACCTTATCGGCAGCACCATTATAGCCGAAAAGATTTTTGCCCCCGATCAGCTCTCTGACCAGACGCTTATTGCCAACTATGTTGACGGGCTGAACAAAGCGTACCAGTCATTATAACGTTTCGAGCAATTTGCAACAGAGGTACAGAAACCCCACCGTCAATGGCGGGGTTTCTGTGCGGGATAGCTGGCAGGTGATTATTCTGCCCTGCGTTAAAGAGAACGTTATCAAAGAGCTGATTAATACAGAAAAAAAGCTATATTGAGAAGTTTTTTCAATCACCTTGTCCGCCTATATACCTTTCACAGGGATGCCTCGTACGTTTAAGCGCGTTCACCAGCACACCACCCAGTAAGACAAGCTCATTTTATATCACTCAACAAATCATGACCAGGGAGTCATTTTTAAAAACATGGATTATTCAAAAAAATCAATAGAATTACATCTCCGTTCACGTGGCAAAATCGAAATACGGTCGAAGGTGAGCATCAAAACAAAAGATGACCTCTCTTTGGCTTATACGCCGGGCGTGGCCGCAGTCTGCACAGAGATTGGCCTCGACAAAGAGAAATCCTATACCTTGACCAACCGGGCCAATCAGGTTGCGATTGTCACTGATGGTACCGCTATTCTGGGTCTCGGTGACCTTGGCCCGGAGGCAGCAATGCCCGTCATGGAGGGCAAGGCGATCATTTTCAAGGAGTTTGCCGATATTGATGCCATTCCGCTCTGCATCAACTCAACCGATGTTGAAGAGATCATCAAATTTTGCAAGATGATTGAGCCAAGTTTTGCCGGCATCAATCTTGAAGATATTTCAGCACCAAGATGTTTTGAAATTTTTGAGCGCCTCGAAGAGGAACTCTCTATTCCAGTCTTTCATGACGATCAGGATGGTACGGCTATCGTCACTCTGGCGGCCATTATCAATGCCTGCCGTGTAACGGGACGCGACATCAAGGATCTTTCGGTTATCATCAATGGTGCCGGAGCTGCCGGTATTGCAATTGCAAGGCTCCTCATTCATGCACAGGTGAAGGATGTTGTGCTGGTTGATACGCAGGGCGCAATCTACGAGGGCCGTCCGGGTATGAATGCAATCAAGCAGGGAATTGCCACAATCAGCAACAAGGCGAAGCATAGTGGTGATCTGCAGAGCACGATGGTCGGTATGGATGTTTTTGTCGGTGTCTCGATTGGCAACATCGTCACTTCCGCCATGATTGAGGGAATGAACCCCGCTCCGTTTATCTTTGCCATGGCCAATCCGGAGCCGGAAATCATGCCTGATCTTGCCTACAAGGCCGGCGCCAGCGTTGTTGGAACGGGTCGCTCGGATCTGCCTAACCAGGTTAATAATGCACTTGTTTTTCCAGGCCTCTTCAGGGGACTCTTTACAAGCGGCATTAAAAAAGTGACCCCGGAAATCAAAATGGCTGTTGCGACCTCTATTGCCTGGTCCATTGAGCCAACCCGCGACCATTTGATGCCAACAGCCTTTAACAAGAATGTTGTACGAAATATCGTTGACGTTATATCAAATCCTGATAACGACAGAAACTACGCGAACAACGAATCGGAAGGGCTCGAAGAACTGGTTGAGCTGGCAAATCAATTGCTGAACTGACGTCTGTTCACATCAAAAAAAGGCCGGATTGCTACCGGCCTTTTTTTGTACTGCTTCAGAGAGATGGCTTATTAACTGAAGATATCCCGGGCTTTTTCAAAAAAGCCTTTTGCATTCTTGTCGTTATGGGCTGAGGGCGAAATCGCAGCGGATTTTTTCATCTCCTTCAGAAGATCCCTGTCCTGGTGTGAAAGATCTTTCGGAACAAAAACATTGACTTTCACATATTGATCACCTCTTGACGATCCTCTCAGATGACCTATCCCATGACCTGCTATGCGAAGCATGGTCTCCGGCTGCGTTGAAGGAGGAATGGTCAACTTGACCGCTCCGTCAAGCGTGGGAACGTCTACCTTTGTGCCGAGAACAAGGTCTGGAAAACTGACAGCAAGATTATAGATAACGTCATCGCCATTGCGGGAGAAGAGCTCATGCGGAATCTCCTCAATCACCACAATCAGGTCTCCGGCTGCACCACCTCTCGGGCCTGCATTGCCCTGACCGCGCAGGGTGAGGTAATTTCCATTCTCTACTCCTGATGGAACGGCAACCTTGACCGTCACTTCGCCAAGCTTTATGCCTTCACCGTAACAGGCGGTGCAGCGATCCTTGATCATCCGCCCTTCACCGCCACATGTCGGACAGGCTGCAACATTGACAAACTGACCAAACATCGTTTTTGAAACCTGCCGAACCTCTCCGGTGCCATGGCAAGTCTGGCAATTCTCCGTTGCCCCCGACTTGGAGCCACTGCCGTTACACTCTTTGCAGGTAACCTGCCGTTTGATTTTCAGTGTCTTTTCAACACCTTTGGCAATCTCCTCAAGGGTCAGCTTGAGACGGATTTTCAGATCGGTACCCTGAATACCTGCCGAAGCGCGTCTTCTTCCGCCTCCTCCAAAAGCATCTTCAAAACCGAAGGGAGAGCCCCCTCCTCCCCTGTTGCGGCCGCTGAACATGTCGTTGAAGGCGCTGAAAATATCGTTTAAATCGGCACCACCGCCCTGCTGCGCACCACCGGATGCGGCAGATGAACCAACACCGGCATGGCCGAACTGGTCGTAACGGCGTCGTTTGTCGTCGTTACTCAACACTTCGTATGCTTCGTTCACATCCTTGAAGTGATCTTCGGCATCCTTGTTGTCGGGATTCTTGTCGGGGTGAAACTGCAAGGCGAGCTTGCGGTATGCCTTTTTTATCTCGTCCTTGGTTGCCGTACGGCCCACACCAAGTACCTCGTAATAATCTTTCTTCATAATAAGAGCTGCAAATTTACTTGTATGTCGTTCATTGTAAAAAAAGAACCCCTACCGGGCAACGATGACCTTGGCATGGCGGATCACCTTCTCTCCCAGGAGATAGCCAGTCTGGTACTCTTCGATAATCATCTCCGGCTCTGCTCCGGGGTGATCGACCTGGGAGATGGCTTCATGGAAGTTAACATCAAGCTTCATTCCCTTCGACTCTATTGCCTTGACCCCCTTTTCAGCAAGCCATTTTTCCAGATTTTTCTTGACCATCTCCACTCCCTCAATATAAGGACGCGCTTCTCCAGCCTTCTCACTATCAACGGGAGCATACGCAAGAATGCGTTTAACATCATCAACAACCGGAAGCAGCCCCCTGATCACATTCTCGAGAGCCCTCGAAGAGGCCATCATTGCCTCGCGCTCCTTCTGCTTACGAAAATTTTCAAAATCAGCCGCTTTGCGTAACAGCTCGTCGCGATACTTGCCCACCTGCTCCTTCTGGCTGTTCAGCTCACTCTCGAGTTCGGCTATTCTGGCAGCCGCAGCATCGACCTGCGGTGCTGATTGCCCCTGCGACCACTCTGCTGTACTGAATACATCGTCCTGAAACTCACCGCTTTGGGTGATCTCTTCCGGAGACTCTTTATGGTTCTCTTGCTGGTCCATTGCTTTCTTTGTCATAACTTACGTTCCTTGGTTAGTTAACACCCGACAGCGTTGTTGAAAGGCTGTCGGCCATATAATTGAGCACACGAACAGCATGTTCATAATCCATTCTTTTCGGCCCGAGTATCCCGAGTTTTCCAACCATGTTTCCGACATAATAGGGCGCTGAAACAATAGTCAGCTCTTCGGCCTGCCGTTCGCAGTTCTCCTTGCCAATACTGATGGTAATATCCATGCGCGATGGGCCGCTGTTTTCAACAAGCTTGGCCATGCTGAACTTGTCTTCGATCATGGTGATAAGCTCGCGAACCTTTTCGGGCTGCTTGAACTCGGGCTGATCAACAATATATTCGGTACCGGAGATGTATAGCCGCTCAAAAATAGGCGACTCGTCAAACAGTGTACCGGCAGAGCGCACAATAAGATTTTTCAGGCCACTGTCGCAACTGCAATCCGAGAGACGCCGGGTAATTGAGCGGCGAATTTCAGCCAATGTCAACCCCGACAACCGCTCGTTAAGCATATCGACCACCCCGTCAACCGTCTGGCGCGAGACCTCAAGATCCAGTTCCATAACAATGGTCTTGACAAAAAGCGACTGGATAGAGAGAATGACCATCATTCTGGTCGAACTCAGCAGCACCATATCAAGCTTCTCAAAAATCGCATTTGAGAGCGTCGGTGACAAGACAACGCTCAATTGCCTTGAAATTGTTCCAAGAACCTTTACGGCCGAGAGCAGAACATCGGAAGAGGTACCCGTTCGATCGATGCTGAGATGACCGACATTTTCTTCAATGCGCTTTTTCTCCTGCTCATCAAGAGACTGAAAGGTCATGATAAGATCAACATAGTAGCGATATCCCTTGTCGGTAGGAATTCTCCCTGCGGAGGTATGCGGCTGGCTGATATAGCCTGCACTCTCAAGTTCAGCCATGACATTGCGTATCGTGGCATCGGAAAGGCCAAGATTGTGATTTTTGGCAATATACCTCGAGCCGACCGGAGCAGCAGTCACGACATAGGCCTGGATAATGATACCAAGAACCTGCCGTTCCCGTATATTGAGTTCACGAAAATCCATCAACGTACACCCATAGCAATTGCAATTTAGCAGAGAGGAAACAAACCTGTGAATTTAAAAAAACTAATCTTCTCCGCACCCGTTGAATCTTCATTATAGATAAAGAGCTGTAATATAGCGCAGCCATTCTCTTTTCACGAAAAAAAGAGCGAGCCCCTTCTTTTTTCAGCCAAAAGTACCCGATAAAATCCGGTCATGGCCGGAATAATCCTTTGCGACGCTGATGCCGCAAAAACCATGTTGTACCATCAGTTCCCGCACTGCGGCGGCCCCGTCGGCATGAAGTTCAAAAGAGAGCCGTCCACCCGGCACGAGGAGCTTTGTTGCCTTTGCGGCAATCGCCTGGTAACACTCCAGCCCGTCAAGCGTGGTCAGCGCAATTTTTGGCTCGTACTGCTTCACCTCCTGCTGCAACGTCTCCCATTCGAGCGCCGGAATATAGGGCGGATTGGAGACAATCAAATCATAGGCCGCCTCGGGCAGTTTGGCTGCAAAAGAGTCATGAAAGAGATCGGCCTGAATGAACACGACCTGCGACTCTACCCCAAGCGTTGCGGCATTGATGCGGGCAACCTCAAGAGCACCGGGAGAGCAATCAACGGCGCTCACCCTCAGTTGAGAGCAGAGCTTCGCCAACGTCAGGGCAACACAGCCGCTTCCCGTGCCAATATCAAGAATCTTCGCCTCCCGTGAGCCTCCGCGACCGGTCATGCCAAGAGAATGAAGCACGTGTTCAACAAGCAGTTCGGTTTCAGGACGGGGAATAAGCACCCGCTCATCAACAAAAAATTGCAACCCGTAAAAATACTGCTCCCCGGTTATGTACTGCACCGGACGACCTTCAATCCGCTGGCGGCAGAGTGCCCTGAAGCGGTCAAGCTCATCGCGGTAAACCGGCCTGTTGTGCTGCAAATAGAGCTCAAGGCGGCTCTTGGCGAGCACATGGCCCAACAGCAATTCCGCACTGATACGCGCCTCATCAACCTTTTTTGCTACAAAATAATCAGTGGTTGTTTTGAGCAGTTCAACAACCTCCCACTCTTTCACCTCTTCCATCACACCCCGTCAAGCCAAGCGTTCACGCCGCCCCATCCACATGGAAACAGCAAAAGTCATTAAGGTACACCATCCCGACCGCTCTTTAAAAAAAATCCGCTCACCTGGCCATTACAAAGAGTACATTACCGTTTACAATTGATCATGATCCCCCTTACACAGGAATACATCACATAGCCCAATAAACAGTCACCGACACGATGAAAAAAGCTCTTATTGCACTGCTTCTGCTGCTTTTTGCCGCTCAAGGCGCTCCCGCTTCTGCCGCTTCAAAATTCACCGGCATCATGGATATGGCGCTCACCATGCCGAACGGCTCTGCCAAAATCACCTACTCGTTTGGACCAACGGCGCAACGCATGGACATGGTCATGCAACTGAACAAAATACCTGATCCACTCAAAACGACGGTCATTACAAAAGCCTCCCAGCCCGACCAGGCCTGTATCATCAACCACCGGGCAAAAAATTACAGCATTGTCAACCTGAAAACCGCGGCCGAAAATGCAATGTTGCTTGATTTCGACAGCAACTACACCCTTGCAAAGCTCGGCACGGAAACCATAAAAGGGTACCGTTGCCAGCACATCATGCTCACCAGCACCACCGAAAAACTTGAGCTCTGGGTAACACGGGATCTTGGGGATTTCTCGACCTTCCAAATCCTGCAATCACAAAATCCCCGTCTCTCCAATACACAACTTTCAAAAAAACTCAGCACGGAAGGCATTGAAGGATTTCCCGTCAGGATCCTGCAATATAACGATAACGGAAAATACATGATGGAAGTTGTGCAAATCTCGACAAAAACAGTTCCTCCCTCACAATTCAGTGTGCCTGCAGGATATCAGGAAGTTGCTGACAACCAGAAACCACTCGGAGCGCAGGAGAAAGCACATCTCAAAAAGCTTATGGAAAAGATGAAAAAGTTTGATTAGCAGGTTGTATATTTTTTCACATTACTCTTCTTCAGTAACAATCATTTAACCGAAAACGTGGCAGATAAAATAACTTCAAGAAGCGAGGATTACTCCCAGTGGTATATTGACCTTGTACGATCAGCTAAACTGGCCGACTATGCCGATGTCAGGGGATGTATGGTCATACGGCCAAACGGCTATGCAATATGGGAAAAAATGCAGTCCGCCCTCGACCGCATGTTCAAGGAGACCGGCCATGTCAACGCCTACTTCCCGCTCTTTATTCCCGAAAGCTTCATCGCAAAAGAGGCTGAACATATCGAAGGATTTGCCCCTGAATGTGCCGTGGTCACCCACGGAGGAGGCGAAGAGCTGGCTGAAAAGCTCTATATACGCCCGACATCGGAGACCATCATCTGGTCATCCTACAAAAAGTGGATACAGTCATACCGCGACCTGCCGATTTTGATCAACCAGTGGGCCAACGTCGTACGCTGGGAGATGAGAACCCGTCTCTTCCTCAGAACCACCGAGTTTCTCTGGCAGGAGGGTCATACCGCCCATGCCAACCCGGAGGAGTCGCAGGAAGAGGTGCTCCGCATGATCAATGTCTACAAAACCTTTGCGGAAGAGTACATGGCAATGCCGGTCATCATGGGCAAGAAAACCGACAACGAAAAATTTGCCGGTGCGGTTGATACCTGGTGCATTGAGGCGATGATGCAAGACAGCAAAGCGCTCCAGGCCGGAACCTCCCACAACCTCGGCCAGAATTTTGCCAAAGCCTTCGAATGCCAGTTCCAGACCAAAGAGGGGAAACTTGACTATGTCTGGGCAACAAGCTGGGGCGTCTCAACAAGGCTTATCGGCGCCTTGATCATGGCCCACTCGGACGACCGTGGTCTGGTGCTTCCGCCAAAACTTGCCACACGCCAGGTGGTCATCATCCCTATTCTCAGGGGCGACAAGGCCGCAGTCATTGAACGAGCCAATGCCATAGCCCACGAACTCAACAAACGCGGCGTAGCGGCTTTTGTTGACAGCAGCGAACAGAACTCCCCCGGATGGAAATTTGCCGAATATGAGCTGCAGGGTATTCCTGTCCGTATCGAACTTGGTCCACGGGATATCGAAAACGGCATCTGCATTGCCGCACGGCGCGACACACTCGAAAAAACTGAACTGGCGCTTGACGAAACCCTGCCGCAGCGCATCAGTGAAATTCTGAACACCATCCAGCAAAGCATGTTCGAGCGTGCGCTTCTGTTCCGTACTGAGCACACTTTCGAAGTGCAGAGTTATGAGGAGTTCAAAGTGGCTGTTGAAAAGGGATTTGTTATCGCCCACTGGGACGGCACGGCAGAAACTGAAGCGAAAATCAAGGCGGAAACCAAAGCCACCATCAGGGTACTCCCCCAGGAGGCCGACTATATAGCACAATACCGCATTGACGAACCGGGCACCTGTATCTACTCAGGAAAACCGGCTGCAAGCAAGGTTGTGTTTGCCAAAGCGTACTAAGCAAGGCGGCTCCCCTGCCCTTTTAAAAAGAGGCAGGGGAATCGGCTTACTTTGAAGCTGTCAATAAACAATGAACAAGCTGCTTCTATCATCAACAATATCCACTCACGCAATGGCTTCAGGCTCCAAAGAAACAAACTGACAGCCATATCATGAAAACAGTTTTCAGGTCTCCTCGAAAAACTCTACCAAACCCTCTTGCGTTGGTGCCATCGTTTTATCACCCTTGTTCCAGTTTGCCGGGCAAACCTCACCATGCTCTTCGGTAAACTGTAACGCATCAACCAGACGGAGCACCTCATCAATGTTACGGCCAAGAGGAAGATTGTTGACTACCTGGTGCTGTACAACACCCTCCTTGTCGATCAGAAAGAGCCCTCTGAGTGCAATCCCCGCGCCCTCAAGCAGCACATCATAATCGGCAGCTACGCTCTTGTTGATATCTGAAAGCAGTGTATAGGTAACGCCCTTGATACCACCCTGGGCTCTCGGAGTGTTAAGCCAGGCAAAATGGGAAAACTTGGAATCGACCGAACAGCCAATCAGCTCTACATTCCTGTCACGGAACTCCTGAAGCTTCTCCTGAAAGGCGTGCAACTCTGTAGGACAGACAAAGGTAAAATCAAGCGGATAAAAGAAGAGCACCACATACTTGCCCTTGTAAACAGAAAGCTTTATTGAGTCCATAAACTGCGAGCCATTGACAACGGCTGCGACATCAAAATCCGGCGCCTTGCGGCCGACGAGTACACTCATGATATTTTCTTTTTTTTGGGTTATGGTTATGAGTAAAGAACAAAACCTGGATTAATTTTGTCCATTATAATATTTTTCATGACCTCTTGCAACAAAATAACACGGTTGCGACAGAGATAGTTGCCGAACTGTTTGCGCGAGGGTTACGTTTCCCAGTCTTCAAGATGCAAGCCGTCCACTCTCGAAAACTCTCTTGTATTGTGTGTTACCAACGTTAAAGAGTGGCTTAAAGCAATGGCTGCAATCTGAAGATCATAAGGGCCAATCGGGTTCCCAGCCCTGGCAAGATCAGCGCGGATTCGACCAAAGTGGTGGGCTGTATTACCATCAAATGGAAGTGATAAAAAACCATTACTCAATTCGTCAAGCAGAGCCAGATTTTTGTCACGGCGCGTACTCTTGAATGCGCCGTAGAACAGTTCCGCTTTCACAACATCACACAGAAATATCTGGTCGGCAGGATACCGCAAGAAACAGGCTTTCACCGGAGATAATTGAGGATTCAAATAACGAATCCAGACGTTAGTGTCGGGTAGCCACATTATTCCAATTCCAAACGTTCTTCCTGTTCTCCTTGTGGAGATCGTTCAAGCGGCTCTCCTTGCCATGCTCCCGCAGTGTGCTCAAAAAAAGCCGGAGGCCACGCCTTTGCACGCCGCGTGCGTAAAAACAACAAAAAATCCAATACCTCTTGAGCCAATGGCTCCGAAAGGTTTTCTGCTTCTTGTTTTAGTTGTTCGATGACAGTCATAATGCTCTCCGGTAAAGACGATAAAACAACTTTATTTTTGCTCCTGATGGCTGATTCGGAAAATGGTGACCGAGCCGATCAAGCCCTTCAACGAAACAGAGGTCAACAAGGCTTGTTAAACCTCTTCTGTTCTTGCCCGGAACTAAATTACAGTAAAGGTACGGATAATTGAAGCAAACCAGCAAAATGAACCACACGAGGCACAATCCATGCCGCTAAAGTTAGTCAGATATGGCAGCAGGGGAATGCTTTGAAATGATTGAATTCAAATCGTCAGCCTTGTTTGAATGCTCCGCAATTTCAAGAACAGGAGTTATTTATTATCATCCAAAGTTGCAAGAACTTCCTTTCCTGCATCACCGAGAGCGACAAGCAGTTCACGATGCCTAAAGCTTGATTTTCTGTTAGCCCAGTCCTCCTTAATGAGGTTCGCTATAGTTCTATCGTCCCATGGTGCGTGCCGATACCATCCCACGATAAGCGCACCTAAGCTATCTACGTCTTTTTTTGATGCGATTTCCTGAAGAAAGGGATCGCAGTCACCCCAAAGATCAGGGCTGAATGTTTCCCGAGGAAACAGCGGCTGGACAGAGAACGCCCAGCCAGCGAAACGAGACTGCTCGCGAGAGGCTGCTTCACGCCAGATACGATAAAGAAAAAGCAGTAACTCTTGAGAGGGTTTTGGTCTCCATAAACCATTTGCACCAATCCACGCAAGTGCCCAGGTTGCTGGCATTGAAAGATGGGGATCATCACAATAAACCAATGGTAATAACGACTCATAAAGTGGCTGATAACGAGAATCTTCCGTTATGTTTTCAATTATATGCAACAGTGGTGGCCGTCTTCTAAAAGCTAAATGCGTTGATGCCAGAGCCGCACGAGCCGTTTCAATTCGCCCCCCACTCTTCAGAACTTCCACCAGTGAATCGATCAACGCGTCTGAAGGTTTTTCGGGTTCATAATCTGTCAAATAGAGATAAACGGCAATACGCATTTGAGCAGAAACATACTCATCCCAATTCTCACCGGCTCCAAAGTATGCGTCGTTCATTAACTGCATGAATAGCTCACCAAACTTACCGCGCAATAAATCCGAACAATCACGAAGCCCATCTTGCTTTCCCAAACAAAGCAATGCAACTCGCAATGTGGCCGGGGTCACCTGTACCTCGTCAAGCAGACACTGCATGAGGAGCGCCGCAGGAGGCGGAAGAATACCCGGAGGCATCTTCGTTTCAGGATAATCCTCAGCAACCCGAATTAATCGCTTGACCGTTTCCTCTGCTCTGCGCCCAGCCATGACTACCGCAAGCGGAATAACTTCGCGCCATCGTTCATCATCAAAATGTTGCGCCAGTAAATCCGCCAGGCTTTGACCTCCATCGCGGCCGGGATACTGTTCTTCAACAAAACCACGGGCAGCAAGGTACTCCTGAAACGTCAAATGCCGAAATTCGTATACCGGTTGCAACTCTCCGTTAATGCGCTCGTGGCCAGTCTGCATCAGAAGGCTGCTGCGATACTCGATACGGCGGACAAATTCCTCCGGACTGATACGAATAAACTGGAGCTCTGCCTCCAACTCGCTTCTGGCCTGCTGAAGCAACCTGAGAAGAGCTTTCTGTCCAATCTGTTGTATACCCTCGGCCATCATGGTGCAGGCAACGTAAGAGAGTTGTGTCTTGGTTTCTTCAAGATCCATCGGCGCAAAACCCTCAGTATTCCATGTTCGGATAAGCACACGCACTGCCTCATGGTAGAGTTCAACCCGACGACTCGGCAAATCCCCGATGCAGCGTCGAACAACAAGAATAGTGGTCAACATCAATGGATTCTCCGCCAAAGCGCGAATGCGCTCGTTGTTCCAGATTGTGTCGGCCAACAACCGGGCATCTGACCGGACTTGGTCATTGTCACCCACGACCTCGACATGCCAACGCTCACAGAGGCGCCCTACATCCTCTTTGGAGAAAGGCGCCAGCCGCGCTTGGTCACAGACACTGGCGACCACACCAGCCACATGCCGAAAGCCAGCCTCACGCGAGGTTACCAGCAGGGTAACATGAGGAAACATGGCAACAAATGTCCGTAAGTGCTGGGCAAAGGTCTGCCTCCCACCCTCATCGGAAATCTCATCAAGTCCATCAACGAGAAGCAATGCTTTCCCCGAACGCAGGAGCTCATGAAGTCGTTCATGGAAAGCCGCAGCCTCCTCTGTACTCAACCCCACGTGCCGAGAGAGATCATCAAGCAACTCCAAAATTGGTCGATGGGCACGATCCCTGAGTTCCCGGCAACGAAGAAACAAGGGAATCCACTCACGTTCCGGAAGATTATCGTCAACTTCTGTTAAGCGTTCAGGGGCGGCATAGGCTATGGCCACCCGCTTAAGCAAAGTGCTTTTTCCGCCACCCGGAGAAGCCAATATTGCTGCATGTTGGTGTGAGCAGATAAATTTGCCCACTGACTCCGTCAATTCTGACCCATCGTCGCTCTTCTTGCCGCTCTTCTTCGCTTTCGTCACGATATTCAGCGGAACAAACAGTCTCTCCAGCCTCATACGCGCAGCGCTGAGGTCTGTATCCGCAGGCAGCCCATCAAGTTGAATATATCCGCACTCCTCACTGATCCACTGGCAATACCGTTTGGATACCGCCTTACGAAGCGCCTCCCGGTCAGGCACAGGAGGAGGTGGAGCAAGGTAGTGCAAACGATGCAACGACCCTTTACAAGTGCGATCTGCCTTGATTACCAGAGAAGCTGCGGATTCCGCCAATGGTGTTCCGTCGGCATGAATCAAAGCAAAATACCTTCGCACTTTTCCTTCCGAGTAGAACACAGCCCACAAGTAGCCCATATCGTGACCGAAAAGCTCAACGCCATCGAGCACAGCCTCCTTTAAACCGGCATACTCCGCACAATGGCCTGCCTTTTCAATGGCCTCTGTTTGATCCACTAATGCTCGACACCGTTGCAGTTCCTCAATCACCTGTTTCCCGTCGATCAGAATAACGCGCTTCTGCTGGCTGGTTTCAAGCTCCTGCTCCTTCCCTGTTTCCCGAAAACCGCTGAGTGAAACGAAATAGCCTGCCACTTGTGTTGGATTCTGCCTATCTCTTTCACGTTCAAGCACTCCAAAAAACTTGTTAAGATCGTCCCCGCCAATCTTGTCCGAATGGGCTTTGCACTCGGCAACCATGCAACGTGGCTCCATACGGTGCGTTCCATGAATATCCACCTCTCGACCGGACTTGTGTACATTCAATCTCAAATCGTCATATCCAAGTGCAAAGAAAAGGTCGTTGACAAGTCGCGTGAATAAATCACCAGAGGCGTTTTTCGTGGAAGCGAGAAGTTTGATCGTTGACAGTATTTGCACAGGGTCAGTATTTAAGTAAAGAGTTCATAATGCCGATTTCGACTACTCATTTTCACACAGAGGGAGCATCTTGATTTGAAAAAAAGGTAATACCGTTTTAAGAAAAAAAACATCCCGAAAGCAACCCCCATTAACAGCTATTTTCCAGAATAAAATAACGACTAATCACGCAGCAACAACATCCTTATTGCCATAATCAGCGGATTAACGGCTTGACTGAATCGACTGCAAAGAATTTTTCAATGTAATACGAGGTGCAAAGTGGTCGCCATCACAGCATCGGCTGCCGGATAATGGTTTTCCATTTTTTGGGATCGGCTTTGCGGATGTCGCTCAGGTAAATTTCGTGATGCTTGCCCATTCGCTGCCGGTTGCTGGCTTCAATGAAGCGGTGAAGCCGCTCAATCGTCGGACCCTCTTCGGAAAACGGCCCGATATGCATGATTTGTGCGCACTCCCCTTCACACCATGATGCAAACCGCACCCTTGATATGGCCGCCGGATTCTTTTTCTTTTTCACGTCAGCAAAGGCACGTTCAATAAGGTCAGGAGTGATAAACGAGGGCTGCATAATCATTGCCGTCCACTTCCAGTTTGATTTGTCGTCAGGTGAAAACCTGGTCATATCATCTGCCCACCAGAGCCCTTCAAGGGGCATAACACTATAATCAATTGAAAGCTCCCCTTTCTTGACCATGAACTTCACGGTATAGGAGAGGGCAAACAGTGCTTCAATTGCCTCAGCATAGGCTTGAGAGGTATTGGGATCGCCCTCACCATCTACCATCAGGAAATTCATGGAAGGAACATCAAC
Source organism: uncultured Chlorobiaceae bacterium (assembly GCA_903939765.1). Lineage (GTDB taxonomy): Bacteria > Bacteroidota > Chlorobiia > Chlorobiales > Chlorobiaceae > Chlorobium. Next base: position 12,440 of record CAJAIK010000004.1, on the reverse strand, counting down.
CCCAATAACTTCTTTGGCAGAAGCGAGATAAAGATGCTTCAACTCCTTCTTGAAATCAATTATCTCCATGAATACTCTTTATGAATAGTTCACGATAATCCCGGCGATTTGCCCCCACTCAGAAATGGATAAACCTCAGGAAAAGTAACAATAAAATTACCGCAAAGAAAAACGTAACCCATTGCTATTACTAAACAAGTTTTTCATCAATGATCCCCAATCCATTTTAACCGTTTACGCCTCGCCGTTTTCACGCTTTATATGTATCTTGCGCTTATAAAACCCGCTTCCCGCTATAAAACGATATCCGACCATGACAGTGCGCTCATACTTCGAGTTTGACCGGCACGGTACCAGTTACCGGCAGGAAATAATTGCTGGCATCACCACCTTCTTTACGCTCTCTTATATTATTATTGTCAACCCGGCCATCCTTGCTGCGGCGGGTATTCCCAAAGGGGCCTCAATGACGGCGACCATCCTTACTTCCATCTTTGGGACGCTTTTGATGGGGCTTTATGCCAAACGCCCTTTTGCCGTTGCACCTTACATGGGCGAAAATGCCTTTATTGCCTATACGGTAGTGCAGACGCTCGGCTACTCTTGGCAGACGGCCATGGCGGCCATTTTTATCGGCGGTGTGCTTTTCACCCTGATCACCATCGGGGGGCTGCGCCAATGGCTGGCTGAGGCGATTCCCTCTTCGCTCAAGCACAGCTTTTCGGGAGGAATCGGGCTCTTTCTGGCCTTTCTCGGCCTCTGCGAGATGGGCGTTGTGACGCTCGGTGTGCCCGGTGCACCGGTACAACTGGGCAATATTGCACAACTCCCGGTACTGTTGAGCCTTGGCGGTCTGCTCCTTACGGCTGTCCTTCTCATCCAGCGGGTAACCGGCGCAATTCTTGCCGGTATGGCCGTCACGACGGCCGCCTTTCTTTTGACCGGCCTTATCCCCCTTCCTGCAACGGCTTTCAGTATGCCGCCCTCCATCGAGCCGATCTTTATGAAAATTGACCTGCAGGGGGCGCTGACCTGGGGATTTGCCAGCGTCATCATCAGTGTGCTGGTGATGGATTTTGTTGATACCATGGGCACCCTTTTCGGCTTGTCTTCAAGAGCCAACCTGCTTGATGAACAGGATAACCTGCCAGAAATTGAAAAACCGATGCTGGTCGATGCACTCTCAACCATCGCCGCGTCACTCTTCGGAACCACTACGGCGGGTGTCTATATTGAGTCCGCCGCCGGTATTGAGCAGGGCGGAAAGAGCGGATTGACGGCGCTTGTTGTGGCGGCACTCTTTGGGCTTGCCCTCTTTTTTTCACCAGTGCTGACCATTGTTCCGCCCTTCGCCTACGGGCCGGCACTCGTTGTTGTCGGCATGTTCATGCTCCAATCAGTCACCAGGATGGATTTCACCGACTACAGTGAGCTCCTCCCTGCCTTTCTGACCATTGCCCTCATGATCTTTACCTTTAATATCGGCGTCGGCATAACTGCCGGGTTTATTGCCTATGTTCTCCTGAAACTCTTTACCGGAAGGGTGCGGGAGGTGCGCAGCGGTATGTGGATTCTTGCCGGACTCTCTTTTACCTTCTATCTTTTCTATCCCTACCATTAAACCCTGAACAAAGGATGCTGAACGCGAAACTGCGCATAGCCCAGATTGATTGCACACTGGCTAATTTTGATGAAAATCTGGCACAACACTGCGCCCTGACTGAAGAGGCGATTCGGGACGGAGCCGATGCCATCGCCTTTCCCGAGCTCTCACTCACGGGATACAATGTTCAGGATGCAGCACAGGATATTGCCATGCACATTGAGGATGCCCATTTTGAACCCCTGCGCGAGCTCAGCCGGAAGATATGTATTCTCTGCGGAGGCATTGAGCTGAGCAACGATTACGGCGTCTATAACTCGGCGTTTATGTTTGAGGATGGGGTTGGCCGAAGTGTCCACCGCAAAATTTACCTGCCGACCTACGGCATGTTTGAAGAGCTGCGCTATTTTTCTGCCGGTCAACAGATCAAGGCGGTCACGTCAAGAAGGCTTGGCTGCATCGGCGTGGCCATCTGTGAGGATTTCTGGCATGTCTCTGTGCCTTACCTGCTGGCACACCAGGGCGCCAAGCTGCTTTTTGTGCTGATGTCAAGCCCTTTGCGCATGGCGCCAGGAAGCGGTAATCCGGCAATTGTAACCCAGTGGCAGACCATTGCATCGACCTACTCTTTTCTTTTCAGCAGTTATGTCGCCTGCATCAACCGGGTGGGTAATGAAGACAGCTTCACCTACTGGGGCAACTCCTCCGTAACCGGACCGGAGGGGACCCTCCTCTGCTCCGCTCCCCTCTTCAAACACTCGGTGATGGATGCCATGGTAGATGTTTCGGAGGTAAAACGCGCCCGTCTGCACTCTTCCCATTTTCTCGATGAAGATCTCCGCCTTATCAGCGCTGAACTCAACGAAATCATAGGACAGGGAAGGCGGTTGTGAGCGGTATTCGATAACAGAGACGCCGCAAGAATCAGGAATAATTACAAAGCAGAGCGCACCAATAAAAAGCAGAAAAAACTATCAGGCGATCACCCCACCTGAGAAAAGAGGTATCACAAAGTCAAATACCCGGAAGGGATATTAACGGGATTTTGATCGAAGATTACGAAGAGGCAGACGTTCTTGCGGATATGGCGGAAGAAGTGATATTAACATATTCAATTCCGTATTCAGGCAAATCAAACTCGTAACGAGTTTCACGATATTTTGCCACGACTGGGGCGGTACTTTAATTCCGCTTACGACAATAAATATGATAAACTCACAAGTATTATTTTGGAATAGGAAGAAATCAAAATTTATTTTAAATTGACGGTGTTTCGTTGAATTAGATCAATTAATTATCCGCTGAACATTATGTCAACACTTACAGAAATCCAGACCCAGATAGCCGAGCTTCAGAAGCAGGCTCAGGAAATCATCAACGTAGAGCGCAGAGCAGTCATTGATGATATCAAGGTAAAGATGACCACCTATAATATTTCTGCAGAGGAGCTTGAAAAAAAGGGAAAGGCCGTTAAAGCTGGACAGAGAACCCCGTCTCCCATCAAGTACAGAAAGAGTGAGACTGAATACTGGGTAGGCAGAGGCCCTAAACCGCAATGGGTGAAGGCAATCGAAAGTGAAGGTGAAAATATTGAATTATACCGGCTACCAGAATAAATCAGGAACACCTCTTCATTTATTTTTCTCGATATAATTTCAGGCAACCTCAAGCAGCAAAATGAGCGATAAGAGTGATACTTATTCTCGACTGCTTGAGGTTTTTTTTGTTATTGCTCCATTGAAAATCCTGGGCGTGTCAAACTTTTGCGATAGGTTTCAGGCAGGCAATGCATAGCTGTCAACGCCTCCTCTTCTCTCTCAAAAAGCCCGAAAACGGCTGACCCGCTGCCAGAAAGTGAGGCAAAAATGCTGCCCGCTTCAAGTAATGCAGATTTAACCTGGCGAACGGCGGGATAATGATCAAATACCGCAGGCTCAAAATCATTTTCAAAGAGTGCCAAATCCTCCTTTTTTCCGGAAAGACAAAGTTCTGAAACACATTTTTTCAAGTCCGGAAGTTTGCGATCAAAGCGCGGGTAGAAATGCTTGTATGCCCAGGCAGTCGCAATATGCTCATCAGGAAAAACTGTTACGACATAATAAGGAAGGGTGAGGGCGAGGTCATCGAGCTCATCTCCAATTCCTCGTGCGTATGCAAGCCCTTTCATGGCAAGAAAATAGGGCACGTCGGCACCAAGTTTAACTGCAAGAGCGTGCAGTTCAATCGGAGATGCGTTAACCTGCCAAAACTGATTGAGCACTCTGAGCACCGTGGCTGCATCGCTGCTTCCACCACCAAGCCCCGCTCCAAATGGCACCTGTTTTTGAAGGTGCATCGCCACGCCTTTTGTGGTTCCGGCAAACTGCTGCAGGGATTTGGCGGCCTTGATGCAAAGATTGTTGTCGTCCACTGAAAGGTCGAGAATAGAGCAACTCATTGAAATGGCTTCGGAATCGCTGAATTCGATGGTGTCATACCAGTTGATTGGCGCAAAAATAGTCTCAAGCGTGTGGTAGCCATCCTTGCGTTTGCCGGTGATGAGAAGGCCGAGATTGATTTTCGCAAAAGCTTTCAGAGAGAGTGTATACATGGAATGCGTTTGATTTTATATGAAAAAATTTGGCATATTCAGAGAAAGGAACATTCCGCAAAAAACACTGAACAAAAACAAACCCGACATTCATGCTTTCTGAAAAGAGGTTGTTCCATCTTCGCAAAAGCACAGCAGCACTCTGTATTGCTCTCTTTGTGACGCTATCCTCTCTACCCATCCTCTCCCCGGCAGAAGATCGCTCCTATGCACAGGAAATAGAGCAGTACGTGGCTGAAGATAAGGTTTATTTGCTCGAAAATATTCGGCAAAACATCACCCGCCCTTCTGAAGAAACTATTGTTGATGCCCTGCTTTCTGAAAGTGGGCCGGAAGCGATAGAGCTTTTTCGCAAGCAGTTAAGAGATTATCCGGATCCTGTGCTTGACAAGCTCAGCAAATCACGAATAGCCGCCTATAGCATGGCACTCAATGGCACCGCCAAACTTCCGAACCTTTCCCGGCCTCTGGCACCAGGCAAAGAGATGCCTCCGGACGTACAGGATACCACAAGTCAAAAAGTTGCGCTCATTGCGGAGAAGCAAACGAGGGACGCTCTTGCTCCCCAGCCAACTGCGCCGGAGAAGCAAAGGCTGAAAACCGTAGCGCCCCCATCACTTTGGCAAAAAAAGCCAATACAGAAAACCGTGCATCTCCCGCCATCTTTGGCTGAAAAAGCGAACCAGGAACCTGCTGGTACAACGAAGAACAACTTTACACTGCAGTTTGGAAGTTTCACAAGCAAAGAGAATGCTGAAGCACTTGCCCAAAAGGTCTCGCTCTACGAGCCAGCAAAAACCATGCAGCAGGGCGAGTTCTATAAAGTGTTTTTGAGAAAAAATTACGCATCAAGAGAAGAGGTTGCTGCTTTGGTGAAAGTGCTGCCGTTTCTTGCAATTATTGTTCCTGTCAAAGTGGCTCAGCATTGAACCAAAGAGAAAATAAACTGATGAAGCGAGAGAGCACCATTGTTGGGCAATCTGTACTGATATCCCAACTCAAGCAACTTGCTCTCCAGGTTGCCGGAACCGATATTACGGTATTGATTATTGGAGAAACCGGATCGGGCAAGGATGTGCTGGCACGCTTTATTCATGCCAACAGCCTGCGGGCTGAAAGAAGCTTTATTCCTGTCAATTGTGGTGCCATTCCCTCCGGCATTCTTGAATCGGAACTGTTTGGTCATGAAAAAGGGGCCTTTACCGGAGCGGTACAAAGCAGAAAAGGGTACTTTGAAAGCGCCGACCGTGGCACCATTTTTCTTGACGAAATCGGCGAAATGCCACTTGAAACCCAGGTGAAATTTCTCCGAGTGATTGAAACCGGCGAGTTTCAACGGGTCGGCTCTTCGGAAACAATCTACTCTGATGCACGCATCATTGCTGCGACAAACAAAAACATGTACCAGGCCGTTGCTGAAAAAAAATTCAGGGAGGATCTCTTTTACCGCCTGCGCAGTGTTGAAATTCAGATCCCGCCACTGAGGGAGAGGGGAAAAGACATCCTCCTGCTGGCCGAAGCATTTGTTCATGAATTTGAGCAAAAACACAAAATCCTCTTTGAAGGATTCAGCCCCGATGCTGCGGAGATGCTTATGCGCTATCCCTGGCCGGGCAACGTCCGCGAGCTCAGAAATCTTATAGAGTCGCTGCTTGTACTGGAAAAAGGAAAATATATCACTCCCGAAATCCTTGAACGCCATCTTGTGCAGCGAAACAGGTATAAAAGCCTCGTTCATGATCCTGCCAGATCTGAAAAAAATGAGCTCCAGATCATCTACAGCTCGATTATCCAGCTTCGCCAGGAGGTGAGTGATATCCGTCAACTCCTTCAGCTCCTCGTTCAAACCAGACCTCTCTCCCCGCTGCTTCTGCCCGATACATCAGTAACGGCACCGCCCTTTACAACCGCATCAATGCCCTCCCTCGGCGAAAATGGAGAGTCCATGCACCCGACAGAAATGCTCCTCTCGCTCGACGATATAGAACGGAAGAGCATCGCTGACACACTTGATGCATGTCATGGCAACAAACGAAAAACCGCCCTTGCTCTCGGGATTACTGAACGAACCCTCTACCGCAAAATCAAGGCTTACGGACTGCATGAGCTGCCCGATTCCAAAGAGAAACACTCTTGATGACGGAAAACTTCACCCTCTCCGACTCTTGATACCTGCCGCAACAAAAAGGAGCGCAGAGAGAGCCAACGCTGTTTTCGGCAAAAGATCGGGGTGAGTGGTATAAAAAGTCATGCGACTTTCGAGTGGTACCTCTGCCGTCAAGCTCTCCTCCTGCCACCAGGGCACTTCTGCAATGGTACGACCAAACTTATCGATAACAACCGTCAGACCGGTATTGGCACACCTCGCCATCGCCCGGCGGTTTTCGATACAGCGCATCCTGCCAATGGCCAGATGCTGGTATGGGCCGTACGAGGTTCCATACCAGCCATCATTGGTAACAAGAGTCAGAAGCCTTGCCCCTTTGCGGACAAACTCCGAAACAAGGGTAGGAAAAATGGACTCATAGCAGATGATATTGGCAATAACCACATCACCATGCCTTGGAGAGGTGAGTTCCATGACGGAGGCATCGCGCCCCTTCCCCCACCCCCTGATACCTGACAAGGAAAAGGTCAGATTACCAAGCCAGGGAAAATAGTCGATGTATGGTACCCGTTCGGCAAAGGGCACAAGACGCATCTTGTGATAGATCTGGGGAACAGCACGACCCGGTTCAAGCAGCATCGAAGCATTATAGCTCTCATTAGGCTGATTACGCTCACCGGCGATATCAATAAACCCGCTCAACAGAGCGGTGTTCCACCCTCGCAGCGCAACATGCAACGACTGAAGATCAGCAGCGTAGGCACCCTCAAGAATGGAAAATGGAATGGCGGTTTCGGGCCATATCACCAGCTCGGGACGATTCTCACGAACAGCCTTGCCGGTCATGCGGTAATATCGCTCCATAATCTCAGTACTGTTATACTCTGCCCACTTGTCGTGGGGATTGATATCTGGCTGGACAAGTGTTACCCGGAGATACAACTCCTTTTCGGAAACGATCCCTTCCCGATAGAAAAGCACTGAGGCATAGAGCAGTGGAGCCAGAACCATAAGGGCCATGATGGCGACAGAGCCGATGACCTCCTTTTTGCTGCCTGTCAAAGAGAGCACAACCAGCACATTGAACCACACAAGCCAGAAACTGATTCCCCATACCCCGACAAGATCGGCATACTGAATCATGAGGTTCAAATTGGCCTGTGAATTTCCAAGGGTCAGCCATCCAAGCGACATATCCTGCTGCATATAGGACCACTCCCATGCAACCCAGAGAAAAGGGAGAGAGAAGAGTGCAAAACGGTAACCGGCCAATTTTTTGAGCACAAAAAAGGCAAAAATAGGTACCGTGAGAAAAAATGCCTGAGCAATAATGGTCAACACGCCGCCCGGTAACGTTGCCAGACTCACCCACCAGAGGCTGATCAGACAAAAAAGAAGCATCGCGAGATAGACCCGACGAAAGAGTTCCCCCGGCTTTTCCACATTTTGAAGAGAGATGAGCAGCGGCACAAGGGCAACCCAGGCTATTATTTCAAGGCGAATGAAGGGATAGGATGGAAACGAAAGGCCAAGAAGAGCTCCGCTCAGGAGGGATGGCACGTAACGGGAATGACTCAGTTTGTTAATTGTCCGGAATAATTGGCTCATCAAAACAACAAAAAGGTTATCAATTGACGCAAAAAAAACAAAAAAGCAGAGATCCGACAGAAAACTGCCAAGAGCAAACGCCATTTCCGGCAAACAGATAATAGCTCAAAACATATTTTACTTTATTTATTGATTTTTATTCTTTAAATTTCTTCCAATCTGTTACTTAACAGGAATAGTTTCTATGACACTTCCTGAAAATATCCAATTTCAACGCCATTAGAAAAAGGAGAACTCATTATGGCTCTTTTCGGCACAAAAGACACCACCACCGCACACTCAGATTATGAGATCGTACTTGAGGGCGGTTCGAGCTCGTGGGGCAAAGTAAAATGTCGGGCAAAGGTTAACGTCCCACCGGCGCTTCCTCTTTTACCGGCTGACTGTAACATCAAGATTAATGTAAAACCCCTCGACCCAGCCAAAGGTTTCGTAAGGTTTTCAGCAGTTATCGAGTCAATTGTAGACAGCACAAAAAGCAAGCTGGTTGTAGAGGCTGACATTGCCAATGAGACCAAAGAAAGAAGAATCTGCGTCGGTGAAGGATCTGTTACCGTAGGCGACTTCTCTCACTCGTTCTCCTTTGAAGGCTCCGTTGTCAACCTCTTCTACTACCGCTCAGACGCAGTCAAAAGAAATGTCCCGAACCCGATCTACATGCAGGGACGTCAGTTCCATGACATCATCATGAAGGTGCCGCTCGACAATCCCGATGTTATCGACACATGGGAAGGTACTCTGCAGTCGTTGCAGTCAAACGGCGCATTCAATGACTGGATTCGTGAGTTCTGGTTTATCGGACCGGCCTTTACTGCACTGAATGAAGGCGGACAGAGAATTTCAAAAATTGAGGTCAACAGCATTGGCACCCAGAGTGGTGACAAAGGACCGGTTGGTGTGACGAGATGGCGTTTCTCTCACGGCGGCTCGGGTATTGTTGACTCCATTGCACGCTGGGCAGAGCTCTTCCCTGCAGACAAGCTGAACAGGCCTGCATCGGTTGAAGCTGGATTCCGTTCCGACTCACAGGGTATCGAAGTCAAGGTTGATGGCGACTTCCCTGGCGTATCGGTTGATGCTGGCGGTGGTCTGCGCAGAATTTTGAACCACCCCCTCATTCCGCTTGTACACCACGGCATGGTAGGAAAACTGAACGACTTTACCGTCGATGCACAGTTGAAAATTGTTCTTCCAAAGGGATACAAGGTCCGTTATGCGGCACCCCAGTTCCGTTCACAGAACCTTGAAGAGTATCGCTGGAGCGGTGGTGCTTATGGCCGCTGGGTCGAGCATGTCTGCAAGGGTGGTACCGGACAGTTTGAAGTGCTTTACGCTCAGTAAGCAAGCTGATTGATGAGAGCAGAGAAACCGGCGAAAAGCCGGTTTTTCTCTTTTCAGCCCATCAACTGCAAGATATCCTCTATCTCCTCTTTTATCTCTTTCAGAAGCACCATCCGCCGTTCGTCAACCACACCGTGGCGGTTTTTCTCATGGCCGATCTGTTTCTGCAGTTTGAGAATTTCAGTGGTTTTATGATCGGTTTCACTGCTCCGGAGAACTCCCCTGACAATTTCACTCGCTTTGCCCAGCTTGTACCCTTTTTCATAGACCAGCTCCTTGATATTAAGCACCATGGCGATATCACGGTTGGTATACCGCCGATTCCCCCTGGTGTCCCTCGCCGGAGTCAGTTCAGTGAAAAAGCCTTCCCAGTACCTGAGCAGGTAAGCAGGAACACCTGCAATTTTGGTAACCTCACCGATTGAGTAGTAGTTTTTTGCTGCATCAAATGCCATAAGAGAGCTGAAATAAGGGTGAAATTTTGTTTTCCCTGTTCTTATTATACATTACTACCGTCACTTCAAAAATTTATGACGGATGAAAAATCTTCTCAGCCTTAAACCTTATCTTTTAAGGTATAAAAAAAATCTCTGGTCAGGCTTTCTCTTCATCATTCTGACCAACCTTTTTGCCGTTATCGCGCCAAACTATATTGGACGTGCCATCGACACCATGAACCGGCATTTCGAGCTTTCCAGCGTTCTCCAGGATACCGCTCTCTACTTTCTCTTCGCCCTTCTGAGCGGATTTTTTCTCTTTCTTGTGCGCCAGAATATCATTGTTGCTTCACGACATATTGAATATGACCTGAAAAACGACTATTACCAACATCTGCAGCAGCTTCCCCGCCGTTTTTACAATACCACCACAACCGGCGATCTCATTTCAAGAGGCACCAATGACCTCAATGCCATAAGGGAGTTCCTCGGGCCCGGCATCATGTACTCCCTCAACACCTTCTTCCGGCTCTTTTTTGCGCTGATTGCCATGGTGGCCATCTCCCCGAAATTGACCCTCTTTGCCCTGCTGCCCGCCCCGTTTTTAAGTTACTCGGTCTATAAAATCGGCAGTTCCATGCAAAAACGGTCAAAAAGCATTCAGGAGAGCTATGCCGGAATAACCAATCTGGTACAGGAAAACCTCTCCGGCATCCGGGTGGTGAAGAGCTACACCCGCGAATTATTCGAAATAAACCGCTTTGAAATTTTAAACAAAGAGTACTACCGCAAAAACCTCTCTTTGGGAAAACTTCAGGCACTCTTTTTTGCCTTTCTGACCTCCATGACCGCCTTCTCGCTCCTCCCGGTTGTATGGGTCGGCGGAATAAGCGTCATCAATGGAAGTATGAGCGTCGGCGGAATTGCACAATTTATCGTCTATGTCTCCATGCTGAGCTGGCCAATCATCTCCATCGGCTGGGTCACCAGCATTGTGCAAAGAGCCTCATCAGCCCAGGTTCGCCTGAATGAAATTTTCAATGCCAGGCCCGATATTGAGGAAAACAAGGGTGAGATAGCCGCAGAAAGCTTCAGCGGAGCGCTCTCTTTCCGCAATGTGCGCTTTCACTACCCCGGCCAGGAGAAGAATCCCATACTGAACAACATTACGCTCGATATTGCCGCAGGCTCAAAAGTGGCCATTGTCGGCGCAACAGGCTCGGGTAAAACAACACTGGTTAACCTGATCCCGAGACTTTACGAAGCAGTCGACGGAGCGATACTGCTTGATGGCCGCGACATTCGAAGCTTTCCGCTCAAAACCCTGCGGGAGTTCATCGGCTTTGTCCCGCAGGTCAACTTTCTCTTTTCCGACACCATCGCCCACAACATCAACTGGGGCAGCCGTGACGAAGAGGCCGATGCTGTGATTGAAGCAAGCCGGATTGCCATGCTCTATGATGATGTGGAGGGCTTTCCTGACGGTTTTGAGACCATGCTCGGCGAAAAAGGGATTAACCTCTCCGGCGGACAGAAACAGAGAGCATGCATTGCCCGGGCCATTGCCTGGAAACCCCGTCTCCTCGTGCTTGATGATGCCCTTTCAGCCGTTGATACCGACACCGAAGCACGCATTTTTGAGGCGCTCCTGCAAAAGCTCCCCGATACCACCATCCTGCTCATCAGCCACAGGATCTCCACGGTAAAAAACTGTGACCGCATTGTTGTGCTGAAAGAGGGAGAGATTGTTGAAAGCGGTACCCACGAGGAGCTGCTCGCTGAGCAACACCTCTACGCTGAACTCTATAACCAGCAGTTGCTCGAAGAGGAGATTCTTTCGATTTCGTAGAGCGTCTCTCGATGCCACCGTCTACACCTTGATTTTGCACAAGAACAGTTGATAACCACCTATCAGCGCCATGACGAAAAAGCCCGCAACCAATCAGCAGACGGCAGAAAAGAGTTTTTGGACACTCTCGCCTGAAGAGGCGCTCCTGAAGCTTGGCAGCAACCTGCAAGGTTTGGCAGAAAAAACGGCGCAGGAGCGATTGAAGCAGTACGGCCCAAACTCACTGAAAGGAAGCTCCAGAAACTCCTCCTTCATGCTTTTTCTGCTGCAGTTCAAAAGCCCTGTGACCTTGCTGCTGATTTTTGCGGCTGGACTCTCTTTTGCCCTGCATGATAAAACTGATGCAGCCATTATTCTGGTGATCGTCCTGGTGAGTGGCCTGCTCGGCTGGTGGCAGGAAAAGGGGGCCGCCAATGCTGTTGATCAACTGATGAAAATGGTGCAGATTAACTGCCGGGTGCTCCGTAACGGCGAGGAGAAAGAGATACACATCGAAGAGGTGGTGCCGGGGGATGTTGTATTGCTCTCTGCCGGCGACCTGATTCCGGCCGACAGCCTTTTACTCGAGTCGAAAGAGTTGTTTGTGGATGAAGCCGCCTTCACGGGCGAGACCTACCCTGTCGAAAAAAGTTGCGGTGTTCTGCTTGCCGAAACCCCTTTGGCCAAACGGAGCAACACCCTGTTTATGGGCGCTCATGTCATCAGCGGCGAAGCAAAATCGCTGGTGATGCGCAGCGCAATGGAGAGCGAGTTTGGCAAAATTTCCAGCTCACTGAGGCTGAAAGCGCCTGAAACCGATTTTGAGCGGGGTGTGCGCCGCTTTGGTTATATGCTGATGGAGATTACCATGGTGCTGGTGGTTATTATTTTTGGCGTCAACGTCCTGCTGCACAAACCTGTGCTCG
>CAJAIK010000003.1 GCA_903939765.1 uncultured Chlorobiaceae bacterium | reverse complement strand
GTGCTCGTGATGCAGATGGATGCCAGTGACTTTGCGGGCAGCGTGCTCGGTAGTCTCTTGGATTCAGAGCTTTCGCACTAAGTGGCACAACTCAGGAGGGCCTCTTATTCGCCGATAATCTTGATGAGCACCCGTTTTTTTCTCTTGCCATCAAACTCCCCGTAGAAAATCTGCTCCCAGGTACCAAAATGCAGCCGCCCTTTTGTGACGGCAACAACAACCTCCCGACCCATGATCTGTCGCTTGTGATGGGCATCGCCGTTATCCTCTCCAGTTCTGTTGTGCTGGTAGCGGCTGAGTGGTTCATGCGGAGCCAACTCCTCAAGCCACCGCTTGTAGTCCTGATGCAGCCCCGGTTCGTCATCATTGATAAAGACAGACGCAGTTATGTGCATCGCATTCACCAGGCAGAGCCCCTCCTGAATGCCGCTCTCCTGAAGAGCCCGCTCAACGTCACCGGTGATATTGACAAAATCCATTCTTGCAGGTATCTGGAGCCAGAGTTCCTTGTGGTACGATTTCATTATTCAGAAGGTTAGCGTTCAGACTCTTGCCTGTATTAATTTTATATCGGAAATTACCATTTTGAGCGCAAAATGCTTCATCATGCCAGCTTTTCCTTCGGTCATAGAGCCGGGTAGCGACCATTGCCAAGCTCGTCGCGTCTTTTTACTCCGGATATTGGCGTACCAGTCGAGTAGCGGAGGCAATGCGTTGATACCCATTCATTGAACCTGTAATGCCGGAACCATTTCTATGTCTCGAAAAACGGTCGTTTGATGAGACAAGGAAAAGGGGAGCGAAACGCCCCTGTTTTCGGGTTCTTTTTGTCTTATAAAACCATGTCGTATTTCTATATCTCATGAATACGTTAAAATTGGTTCTTTTTAAGATTATCCAGAGGATTTATGGAAGGACGACTTATCGGTTATGCCAGGGTATCAACTTCAGCCCAGGAACTGAACCTGCAGCTTGATGCGCTCAAACAGGCCGGCTGCAAAAAGCAGCATATCTTTACCGACCAGATAAGCGGATCGAAGGCCGAACGACCGGGACTTGCCTACTGCCTGAAAGAGCTAAAACAAGGCGACACGCTCATCATTTGGCGTCTTGACCGGCTCGGCAGGTCACTGCGGAACCTAATGACTTTTTGATGAGCGCTTACACAAATCCTGCCTTGAGCCATTTCTGAAGGATCGTTTTATCAACTGGAATGTTGTCGATCAACCATTCATGACTGATAGTATCGAAACAGGCTTTAATGTCGGCCTCAAGCACCCATTGGGCGTGGTTGCCCTTGGCAAGGCAGGAGAAACATTGTTCCCCTGCATCTGCTGTCGAGCGTTCTGGCCGGAACCCGTAGGAGTGCCGGTCAGCGGTAGTTTCGGCAACGGGTTCCAGTGCATACAGATAAAGAGCCTGCATGGCACGGTCTTTCATTGTCGGAATACCGAGAGGTCGTGTTTTGCCCTTCTTTTTCGGAATAAGAACTCTCCGAAGTGGGAGCGGCTTGTAGCCTCTCCGCTGCAACGATGCTATCGCATTGGTCTTTGCTTTTGATGTGTTCCAGATAACCTTATCAACTCCAGGAGTGTTTTTCCCCCGGTTTTCGGTCACTCGTTTGACAGCTAATGCTTTGCAGTTGAACGAGTGGGTTAGCAGCCACTGCAAGGCTTTCACCTTGCCCTGTTTCCCTGCCTGTGTTGCCTTTACAATACGAGCCTGAAGCTTTTTTACCTGTAGCTGAACTTGAAACCAGTTGATCTCAGCCCAGCCTTGGCCAGAAGGCGCTCATACCGATAAATCTGTATCCATTTGCATCCCCCCTGTTTAAAAAAAGTTCTTCAGATTTCTTGTAAAGCGAGACCATAAGGAAGTCTGCCCGTTTTCACGTGGGATGATATTGCAACCCCTATCCACCCCATTATAGGGCGGCATTCGCTTTTTCCTTAATCCTTTACCTACAGCTTCATGGTCGTCCCTTACGGTTCGATTGCCCGAAATAATCGGGCGGAGGTATGGGTTTTCCGTGTTCCGCGTAATGAATATGCGAATGAGTTAGGCTCCATCTTTTCACCGGCGAGGATTGTTGACCGTGTAAATTCCTATCCGATGAATTTACCTTACCCGCTTACCTTTTGGTTCAAGCGTATCAGTAGTTTTCGCTTGTTGCTATTTACGGCGTTTATTGATGATTCACTTACGTTAGCCATGTCACCCTGCCCCTTGACCCTCTCCGCCTGTTGCTGACAGATTCAGCCTCTCCTCACGGTTCAGCCTACAGTTACCTGCTGGTACTTCTCCCGACAGCTTCACACAAGACGGTTACCCCTCCTGCATGTGTCGGCGGGTTTCGCTGACTGAACAACGAGTCCCTCTTACAGGACAATTCAACGAAACGACTTCACGTCGCACCATAATTAGAGTGTATGTAATCACGGATCGCTTGGTCGGAAATACTCTTCATCTTGAGCTAAAATATGAGTTATTAAGAGTGAAAAAGTTTTTTGAAAAATATGTAAATTACGGCAGTTAATCTGATATGAAGAAAGTGGCGTTTTTTCACCGGAATATTCAAAAAACACTCATATGAGCAAACAAGAAGCAATTCTCAAGGCTGCGGAAGGAACTTTTCATGCCGTCACCTTAGCCAGTTTTATGACTGGACATGGCATTATCCAAGCTGCTGCTGCAACAGTCAAATATAAGATACCTACAGGGTTCTCCAGACAATTTTGTGTCTATAAGTCAAAACAGATTCAAGAAGCTTTTCAAAAAGCAAAGCAAGAGTGGAACGCCCTAAACGATTCAGAGAAGAAATAAATATTGCACGCTATACGTTGCTCAAAATCAAGTTTTAAGCCCTTGTTCAACGGTATACGTAGCTTGATTGAAAGTTTGGTGGCTAGCCTTGAAGCGTCTGGGGTAGCATAGCGGCAACCTGAAGCTTCCCCTTGCGTCTCCCTTCATGGTTTTCAAGAGAGGAGGCCGCAGCATTAGGTTCTCTGCCTTGCAGAAGCGCTCCTGTACGCACCGGATCCAGTGCCTCGCTCCACCAAACGCCCCTCTTTTCAAAACATTTTGGCTTTGCGTGCTTCGCTTGCTTTTGTTTATTTATGGTTATAAGTGCAACGTGTTGTCACTCCGTTAAATTTAGAAGAAAGATTGGAGGTGTGATGTAATTCTTTTTTTTACACCAAATAAGTGGTATATTTTGGCGTTTTTTTGCTTTTTACAGTCGCTATTGAAGATAGTTGAGTTCCGAAAATACAGTTTTTTTAACCCGGGCTCCATTTTGTTGTGGAGCTTATTTAAAACAAGGAGTTCTTCATGATGAGCTATAGTTCACGGATTCTTGCTTATGGAACTTTTGTATGTGTTGCCATGGCAGGATGTACCACCACCTATCAAAAGCCGAATCCGTACACTGCTGAACAGACGAATGTCCAAAGAGACCCTCTATCTTATGGTTCCATAACAGCAAAAGTTCAGAAAGGCGTAACAAATCAAGAGGAAATCATGCGGTACTTCGGCGCACCGAATATAACCACCATGAATAAAGACGGACGTGAAGTGTGGATGTACGACAGGATATCGTCTTCAAGTCAGTCTGATGGCTGGTCAGAGGCACGACGTTTCGGAGTTTTCTTTGGACTGGAAACAGCCAGTGCAAAACAAGGCAGCAATCGCTCTTCTACGACAAGCACCTTGACTTTTATTATCACCTTTGATACTAACAAGTGTGTTACGGACTATAGTGCTCGTGCAACTCAATTTTAATCTTAACGGCAATGATAATTGGCATGCCGTTTTTACGGTTCATAATATTAATTGTTATTCTGAGTATTTTTCCGGAGACATTATTTGCTGCTGATGCTGAAAAATACTCAGAACTTATGAATTCTTATATTGATAGAAATAATCGATCACATCTCGCATTAGGAGAACGAGTCTATGATAAAACATTTAATCGTATTTTTGATGCGATTATTATAGGTATGCCTGATACGGGTTATACAGTAAAAAATATGGAAAAGTCATCAGGCTATATCTTTGCTGAAGGAAAATATGAAATGCCTCCGGATCAATTCATAAGGATGGTCGAAGAAATGCGTCAAGAAATAAGAAATGTGAGTGGCTTCAAAATAAAAAATGATATTATTTATGAAGCAAGAGAGGTAGATGCGGTTTCGATTTCATTACTATCATTTGGCAATCAACAAACAAAAGTTAAAATCA
The DNA here is from genome assembly GCA_903939765.1 of uncultured Chlorobiaceae bacterium. Taxonomy (GTDB): domain Bacteria; phylum Bacteroidota; class Chlorobiia; order Chlorobiales; family Chlorobiaceae; genus Chlorobium. The sequence goes on along the minus strand of CAJAIK010000003.1, from coordinate 3,379 downwards.
GGATTAAGACTGACGCCCCTAATACTTACCCGCCATATCTCGAAGAGATATACAAAAGTGTATGGCGTGCGATAGAACGCCAAGTGTTTTTGGATGAAAATCTTGATGGAAATGATAAAAGTGAACCTGCGTCTGTTAAAATAAGTCCAAAAGAAATATCTCGTAAACATTGAAAACGTAAGTGAAAGTATCGTATCATTTTCAATATTTGACGCTGAATGAGGTGTTTCCATAGGTCGTAGAATTGTTGTTGAAACATATGCATGACCGAGCCACTCCTTAATCTTTCCGATTTTAGCGCAGAGTTCCACCTTTGGAACAAGAAAGATGCAGCGTGTTTTAGACCGGAATGCAATAGAACCTCTAAGCACCCATTAAAAAGTTGTTCCGTAATTTTTCGCGAAACCAGCCAGTATCTTGCGAACTTAAGGTTTGCTCACAAACCAGTAAAAATAGCACGGTAAACGTTTTATATCGATATATATTTCTTATAAAAAAGCTTATCTGACACTTTAAAGTACTGTAACTTTAACCAATACATTTATGGGCTTACTTGAAAGATTGTATAAAGATTTGTTTACAGATACAACTCCACCCATATTTAAATTGATTCAAGATGGAGATATTGAGGGCCTTAGAAAATATGGCAGTTTTGACACGAAACAGGCGTATGAATCTTATCCGCCAATAATGTATGCTTTACAGAAAACGAAACGAAACTCCTACATGGTCGTTGAGTTTTTGATCGGTGCAGGATGCGATGTTAATGCAAGGGACTCATACACAGCAGTGCAATACACTCCATTGATGACAGCCGTGAACAATAAAGAGAGTTCACTTGATATGGCCAAGTTGTTACTAAAAAATGGAGCTAATGTAAATGCTCGATCAATAGCAGGTGCCAGCGCTCTGTCCACTACATTATTCACATTGCGTCTTGATGTACTCGATATGCTGAAAATAAATCATGCAAATTTTAATTTGCATGATTTTGAAGGAAATACCATCTTCCACCAACTAGTATCGACCTCCTTAAGTCATTATTTTCCGAATGTAAACGAGCAACGTATACTATTTGAGCAATACATCAAACGACTGGTTGATTATGGCGCAAATCCGAAAGCTAGCAATAAAGCAGGACTGCTCCCCACCGAACTGGAGACATGGGGACATCGTCCGGATAATTGCAAGGCGATGAAAAAACTTTTATCTAAATATATTTAAAACATATATGCATTATTATGGAACCAGTAACAATTATAGGAAAATACCTTATAGGTACTGTGACTAAAAAGGTTCTTTACCAACATATTTACGGACTATCACCCAAAGAGCACCTTAAAACAAAGCTGGAACTTATCATCCAACTTTATGAAAAGCACAAAAGTATCACACCTGATCTAATCAGCGCTCTTACAGTAGATGACTTAGAGAAAATTGCTCAACAAGCAGGCGTATATACCGTTTCGGGAATGATTTTATCCGCGGTATTATCCAATAGAAATCCGGCAGAGCTTTTTTTTGAGTCGGAGACTTATAAAATCCTGACTAACTATGAATATTTTACAGTGGAATTAGGTAAGCGTATCACTGATAAGGATATGGTACAGTTCATAGTTCTTGCAAAAGAGATTAAGCTATCACTTTAACAAGATTGTGCCAGGACAGCAGGAAAAAACGGAGGAGGCCGGACGTACCCCCGTTTATAAGACCACTTCTTCTTGGGGTCGCTTCAGAAAAGTCGGGTAACAGCAGCACATTACTGCACCGCCGTCCCCTAAGAACCGGGTAAGCTATTTTCACCGCACACGGCTCAAGCCTCTGCAAAGGCGCTTTGCTGCACCCGACAACACCACTGTGTTGATTTGGCTCTCTGTTTGTTTCGACGGGCCTCAAAGTATTGCGTCCACACTGGATCGTGTGGGTTGGCCATACCCTTGATCTGAACGTGTCGCTTTATAGCTGTGTCAGCTTCAAGCACCAGACTGAGCTTTTTGTGCTTGTTGCTTTCGTCTATAGCGGTAAACATCCAGTCTCTGTATCCTCTGGTTTTATAATATTTCGCTTTCACCCATCGGGCAGATTTGTTGGGATGTCGTCGTTTGGCCCATCGCCAAAGTGCTGACCAGACCTGAGCATCAATCAAACTAAAGGTTTTCTTGGCGACTATGTGGCGATGATAGTTTGCCCACCCCCGTAGAACGGGATTTAGCAGGCCTATCAGGTTTATCTGTTTAGCCGTTTTGTTTGCCTTGATGATTTCCCATACCTTATCAAGGTGTGCATATTCCGGCAAACCTCGAACACAAAATCCGCTGAACTTCGAACACTAATTCCGCAAAAGATCGAACACATTTTTGCTCTGAGCGGAAAACATGTTCGAAGTTACCGGAAAACCACTCACCACTCTTCTGCAGGTTGACGTATCCTGTAGCCTGATCGTTTTTTCGAACCAAACGAAGGGCTATGCAACAACAAGGCAGAAGAAAAACCATGAGAACAATCCGTGAAGTCACCCGGCTGCATTTTACCAAGCAAGTGAGTCTGCGGGCCATCGCCGGTGCCTGCAACCTGTCGGTCTCAACCGTGCAGGGTTATGTAAAAAAGATCGAAGCGCTCAGCCTGGAATATGAGGCCATCGCCGCGATGCCAGACAAGGCATTAGCGGAGCGGCTACAGCCTGTTCCAAAAATCCGCTCTCTCCGACCGGAACCTGACATACAGGGCCTTGTCGAGGAACTCAAGCGCTCCGGCACACACATCACCCGCCAACTACTGTTTGAGGAGTATCAGCAACAACATCCTGACGGGTACAAAAAGACCCGTTTCTACGAGATGATCAGTGAATGGGAGATGCAGGACAAAGCAACCATGCGAATGACGCACACTCCGGGCGAAAAGCTCTTCATCGACTTTTCCGGCGACAAGCCTTCGTGGATCAATCCTGAAACCGGCGAGCTGATGACGCCGGAACTCTATGTTGCGGTGCTGGCGGTACCTCCTATACTTTCGCCTGTGCCGTATCAGGGGGCGCTTCAGGAAAGGGAAAAAATAGCACGTTTAGGAATTCCGTTGACCTGATGCATGAGCTACGAAATGTTATTACCCGACTCAGCACGTTTTTCTGCGATGTAGCTAAAAAACCGTCTTCTGCCAACACCAGCAATTTCACAAACTTCAGCGGCTGTCTTCTCTGAGTTTTCATACAGGATTCTGGCATTTTCCAATTTTGCAGGATCAGTTCCAGGTCTTCCCCCTGTCTTGCCTCGTGCTTTAGCCGATGAACGTCCTGCTGAAGCTCTCTCTGCACGCAACTCCCTCTCCACTTGGTGAATGGCTCCCATCATCGAAAGAAAACAACGTCCGGTAGCTGTAGAGG
>CAJAIK010000002.1 GCA_903939765.1 uncultured Chlorobiaceae bacterium | reverse complement strand
CCAGGCTATGGTCGTAAGACTTGAGCTTGATTCTTATCTTTTGCTGTACAGCCACTTGTCAACCCTGTTTCGTGTTATCAATAAAAAAGGGACGGGATTTTCGGCCCCGTCCCGGGACGCCATACAATCTCTTATTCAATAATCGAGGTAACGGAACCCGCACCAACCGTACGACCGCCCTCACGAATAGCAAAACGCAGCCCTTCATCCATAGCGATCGGGGCAAGCAACTCAACCTCTACACCAAGGTTGTCACCAGGCATAACCATCTCAACGCCTTCAGGCAGCGTCACAGAACCGGTAACATCTGTAGTACGGAAGTAGAACTGTGGACGGTAACCGTTAAAGAACGGAGTATGACGGCCACCCTCTTCCTTCTTCAAAATATAGACCTCAGCCTTGAACTTGGTGTGCGGCTTGATCGTGCCTGGCTTGGCAATAACCATACCACGCTCGAGTTCAGTCTTGTCGACACCTCTGAGAAGAAGACCGGCGTTGTCGCCTGCCTGACCTTCATCAAGAAGCTTCTGGAACATCTCGATACCGGTAACAACCGACTTGCGAGTTGGTCTCAGACCGACGATCTCAACTTCTTCGTTGATTTTGATACGGCCTCTCTCAATTCTGCCGGTACCAACCGTACCACGACCAGAAATCGAGAAGACATCTTCAACCGGCATCAGGAATGGTTTGTCGATGTCGCGAACAGGCTCAGGGATAAATGAATCAACTGCATCCATAAGCTCCATAATTGAAGCTTCAGCCTCCGGGTCACCCTCAAGAGCCTTCAGTGCAGAACCCTTGATGATCGGAATATCATCACCAGGGAAGTTGTACTGGGTCAAAAGCTCTCTCAGTTCAAGCTCAACAAGCTCGATAAGTTCAGGATCAGCAATGTCAACCTTGTTCAGAAAAACAACAAGTGAAGGGACGTTTACCTGACGGGCAAGCAGAATGTGCTCGCGTGTCTGAGGCATAGGACCATCGGTACCTGCGACAACAAGAATCGCGCCGTCCATCTGGGCAGCACCGGTGATCATGTTTTTAATGTAATCAGCGTGACCAGGACAGTCAATGTGCGCATAGTGGCGCTTTTTTGTCTGGTACTCAACGTGCGCTGTTGAAATGGTAATACCACGTTCTCTCTCCTCAGGAGCCTTGTCGATACTGCCGAAGTCGCGTGCTGCAGCAAGTCCCTGCTTTGCAAGCACTGAGGTAATTGCAGCCGTCAAGGTTGTCTTGCCATGATCAACGTGACCAATGGTTCCTATATTGACATGGGGTTTATCCCTTTTGTAGGACTCTTTTGCCATAACTTGTCTCCGTGTCGGTTATCTGTTATTGTTTGTGTAATTAAATCTGATACAGCCGTCGCTCGCCTAATCCGAATCCTTGCTTGTCCTCTTTTCCTGCAAAGCTTCCGCAATACTGCGTGGAACTTCGCGATAACAGTCAAACTCCATCGAATAATTCGCCCTTCCCTGACTCATCGAACGCAAGTCGGTCGAATAACCGAACATTGCTGAAAGCGGAACCTTGGCGTTGACAAATTGAGCTCCAGCCCTCTGGCCCATACCTTCGATATGACCACGACGACTCGACAAATCACCCATGACATCACCAAGATATTCCTCTGGTGTAACAACCTCAACCTTCATAATCGGCTCAAGCAAAACCGGAGCTGCTTTTTTAGCCGCACCCTTGAACCCGATTGAACCGGCAATCTTGAATGCCATTTCCGAAGAGTCAACCTCATGATACTTGCCATCCAAAAGGGTAACCTTGATATCCTGCATCGGATAACCTGCAACAACACCGCCTTTCATCGCCTGCTGCACACCGGCATTAACCGCAGGAATATACTCTCTTGGAATAACTCCACCTTTGACGGCATCAACAAACTCGTATCCTTTTCCCTCTTCAAGCGGCTCGACGCGGAGAACGACCAGACCGAACTGACCCTTTCCACCGGACTGTCGGACAAACTTGCCCTCAAACTCCACAGACTCTCTGATCGTTTCACGGTAAGCGACCTGCGGCTTGCCCACATTCGCTTCAACCTTGAACTCACGTTTGAGACGGTCAACCAAAATCTCAAGATGAAGCTCACCCATACCGGCAATAAGCGTCTGACCAGTCTCATCATCCGTCTTCACCTTGAAGGTAGGATCCTCTTCAGCGAGCTTGGCAAGCGACATACCGAGCCTGTCAGAATCACTCTTGGTTTTTGGCTCGATTGCAATCTGGATAACCGGCTCGGGAAAAACCATTTTCTCAAGCACCACCGGATGGTTTTCATCACAAATGGTATCGCCCGTCCTCACATCTTTCAAACCAACTGCCGCTGCGATATCACCGCAGTAGACACAATCTATATCCTCTCTCTTGTTGGAGTGCATCTGAAGCACCCTGCCGATCCGCTCCTTTTTGCCAGTCATGGTATTGAGCACATAACTGCCAGCCTTGAGAAAACCGGAATAAACCCTGAAAAATGTAAGCTTTCCGACAAACGGGTCAGTAGCAATCTTGAAGGCAAGCGCGGCAAATGGCTCCTCATCTTTCGGCTCGCGAGTCACCGGCTCCTCGGTACGAGGATGATGCCCTTCAACAGCTCCGACATCAACCGGTGATGCAAGATACTCAACAACGGCATCAAGCATAAACTGAACACCCTTGTTCTTGAAAGAAGAACCACAGAGCACAGGAATAATGGTAACCTTGAGCGTCGCCTGGCGAAGAACATTCCTGACCTCTGACTCAGTGATATCCTCACCATTCAGATATTTTTCAAGAAGCGTATCGTCATGCTCCGAAACGGCCTCAAGCATATTGATCCGCCATGTGCGAGCCTCATTCTGGAGGTCATGCGGAATCTCGACTTCATCGTAGGTACTGCCATCTTCTTTATTGTAGATGATGCCCTTCATTCTGATAAGATCAACAAAACCGGCAAAAATCTCGCCTTCGCCAATCGGTATCTGAAGAGGAACCGGATTAGCTCCGAGTCGCTCCCTTATAGCCTTGACCGTCTCAAAAAAGTTTGCGCCAGTCCTGTCCATCTTGTTGATATAGGCAATCCTCGGCACACCATACTTGTTCGCCTGACGCCAAACCGTCTCAGACTGAGGCTCCACTCCACCAACTGCACAAAAAAGCGCTACAGCACCGTCAAGCACACGCAGGGAGCGTTCAACTTCAACCGTAAAATCGACATGACCAGGTGTATCGATAATATTGATACGATGATTGACACCGACATAATTACCAAACTTCGGTATCCAGAAACAGGTGGTCGCGGCAGAAGTGATGGTAATACCACGCTCCTTCTCCTGATCCATCCAGTCCATCGTCGCACCGCCATCATGAACTTCGCCCATACGATGCAAACGACCAGTATAATACAGAATCCTCTCTGTTGTCGTCGTCTTTCCGGCATCAATGTGAGCCATGATACCGATATTGCGTACTTTATCTAAATCAACCAGCCTTGCCATAACAAAATTTTAGACCTTTTATCCACACTTTAACGAACTCTCAGAACCTGAAATGAGCAAATGCCTTGTTTGCATCAGCCATACGGTGTACCTCATCACGCTTTTTCACCGACGCACCCTGCTCATTGGCAGCATCCATCAACTCAGCAGCAAGCTTTTCAGCCATCGAACGACCACCGCGCTTTCCGGCATAATTCTTCAACCAGCGGAATGCAAGCGCACCTCTCCGTGAAGCCTTGACTTCCATCGGAATCTGATAGGTAGCGCCGCCAACCCTCTTGCTCCGAACCTCAACAACAGGAGCGATATGCGACATAGCCTTGCGGTACACTTCAAGCGGATCCTCTCCAGCAAGTTTTTCGGCAATGATAGCAAATGCATCATAGACTATCTTTGTAGCAACAGCCTTCTTACCATCAAGCATCACAGCGTTGATAAAACGAGCAACACTTTCGTCGCCGTAACGGAAATCAACACCGATTCTTTTATAGCCAACTTTTTTGGGCATGTTCTTCTCTGAATTTATGATTCTACTTATCTACCTCTTACCCTTGCCCTTGACAGGAGCGGCCACACCAGCTTTCGGCTGCTTGGCTCCGTATTTTGACCTGCTCTGCTTACGATCAGCAACACCGGACGTATCCAATGAACCACGCACGATGTGATAACGTACACCAGGAAGGTCCTTTACCCTGCCGCCGCGAATCAATACAATTGAATGCTCCTGCAGATTATGACCCTCTCCCGGAATATATGCTGTAACTTCAATCTTGTTGGACAACCTTACACGCGCAACTTTCCGTAACGCGGAGTTAGGCTTTTTTGGAGTTGTTGTGTAAACACGCGTACAAACCCCGCGTTTCTGCGGGCACTTTTCAAGCGCTGGTGACGCTGTTTTTGAGGCTTTTACACTTCTTCCGAGCCTGATGAGCTGCTGAATCGTCGGCATACTGAAACTCTCTTTCTTTTTAAAAAACCTCTGATTACAAAAAAACGCAATGCAATGCTTAAAAATCCATAAGGACAGACAATGTAAGCGAATTATGAAAAAAACCAAAACCTAAATGAATATATTTTGTCTTCTGAAGAAAAAAATCCGTTTCATCCCCGGCCACCCACCTGAACCGAGCAACCGCCCGCACAAATACTCACTATTATAATATAGACCCGTCATCCAGACACATCCTCACTTCGTCCTGTATAGACCTTAACCCTGCCAAGGTTCACCCTACCCAACGCTCATTGCGCCTGAGCATACCCTCTATACAATGTTCTTGCGCTTAAGGATTTTTAGACGCAATCAGTAACAAGAGTTTTTTGTGCATTGCAATCTGATGCCACAACAAGTGTGTGCCTGTTCAGCGGCAACTCACCAGCAACCATAGGGAATTCCACAGGCTCTTACTCGCCCCCTTAAGCAGTATGAATGAGGAAAATTCTTTCATGTGCCGAAAAAATAATATGGATAAGTTGTATCTTGCGTGGATTATAGCACAAATAATCTGTGGATGGGGTGGCGCCATCTGCCGCTTCATTGTTCAGTGCTTCAGTGACATCGGACTTGCCTCACTATCATAACCGCTCAACACTTCAGGTAGATCAAACATGGCGAAACTCTTCATCTCTCACAGTTCAGTGGACGACACTTTTGTGCGCGACCTCCGCATGGCGCTGGCCGATCATGGTCAGGCTGGCTGGATTGACTCACGCGAGCTGCGCGGTGGTGATCCGCTTTTGCCGGAAATCGAGAGGGCTATCGAGGAAGCCTCAGCCTATGCGGTCGTAGTCAGTCCGGATGCCTTGCAATCTGACTGGGTCAGCGATGAACTGGAATACGCACTTGAAATGCAAGAAAGTCGTGGCCGAAAAAACTTTCCTGTTATTCCGCTTTTACTGAATGGCACTAAACTTGGCGCATTCAAAAAGCTCATTGGCCATGAGCCCGTTCACATTTCCCTGAACAGCGGCGCAGGTGGTGTTGAAGCGGCAATGAACGCCATTCTGGTCGCCCTCGGCAAACGGCACCCGTCGGACGTCGCTCCCATGCCGCAGCCTAAAGCTGAGCCGCTTGAGGAGCTGGTGCTTGAGCTGACCGACCTGAAGTTTCTCGAGCATGAGGGTGTTCGCCGCGCTTCTGCCCGTGCCCGGCTGGTTTATGAGCCGGCAACGCCTGGCCAGCCAAATGTTTACAGTGCGCAAAGCTGGCGACTTATTGCTCCCATCGGCCCCATCGAGGCCGGGGAGCTGCGGTGGTATCTTGAGCAATATGCCATCTGGCCAAGCCACTACTTTCGTGATCGGGCAAAGAGGTTAGAAGCAAATCTTGTGACGTGGGGAAGGCTGCTCTCTGAGGCGGCTATGCCGTTGGCACAGACAGCCAACGTCATGCAAGCCTGGGCGAAAATCGGCAACCATGCCGGTCGGCGCTTCTCCATTCACGTTGACACGACAATCGAAGCAGGCGCTCCTGCGGCTGAATCGGATGCTGCGAACGAAGCGGCCACAACGCTCCTTGGCCTGCCGTGGGAGCTGCTCCACAATGGCGAGAGCTACCTCTTTCAGGGCGCAAAGCCCACTCGTGTCCGGCGGCGTCTGCCAAACACGAAGTCACTTGACGTTTCTGTTGTAGCAACTCCCATACGCATACTGCTCGTTACCGCCCGACCGGATGACGACTCCTGCGGCTACTTTGACCATCGTGCCAGCGCCCTCCCACTGGTGGAGGCAATGGAATCGCTCCCAGGGCTGGTCAAGCTCCATGTCCTCAATCCGCCAACCTTGCCTGCCTTGCGCACGGAACTTGACCGTGCCCGTGACGAAAAAACACCTTATCACGTGGTACACTTTGATGGTCACGGCGTCTATGACCGAAGGGTCGGCCTCGGCGGACTCTGCTTTGAGAAACCCGAAGATTCCGCCAAACTGGAGAAGCGCCAGCATGTCACCGTGTTTACCACCGACCTTGGCCCGCTGCTGCTTGATCATCGCATTCCACTCGTCTTTCTTGACGCCTGTCAGAGCGGCAAAGCTGAACAGGCATCTGAATCCGTCGCATCAGGGCTGCTGAAGATGGGTGTGGCATCGGTCGTTGCCATGAGCCACAGCGTGCTGGTCGAAACCGCACGCCGCTTTGTCGAAGCCTTCTACAAGGCGCTGGCCTCTGGCAAACGGGTAGGCGACGCCATGCTTGCAGGCCAGCGCTGCCTCAAGGACGACAGCTTCCGGGGCCGAATCTTCGGCGCAGGCGAACTGCGGCTTGAAGACTGGTTTGTGCCAATACTCTTTCAGGAAAAGAGTGACCCGCAACTCTTTACCACCGCGCCAGCCAGGCAGACGCAGGATGACTTCAAGGCTGCCCTGACTGCCCGACTTGGCGAGCTGCCACCCACCCCTGAAACCGGCTTCATTGGCCGCAGCCGCGAGCTGCTGGCGCTCCAGCGGTTGCTGCAATCGGGCGAAAAAGAGCGCTACGCCGTTGTGCGCGGTCAGGGCGGCGAAGGCAAAACCGCGCTTGCCGCCGAATTTGCCCGCTGGATGGTACGCTCCCACCAGCTCCGCCGCGTGGCCTTTGTCTCTGTGGAGCTCTACAGCCATGCCGGTGCGGTGCTCGATGCCCTTGGTCGCCAACTGGTCGGGACCGAGTACTCGGTTGCCGCCTTCGAAAACCCTGAACAAGCGATCCTGCCGGTTGAGCGAGCGCTCCACGAACAGCCGACGCTTCTCGTGATTGACAACATGGAGAGCATCCTTTTGCCGCCCTTTCTGGCCGACGAAGCATCAGAGGCGCTCTCCGAAAATGCGAAGCATGAACTGGAGGCCATTCTCAGCCTCTGCAAACGGCTCAACAGTAACACCTGCATCATCTTCACCAGCCGCGAAGCTCTTCCTGCACCTTTTGATGCCCTACGAAACCAGCGCCAACTGCACCAGCTCGACCGCGACGATGCCGTAAAGCTGGTTGAACGTACCCTGAACGCTGCAGGCGGAGAAACTGGCTCTTCCGGCGACGCTGCACGGGAAGCAATTGAGCAACTTGTCGAGAGCGTCCACTGCCACGCCCGCACGCTGGCCCTGCTCGCTCCGGCCCTGCAGAAACATGGCGTGGAAGAAACCCGCAAGTCGCTTGCCCTGCTGATGGCGGAGATGGAAAAGAAGTTTCCCGGCAGCCGGGAGAAATCACTCTTTGCCAGCGTTGAACTTTCACTACGAAGGATGTCACCTGCAAACCGTGAGCGAGCGCGAGTGCTTGGAATGTTTCAGGGCGTCGCCGATCTGGATGTACTGCGTGTGATGATGGAGTGGGAAGAGGCGGAGGTGGCCTCGCTGGCAACCGAACTGATCGAGACAGGACTGGCAACGCCCAACAGCTACAACCATCTCACGCTCAATCCAGCGCTCACGCCTTGCCTCTTCAGGCAGATGGAGAGCGCAGAGCGCGAGGCGTTGACCGCCCGCTGGGTCGAGGCGATGTGCCAGTATGCTGAATTCCTTCAGCAGCAGCAGAGGCAGCATACCGAAGTTGCAGCAACGCTGACGCTGCTGGAGCTGCCGAACCTGTTTCGGCTGCTCGACCTTGTGAAACAGGCGGGAGATACGGAGGAGACAATTGATCTCGCCACAACGCTTTACAGCCTGCTGCAAGCACTCGGCAAGCCCCGGCTGCTGAAGCGCATAGGAGAGGTGCGCGACACCGCTGCCGCAGCAATGGGAAACTCATGGAACCATGCAAGCTTCGAGGCTGCGCGCACCCGCATTGAGCAGCAACTGTCTGGCGGCCTTATGCGAAAGGCATTTGATGGCGCACAATCGCTGCTCCAGCGTGCCCGTTCGGCAGGAGAAGAGGCCTACCCCGACGCCGATTACGATCTGGCAGGGGCCTGCTGGCTTCTTGCCCGCGTGCTGAAAACTGTCCGCGCTTCGGAGCAGTCCTTGCCCTTGCTGGAGGAGGCGCGCCAGCGCTTCGAGGCCTTTGAGAAGACTAGCCCAGGCAGAGGTGCTAAAAGAATGGCATCTCTCTGCCTCACAGAACAAGGCGATGCTCTTCGCTTTCTGGGCCGGTTTGACGAAGCTGCAGCAGCTTACGAAGAGGCCATCCACCGCGATGAGCAACGTGGTTCCGAGCGAGATGTCGCTGTCGGCAAGGTTCAGCTTGGAACTCTCCGCATGAAGCAGCGCCGTTACCAAGAGGCATTGGAGGCTTACGAAGAGGCACTCAACCAGTTCAACGCGCTGGGTGAACCGGGATCCGTCGCCACGATTTGGCATCAGACAGGCATGCTCTATCAGGAGATCAATGAACCAGAAGCCGCTGAGGAGGCCTATCGAAAGTCACTTACAATCAAGGTGCAGCTTGGCAATGTTGCCGGTCAGGCGAGTACGCTCGGGCAACTGGGAAACCTGTATGACGATCTGCTCAATCGACCGGAAGAGGCTGCTGCTTTTTACCGGCAGGCTGCAGATAAATATGTTGGGGTTGGCGATGCGGCAAAGGAAGGTGTTACGAGAAACAACCTCGCAAATACCCTCCGCAAAATTCGCCGTCTCGACGAAGCACGGGAAGAAATCCGCCGGGCAATTGAATGTAAAGTGCAGTTTGGCCATGCTTCAGAGCCGTGGAAGTCCTGGGACATCCTCGCCGACATCGAGCGCGATGCGGAAAACCCTGCCGCTGCTGCGGAGGCAAAGCGCAAGGCTGTCGACTGCTACCTTGCTTACCGCCGCGACGGCGGCGAGAACCACTTTTCCGATGGGCGTATTGCCCTTTCCATTACCCAGCCATTGCTTGCCGGAGACTCGACTTCCGCTGCGTCGCTCCTTCAGCAACTTGCCGCTCATCCAGACATAAGCGAATCAATACACACATTCGTCCTGGCTCTTCAGGCCATCGTTGCAGGCAGCCGCGACCACACCCTTGCCGACGACCCGGATTTAACCTACGACATGGCTGCAGAAATTCTTCTCCTCATCGAAACGCTGGAAACGCGCGGGCTATGAGGAGACACCGTGGCATATCCTCACAATCCCTGGAATTACGCAGTAAGGGCACGCCATGGCGTGCCCCTACGAATTGGTGCAAACATCCGTTATTGTGCAAACACTCGGAATTGCGGATGCTGCTGAATTGGCGCATGGATTGATGGCGTTCTCCCCTGCAATTATTATGCAGGAACCATCCCTATAAGCCCCTGATATCGCCTTTTGCCGGATAAAAGCAAAAAGATTGCTGGACTACGGCTCACTCACGCAAACAGATTCAACGGTTCCAGTTCAAGAACCGCCTGCCAATCACTCCCCCAACCACCATCAGCAGTGCTGCCGCAAATGCACCAAGCGATATCCTCTGCCCGGTTTCAAACCCGCTTCGGTCGTAAGTGAACCGCACTTCCCGGCTGCCTGATGGAACCACAACGCCGCGCAACAGCCCGTTCACCTTTACCATTGCGGCTTGCCGGCCGTCGACTGTCACTTTCCACCGCAAGGGGTAATAAATCTCGCTGACAACAAGAAATGCGTCCCCGGGAGCGGATACCTTCACAACCATCGTTTCGGCTGTTGCATTGAGCAATGTGACCGTAGCCGCAGCAAAAGTTCGGGCTCCTCTCCACAGTGAACCATCAACACAGGCCTCACCAGCAGGTGCCTGATCATCAAGAATGCGGGCAAAAAGCTCTTCGTTGCTGTTCATGGCGGTCACGCGGTTGGCGAACCATGCTCTTGGGACGGTCTGCTGAAGCCGGTAAACAAAAGCGGTGACCGGCCCGCTTGCCAGTTGCAGGATGCCGGTTTTGACCAGCTCAAAGGCGGGATGCTCAACGGGTTGTGGGCTGATGATGTAGCCGACATTGAGCATCCGCATCACATTGAGGCTTGCGAGGTTCTCTGTTTTTGCAAGAAACTCTTCGTATATCCTGAGTTTGGCGGGATGGTAGCCGCCCACAGACTCAATACCGAAGAGGGCAAACTTGTTCTCCGTAAAGAGCGGCCCGGCGGGGTATATTCTGAAAGGCCCTTTTTGTGCGGCAAGGTAGCGGGTAATATCGTCGGGCTGAAACGCGGGCTCCACCGTGCGGCTATCGGAAAAAACCGGGGAGCGCAGAGAGCCGGAAGAAGGGTAGATAATCTGTATGTCCATCCAGAGAAGATCGCCAAGCGCAAGGAGAAAGAGCAGCATGCCGGTCATTTTGTGTGGAAGCTTGCCCTTGATGCTGAGCCAGAGTACTGCGGCAAAAAGAGCTACAATGAGCAAGGCGATCCAGAGGCTACCCGTCAGATTCTCCCAGCGCACTTTATTGACCATAAAGGCAAGGTCAAAACTGCCAACCTGTGGTTCGGGAAAGAGTGAACGGAAAAAGCTCTCGATCGGCTGTTCAAACGCAAGGAAAAGAAGCAGAACAGCCGCAAGAAACAGCGCTCCGATACGGATGGGCTTCAATAACCGATCGGGCTGCCGCTGAAGCAGGTCGTTAACTCCGGCGGCGGCAAGAAAGGAGATGATCAGGTAGAGTATGATGAGCGCCATGGAGGGCACCCTGAATCGACTGAAAAGAGGCGCAAAATGGTAAAAGAGATCAAAAAGCGGGCTGAAAAAGCTGCCAAAAGAGAGCAACAGCGCAAGCAGCAGAGCTGCAATAAAAAACCAGGTCATCGGCTCTTTTCGGCGGATAACGGCGCCTGCAACGGCAAGCAGCAGCAATACAATACCGGCATAATGGGGAAAGTCGGTGAAGGGCATGAAGCCCCAGTAGGTCACTCCGCCAAATCCAAAAACTCCCGGCACAAGAAACGTGAGCAGTTCCAGCGGGTGCATCGACCAGAGAGTAGCATACTCCCACGCTGAACCGACACCCTGCGCAGCCATCCCCCGCACCGAATATGCCGCATATTCAGAGGCAGGCAAGTAGATTGCGGCCGACATGGCAACCCCGCAACCCAGCGCCAAAACCAACAACAACAACACCCGAACCCTCCCGCAGGGGCCGCCCTTATCCCCAAACCCATGCCCTGCTGCGTGCCCATCTTTATGAACACCCGCCTGCCCGCCAGGAGCGCCTGCACCTCCCTCTCCATCAACGCCCGGCACAACAGGAGGCCTCCCTGAAACCACCATATCTTTTGCATGCCCCGCCCCGCGACGAAAAAGAAACAAAACAACGGCCAGCAACAGCACAAGCATCCACGAATACCAGGCAATCTGTACATGTGAGCGCTGCAACTGAAATCCGGCAAGCAGCGCAAGTATCCCCGCATCAAGCAACCTGCCTCGCTCAAAGAGTCGCATGGTAGCCCAGAGCATCCAGGGCATGTATGCCACCGTCATGAGCTGGCTTCCATGACCATGCACCAGCATGGCGGTCATATAGGGGTTGAGCATAAAAAGCGCGCCGCCAAAAGGGGCGGCTGGGGTGGTCAGACCGTACTGGCGAAGAAAAAGGAAAACTCCCAAACCGGCAAAGGCAAGATGAAGCAGTTGCAGCACCATGCCGTCCGTATGGAAAAAATTGAAAACAACATTGGGGTAATAGAGCCCGCTGAGATAGCTGAAAGCCTCCACGGTCGGCATCCCCGAAAAAAGCCAGGGCTGCCAGAGCGGGTAGGTGCCGGTTTGGGCCTGAAGCTTGTCGAGCGCCAGGGTTGAGGCATGAGGAATGAGGGAATCAGGCGCAAGAAGGGTGTTCGACTGAAACACAAGCGGATAAAAGAGCAGCAGCAGCAAAAGGGTGTAGCCGCCAAAAAGGGTGAGCAACGGGAGAATCTTTTTCTTCACGGTCTTATTGCTTTAGTTTCTTGTCAGGAAAGGGCAGGTGGCGCAAGATAATCTCTCTCTCCTCCTCTTCCAACTTCAGGAGAAGCAGCAATGCCGTAAAGCTGCCAAGCACGAGGAGCGCTCCCGCCGCCAGTCCGGCAAGGGGTGGCAAGGTGAGCAGCCACGGGCGCACGGCCATGAGGAGCAGGGCAGCCGAAAAGCCTGCTGCAAGGGGTTTCCAGAGCGCATGACCGAAGGGGTGAATGTTCAGGATGCGGCGAATTTCAACAAGGCGGAGAAGGGAGAGCATCAAAAAGAGCAGCAGTGTGGCAAGGGCTGCGCCGTTCAGACCCATCCGTGGAATCAAAAGCAGGTTCAGCACCACCTGCAAGCCAAGGGCACTGAGAGCGTTGATGAGGCTAAGCCGCGCATGGCCGGTCATGGCGAGTACCGTGGCCGAGAGGCCGAACGTCGCCTGCAGAAAGGAGGCGACTGTCAAAAGCAGCAGCGCAACAGCTCCTCCGGCAGCAAAGCGGGCACCGAACACGGAGAGCACCAATTCAGGAAGCACCATGAAGAGGATGGCCGGCGGAAGAACCACCATGACAATCCAGCGCGTCACCATCTTGAAGATCCGCCCGATCTCCGCATTCTGCCTCCCCGTATGCAGTTCGGCAATCATCGGCGCAGCAATACCGGTGAATGCGAGCAGCACGGATCGAATGAGCCCCGCCGTTCTGGCCGCAGGATGGTAGAGGCCGACCGTGGCCGTGTCGGTAAGCATACCGAGCATCATCACATCAAGCCAATGACTCATCATGCTCAAAAGCGAGACCGCCATGAAGGGAAGCGCGTAGGCAAGCATCGCCTTGTCCGGGCGGGCGTGCAGAATATCAGTTGGCAGAACCCCGCTGATGGAGAAAAGCCGGGAACGAATCCAGAAGAAAGCTCCCGCTCCTGCCAGGGCAAAAGGCAAAAAGAGGGCCGCATCCTGACCTGCCGTGTAACGAAAGAGAATGGTAAGCAGCAGCAGCAAAAGAGGGCTGAGTACCTGTGTGGCAATAATTTTAGGCTTGAGCTGCCTGAACGCCTGCATGGCATGGCCGAAAAGCAGGGTTGCCACATTGAAGGGAATGGCCGCCGCATAGCAGCAGAGCGTAAGCTGAAGGAGGCGGCTGCCGTTGAGCTTTGAGGCAATGGGCGCTGAAAAGAGAAGGAGCAGAAGTGCCACAAAGAGTGACAGGGTGATACTTGTTTTCAGCGCGGAACCAATCACCGCTCTCTGGCGAAGGGGATCGCGACTGTAGAGACTGACGTAGCGCAGCAATCCCGAATCAAGCCCGGCAACAGCCACCACCTCGGCAATCTGTATAACGGCGATGGCGAGAGCGTAGGTGCCAAGAGCATCAACCCCGAGAAGCCTTGCTAAAACAAGGTTATAGCCAAAGCGGGTCGTCTGGCCGAAAAGAAATCCGGCAAAGGAGAAGCCTGCCTGACTGGCTATAACGGCATTGCGGCTCATGGGTGCCTCTCCAGCCAGCCCTTCTCCAGCTCCTGAACCATGGATCCGGCAAGGGCGTCCCAACTGTGCTGCCGGGCGAATGCCTGCCGCGCCTCAACACGCCGGTCGGCCATAGCCTGGGGAACCATACCAACAAACTCCTCCTTCGACCTGGCAACATGCACCACCTCCCGCGCCCGCTCCACGGCACTGCAATAGTTCATCGAGAGCACCGGCACACCCGTCGCACAATATTCATAAAGCTTGTTGGGATGGGAGACCCCTTTCAGCTCACCGGAGAGGAGCGGCATCAAGGCAAGATCGAAGTGCTGCACCCAGGCTGGAAGTTCGGTGTACTCAATTTTACCGAAATAGTGAACATTTGGCAGGGCGTTGATCGCCTCCTGTTTTTTCCACCACTCCCTCTTGTAGGCCGGGCCGAGAAGAATAATCTGGCACTCCGGCCAGGCTTGGGCTGTGGCGGCAATCAGGGAGGTGTCGAGCCAGTCCATCGCCCCCGCATAGCCAAGAATCGGCCCCTTGAGCCGGGAGAGTGCGGCCGGTTTGTCGGGGCGGGTTGAGGCAAAATGGGCAAACTCAACACCGTTGCCAAGCTCAACCGTGCGCACACCGGCTGGCACCTTGAGGCGGAGGGTCAGCTCACGGCTCACGCTGAAAAGAAGCTGCACCTTCGCCATATAGCGGTCAAGAGAACCCTTCAGCCATGGAGGGCTGCCCGGAAAGGCAAGATGATCATCATTGGCATCATAGAAGCGGAGACGGCATGGGAGGAGGGCGGCAACCCTGCCCCAATAAATATTGCTCAGGCCGATGATCCTTTTAGAGGAGCCAAATCCGAGGATGGTCACCCAGAAAAGCATCAGCGCCATGCCGGGCAGGGAGAGGAGGCCGCGCAGCAGGGGAATGTTGAGCAGTCGTCCAATCCTGAAAGGGACACTCTTCAGAAAGGGGACGCTGACAACCCAGACCCGCCCTCTTTTGACCGGGAGCCAGTGGTGGTGGCGCCCCAGCGCATAGGGCTCAATGAAAAGAATACGCCAGTTATCCGGAAAGCGACACAACAAACGCTGTTTCCGGGTTGAGAGAAAGTCCCACTGTATCTCGGAAAACCAGACAAGCCTGAACCGGTCGGGCAAGTTACAGGGAGCTCCCCTATCGGACGGCAAGTTCATAGATCTGTACTTTTTCATACCATGCCCGCAAGAGCGGCTTGACTCCTGTAAGATAAAACAATGGGTGACGGATACGAAACTCCGCATTTCGGAGCACGGAAAAGCCGGCACGCAAAAAAAGCGAGCAGGCTGAGCGGTGCGTCATCTCGTGAAAGTGGTCGGGGCTTGCAAGAACGGCTGGTTTCCAGAGCGGCATGGAGACGAAAAGCCGTGCATCATTGCCTGCCAGGAGCCGCTTGACTTCAAGCAGGGCATGGAGCGGATTGTAGAGATGCTCAAGCACCTCAAAAGCGGTCACCACTCCGAAGGAGCCCGAAAGGGGTTCAAGATCAAGATCAACCGTTGTATTCTCGAAGGGGCAGCCGAAATGCTTCTCCAGCAATGCGGTAAAGGGTGTTCGATCGCCCAGATCCAGCCCGCTGACAAGTGAGCCGGCGGAGAGTGAAGAGCCCGCAAGAAATTCGAGGGTTTTCCGCCACCGGACACCGTGGGCCAGATCATTGAGATAGGCTTCGTCAATGATGGTTCTGCAACCGCTATCCATGTGCTCTCTACCCTCCTCTTTATGATGTTTCTGAATTTTTCACTCTCAACGCATCCACAAAGCTTCCGGCAAGACGGAGGGGAAGCAGGAGCAGGTAGAGCACCATGCCGCTCCAGGCCCGGTGTTTTCTGAAAAGATAGAGCGCACCGACACTTTTTTTTACAAGCTTTCTGAGCGGGCTTCGGCTGAGCGATGCCGAGACCTTGTGCCACACCCTCGAAGAGGGAACATAGTTGACACTCATCCCCATAGAGCGTACCCGCAGGGAGAGATCGACATCCTCCGCATACATCCTGAACCCTTCATCAAAACCGGCGACAGCCTCAAAATCACGGCAGCGCATGGCAAAACAGCAACCCGTCGCATAGCCGGTGACGCCGGGGCGGTCAAACTGCGGAGCATTTTTTTTCCTCAGCCCGACATGGCGGATGAGACCGGTCGAAAGCCTCACCATTCCACCGGCGTACCAGAGCGTGTCGGGCCGATCCAGATAGAATATTTTCGGTACGGCAATTCCTGCTAAAGGTTTGCGTTGCAGCGTCTCAAGCAATGGCGCACAAAAACCGGCATCAACCGTAGTATCGTTGTTCAGAAAGATGACAAATTCGGCACCCAGTTCCAGAACCCGCCGGAATCCGGCATTGTTGCCTCCTGCATAGCCGATATTGGAGGGGATGAGCAGCAGCTCAATATCCGGAAAAGCCTTTCGGATACTCTCCACAGAGCCATCAGTTGAACCGTTATCGACTACCAGCACACGGCATGAGGACGACCTGACTGCGACAAGCGACTCCAGACAGGCCAGAGTCTCCTCTGCGCCGTTCCAGTTCAGCACTACAATACAGCTCAAAGGCGTGATCATCACCTCTTTGCGGCTATGGATTCAAGAAAACTGCCTGCTGCTTCAGCAAAAGCCTCCCAGGAGAGGTCACTGTTGAAAGCTTCGATAGCCGCACGAATGGCCTCAAGCTCAACGTTCTGGCGGCAGTCAAAAAAATCACCCACCGCTTCGGCAAACCCAGCCGCCGAACAGTCGCGGGCAACCCAGCCGGTTTTGCCGTGACAAACCATCTCGGGAAGGGCACCCGCCGGTGTGACGATGACGGGCAAGCCATGACCATAGGCAAGCTGCACCACTCCTGACTGCGTTGCACTACGGTAGGGAAGCACAACAGCATCAGCCGCAGCAAAAAAAAGGGCCGTGCGCTCAGAGGAAACATAGCCGGGATAGAGATCGACGCTTCCGTCAATTCCAAGCTGTGCAATCAGTGTGCGGTAACTCGCGGCACTCTCATGAAAGTGGCCGGCAACGACAAGGCGGAGGGCTGGCTCCCTCTGAAGAATCGCTGGCATGGCACGAAGCATCGTATCAAGCCCCTTGTAGCGGCGCACATAGCCGAAAAAAAGGAGCACCGGCGAGTGGATATCCAAATTGAGCGTACTGCGGGCATCCTGCACAGAAAGACTTTTGCAATCCGGCTCATAGAGTGGGTGAAAAAGTTGCAGCAGGGGAATATCGGGCATGACCGCCCGCACCTCCTGCGTAACCGTACCCGAAAGGGTCAGAACTCCATCGGCGGAAGCGGCAAGCAGCCTCTGCATCAGGGGCTCGAAGAGAGAAGATTCATGAGAAGAGAAGTTATGGAGCAGCACCACCATTTTGATACCGGTCAGACGGCGTATGACAAAATAGAGCGGCGCAAGAAACCCGCTCCAGTAGGCGACAAGGAGCACTCCTGGCTTCAGTGATCTGAGACGCCGAACCGCGCCATACCATGTGAATGGGTTAAAAAGCACCAGACTTGCCCCATTGAAGAGTGCGGTATCGGCACCGAGACCGCCTTCAGCTCCACTTTTGAGCAGAAAATCGGGGTAGAGCGCCCTGAATGCAACAGGAGTAACCGCATATCCCCTGCCATGAAGGGCTTCCCTCAACATTCCGCTGAACCGGGCAATCCCGCCCTTCAGAGGAGAAAAAGGAGATATGAAGGCAATCCGCAACGCTAAACTTCTCCAAAACCCTGCTCAAAAAACTCCACCAACTGGCGGGAGGCCTCGGCAGCATCCTCGCCATCAAGCTTAAGCGTCAACCGGGTACCTTTCGGGGCGGCAAGGCTCATAACACCTATAATTGACTTTGCATTAATTTCAACGCCCTGCATCTCGATAAAAAAATCTGACTTGAATCGGGATGCAAGTTTGACAACTGCTGCCGCCGGTCTGGTATGCAGACCAGCCTTGTTTTTAACGATAACTTCCTGAACGATCACGAATTTCTGATCCCTTTTTGTAAAATTAAGTTATAATGTTTTCACCATAGCAATCTCATCGCAGGCCATTAGCTTCGGGCAATGAGTGCAATCGCGCCATATTTTCTGAGGAAAATACTCTTTCTTGATTTCGCTGTAGCCGAGTCGGCGGAAAAACTCACGACTGAGCGTCAAAACGAAAACTTCGCCAACCCCCTCCTCACGCAAGACCGTCTCGGCCTTTTCAACCAGCAACCGCCCTATACCCCTCATTTTATAGCGGTTAAAGACGGCCAGCGAACGAATTTCGGCCAGCTTCAGAGTATAGAATGCAATGGCACAGCAGCCAATCACCTCGCCGTTGTATTCAGCGACAAAAAAGTTACGAATATTTTCAACAATATTCTCGCCGGAACGCTCCAGCATGATTCCCTGACGCGCATACTCTGCCGTGATGGCGGAAATTGCCGGGGCGTCGGCCAGACGCGCATACCTGACATACAGTTCAGCCTGTTGCATGGTTACGCGAGATTTTCATCCTGCAATTCAGCATCCCTGGTGCGAGCCGACACCTCCCGCCAGAGTTCATCCTTGAGCTCCTTCAGCCCATGACCTGAAACTGCTGATATCTGAAGCACCTTGACTCCCTCTTCAAGAGGCGGAATTTCAAGCTCTTCAGCGGCGATATCCATTTTTGTCACCACCACCATCCTCGGTTTGTCGAGCAGTGATTGCTCAAATTTTTCAAGCTCACCGAGGATCGTGCGGTATTCATCGGCAATATCGGGGGAATCAGCCGAAATAAGTATGGCAAGTATTTTCGTGCGCTCAATATGACGCAAAAACTGCAAACCGAGCCCCTTGCCCTCTGCCGCACCCTCGATGATTCCAGGAATATCAGCCATCACAAACGATTTGTAATCCTCATAGCGCACAATGCCAAGATTGGGCACCAGCGTCGTAAAGGGATAATCGGCAATTTTCGGCTTGGCCGCGCTGATAACCGAAATGAGTGTTGACTTGCCAGCATTTGGAAATCCAACCAGGCCGACATCAGCCATAAGCTTCAGCTCCATATTGAGCGTCATCAGCTCACCTTTCTGACCCGGCTCGGCATAGCGGGGCGCCTGACGGGTTGGCGTGGCGAAGTGCTGGTTGCCACGGCCCCCTTTGCCCCCTCTCGCAATCATGATCTCCTGATCCTCACCCGTCAAATCAGCAATGATCTCATTGGTTTCACCGTTTCTGACGATGGTACCACATGGAACAGCAATGATGATATCTGCCCCATCCCTGCCTGTTTTGCGGGCTCCCTGCCCATGCACACCACGAACAGCGATATACTTCTTTTTATATTTGAAATCGAGAAGGGTGGTCAACTGCCGGTTGGTTCTCAGCCATACATGGCCTCCCCTACCGCCATCGCCCCCGTCCGGGCCCCCCTTGGGCACAAACTTCTCTCTGCGAAAACTGACACACCCTTTTCCGCCGTCTCCAGCCTGAACAAAAATAGACGCACTATCAACAAACTTCACTCACACACCTGCCTTTTGAATAATCTTTCTCTTTCTCTATTTTAACATGCAACAACAAAACCTGTGAAAAGCATGACAACGACCCACACCGGCAAACCTCCTATCGAAGAGCTCATCTCCCGGCTTGAAGAGATCACCCGTACCATCGAAAATCCGGAAACCGGCCTTGAAAACTCCATCGGCATGTACGAAGAGGGGCTCGCCATTGCCGAAAACTGCAAAAAAAGACTGCTCGAAGCCCGAAAAAAAATCGAGGTGATCAACCCGGAGCTTGCAAAAAACTGGCCCGAATCACCGCGCACAAAAGATCTCTTCGACAGCGAATCCTGAAAACGGCTCACCCCTCGAGCTTCTTCAACAGCACATCATTGACCATCTGGGGATTGGCCTTCCCTTTCATCTGGCTCATACACTGCCCGACAAAAAAGCCGAGCAGCTTGGTTTTTCCACCACGATAGGCCGCCAACTGGCCGGGATTTGCATCAAGAATTCCCTGAATGACAAGCTCAATCGCAGCGCTGTCTGAAACCTGTGCAAGCCCGTCCCGTTCAACAATCTCTGCTGGAGCATCACCACTCTTCAGCATCAGTTCAAACACCTGCTTGGCAATGGTGTTACTGATAACACCACGCCCAATAAGAGCAATCAGACCGCCGAGCCTTTCTGGTCGAATGGAAAACTCTGCAATATCGAGATAGCTCTCTTTCAGCGTGCGCATCACCTCTCCCATCACCCAGTTTGATGAGGCCTTGGCATCACCCGAAATTCTGGCAGTCTCTTCAAAATAGTCTGCCAGCTCCCGTTCGACCGTCAGCACTGCTGCGTCATAGACCGGAATGGCATACTCATCCGCAAAACGAACAGCACGCTCTTCAGGAAACTCGGGAAGCTCAAGCAGGATGCGATCAATCATCTCCTGATCAACCAGTACCGGCACAAGATCAGGGTCAGGGAAGTAACGATAGTCATGGGCAAACTCCTTGCCACGCATGGAACGGGTCTCCCCCTTGTCGGCATCCCAGAGACGCGTCTCCTGCAGAATAACACCGCCACTTTCCAAAATCGCTGTGTGGCGTTCAACCTCGTACTCGATAGCCTTTTCAACGTTCTTGAAGGAGTTCATATTCTTGATTTCGGAACGAGTACCATACTCCGTTGCTCCGACCGGGCGCAATGAGACATTGGCATCACAGCGAAGACTTCCCTCCTCCATATTGCCATCCGAAATACCAAGATACTTGACAATCTGGCGCACCTTTTGCAGATAGGCCGAGGCCTCTTTTGGAGTACGGAGGTCAGGATAACTCACAATCTCAAGCAACGGCACTCCGCTCCGATTAAGATCAATATAGGTCTCTTCACCGATGTCATGAATCGACTTGCCAGCATCCTCCTCAATGTGGATCCTGATCAGCCGGATATCGCGCTTCCCCTCGCCAGCGTCAATAGGCACCATCCCCTCACTGCATATCGGCTCTTCAAACTGGGAAATCTGGTACCCTTTCGGCAAATCCGGATAAAAATAGTTTTTCCGGGCAAGCACAGAATGGGGTGCTATGCTGCATCCCGTTGCAAGCCCAAGCTTTACAGCATCCTCAACCACGCGACGGTTCAACACTGGCAGCGCACCGGGAAGGGCAAGACAGACAGGGCAGACATTGGTGTTGGCCGATTTGCCAAACTGCGCAGAACAGCCACAAAAGGCTTTGCTTACGGTATTGAGCTGACAATGAACTTCAAGGCCAACCACTAATTCATACTTCATTGCAAAAATTAACGTTATTGAAAAAACAGCGGTGTTTGTGCCCCGAAATCTTTCCTGCTTATAAAAAACTGCATATCAGTACGGTTTATAGGAAAACTTCTGCCCGCCAACGGTAGCCTCAGCCATAACCCCTGCCTGGGGAAGAATAAAAACAGCTACTCCGTTGGAATAATCGGTATTGATTGCCATCCCCGTTGTAACCATGATCGCCGTGACCTGGGCGCTCAACTCAAAATTTCCCTTTTTGAAATTTTCAAAGTCGTTGCGACCCCTGAAAAAGATTATTTCAGAAAAAGACTGTCCCCCAAGTTGCGGGCCGACATTGACCTGGGTAATCATCGACCGTCCCACAAGGCTATTTTGTTCGTAAACATATCCCTTGCCGCGCCCACCGCCCAAGAGCAGAAAGCCTCCTTTATAAACGTCGGGAAAAACAACGTACCCGTAGGCATTTTCAAAAAAACGGGACAACCCGGAATGACCCCTGAAAGAGTCAACCGAAGCCCTTGCATGTGCCTCGTCAGCAGGATCCCATCCAGCCATCGCCGAAGAACAGAAGACCCCTGCAAACAAAAGGGCAAGAGTAACAATTTTGATCATTTTCATCATTGTCGCCTTTTTTTGTGGTTAAATAAAAGCAAAGCATAGAAATCACACAATGATATGCAAGTTACAATGTACGATTTTCATCCAAATAAATCACAGTGCGTTGTAGGGGCACGGCATGCCGTGCCCCTACATGTACCCATACTGTCAGGCACGGTGTGCCGTGTCCCTAAGTGCGCCCATCCTGTCAGGCACGGTGTGCCGTGCCCCTACGTGCGCCCACCCTGTCAGGCACGGTGTGCTGTGCCCCTGCGATGGCCTCAATCTTTTTGACGACATCTTTTGCCACTTCTTGTATCTCGACTGCATGTTTTT
>CAJAIK010000001.1 GCA_903939765.1 uncultured Chlorobiaceae bacterium | reverse complement strand
CGAAAGAAGTAAAGCGTTTTTAAATCCAGAGGAGGATGTAATGGCCCTTGAGGACATGGAAAAGAAATACCGCATAAGTGATATAGCAAGAGAACTGCAGGTAAGTCCGCAGGAAGTATTACTTTTTGTCAAGCAGGAAGGTGGCAGGGTTGCCTCTACATCCTCTATGGTAGGTGAAGAGATACACGGCCTGATTTTTGGCCATTTCAGCGTTGAAAAGAAAATGGTTGATGAGACCAAAAAAATAAGGGCTGAGAAAGAGAAGCGCATCTCAAGGCTGGAAGAGCAGTCGCGCAAAACCTATGAAAAAGAGCAGCATCTGAGCGAAACCCTCAGCCCGCCGGCACCGCCGGTAATTGTTGTGCCGGAGGTAAAAAAAGAGGTTGCCGCCGTCGAAGTGATTGTGGTTGTTCCACAACAAGAGCACTCTTCAGAACCGGAAAGTCCCGTTGCAGAGACTCCTGCGCTTCAGGCGGTTACGGAACATCCGGCAGTTACGGAGCATCCTGCAGTTACGGAGCATTCTGCAGTTACGGAACAACAGGCTCTGCCCGAATCGGTTGTTGCCGTCGTTCCTGAAATTGTTGTACCCGAACCATCTGTTGTGGCTGTTCATCCTGAAGTTGTTGTCCCTGAAATTGTTGTACCCGAACTCCCTGTTGCGGCTGTCGTTCCTGAAGTGGTTGCAGTTCCTGAGCTTCCGGCACCCTTTGAACTTCCTGCACAACCCGAACTACCCGAGCCAGTGACCAAAAAAGAGGAGCCATCGGTCAACGAGCATCTCGTCTCTTTTGCCTCTCCACAGATGATGGGTGGTCTTACCGTACTCGGCACGCTCGATATCCATGCCGGCAGGAACAAGAAAAACCGTAAAAAGAATTTCCAGGAGCAGGCCGATGCTCTGAAAAATGAGTTTGTAACGAAGCCTGCGGAGGAGAGTCGGCCGGAAGAGAAGGCGGTTGTTGCCAAAAAGCCAGCGGTCAAGGCGGCTGCGGACGTTAAGCCAAAGCCTGTTGTTGCGGCCGACAGTGCGGCCAACGCAAAGAAAAAAGGAAAGAAGAAAAAGAAGCCGGCGGTTGACGACAAGGTCATATCGGCCAATATACAGAAGACGATCAGTGGTATTGATGATCGCAGCGGAACAGGTTCTCGCCAGAAGTTCCGCAAGCAGCGCCGCAACGAGCGTGAGCGTGAGCATGAAGTTGATGAGGCCTTCCGTGAGTCACAGCGCCTTGTTGTTCGCGTTACCGAGTACGCTTCGCCCCATGAACTGGCGGAGCTTATGGGCATTACCGCCAAGGATATTATCCAGAAGTGTTTTGCGCTCGGCAAGTTTGTCACCATCAATCAGCGGCTCGACAAGGAGTCGATTGAGCTGATCGCTCTTGAATTCGGTTTTGAGGCGGAGTTTATTTCAGAGGTTGAGGCAACTGCCGTGATTGTGACCGAGGATGATGAAGCTGACATGCAGACCCGTCCGCCGGTTGTCACCATCATGGGCCATGTTGATCATGGAAAGACCTCGCTCCTCGATTATATTCGCAACAGTAAAGTTGTGGCCGGTGAGTCCGGTGGTATTACCCAGCATATTGGCGCTTACGAAGTAACGGTTGAAGGCAACCGCAAAATAACCTTTCTCGATACGCCGGGCCATGAAGCCTTTACCGCCATGCGGGCAAGGGGCGCGCAGGTGACCGATATTGTTATTCTTGTGGTTGCGGCTGATGACAGCGTCATGCCTCAGACCATCGAGGCCATCAACCATGCCAAAGCGGCTGGAGTGCCGATAGTTGTTGCGCTCAATAAAATTGACAAGGTTGAAGCCAATCCCGAAAAGATAAAAACCCAGTTGTCGGAAGCAGGAGTGCTTGTTGAGGAGTGGGGTGGTGCCTATCAGTGCCAGGAGATCTCTGCAAAGAAAGGTATCGGCATTGCTGAACTGATGGAAAAGGTGCTGACCGAAGCTGAAATGCGTGAGTTGAGGGGCAACTATTCCAGAGAGGTTCAGGCAAGCGGCATTATTGTTGAGTCGGAGCTCGACAAGGGCAAGGGAGTGATTTCCACGGTGCTCGTTCAGCGCGGCATACTCAAGGTTGGCGATCCCTTTGTTGCCGGCAATACCATGGGAAAGGTTCGCGCCCTTATGGATGAGAGAGGCAAAAGAATTCTTTTCGCCAACCCTTCGCAGCCAGTCAGGGTGCTTGGATTTGAGGATCTTCCGCAATCAGGCGATGCACTGACGGTCATGGTTACGGACAGGGAGGCGCGCGATTTGGCTCAGAAGCGCCAGGTTATCCGCCGTGAGCACGACTTCCGACGCAGTACGCGTGTCAAGCTCGACAGTATTGCCCGCCAGATCAAGGAAGGGCTGATGAAAGAGTTGAGTGTTATTATCAAGGCTGATACTGATGGTTCTATTCAGGCTCTTGCTGACGGTCTTATGAAGATCCAGAACGAAGAGGTGAAAGTCCAGATTATTCACCAGGGCGTCGGGCAGATCACGGAGACTGATGTGCTGCTTGCCGCAGCCTCTGATGCCATTATTATCGGTTTCAGGGTACGACCGAATGTCAATGCCAAAAAGCTGGCAGAAAAGGAAGATCTTGATGTTCGCTTCTACAGCGTTATCTATCATGTACTTGAAGATGTCGAGAAGGCGCTTGAGGGAATGCTGTCGCCGGAACTTCATGAAGAGAGTCTGGGATCGCTTGAAATCCGCCAGATCTTCAAGGTACCAAAGATTGGCAATGTCGGCGGTTGCTATATGCTTGAGGGCAAGATGTTCCGTGATTCCAAGGTTCGCCTGCTCCGTGACGGTGTCCAGATTTATGAAGGTCAGCTTGCAGCGCTCCGGCGCTTCAAGGACGATGTCAAGGAGGTTGATGCCGGCTATGAGTGCGGTATGAGCCTCAAGAACTATGACGATATCAAGGTTGGCGACATTGTCGAGGCCTATAAGATTGTTGAGAAAAAACGAAAACTATGAACGGCTTATTGTTGATCTATGTCGATACGTACTGAGAGAGTTGCATCGCTGCTGCAGCAGGAGCTTGGAGCAATCCTTCTGCATGAGCTTCCGCGCAGTGGCCCGATCGTCACCGTTGTCGATGTGAAGATTACCGCTGACCTGAGTATTGCAAGGGTCTATGTTTCCATCATCGGTACGCCTGGGGAGCAGCAGGCAGCGATGGCTTTATTGCAGGATAAAACCAGGAGTATCAGAATGATTCTCTCGGCGAAAATTCGGCACCATTTCCGTCGTATTCCGGAACTTGAATTTCATGAAGACCACCTTTATGAGCGTGCAAACCGCATTGAGCAGCTTTTGAATGAGGTGAGAAAACGTTCTGTTGAAAATGGTTAACCAAGGGCTTGTTGAAAAAGAGTGTTCATGGATGAAGAGCAAAACAGCGAGCCTTTGGCTGATGAAGGCAATTTTCTCCTGATTGACAAGCCGCTCGACTGGACGTCGTTCGATGTCGTGGCTAAAATCAGGAACAGCTATAAACGGTGTGGCTTGAAGCGCAAGGTAGGTCATTGTGGTACGCTTGATCCGAAAGCGACGGGCCTGCTTATTCTTGCGGCTGGACGGAAAACGAAGCAGATTGCCACACTCGAAGTGCTTGACAAGGTCTACGACGGCGT
Organism: uncultured Chlorobiaceae bacterium; assembly: GCA_903939765.1. GTDB lineage: Bacteria > Bacteroidota > Chlorobiia > Chlorobiales > Chlorobiaceae > Chlorobium. The sequence goes on along the minus strand of CAJAIK010000001.1, from coordinate 22,969 downwards.
CATAAAGCTTGGTGCCATGACGGAAAGTCATGATGTTGAAACTGCCGAATATGGCCATTGCTCGACGGCTCACCTCACGGAGAGTGAGATTCGTTCTGTCGCCGCCGGTTTTGTCGGCACACACCAGCAGCAGCCGCCCATGCATTCGGCCGCCTGGCATAACGGAAAACGGCTCTATGAACATGCCCGCAAGGGGGTGGTTATCAGGGAGCGAAAAGCAAAAGAGATTGTTATTCACCGTTTTGAAGTCACCCGCATTGAGCTTCCCCTGATTTATTTTACTCTCCATGTTTCCAAAGGAGCCTATATCAGGGTTATTGCCCATGAACTGGGTGCTGCGCTTGGCGTCGGAGGCTATCTTGCCTCACTCAGGAGAGTCTCAATTGGTACATGGGAGCTGAGCTCTGCCAGAACGGTATCAGAGACCATTGAAGCTATTCTTCAGGAGGCATCAAACACCCGGCTGGGTGAGGGGAGATAAAAAGAGCTATGCGTATTGTTGAGTATGACAAAAATTTGGTTTGCAGTTATGGTTCCGCCACGTTGGAGGACTTTTCTGCCACAGCATCTGCCGTGACGGCAGGTTCTTTTGATGGTGTGCATAAAGGGCATCGGATCATTATTGCACGCATGGTTGGCATTGCAAAATCGCGCAGTTTGAGAAGTGTTGTTGTCACCTTTGAGCCCCATCCGAGGATGGTGCTCAAGGGAGAAGTTTCGGGGCCCCTTGGGCTCTTGACAACGCTTGATGAAAAAATTGCACTTCTTGCCGGTGAGGGAGTTGATCTTCTTTTTGTTGTCCGCTTTACCCCCGATTTTGCCGCGCGCACCTCGGATGATTTTATCCGTAATGTTCTGGTCGGGCTGCTGGGCGCCAGAAGCATTGTGGTTGGATATGATCACGCGTTTGGCCGAGACCGGAGCGGGAGTGGCAAGACGCTGGCAGCCCTTGGCCTGGAACTCGGTTTTGATGTGGAGGTTGTTGATGAAGTGATGATCGGCGATGAGCATTTCTCAAGCACACGAATAAGGGTGCTGCTTGAAAGCGGCAAAATCGAAGAGGCCAATACCTTTCTTGGTTCTCCCTATATGATCAGCGGAACGGTGGTTGATGGCGACAAACGCGGGCGGGAGATGGGCTTTCCAACGGTAAATCTCAAACTTTCTGATCCCGACAAGCTTCTGCCCCTTGCCGGAGTCTATCTTGCTCAAACGGTGCTGAACGGTGAAACCTTCATGGCCATGATGAATGTTGGTGTTCGTCCGACAGTCACTCTGAAAGCGGTCAAGAGTGTTGAGGCCCATATTCTGGGATATAGCGGTACGCTTTATGGCTGCCAGATGCGATTTACCCTGCTCAAGTTCATCAGGGATGAACAGAAATTTTCCTCACTCGAAGAGCTGAAAATGCAACTCGAAAAAGATAAAAAAACGGTTGAGTTGTATTGTTAATAATATTATATTGCAGGTCAACCGATTTAACATAACAAACGAAGAGATATGAGCCTGACAAAAGAGTTTAAAGCGGAAGTTATCAAGCAGTTCGGCGCTTCAGAAAAGAATACCGGAAAATCCGAGGTTCAGGTTGCGTTATATACTCGCAGAATCACTGATCTTACCGGCCACCTGCAGTCGCATCCGAAAGACAAGCACTCCCGCCGTGGGTTGCTGATGCTTGTCGCCAAACGCCGCAAAATGCTGAATTACGTGAAGGATGTCGATATTGATCGTTATCGTAAAGTGATAGCCGAACTTGAACTTCGCAAGTAAGAGTGACAATCTGGACTTTTTTTGGTGCGATCTCTGCAGGGCCCGGGCTCTGCAGGTTATCCTTTTAACAAGAATGCAGAGCAGGAACTACTATGTTGGAAAGCATGACCGGATATGGCAGCGCAGAGTCAGTTGAAAGCGGTGTCCGGACTCTTGTAGAGTTACGGTCCGTCAACAACCGGTTCACTGAAATCAGTGTCAAGCTTCCCCGTCAGTTACTCTCTTTCGAGCTTGAAGTTCGCGAGATGATCCGCGCCCATTTTCAGAGGGGAAAAATTTCAGCCTTCATACAAATCCAGCTCGACGATGCCCAGCCCATCTCTGTCACTATCAATACGGCGAAAGTAAAGGCCTATAAAGAGTTGCTTAATACCCTCAAGCGCGAAGCTGACGTGGATGCCCCGCTTCTTCTTGAGCATCTGCTCCGGTTTCCTGAAATATTTGACAATGGTGCATCGTCGCTTGACCAGGTCGGTGAGCATTGGCCGTTTGTCAAAAATCTTCTGCAGGAGGCAATTGAGCGTCTCAAGGCAATGCGACGCAGGGAGGGCGAAGAGCTTTCAGGCGACTTCGTCAGAAGGATTGCCGAAATTGAAAGCACGCTTGCGCTTGTTGCCTCGCTTGCGGCTGATAATCTTGAAGCGGTAAGAAAAAGGCTCACTGCAAAAGTGGAGGCTGTTGCCGGCAAGGATTTGGCATACAGCCGCGATCGACTTGAAATGGAGCTGGTTCTTGCAGCCGACAAGCTTGATATTACCGAAGAGCTGACCCGTTTTGCCAGCCACAACAAGTTTTTTATTGAAGAGTTGCAGAACGATGAAAGCGGCACCGGAAGAAAGCTCAATTTTTTGCTCCAGGAGCAGTTGCGCGAAGCGAACACCATTGCCTCAAAATCCCAGAATGCAGAGATTTGCCAGAAAATTGTTCAGATCAAGGAAGATCTTGAGAAAATCAGGGAGCAACTGCAAAATATAGAGTAATTCTATGATTGAAGAGCGGCGGCAGCAGGGAAAGCTCATTGTGTTTTCAGCTCCATCGGGCACGGGAAAGTCTACCATTGCCAAACTGGTGCTTGATCGTCTGCAAAACATCAGATTTTCAGTGTCAGCCACAACCCGGCAGCAGAGATCGGGTGAGCAGGAGGGAGTTAACTACTATTTTCTCACAAAAGAGGACTTTGAAGAAAAAATCCGCCAGGGCGGCTTTATAGAACACGAATTCTTTTTTGGAAACCATTACGGCACCCTGCTTGATAAAACCCGTGAGGTTATTGATCGAGGCACCCATATTCTGCTTGATTTGGATGTGAAGGGGGCCCTGAATCTGAAGCGGCTTTTTCCTGACGATTCATTGCTGCTTTTTTTCAGGCCACCGAGCATGGAGGTGTTGCAGCAGAGGCTTAAGGGGCGGGAGAGTGAAAATGAAGAGAGTCTGAAGGTGCGCCTTGAGAGGGCCCGGCTGGAACTGGACTATGCTGACCGGTTTGATGAGGTGATCGTGAACGATAATCTCGATAAGGCTGTTGACACTGTTACCGGGCTGATCAGTAAATTTCTTTCAAACACGTAAAAAATAGCGCAATGTCGGTTAAACCTGTTGATTTGAATAAATTGAGAAGTGCGCACTCGAATCTCTATGAGACAGTGGTCGCAATTTCAAAAAAAGCAAAAAGATTACATGATGATGAGCGGGCAGAACTTGAAGACAAGCTTCTTCCCTATAAGGAGATGATCCGTAACCCGAGCAGTGAATCTGAATCGGACAAGGTATTCCCGGAACAGATCGCGATCAGTCTTGAGTTTGAGGTACGTGAAAAGTCGTCGCATAAGGCTGTTGCCGATTATTTTGCGCACAAATACAATTATACGGTGGAAAAACCGGTAGAGAAAAAGATTGTTCAAGTTGAAGAAGATGATGAAACTGACGGGGATTAACCAGATCACCCTTCGCGTCAATGACCTGCGCAGGGCTGAGGAATTTTATGGCGCTGTTCTTGGCCTCAAGCTCGATTACCGCGTTGGCGCAAACATTACCTATCTGCGCATTAATTCGGATATGCTCGTGCTGGTCAAAGCCGAAACGGTCGGTTCACCTGAAGCAAGGGATATCCGTGTCGATCACTTCGGTTTCAGGCTTGCGTCGGATGCTGAAGTTGACGCGGCGGCGCTCTATCTTGATGATTGCGGAGTGCATATGGTAACCCGTCCAGCTCATCGCCGGGAAGGCAGGGCTTTTTTTGTCATGGATCCCGACGGCAATCTGGTGGAGTTCTATTCCATGCACGAGAGCGGAATACAGCCTGAGAGTGCCGACATTGACCTTTCCTCTCCGGACTCTCTTGTTGCCGGAGAGGCTCAAAAAACAGTTAAGGGAAGAGAACCTCAAAAATCACGCCGCACCCGTAAATAAACATCGCTTCTTATCCCGAGTGGTGCAGCAGCAGTCGCTCTGCTTCCATCAGTTGTTCAGGGGTATTGATGCCGAGAATCTCTTCTGGATTTTCCGTTTTGAAGGCGTAGACCTTCTGGCCTTTCCGGAAGCAGATTCCGAAAACATCGGTCAGGTAGTACTCTTTCTGCGCATTGTCTGTGTTGACCTCCCGAAGAGCCTGAAAAAGCAATTGCGCATTGAAGACGTAAATGCCTGAATTGATCTCTCTGACGGCAAGTTCCTCACTGGTTCCATCTTTCTGTTCCACAATTTTCAGCACACTCTCACTGCCATTGTTTCGAATAACCCGTCCATAACCGGTGGGATCCTGAAGTTCTGCGGTCAGGACGGTTGCAGCGCCATTTCTTGAACGGTGAAAAGCAATCAGCTCTTGCAGCGTTACGGAATTGACCAGTGGTGCATCTCCCGAGAGAATGACTATTTCACCCTCAAAATCACTGAGAGCGGCTTCTGCCTGCATGACGGCATGACCGGTTCCGAGTTGTGGCTCCTGAAGCGCAGTGCTGACCCGGTATCGGGCGACAGCCGCTTTAACCAACTCGGCCTGATGGCCGACAATAAGAAGTGTTCTTGCGGGGTCAAGAGAGGTCGCGGTATCGAGCACATAGTCGATAAGAGGGCGCCCGTTGGCCTGATGGAGCACCTTTGGCAGCTCTGACTGCATCCGGGTGCCTTTTCCAGCGGCCATAATAATTATTGCAAGTGCCATTTAATTGCTTGAATATTGTAAAAAGTGGGTGTTGCAGTCATGATAACGGTTCATCAGCCTCGCCTACATGATGTCGGCATTTCGGGTTGTTCTCCCTGTCGACAATCAGGACCATAGGCTTGAAGTTTCGTGCTTCCGCCTCTTCCATGACGGCAAAAGTCATAATAATGATTTCATCGCCAACCAAAGCGCACCTGGCGGCGGCTCCATTGAGCTGAATTTCCCTTGAGCCATGGTCGCCCTTGATAATGTAGGTTTCAAAGCGCTCACCGTTATTATTGTTAACAACCAGGACTTTTTCGTTGGGAATCATATCGACCATTTCAAGCAATTCACTGTCGATGGTGATGCTTCCTTCATATTCGAGATCACCACTCGTTACTATAGCGTTGTGGATTTTTGATTTCAGGATGTGTAATTTCATGTGTGTACTGACGCGCCTTCATTATTGTTTTTTAAATGCCTCTCCGCTTCCCCGGAAAATCCGGTACCTTTTCAAGGCCTCATCGGTTTCAAAGCCCTCTCCCCGAATGGTTTCACCGGCTCTTTTGATAGTAACAAAACTGTTTGAACGAATCATTTTATCTTTGGCTGTCCGTTTGACATATTCTGTGGTAATGGTCGTGCCTTCGGAGTTGACGATAACATTACCCTCGGCCTCAATATCCTGATTGTCATGAATCAGCGCCTTCTCGGCCGATATGGTGGTTTTGACCCGGCCGTTGCCGTCAAACAGGGTAAGCCGGATGCCGTGGTCAAGATGCTGTTCTGTGCCGGAATTCGTTCTGTATTCCGCTCCGTGTCCAGCTTCAATAACCTCACGTGGTATTCCCGATTTTGAAAGGGTAAGCTTGACCGTCCAGCTCTCCTGTACGGGATGATTGAGACCGATAAAAGCTGTTTCAGGAGAGCGGCGTTCCTTGACAGGATCGCCGCATCCCGATACCAGCATCAGTGACATAAGCGGAAAAAGAACGGTAACTCTTTTCAATTCAGAATGTAATTACTTGATGTTCAACTGGTTCATCACCTTGAAGGTGAGATCATTTGCAGGTGCGACATAGATGGCAATATTTTTTTCAAGAACCAGGGCAAATCCTTCGGATTGCGCCACGGACTCTACTGCTGCCAATACTTTCTGCCGGATAGGAATGAGCAGTTCCTGCTGCTTCTTTTCAACCAGACCGCCACGTCCGAATTTCTCCTGCTGGTATTTTTCAATCGACTGGCCTTTGAGACCGAGTTCCTTTTCCTTCGCATCTCTTGCTGGTTTGGCCATGGAGGCTGCCTGTTGGCGATACGCTGCGATTGATTTCTGATAATCCAACTGCATCCGCTCAAGCTCTTTCTGTAACGGAGCCGCAGTTGCCTGCAGGGTAGCTTCAGCCTGTTTTGTTTCAGGTAACTGCTGCAGAATTTTGCCTGAGTCCACTACACTGACCTTCCCCGCCTCCTGTGCGGCAAACGATTGGGGGGCAACCAGCACCATGCTCAAGCCAACCGCCATAACGATACGGCGCGACATGTTCATAAATCCTCCTGAATGAGTCATCAATTTGATAGTTTAAGTTAACAGGTTAGTTTATCAATATCTTTGGAATATACAACTGGCTATAATTACACATTCCAAAGGTAAGAATTCTGTGGTTAAAAACTACACAAAGCTGAAAAGCCTCATCCGATATTTACCGGTTAGCAATTCAGATAATCCGTTTCTGAAAAAATTGTCCGGGCTGCTGCACAACTGCCGCTTTCAGTTCAAGTTCAAAAAGGTGGACCAGAAGCGAGGATAGGTCGATACCTGAAGCTGTTGCAAGTGCATCAATATGAATTGGTTCAGTTTTCATGCACTGCAGAATCGCAAGTTCCGATAAAGAAAGGTTTGGTTGCGCTCTATCATTTTGCAACGCCGTGTTTCCGGAACAGTTTTTTGCGAATTGCGCCCCGAGTTCGGTGATGATATCCTCAACGCTCATGACCGCTTTGGCAGAGCCCTGCTGAATGAGCCGGTTTGTTCCTCGTGAGGTTCGCGAGAAAATGCTTCCTGGAACGGCAAAAACCTCCCGGTTCTGCTCAAGGGCGGAGGCCGCGGTGATCAGTGACCCTCCCTTCAGATCCGATTCAACAACAATGGTGCCGGAGGTGATACCTGAAATGATGCGGTTGCGTTTCGGGAATTTTCCTGGCGAGAGTTCGGAACCCAGCCACTCTTCCGAGATGAGGGCGCCCTCTTCAATGATTTTTGGCCAGAGTTTTCCCTGCGGATCGGTATAGATGGTATCGACACCGCTTGCAAGCACGGCAACAGTCCGCCCTCCGTTTTCCAGGGTCGCCGCGTGTGCCGTCATATCGATGCCATAGGCCAGTCCACTGACGATGGCAACTCCTGAGTTGACCAGGTCATGGCAGAGCCGTGTAGTGACCTGTTTGCCATAGTGCGACGCATATCTTGTGCCAACAACCGCCAGGGCGGGCTCGTTCAGTGTGGAAAGCCGTCCCCGCACAAAGAGGCAGGGGGGCGGATCATAAATTTCCTTCAAAAGAGGGGGATAGACGGCATCAAGAATGGTAATCAACTCGGCATTGTAGCGCTGCAGTTCCGCAATCTGTTTTTCAGCACTCTCCACAGCCTCCTCTCTTGTGGCTGCATGGTGAAGAAAATGGTGAACCTGTCGGGCGAGAGATTCACCGATTCCCGATATTTGCAGAAGCTCGTTTATCCCGAAATGGAGCAGATCACGCAATCGGCCCTGCAGGTGAGCGCTCATCGCCTTGATTCTTGCAGGGCCGATACCCGGAATAAGGGTCAGGGCAAGCAACAGCACCCGCTCTTCCATGGTTAGAAGTCCCTTTTCATCAGTATGTTGGCAAATCCCCGCAAATGCTCCCTCCCTTCGGCATGAGGGAGCGACTCAATTGCCGTGAGCGCCTCTTCGGTCGTGCGGTTGATCAGTGAGGCGGTCTCTTCAAGCACACCGCACCGTTCATAAATGGCTTTTACTTCAGGAACCCTCTCGGCACCGATCCCTTTATTGATGATGATGGAGTGCAGGAGATCACGTTCCATGCCCGTCGTCAATTCGAGAGAGCGCAGCAGAAGGTAGGTTTTTTTGCCGTTGATGATGTCACCGCCAGCCATCTTGCCCGACTTTCCGTTTTCAGCCATGATGTCGAGATAATCATCCTGTATCTGGAACGCACGGCCGATTTTTTCACCAAAAAGCACCAGGCACTGTAGTTGTTCATCCGTTGCATCGCCAGCAACTCCTCCTGCTTCAAGTGCGGCTGAAATAAGCCGACCGGTTTTTTTTGCAATCATGTCGATGTAGTCGGCTATGGTGGCATCACGCTTCTCTTCAAGTTCCATATCGAGCGCCTGTCCTTCACAAATCGTAATATTGGCATCGTTGAGAATATGGATCAGTTCGCTGTGCCGGTTGCTGTTAGCCTGCAAGACAAGTTCATAAGCGTAGGCAATCATCATGTCCCCCGACAGGATGGCCGCATTGGTGTTCCATTTCTTGTGAACCGTCGGTCTGCCGTGGCGGAGCTCAGCCTGATCCATGATGTCGTCATGAATCAGGGTAAAGTTATGCAGAATTTCAACCGCCAGCCCGACCTTGAGAGCAGGCGTCGAAGAACCGCATACCGCTTCCGAGGCAAGCAGCGTAAGAAACGGTCGTATTCTCTTGCCATTTCCCTCAAGAATATACCTGGCCGGGTCGTAAAGCGTGAGCGGGCTCTCCCTGTCGAAACATCTTGCGAGTGCCTCATTGATTCTCTTGAGGTAGAGATGGTATTTCTTTTCGACAAGCTCCTGTGTCAGGGCTGCATGCATGGTGAAATCGCTCATGGTTTCGTGATAAGGGTTTTATGGCGAAGCTCTGCTATTGTGGCGGCTCCAGTCAGGAACATCACTGCCCTGAGATCGTTCAGCCAGGATGCAATAGTCTCCTCAAGAGCTCCTTCATGCAAGGCTTTGAGGATATGACGTGCCGATGCGGCCAGTTGCGCTCCAAGTGCGAGGGATTTTGCAATGTCAGTACCGCAATGGATTCCTCCCGAAGCAATGATTTCAATGGCGCTGAACTCGGGCGACTCTTGTTTGAGCGCTCGTATATCAAGCAGGCATTGTGCTGTAGGAATTCCCCAGTTCAGCAGCTCTTCAAGAGCAGGGAGGCTGAAGCGGCTATCCTGTTTGAACTGCCTTGTATAGCGGATCTCTTCAACCTTCTGCCAACTGCTGCCTCCCGCTCCGGCCACATCAATCACTTTGACGCCAGCCTCGATGAGTTGCCGGGCGGCAGATGCCGAGATACCGCATCCAACCTCCTTGACAATAACCGGTACCGGAATGCTGGCGGTGAGCAGGGTGAGTTGCTCAAGAACATGGCGAAAATTGGTGTTCCCTTCAGGCTGAAAAAGCTCCTGTGCAGCATTCAGGTGCACAATCAGCCCGTCAGCTTCCAGCATCTCCAGCATGGTATTGACATCGCTTTCCGTCAGTTTTGTTGCAATTTCCGGAGCACCGATGTTTGCAAAAATCTGCACCGTTGGTGCATGTTTTCGTACAATGGAAAAGCTCTCGCGATGCGAACGGTTTTCAAGCGCCTGCCGCATGCTGCCGACACCAAGGGGAATATTGAAATGCTCCGCCGCCTCAGCAAGGCGCCGGTTGAGTGTTGCCGCCTCGCTGTAGCCGCCGGTCATTGAGGAAATCATCAACGGAGCGCCGATCGTTCGGCCGAGAAACGTTGTGGAGAGCTCTACATCGGAGTATGCGATTTCCGGAAGGGCATTATGCTCAAACCCGAAACGCTCAAATCCGGTGGTTTTGCCGTTAAAAACAACGTCGCCATGCAGGCAGATTTCGACATGACTATGTTTCCGCTCCACTATTGTATTGCCTGTACTGTCGCTCATGCCTCCCCGGATAGTATTTTTGCTGGATTATCCATAGCTGCTCTTATAAAATTCAGTCGAGTAATATATATCATATTCATGAGTACACCATAACAGAAGAGATGGTTCCACCATTTTCGGGGTTGTTCTGGAAGGTTGTGCCGCGCTTGTTGCCGGGCGGGCTTCTGTTTTGCTGCTGGCGGGTATTACCCTGTCACACAGCCGTGAGCTGACACCAACTTTGGAATGAAAAAACTTATAGGTATTTTTTGCGTTAGTAGTGTAACGCGACACTATGATTGTTTCATTTGGTTCAAAGGATACTGAAAAAATCTGGCAAGGTGAAAGAGTGAGGCGGATTCCATTGGAAATCCAAAACATTGGGCGGTGAAAACTTCAAATAGTGAACAACTCGCTGCAATATTGAGGATCTCTGAATTCCTTCATCCAACAGATTGGAAAAGGTCTCTGCCAGCTCAAAAAAGTTTTACAGCATCCGTATTTCATGATCAACAATGGAAAATTGTTTTTACATGGAAGAACAATCAGGCAGAAAAAGTTGAAATCATGTGGATTACCTTTAAAGAACAAGAGAGATGAAGAAGTTGAATACTTTACACCCTGGAGAAGTGTTGGTTGAGGAATTCCTGATTCCAATGGAAATTTTTGCCTATCGGTTGTCGAAGGATCTTGAAATACCACAAACAAGGATTTCGCAAATTATAAAAGGCAAGCGGAGAATCACTGCGGATACGGCCTTGAGACTCGGCTCCTGTTTTGGAAACTCAGCAAAATTCTGGCTTGGTTTACAGAATGCTTTTGATATTGAAGAAGGCGAGAAAAATCAGTCTGTGGTTTTTGATAAAATAAAAAGTATAAGAGTTAAAAATTCTTTACAACAAGTGGTATCGCCTATGAGTGATTTCCAAGGTTTTTCATGCTGAAAACCCTCTTCTCTATAGCCCTGCGCCATCTGCTGGGACGTCGCCGTCAGACTTTGACCACTATTTTCGGGGTGGCGGTCAGTACGATGGTGCTGATTACGACCAACTCTTTGACGAGGGGGTTGCTCGACTCTTTTGTTGAGACCATTGTGAATGTAGCTCCCCATATAACGGTTAAAGGGGAGAGCATGAACCCCATGCCGGTCAATCTTTTTGAAAAAGAGAGCCTTGCCTCTGTTGCCTTTGTTGATGACAATATCAAGAAGCAGGAGCGGGAGGAGGTGCGGAATTATCGGCAGCTTCTTGCGGTGTTTGCCTCTCCGGAATATGAAAAAGAGCTTCTTGCCGCCTCGCCTTATGTTATTTCACAGGTTATGGCGGTCAAGGGAAACCGCAACCAGCCGCTGCTTCTCAAAGGTGTTCTGATTGAGCGGGAGGATGCCATCAGTGGTATCATAAAAAAGCTGACAGAGGGCGATATCGCCATGTTTGAGAAGACGGCCAATGCGCTGCTTGTCGGTCGAACGGTGGCGAGAGATATGAACCTTAAATTGAATGATCAGGTTGTCATCATTCCCTCTTCCGGAAAAAGCCAGCAGTGCAAGGTGGCCGGTATCTTTTTTTCCGGTGTCAATGCGGTCGACAACAGTGTTTTTGTGTCGCTCAAGCTTGGCCAGACTATCGAAGGATTGCCGGCCAACAAGGTTTCCGGCATTGCGCTTAAAGTAAAGGATCCGCTCAACAATGCCCCTCTGGCGAGGGAGCTGGAGCGCATTACCGGCTACCGCTGCCTCACCTGGCAGGAGGAAAATGCGGGTATTCTCTCCCTTTTCGCCCGCATCGGTGCCATCGTCTTCTCTCTGGTGGCCTTTGTCGGTGTTGTGTCAGGCTTTGGTGTGGCCAATATTCTGGTAACCACGGTCTTTGAAAAGAGCCGTGACATTGCCATCATGAAGTCGTTCGGATTTTCGGCCCTTCAGCTTGTCGGGATGTTTGTGCTTGAGGGGTTTATGGTGGGCCTGGCTGGCGCTCTTGTCGGGGGCGTGCTTGCCATTGGTTCCATCAATCTCTTTGCGAGCCTCCCCATTGAAAATTCCCAGGGGCCGCTGACCAAAACAGGCTTCAGCATGTCCTATAATCCCCTCTATTTCCTTCTGATTATCGGTATAACGGTTCTGATCAGCACGATTGCGGCCATTCTGCCGTCAGCAAAGGCGGCAAAACTCGAACCGGTCAGTGTGCTTCGCGACAGCAGCCTGTAACGGTTACGGCCGCACAGGGCTGGACGATTCCGCTCCCGGGATGAGGGTTTGTTCGGGGTGCTGGAGCAGGTAGAGCTTGTAGTAGAGCCCTCTTTTTGCGAGCAGCTCCTGATGGTTGCCGCTCTCCTTGATCACCCCTTTGTGTAAAACAATGATTCGGTCAGCTTTCTGGATGGTCGAAAGCCGGTGAGCAATAATGATGGAGGTGCGCTCACTCATCAGGCGGGCCGTCGCCGCATCAATAAGGCCTTCCGTTTCGGTGTCAACCGAGCTCGTGGCCTCATCAAGCACAAGAATTTCCGGATTATAGAGGAGCGCCCGGACAAAGGCGATCAACTGCTTCTGGCCGGAGGAGAGCCCGGTGCCGTTTTCGAGCACCCTGTACTGGTAACCGCCGGGGAGCTGCTCAATAAAACGGTCGGCTCCGACAATTCTGACCGCTTCCTGTAACTCCTCGTCAGAAACGTCAGGATTGCCGAAAGCGAGATTTTCGCCTATGGTGCCTGAAAAGAGAAAGACATCCTGCATCACCACACCGATCAGTTTCCGTACAGAGTGTTCCGCAATATCCTGGAGTGCAATACCGTCAATGGTTACTGACCCTTTTGCGAAAGGGTAGAGCCGTGAGAGAATATTGATCAGTGAGGTTTTGCCGCTTCCGGTGGCGCCGACAATGGCGATTTTTTCTCCACGGCGGATGGAGAATGAGATATCTTTCAACACCCAGTTTTCACTCTCGTATGCGAACCAGACATCCTTGAACTCAATGCTCTCCCTGAAGCGCTCGATCTGCACTTTTCCTGAAGGATCTTCTATTCCCTCAGTTTCATCAAGCAGGCGGATAATGCGGTCTGAGCTTGCAATGGCATTCTGTATAACGTTGAAGCGGTCGGAGAGATGCTGCAGGGGGCGGAAAAAAAGCCAGATATACTGGACGAACGAGATGACCACTCCTATGGTGAGATCAGCCTTGAGCAGCCGGATGCCACTGTACCAGATCACCAGGCCGGCGGCGGCAGAACTCAGGGTTTCGATCAGCGGATAATAGATGGAGAAAGAGAAGACGGTACGGATATTGGCATCGCGGTGATCGGCGTTGATGGCGGCATATTTTCGCGCTTCGCGCCCTTCACGGTTAAAGAGCTGGACAATGCTCATGCCGGTGAGATGCTCCTGAAAAAAGGTGTTGAGCCGGGCCTGATGGGTAAGCACATCCTGAAAGGCAATCCTGACGCTGTTTTTAAAGACAATTGTGGCCCAGATCATCAGGGGAAGAATGCTGAGAACGATAAGGGTCAATTGCCAGTCGATCCATGCCATCAGTACCACAATAAAAAAGAGCTGGAGGAGGTCGCCAAGAATGGTGATGATGCCGCTTGAGAGCATTTCGTTCAGTGATTCAACATCGCCTGTTGTCCGGGTGATCAGTCGTCCGATCGGGTTTCGGTCAAAGAACCGTGCCGGCAGCTTCTGCAGGTGGCGGAAAATATCCATCCGGATGTCGAAGACCGCCTTCTGGCCGATAATCTGGGTCATCCATGTCGTGATATATTGCTTGATGCCATCAAGCAGTATGGCGGCGGCAAGAAAAATGCTGATAACAGTCAAACCCTTGAGATTGCCGTGGGCGATATAGTCGTCAATGGCGATCTTGGTCAGCCAGGGGCGCAGCGGGCCGAGAAAGGAGCCCGCGATGGTGATGGCGATAGCCGCAGCAACAAGCGTGCTGTAGGGCTTGATATACCCTAAAAGGCGAGAGATGATGTAGCGGTCAACTGAACGTTTTTTCCCTTTCTGCAGGGTCTCATCCTGCTGCGGACGGAAGCTTTTTTTCGCCGGATTGTTACTCATGCTTCCCGTTACCCCCGATACCCGACACTCTTTGCTCAATTTCATGCTTCAGCTCGCTGGCCAGCGTTTCAGCCTGCTCTTTTGAGGGTGCCTCGGCATAGATTCTCACAATGGGTTCCGTATTTGAGGGGCGCAGATGCACCCAACTGTCGGTAAAATCAAGTTTCAGCCCGTCCAGCCAGCTTGCTTCAGCGTTGTGGTAGTGGCTGGCAATGTCGGTCAGGAGTGTTGCAAGCGCGGCGCGGCTTGTTGACCCGAGTTCAATTTTCTGTTTCGACATCACGTAGTCAGGAAAGTGGCGACGGAAGTGCGAGAGCGGGCCGCCCCGGTTTTCACTGCGCCAGAGGGTGAAGGCCTGAACGATAAGCGCAATCCCGACCAGGGCGTCACGGCCGTAGTGCAGTTCCGGAAGGATGACTCCACCGTTGCCTTCCCCACCGATGACGGCCTGCACCTTTTTCATCATTTCGCTGACGTTGGCTTCTCCAACCTTTGCGCTGAAACAGGCTACGCCATGTTTGGCCGCAATATCGCGCAGGGCGCGACTGCTTGAGAGGTTATTGACCACTGGCCCGCTATGGTGTTTCAGATAAAAATCAGCGCAGGCTACAAGCGTGTACTCCTCTCCGAAGAGCGACCCATCCTCACAGAGCAGTGCGAGGCGGTCAACATCCGGATCAACAATCAGGGCAAAATCGCAGTCACTCTTTTTGAGCGCGGAAATGGTGGCAGAAAGATTTTCCTCGATGGGTTCGGGGTTTCTTGGAAAGAGGCCGCTGCCGCCGCAGGCAACTTCGACAATATCCTTGATACCAAGCTCCCGGCAGAGCTCGGGAATAATTGAGGAGCCAGCTCCTTCGACACAGTCAACCAATACCCGGAACTGCTCTTTTGCAATGGCCGCCGTATCAATGCAGGGGATATCGAGCACTTTTTTGATGTGCAGGGCGTCATAGAGTTCATTGCGGGAGAGTGTGCCGATAGCGTCCCAGCGTGCACTGACAAACAGCTCGTTATCAGCAATGGCCAGCAACTCTTCAACATCGGCCGCACCAAGAAATTCACCCTGATGGTTGAGCATTTTCAGCGCATTCCATGCAACAGGGTTGTGCGAGGCCGTTATAATCAGCCCGCCGTCGGCACGCTCGCCCGGAACGGCAATTTCAACGGTAGGAGTTGTGGCAATGCCAAGATCAACAACATCGCATCCGCACAGCAGCAAGGTGTTGCTGACAAGGTCGCTGATGGCTTTGCCTGTTGGCCGGGTATCGCGGCCGATGACAATCTTTGGCCGTTGTTTCGTCAGGCTTTCTCCACGCATCTCTCTCTGGCGAAACATCAGGGAGGCAAAGGCCATGGCAAATGCAGTAAGATTTTTCGGGGTAAGGCTTTCGCCGACTACTCCCCTTATCCCTGAAACGCTGATCATCAGACTCATAAAATCTCCATAACGGTGGTTGAAATTTTGCGCAATATAAGAAAAAGGGTGTTGAGTTTTGAGTGCCGGGCTAAAAGCCGGTTGCCGCGGTGCCGAGAGAGTGAGAGGCGGGGAGCCCGGGTGCCGTGGCTTGAGGCAAAGAAAATTCTTTTGAATTTTTCCTTGTTTCTTCTATATTATATGTCTTTTGTTATTCAACACTACATTATCCTAACAGCTCCTTATATGCCTTTACACAAATCGGCTGAGAAAAGATTGCGGCAGTCAGAAAGAAGAAATGCCAGGAACAGAGCAAGAAAAAAAGAGATGAAGGTTCTTGTCAAAACCATGCAGAAGCTGATTGATACCAGTGCGGACAAGGCAGCAGTCGAAGTGGCCTACCGCTCAGCAGTCCAGAAAATTGATCGTCTTGGGGTAAAGAACTACATTCATCCCAACAAGGCATCCCGTAAAAAGTCACAGTTGACGCGTCTTATGAACAGTTATGGGAAGGCCGAATAAGCTTTCGGAATTTTTCCGGCTTGGCCTGACGTAATCTTCATTGTCTGACATCCGGCTTCGAAAAGCTGCTGAGAGAACGCTCTCAAAGCCTTTCTGGCCGGGTTTCCATACTCTCTTTCATGTTTGCATATTTTCGCGGCAAGCTTGCTTCACTCTTGCCAGAAGAGGTGGTTGTCGAGGTTTCCGGTATTGCATACCAACTGCTGATTTCCGCCACCACACATCGTCAGTTGCCCGAGCAGGGCAGCGAAGTCCTCATTTTTGCACATCTTGTTGTCAGAGAAGATCTCTTGCAGCTTTACGGCTTTTCAAGAGAAGAGGAGCGCCAACTCTTCCGGCTGCTTTTGCTCACCTCGGGAGTCGGACCCAAGCTTGCCCTTGCGCTTCTTTCAGGGCTTCAGGTACAGGATATTCATGAAGCCATTCTGGCCAATGCCCCTGAACGGCTTTATGGTATCACCGGTGTCGGCAAAAAAACGGCGGCACGAATTATCCTTGAGTTGCGCGACAAAATCCTGAAACTTTCTCCGGTCTCTGCCATTGTTTCTCCCGATCGGCTGTCGTCAAGCCTGTTGCGGGATGATGCCCTCAATGCCCTTGTAACCCTCGGCTTTTCGAGAACAGCCGCTCAAAAGGCAGTTGTGTCAATTGTGGAGCAAACACCACAACTGACGGTCGAAGAGGTCATTAAGGCAGCTCTCCTTTCAATTCATAACAGTTAGAGAGATTAACAGGTGACCTACCAGGAAGCGCTCGATTTTCTTTACCCGTTGCACCGGTTCGGTATAAAACCCGGTCTTGACCGTGTCCGCTCACTGCTTGAGCTTCATGGGTCGCCCGAGAAGCGATTGGGGCTGGTTGTTCATATTGCCGGCACCAACGGAAAGGGAAGCGTTGCGGCGGCACTTGCCTCCATCTTTCAGGCCGCAGGCAAAAAGTGCGCGCTCTATACCTCCCCCCATCTGGTTGATTTTACCGAGAGGATCCGTATTAACGGGCAGCAGATTTCCAGGGAGCGCGTCGCCCACTACTGTACACGCTTCAGGGATGAAGTTATTGGCCGCCAGGCTACATTTTTTGAGGCAACCACAGCCATTGCCTTTGCCTGGTTTGCCGATGAAGGTGTTGAGGTCTCCATCATCGAGACCGGCATGGGTGGACGACTCGATGCCACCAATGTTGTGGAGTCCGATTATGCGGTGATTACAACAATTGCACTCGATCATACCGACTGGCTTGGCGAAACCCTCCCCTTGATTGCGGCCGAAAAAGCCGCTATTATCAAGCGATGCAGCACGGTCTTTACGGCGGTCTCTCAACCTGAAGCGCTTGATGAGATTGTTCAGATGGCGGAACGTCGCGACGCTCCATTATATATTGTCGGAAAAGATTCGGCATGTACACTCTCTTCAGTTGAACCGGGAATGGTTGAGCTTGCGCTCACAACAGCGCTCCATTACTATCCTTCGCTGAAGGCTCCACTGACCGGATCGTTTCACTCGACCACAATCTCTCTGGCGGTCATGGTTGCCGAACATGCCGGGATTGCGCCTGAGCATATCACTTCGGGTCTTGAAGGGTTATTGCGGACCGGATATCGCGCAAGGCTTGAGTTGATAAGAGGGAATCCCGCAATTTTTCTTGATGTTTCGCACAATCCGGACGGCATGCGCGAAACGGTCAATACACTCGGTTTATTCCGGCACCGCTATCACCGGACGACGGTTCTTCTCGGTCTCGCTTCAGACAAGGATGCAAGGGCGATTATTCGTGAGCTTCTGCGACTCGACTGCACCTTTGTGCTGGTCAATATACCCTCAGAACGAAGCGTTCCGGCCGAAACGCTCCGCCTGCGGTGTCAGGAAGAGGGGGCTGAAGCAACCGTATTCACGACCGGCAGGGAGGGGCTTGCGTATCTGCTTGAAAAAGCAAATGATGATGATTTGATTCTTGTAACAGGCTCGTTTTATCTTGCCGGTGATCTTCTTGCAGCAGAAACATGATCTATCTGCGACGGTGAAGAGCATTTTTTAATTGATTTTTTTTATATTTTGTCAAAGCTACTGAAATTCTTCGTTTATGAATAGGGAACATTCCGTTCCATAATTCCTTGCTGTGCTTATCCCTTTTTCAAATAGAGAGAGTCTTCCCCCGTCATCTTCCATTATCCCGGTTTTCCATGTGGTAGATGAAGATGCCCCCTTTTTTGCGGTTGCTTTTTTATATAACAAGCGTTGAACACAATTAACATGTCGAACAATTCGGTTTTTAAAGGTCTGGACATTAATATGCTCCAGAAAAAAAAGGTTTCTGAACTGCACGTCCTGGCAAAAGAGCTTGGCGTCATGGCTGCCGGCCTGCGAAAGGAGGAGTTGATCTTCAAGATCATTGAGGCGCAGTCCCAGAAGAATACCGATTCTGAGAGTGGTAATGTGATGGTCAACACCGGTGTTCTGCAGGTCATACCGGAAGGGTACGGCTTTTTGCGCTCAGCCAACTACAACTATCTCTCCTCTCCTGACGATATTTATGTCTCCCCGTCACAGATCAAGCGTTTCAACATGCGTACCGGCGATACGGTTTCCGGTCAGGTTCGGGCGCCAAAAGAGGGTGAACGCTTTTTTGCCCTGTTAAAGATTAATACTATCGATGGCAACGATCCCGAAATAACCCGTGAAAGGCCCTATTTTGAAAACCTGACACCTCTTTTTCCGCGTGAACGCCTCAAGCTTGAGACCAAGCAGTCAGAAGCATGTGGTCGCATCATGGATATTTTTACCCCTATCGGCAAAGGGCAGAGAGGCTTGATTGTGGCGCAGCCGAAAACAGGCAAAACCATGCTGCTGCAGATGATTGCCAACGCCATCATCAAAAACCACCCGGAGGTCTACCTCATCGTGCTGCTTATTGATGAGCGTCCTGAAGAGGTGACCGACATGGCCCGGAGCGTACCGGCAGAAGTGGTGAGTTCCACCTTTGATGAGGATCCGGAACGCCACGTTCTGGTGGCCGACATGGTGCTCGAAAAAGCCAAACGGCTTGTGGAGGTTGGCCGCGATGTGGTTGTGCTGCTCGACTCCATTACCCGCCTTGCAAGGGCTCACAATACCATCATCCCTCATTCAGGAAAAATTCTTTCGGGCGGTATTGATGCCAATGCCCTTACCAAGCCGAAACGTTTTTTTGGAGCGGCCCGAAATATTGAAGAGGGAGGCAGCCTGACCATTATTGCCACAGCGCTGATTGATACCGGTTCACGTATGGATGACGTTATCTTCGAAGAGTTCAAGGGTACAGGCAATATGGAGCTTCTGCTTGACCGCCGTCTCTCCGAGCGCCGTATCTTCCCCTCCATCGATATTCTTCGCTCCAGCACCCGCAAGGAGGAGTTGCTCTTTACACAGGAAGAGCTCTCCAGAACCTGGCTTCTCAGAAAGTACCTTGCCGACAAAAATCCTATCGAGTGCATGGAGTTCATGCGTGAAAAAATGATGGACACCAAAGACAACAAGGATTTTTTCAAATACATGAATGCCTGAAAAACCCCTTTAAAACGGTAATAAAGGAACCGGTCTTCAAAAAAGTATGAATATAAGTTTGCACCTTTGAAAAATGTTCCTATATTATCTGCCTTTAAAACAAGAGGAAAGACACTTACTATATGCCCTGCGGAAAAAAGAGAAAACGTCATAAAATGGCGGTACACAAGCGCAAAAAGATGCGCCGTAAGAACCGGCACAAGAAGCGCCAGAGATACCAGAATAAGTAAGTTCCGGTACTCCAGTACCATTGTTTCAGGTTGAGAATATAGCTCAGTCGGTAGAGCATCTGCCTTTTAAGCAGAGGGTCGAAGGTTCGAGTCCTTCTATTCTCACCGAATGTTTTTTTGCATTCAGCAGTACAACAAGCCCGAGTGGTGAAATTGGTAGACACACTATCTTGAGGGGGTAGCGCCGAAAGGTGTAGGAGTTCGAATCTCCTCTCGGGCACTTGTTTTATTCCAGGGAAAAGCCGCTTTCAAGCGGCTTTTTTGCGTTGTTATGGAGTTTTTTATAGCACAAAATGGTTGTTCACCCAGAAAACGGTGTAAGGAACCGGTTTTTTTGGCCATCAGGAGAAGAACATACTATGCATATTGCCGTCTGTCTTTGTCAGGTACCCGATACAGCCTCGGTTGTCAGCTTTTTTGAAGGAGCCATAGATCTTTCGAGGGTTAACGGGGTGATGAATCCCTTCGATGAGTATGCCCTTGAAGAAGCCGTGCGCATCAAGGAGCGTTTTGAGGGGAGCCAGGTCACTCTTTTCTGTATTGCACCCTCTTCGGCCAAAGATATGCTGCGCAAGGCTCTTGCCATGGGCGGCGATCGCGCTTTTCTTCTCAGCGCCACAGAGCCTTCAGACCCCTTTCAGACCGCATGCATGCTCAGCCGCGCCATTACCGATTATTATGGTGAGGCTCTCCCTGACCTTGTTTTTTGCGGTAAACACTCGACCGACTTTCAAAGCGCCCAGGTCCCCCTGATGCTCGCCGAACTGCTTGGCATGGAGTCGGTCAGCGCCATTATCAAGCTCGAGGCCTCTCATTCAGGGATTCATGTCGAGCGCGAAATTGAGGGGGGCATTGAGTCGCTCGAACTGCACTATCCAGCGCTTTTCAGTGTTGAAAAAGGGTTGAATGTGCCGCGAAAAACCACCATCAAGGCGGTCATGGAAGCTCGGAAAAAACCGGTTGATCTTTTGCCGATCACCATCAGCGAAAGCGCCTTTGTCACCATCACAAGCATAAAGCCTTTTGTCAAAGAAAGAAAATGCCGCTTTCTGCATGACCCGAAAGAGTTGGTACTGCTGCTTACGCATGAAGAGGCTCTTTTTTGAGTTGACACGCTGAACCAAACCACAGAACCAGCACGCTTGGCAGGAAGTATGAATCACATACTTTTGGCCAGCACGCTGTAACAAATCCGATAAAAAGAGGAGGCAGGATGAACGCAATGAACACAGTTCTGGTCTTTCTGGAACAGAGGGAAGGCGTTGTAAAAAAGTCATCCATCGATATCTGGAATCGTGTACAGGAACTTGCCGCCTTGCGTCCGGGTACTGCCGTATCGGCTCTGCTTGCCGGTCCGGCCAGTTCACGGCAACTTGATGGCAGCCTTGGCGGTAATGGGGTTGTCTATCACGCCAATGAAGCGGCTTTCAAGCTCTACAATCCGGAGCACTACACAAGGCTTGTTGTTGAGACCATGAAGAAGGTGGCGGCGACCGCCCTTTTTTTCGCTGACACGGCACTCAGTCGGGATCTTGCACCGCGGCTTTCGGTGCGCCTCAAGGCCTCGCTCCTCACAGGGTGCGCCGTTGATGATGTCTGGGGAGCTGATGGTGGTGGTTGCTGCCAGCGAGCAGTCTATTCCGGTGCAGCCATAGCCTCCTTTGCTCCCACCCGTCCCCTGAAAATTTATACCTGCACTTCTCGTCCTACCCGATCCTCTTCTGCGATCACTTCCGGAGCCCAGGCCAGCGTTGTTGTTCTTGAGCCCTCCTCACGCACCCGCGAAGAGCTTTTTCCGCTGGTTCGCCGCATGGTGATGCACGCAGGGGTACGGGATGTGGCCGAAGCGAGGATTATTGTTGCAGGAGGAAGGGGAATGGGCAGCGCAGGGAGCTTTGGCCTGCTCGAAGAGCTTGCCCGGCTTCTTGGCGGGGCCGTTGGGGCGAGCCGTGCGGTGGTTGATGAAGGGTGGCGTCCCCATGCTGAACAGATCGGCCAGACCGGAAAAACGGTGGCTCCGGCACTCTACCTTGCCTGTGCCATATCGGGTGCCCCCCAGCACCTTGCAGGCATCGGTTCTGCCGGTATTGTTGTTGCCATCAACTGCGACCCGCACGCACCGATTTTTGATATTGCCGATTACGCTCTTGTCGGAGATGTGCACCTTCTTCTGCCAAAACTGATCGAAGAGTTCCAGGAATTTTTGAAGAAGCGATGATTAACTGTACTTTAGTGTTAAGAGAGCGGGGTGGTTGTTAGGTTTTTTCACTCCGCCGTCAACATCAATCCTTTTTTTTGAACTCATGCGTAAACTTCAGGTAGATATTCTCGGACTCTCAACAAGCCCCCATACCAACGGAGCCTATGCACTTATCCTTTACGAGCTTGAGGGAAAACGGAAACTTCCCATCATCATCGGCGGCTTCGAGGCACAGGCCATTGCCCTCAAACTTGAAAACATCAAGCCTCCCCGCCCCTTCACCCACGACTTGTTCAAGAACATTGCCGATGCATTCCATCTGCATGTCAACGAAATCATTATAGATGAACTGCACAATGAGACCTTTTATGCCAAGGTTGTCTGTGAGGTGAACGGAGAGGTGCATGAAATCGATGCTCGTCCCAGTGATGCCATTGCCATTGCCGTCCGTTTCAATGCACCACTCTATGTGACCGAAGAGATCATGAACGAGGCTGGTATCAAGGAGGAGCAAAAAGAGGAGGGCGATGAGGATGAAGTGCCTCTTGAATCCGAAGAAGAGATGCCGGCAGGCCGGCTTCGTACCGAAGCACTGCTCGAGGATCTGCAATCAGAGCTTAATGACGCCATAAACAATGAAAACTACGAAGAGGCCGCCCGACTGCGCGACGAAATATCACGTCTGAAAAGCAGCTCCTGAGCGCCGTCGCGTAACTGCTCAACAACAAAAAAGCTTCGCGTCGCGGGGCTTTTTTGTTTCATGGACATATACATATACATCGGTCAAGCACCCATTCATGTGGCTTGAGTGTCCGTAATTTTACAAAGAATTGAAGGCAACAACAATGGTAAATGAAGACAACATACGGTACTTTTTATCCTTTGAACAAGATAAAATCACCAAAAATATTGCCGGGTATGAACGAGAACTTATTTTTCTCTTATGTTCAATTTTCTCGTTTTTGTTACACTGCCCCGCAAGAATTGGTTCGGTAATGACACGGCCAGTCAGGAAACAGAGTGTCAGCCAGATAGTGGCCTGTTTCGGCAAGGATTACCGATTGACTGTGCGCTGTAGAAAGCAGTGCAAGAGATGATGGTAGGTCCATCGCACTCGGCTTACAGGAGCAGGGTGCAAACCACCGTAAGCGGCGTTGGTCAAAAGCTCTCGT